>JAFWPP010000055.1:0-18285 GCA_017509485.1 Oscillospiraceae bacterium | reverse complement strand
CTTCGGTGTCGGCAAGGCGGTCAAGCGCGGCGACGCGATGTTCTATCTGTGGGTTGCCGCCGGCAAGCCCGAGCCCACGCTGACCACCAGCCCCTTCACCGATGTGACCGATCCCAAGGCCTACTACTACAAGGCTGTGCTGTGGGCCTATGAGAACGGCATCACCAAGGGCGTCAGCGATACCGAGTTCGGCAGAAAGAAGTCCGTGTCCCGCAGAGACATGATGGTGTTCCTGTACACGCAGCAGGGCAAGCCCACCTTCACGCTGTCTGAGAGCCCCTACACCGATGTGACCGATCCGAAGGCCTACTACTACAAGGCTGTGCTGTGGGCCTACGAGAAGGGCATCGACAAGGGCGCCGACGGTATGTTCAACGGCAAGTCCGACTGCCTGCGCGAGACGGTGGTCCTGTGGATGTACCGCACCCTGCAGGGCAAGGCGCTGGCTGAATAAGCCGACCGCTCTTTCGAGCACACCCGTTCCCGCGGCATAAGCGGCCGTCGGCCGCCTGCCGCGACGGACCCAACGCAAATCAAAGCCCGGAGCGGACAACCGCTCCGGGCAACCGGAAAAACAAAAGGCCCTGGCCGCGCAAGCGGCCAGGGTTTTTTGTTGGGTAAGTCGAGAAATCGGGATTTGGCGGACTCTCCGCAAAGCCTTCCCCTTCGGGGGAAGGTGGCATCCGGCGTCTCACGGAAGCCGGATGACGGATGAGGGGCGCTGCATGTTCAATGCTCGTTGATGGGGGGCGCTCTGTCGTCGATACCTCCCCTCATCCGGCGCTTCGCGCCACCTTCCCCCCAAGGGGAAGGCATCCCGCCAAATCCGAATCTGTTGAAAGGAAGAAGCGGACTTGCACCTCGATCCTTGAACCTCCGTAGGGGCCGAT
The DNA here is from genome assembly GCA_017509485.1 of Oscillospiraceae bacterium. Classification (GTDB taxonomy): domain Bacteria; phylum Bacillota; class Clostridia; order Oscillospirales; family Oscillospiraceae; genus JAFRPC01. The sequence goes on along the minus strand of JAFWPP010000055.1, from coordinate 17,395 downwards.
GCCCACATCGGCCCTCCGTATCGTCCGGGGAAAGGGCCGATGTGGGCATACTTCGTGACACTTCGAGTTCTGTCCCTACGGTGATTGCTCTCCGCAAAGCCTTCCCCCGAGGGGGAAGGCATCCCGCCAAATCCGATGTTGCGTTTCGCTTACAGTCCGTAGATTTTGCTGAACTTTTCCTCCAGGTAGTCGGTGAAGTATCTCGGATCGAAGGGTGCGCCGACGGCCCTTTCCAGCAGCTCCATGGGGTCATAGAGCTTGCCGTACTTCCAGATATGCTCCTCCAGCCAGCCGGTGACGGGCCGCAGGTCGCCGGAGCGGATGGCCGCCTCCACGTCCACGGTCTGCTTCATCTTCGCCAGCATCTGGGCGCCGTAGGCGGAGCCCAGCGCGTAGGAGGGGAAGTAGCCCACGTTGCCGCCGGACCAGTGGCTGTCCTGGAGCACGCCCCGCTTGTCGTCGGGCACCTCAATGCCCAGGTATTCCTTGTATTTGGCGTTCCAGATCCCGGGCAGCTCCTCCACGGCGATGGAGCCGTCGAAGAGGCCCTTTTCGATCTCGTAGCGGACCAGCACGTGCAGGGCGTAGGTCAGCTCGTCGGCCTCCGTGCGGATCAGGCTGGGCTCGGCCTTGTTGACGGCCAGGTACATCTGCTCGGCGGTGACGCCCGCCAGCTGCTCCGGGAAGAGCTCCCGCATCCTGGGGAAGATCAGCTCGATAAAGGGCTTGCTGCGGCCGATGTAGTTCTCCAAGAAACGGGATTGACTCTCGTGCATGGACATGGACACGCCGCCCCGCAGCAGGGTCCCCTCCAGCTCGTCGGCGGAATGGAGCTCATAAAGGGCGTGGCCGCCCTCGTGGATCACCGAGTACATGGAATAGACGGGGGTTTGCTCGTGGTAGTGGGTGGTGATGCGCACGTCCTTCTTGTTGAACATGGTGGTGAAGGGATGCTCGGTCTCGCCGATGGAGCAGCGCTTGCGGTCGATGGTGATCACGTCCATCAGGTAGTCGGAGAACTGCTTTTGGGCCTCGATGGGATAGCGCTTGCCCCAGATGAAGCTGTCGTCCACCTGCGGCTTTGCCATGACCTTTTTCAGCAGGGGCACGATCCGTTCCTTGAGGGCGTTGAAAAAGGCGTCGGTCTTCTTCATGGTGAGGCCCCGCTCGTAGCGGCTGAGCTGGGTGTCGTAGGGGGCCTGGTCCGGCTTATAGTATTTGGCGAAGCGGACGTTGGTGGCGAAGATGTCCCGGATGATGGGGGCGAAGGAGGCGAAGTCGCTGTCCTGCTTGGCCTTGTGCCACACGGCGTCGGCCTTGTTCAGCAGGGTGACGTAGCCCACGTACTCCTCCTGGGGAATGGAGGCGGTGTATTCGTTCTCCCGCAGGAAGAGCTGGATCTCCCGGCGGTCCCGGGGGCTGAGCTCGTCTGCGTGCGCGTTCAGAAAACCAACGGCCTCCAGCAGGGCGGGGGCGGTCTCGATCTCGTAGGCGCAGCCGGAGAGATAGGCCAGGGTCTTGCCGCGGCCCTCGGCGGATTCCACCGGCGCCGCCGTGGCGCCGTCATAGTGCATCACGCCCATGGCGTGGTGCAGGGCCTTCATCTGGGCGATCTTTTCACGGTAGGTGTTCAGGGCTTCTTGGGTGGTCATGGCAGTATTCTCCCTCTGTTAGATTTCAGATAGTTTTGTGAATGTAGGGGCCGATGCCCACATCGGCCCTTTTCCCAGAATGATACGGAGGGCCGATGTGGGCATCGGCCCCTACGGCTATTCACCGGTTACAGTCTGCAATAGGCGGCGGCGGTCTTCGCGGCCAGGGCGGCGTTGTTGTAGACGAGCTGGATGTTGGAGGCGAGGCTGTCGCCGCCGGTGAGCTCCTTGACCTTGGCCAGCAGGTAGGGGGTCGTGGCTTTGCCCTTGATCCCATCCCGGACGGAGTCGGCGATGGCCTCGTCGATGGCCTTGTTGATGACGTCAAAGTCCATGGCGTACTGCTCGGGGATGGGATTCGTCACCAGGACGCCGCCCTTGAGCCCCAGATCCCGCTGGACCTTGAAGATCTTCGCCAGCTCCTCCGGGCTGTCCACCCGGTAGTCCACCTCGAAGCCGCTGCGGCGGGTGTAGAAGGCGGGCAGCTCCTTGGTGCCGTAGCCCAGCACGGGCACGCCGTGGGTCTCCAGATATTCCAGGGTCAGCCCTAAGTCCAGAATGGACTTGGCCCCGGCGCAGACCACCATCACGGGGGTGTTGGCCAGCTCCTCCAGGTCGGCAGAGATGTCCATGGTGGTCTCGGCGCCTCGGTGCACGCCGCCGATGCCGCCGGTGGCGAAGATTTGGATGCCCGCCATGTGGGCGATCATCATGGTGGTGGTGACGGTGGTGGCCCCGTCCATGCCCTTGGCCACGATCACGGGCAGATCCCGGCGGCTGGCCTTGGTGACGGCAGACCCGGCTTTGCCCAGGTATTCGATCTGCTCCGGGGTCAGGCCGGCCTTCAGGCGGCCCCCCAGGATGGCGATGGTGGCGGGCACGGCGCCGTTCTCCCGGATCACCCTTTCCACGTTGAGGGCGGTTTCCACGTTCTGGGGATAGGGCATGCCGTGGGAGATGATGGTGGATTCCAGGGCCACTACGGGCTTCCCTGCGGCTACAGCCGCGGCCACCTCGGGATGAATGTCTAAATAGGCGTTCAGATTCATGGATCGATTCTCCTTTTCGAGTGAATAGATAAGAGTGAATCGTGAATAGTTGAGATGTCGCTTCAATTTTAATTCATTTTTCAAATCGGAGATTTGAAAAATACCGAACTATTCATTATTTTTTGTACTACGGTGTCATAACAGAGCTCCGGGTTGACGGTTTCAGCGCTCTCGACGGCCAGGGAGCTGCAGGCCAAGGCGAAGCGGGCGGAGGCCTCCAGGGAGAGGCCGTCCAAAAAGGCCCGGACGAAGCCCGCCATCATGGCGTCGCCGCCGCCGCTGGCGTTCACCAGCCGGGTCTCGGGACAGGGCATCAGGCAGCGCGCCGTGTCCCAGGCGCAGTAGACGCCCTTGCTGCCCAGGGAGATGCAGACCCGCTGCAAGCCCGAGCGCAGCAGCTTGGAGGCCGCCAGCTCCAGACTGAGCCGGTCCGTGATGGCGATGCCGGAGAGCAGCTCCGCTTCGATGCGGTTGGGCTTGAGGGTGTGGAGCCTGCCCAGCACGGGCCGAAGCTTCTCCGCCTTGCTGACGGAGACCGGGTCCGCGAAGAGAGGGGCCGTGACCTGCCCGGCTAAAAACCCAATGGCCTCCCGGGTCAGGTTGGCGTCCAGCACCACCGCCGCCGCGCCGTTCAGCAGCGCCAGCTGTGTTGACAGGTAATCGGGTGTGATTTCGGCGGCCAGGGCGTTGTCGCAGAGGGCCAGCGCCATGTCCCCCTCGGGGCCTTCGATGGCCAGATAGCAGGAGGTGGTCCCTTTGGGGACGGGGCGGGCGTGGGAAAGATCAATGCCCGCGGCCTCACAGGCGCCGCGGATCGTCTCCTCCCAGGCGTCCCCCGCCAGGGCCGTCAGCAGGCAGACCCGCGCTCCCAGCAGGGCCAGGTTGTGGGCCACGTTCCGGCCCACGCCGCCCACGGAGCGGCGCACCTGCCCGGGGTTGGAATCCCGCGGGATCAGGGGCCCAAAGGCCTTGCCGCAGATATCGATGTTGATTCCGCCGACCACGGCGACATAAGGCTTCATCCGGAACACCTCCATTTGCTATTATATCATATCGGAATACAAAAGGCAACGACGGAAAAATACTTGCATATCCTATTTATTTGTGTTATTATATACAATCAGGAAAACTATGGGGGTGTGGGCATGGAGACGCTGCTTGGCAACGAACGGCTCAAGTCCGGCCTGGCCGCGGCCTTCGCCGCGGACAAGCTCTCCCATTGCTATCTGATCGCCGGACCCGCCGGCAGCGGCAAGCGCAGCCTGGCCCGCATCCTGGCCGCCGCCATGGAGTGTACCGCCGGGGCCAAGCGGCCCTGCGGGAGCTGTCTCCAGTGCCGCAAGGTCCTGGACGGCGTCCACCCGGACGTCATCACCGTGGACGATCCCGCCAAAAAGACCGTCACCGTGGACCAGATCCGCAAGGCCCGGGCCGATGTCTGGATCAAGCCCAACGAGGGCCGCCGGAAGGTCTACCTCTTTCCCCGGGCGGCGGACATGAACCCTGCGGCGCAGAACGCTCTGCTGAAGGTCATCGAGGAGCCTCCCCCGTACGCGGCCTTCCTGCTGCTGACGGAGGCGGCGGAGCGGCTGCTGCCCACGATCCGCTCCCGGGCCGTTCTCCTGCGCCTGTCGCCCCTGCGGGAGGCCGAGGGCGTGGCGGCCCTGGCCCGGCGGCACCCCGAGCAGGAGCGGGCCGCGCTGACCGCGGCCTGGCAGCGCTCCGAGGGGTATTTGGGCCAGGCGGAAGCCCTGCTGGCCGCCGGAGAGGGCCTTTCCCCGGAGACCCGGGCCTTTGCCGACAGCTTCGCCCGCCGGGATCGGCTGGGACTCACGGAGCTGCTGGTCCCTCTGGAGCGGAAGAAGCGGGACGAGCTGATCTCCCTGCTGAACCAGTGGGCGGAGCTTCTGAGCCGGGCCCTGGCGGTCCGGGCCGGCCAGCCGGGACGCTGGGAGGCGGCCGAGCGCATCGGCCGCAGCCGCACCTCCGCCGAAAGCCTGCGGGCCCTGCAAAGCCTGCGGAGGGCCGTGGAGCTGCTCCAGGGCAACGTCAGTCCCGGCGCCGTCTGCGGCGCGCTCCAGGTCTGGCTGGCGGAATAAGCCCGGCCCGCCTCGCCGGCAATCCCCCGGCCATCCCGCAACGAAACAGGAAATTGTATGAAGTAATAAGGAACAACTATGGAACACGAACATGAAGAGATTCGGGAGCAGGAAGCTCCCGTCAGCGTAAACGAGCCCCGTCCGGCCCTCACCGCCGTCTCCGCCAAGAAGCAGGCGCCGAAGCTGAGCGCGCCTGTCGCGGAGCCCTCCGCGGCCCTGCCCGCCCCGCCGGAGGCGGACCCCAACGAGCGGGTCCCGGTCTGCGACGTGCAGTTCCGGCCCGGCAGCAAGATCTATTTCTTCGACCCCGGCAAGCTGGAGCTGAAAAACGGCGACCATGTGATCCTGGACACCTCCCGGGGCGCGGAGTACGGCTACTGCGTCATCGGCAACCACCGCGTCGCCCGCCGGGAGCTGGTGCAGCCCCTGCGCCGGGTCCTGCGGGTGGCCACCCCCATCGACGAACGGATCAAGGAGGAAAACGAGAGGCGGGAGAAGGAGGCCTACGCCTTCTGCCAGCGGAAGATCGAGGACCTGGGCCTGGATATGCAGCTGGTCTCCACCGAATGCGCCTTTGACGGCAGCAAGCTGCTGTTCTTCTTCACCGCCGACGCCCGGGTGGACTTCCGGGAGCTGGTGAAGATCCTGGCCTTCAACTTCCACACCCGCATCGAGCTGCGGCAGATCGGCGTCCGGGACAAGGCCAAGATGCTGGGCGGCCTGGGCATCTGCGGCAGACCCTTCTGCTGCGCCAGCTTCCTGGACGACTTCCAGCCCGTCTCCATCAAGATGGCCAAGACCCAGAACCTGAGCCTGAATCCCACCAAGATTTCCGGCACCTGCGGCCGCCTGATGTGCTGTCTGAAATACGAGCAGGAGGCCTATGAGGACCTGATCCGGACCAGCCCCAAGGCGGAGTCCTTCGTGGATACCCCCGACGGCCGGGGCACGGTCACCGGCGTCAATCTGATGAAGCAGAGCGTCAACGTCCGCATGGAAAAGGACGAGGACGAGATCCACTGCTACCGCAACGATGAGATTTTCATCCTGCGCAGCGGAAAGCCCAAGAAAAACGACCCGCCCATCCCGGAAAACCTGGCTCCGATCTCCGGAAACCGGGATAACGAGCGCTTTTTGGAGCGGCGGCCCTTCCTGGACCACCGCCTGACGGTGGATCCCGAGGAGGCAGCGGAGAAGCCGCAGGACTCCGAGGAGACGCAGCCGGAGCAGCCGGCCCGGGAGCCGGAGCAGAAGAACACCCACCGCCAGCGCCGGGAGCGGAAGGCTGAGCAGCCGGAGCCGGACAAGCAGGAGAAAGCGGAGAAATCCGAGAAGCCCGCCCAGGAGAAGCAGGCCGAAGGCAGCCGCCGGGGGAAGAACCGCCGGGGCGATAAGCCCGCCGACCAGGGCGAAAAAGCGGCCAAGGCCGAAAAGCCGGAGCGCGTCGAAAAGGCGGAGACCGCGGAAAAACAGCCCTCCCGCCAGCAGCGCCGCCGTCAGCAGCAGGGCAAGCACGAGCCCAAGCTTCCCCTGCCGGAGCAGCCCAAGCGCCCCGTCCCGGAGAAGCGCCCCGAGGACCAGCCCGCCCCCAAGCCCGAGGGCAAGAAAAACAACAAGCGGCGCTACTACCACAACCGGAAGCCCAAGGGATAAGCCCCGCCTGTAGGGACAAGCATTGCTTGTCCGCCGTCCCCCGCCCGTACCAGCCCGTAGGGACGGCTCTCAGCCGTCCGCGCTCCCCCGCCCCGCCCGCTGTACCCCGCCGTAGCGGCGGTCATTGACCGCCACATCCCGCCCGGGGCGAATTGAAAATTGAGAATTGAAAATTGAAAATGGCGGAATGATCCAATTCTGCGAATTGGATCATAAAAAAGAAGAAAAGTCGCCCCGGAGCGGTTCAACACGAACCGCTCCGGGGTGACTGTCGTTTTGCTCAGCTTTCGGATTCCGGCAGGCAGTCGATGGCGTCCGCAGCCTCCGCGCGGACTTCCCGGCCGACGAGAAGGGACTATCCCGCTGCGGGTGCGGGGACAATCTGCCACGCCAGCACCATCAGCACCTGGGCGGTCTCGGCCCGGGTGGCGGTCTTTTTGGGCAGGCAGCGTCCGGCGGCGTCTCCGGCGAAGAAGCCCCGGTGGGCGCAGAAGACTACGGCGTCCTGGGCATAGGGGGAAACCTGTTCTATGTCGGAAAAGGCCCGCTCGATGACGTTGTCGTCCGTCACCAGCTCCGGCTTCACCGCCTGGGCGAAGCGCAGCAGCATCACGGCCATCTCCTGCCGGGAAATGGGGGCCTTAGGGTCAAAGCGCCCGTCCCCCCGTCCGGCGACGATGCCCTGGGACGCGGCCCAGGCCACGGGCTTGGCGTACCAGGCTGTCGCGGCCACGTCGGCAAAGTCGGCGGCGGGCGTCTCGGCGGGCAGCTCCGTCCAGAGCGCCGCCATTCGGTAGAGGGCGGTGACGAACATGGCCCGGGTCATGGACGCCTTGGGAGCAAAGCGTTGGCCGCCCACCCCGTTCATGTAACCCATCTGGCTGACCCGGCAGACGGCGTCCGCGTACCAGGCGTCCTCCGGCACGTCGTCAAAGCCATAGGCCGCGAATGCCCCGCTTACCAGGCCCATGGTCAACAGCGCCGCCATCAGCAGCGCCCCAAGCTTCACAGAGATTTTTTTCATTGTTTTTTCCTCCTTGATTTTTTTCGGAAGCACAGCGCAGCGCTGTTTGCTTTCTGCCTGTATAACGAGACAGGGATGAAAAAGGTCACAGGGAGCGGAAAAAATTTATTTTTCTCATACCTGTGACCTTTCGTCCTGCTGGATCGTTGTATAAATAATCAAGCTTGAAAACGGAAACGCGAACCGTTATAATCAAGGGGCGATTTATCGGACGAGCGAGGAGATACAGACCCATGGAATTGGAATTTGAACAGCTGGTGCGGGAGCTGAGCCCGTCCCTGTTTCGGCTGGCTGTGAGCTACACCGGCATCCGGGAGGACGCGGAGGACGCGGTGCAGGAGGCCTTTCTGAAATACCTCCGCGGCGGCAGGAGCTTCGACAGCCCGGAGGAGGCCCGGCGCTATCTCATGACCGCCGTGGCCAACCAGTGCAGGGACCTGCTGAAAAGCGCCGCCCGTCGGCGGAACCGGGCCCTGGAGGAGGCGGAGCGCTTCGCCGCCCCGGCGGAGGACCCGGACACCCGGCTGGAGGTGCAGCGGGCCCTGCAGGCCCTGGACCCCAAATACCGGGGCGTGGTGTATCTCTTCTATTATGAGGACTACCCCGTAAAGCGCATTGCCCAATGTCTGGGGCTGACCCAGACCACCGTCCGCACCCGGCTGGACCGGGCCAGAAAACAGCTGAAGCAATTGTTGGGAGGGGAAGACCGTGGCTGACGAAAAGCAAAAGATCAAGGGATATTTCGACGGCGTGCAGCCCTCGGAGGACTTCACCCGGCGGCTTTTGGAGCTGGAGCAGAGGGAGCGGCCCCCGGAAGCGGCTCCCCGGCCCATCCCCCTCCGGCGGCGCTGGGCCCCGGCGGCCATTGCCGCCGTGATGGTGCTGGTGAGCCTGGCGGGGCTGCGGCTGCTGGAGCAAAGTCGGCCCGAGCCCCTGCCCACCGGGACGGAGCGCGCCGCCTCCGATACGGTCACGGAGACAGCAGGCACGAAGCCCGTGGAAGGGATCACGGATTCCACCATGCCGGGCACAGACCCGCTTCCCCCGGTCACGGAGCCCATCCCGCCGGTCACGGAGCCCATCCCGCCGTTCACGGAGCCGCCCGTCCCCGGCACGCCGGATGGCGAATACGTCAACGGCGATCGTCTGGGCTGGGACTACGCCCTGCAGCGGCAGGAGGGCCGGGTCCTGCTCCGGGTCACCGACCGGGCCAGCGGCGAAGGCTGCAGCCTGGACATCACCGACCAATGGAAAGAGGAGGGCTTCTATGAGGGCCGCGCCGCCTTCTTCGGCCTGGAGCGGGACTACCGCGTCTTCCTCCCGGAGGGCCCTCAGGAAGAGGGCTGTATGCTGCTGGTCACAATATCAGAAAACGATACCTTGCCCTGAAGCAGGACAAGGTATCGTTTTTACTTCCAGGAGATATTCGGCGTTTTGCGTTATCCCCCGTGCGGGAAGGCGGACGGCAAGGTGCCGTCCCTACAGGCGGGGGCGTCCCGGGCGGGATCAGAAGGCCCAGCGGCCCTTGCGGAAGATGGGCACGGTCCTGCCGTCCCGGGTGACGGCGTCGATGTCCAGGCCCTCGTAGCCGATCATGAAGTCCACGTGGATCATGGAGTCGTTGATGCCCAGCTCCCGGCACTCCTCCAGGCTCTTGCTCTCGAAGTCCTTGATGGTGTCGGCGAAGCCCCGGCCCATGGCCAGATGGCAGGCGGCGTTTTCGTCAAAGAGGGTTTCATAGAACAGCAGGCCGGACTCGGAGATGGGGGAATCCACGGGCACCAGCGCGCACTCGCCCAGGAAGGCGGCGCCCTCGTCCATGGTGACCATCTTCTTCAGCAGCTCCTCGTTGCGCTCGGCGTGGACCTCCACGGCCTTGCCGTTCTCGAAGCGCAGGGAGAAATTCTCGATCAGCTGGCCCTGGTAGGACAGGGGCTTGGTGGCGTAGACGATGCCCTCGGCCTTGCCCCGCATGGGGGAGATGAAGCATTCCTCGGTGGGGATGTTGGGATTGAAGAAGACGCCGCTCAGGGTGCGGTCGCCGCCGCCCTTGAACTCGGCCTCGGGGATCATGCCCACGGTGAGGTCGGTGCCGTTCTCACCCTTGTAGCGGAGCTCGGCAATGCCCAGGCTGTTGAGATAGGCGCAGCGGTCGTGCAGATCCTGGTTGTGGGCGTCCCAGGCGGCCACGGGGTCCTCGGTGACCCGGGAGGTGAAGAGAATGGCCTCCCACAGCTTCTCCATGGCGCGGCTCCTGGACAGCGTGGGGAAGAGCTTCTTGGCCCAGGCGGGACCGGGCACCGCGGCGATGCACCATTGATACTTGTTGTCCATTTGGTCCCGGTAGGGCTTGATGATGGGATAGCGCTTTTTGCCGGCCTTGGCCATCTTCTCCTGGTTGATTCCCTTGAGACCGTCGGGGTCCTCGGAGGCCAGGTAGATCCGGCAGGGCAGGGTATCCACGTAATGCTGGAGCCGGGCCTTTTCCCACTCCTCTACCTTGGACAGGCTGGTGACGCTGCGATGGCGGTAGTGGAGCTTGGTCAGAGGCTGGTAATTGAAGTCCACCGTGACCTTTTTGGCCCCGGCCTTGTAGCATTCGTCCACCAGCAGCTCCACAAACTTGGGCTGGTCCAGATCGCAGTTGATGATAACGTCCTGGCCCTTCTGGATGTTGACGCCGACCCGGGCGATGAGGCGGGCATACTTGCGCAGGATGGTTTGCTTCATGGTGTTTGTCTCCTTATGATGATTTATTACATGATCAGCAAATTCGGATTTGTAGGGATCTTTCTTTCGTAGGGGCCGATGCCCACATCGGCCCTCACACCGATACGGGAAAGGGCCGATGTGGGCATCGGCCCCTACGGGCATTTTCGCAACATCCCTACAAATCCCGATCTACGCGCTTCGGCCCTATTGTCCCCGCTGATAGACGACCTCCTTGCCGCTGCCGGTCAGGGTGAGGGTGCTTTCCGTGAGGGCGTAGGTGTAGACGCGGTCCTTCGTGTTCGGATCGGTAAAATCGACGGAGAGTTTGTTCCCCTCCGTGCTCCAGCGGCCCTCCAGGGTGGCGTAGGGCTTGCCCCGGTATTGCAGATCCACCGTGGCCGTGCCGTCCTCCCGGAGGATCAGGGTCTCCACAAAGTCCCGGCCCTCGGTGTATTGGCCTTCGTTGACCCAGGCGCCGGTCAGGGCGGGGGCTTTTTCCCCGCAGGCGGCCAAAATCAGACAGAGCAAAGCGAGGCAGGCAAGCAGACGTTTCATGAGGCCATCCTTTCGGGAAGCCTTCCCCTCAAAGGGAAGGCTTTGGAGCGGTCCAGTCGATGGGGGCTTCGCCGTGGGCGGCGAGGAAGGCGTTGATCCGCGAAAAGGGCTTGCTGCCGAAAAAGCCCCGATAGGCGGACAGGGGGCTGGGATGGGGGGCGCTGAGGATCAGGCGAGGCGGCGGACAGGTGACAGGTGACAAGGGACAGGAATCGTCCCCCAATTCTGTCATTCTGAGCGAAGCGAAGAATCCGCATCCCCCGTCCCCTGCTGCCTCTTCGGAGCCGGGGACGGCGCGGCGCACACTGTGGGCCGCTGCAGGCGCTTCTGATGCCTGATGCCTGAACTCTTCAGAGTCAAGAAGTATGCCTGATGCCTCGTCGGAAGCGTCTGCCTCGGGCTGGCGGCCAATGGCCGCCCCTACGGCGGTGGCGTAGGCTTTTTGGGCGGGAGCGCCCCAGAGGACGAAGGCGATGGGCTGGGGGAGGCGGGAGACGGCGGCCAGGATCTCGGTCGTCAGAGCCTGCCAGCCCAGGTTCTTATGGCTGTTGGCCCGACCCGCCGCCACGGTCAGCACCGTGTTCAGCAGCAGGACGCCCTGGGCGGCCCAGGGGCTCAGATCGCCGGTTTCCGGGGCGGGGCGGCCCAGGTCGGTCTCCAGCTCCCTGTAAATATTCCGCAGGGAGGGGGGCAGCTTCACGCCGGGGCGCACCGAGAAGGCCAGACCCATGGCCTGGTCCGGTTCATGATAGGGGTCCTGGCCCAGGATCACCACCCGGACCCGCTCCGGCGGGGTCAGCCGGAGGGCGGCAAACCAGTCAGCCCGGGGCGGATAGACGGTCTCCAGCTCCGCCGCGGCCTCCGCCGCCGCCAGGGTCCGGCGGTGGGGCTCCCGGGCAAAGGGCCGGGACAGCAGGGCGTCCCAGGCGGGAGGGAGGGAAAATTGAGGATTCAGAATTGAGAATTGAGAATTGTCGGGGGGGCTCATTTCAGATTTCCCGTGACGGCGGAGACGATCTCGTCCTCCTTCAGGCCGTCCTTGTGGAGCATCTTGCGCATCACGTCGATGTCGGCGGTGATATCCACCACGTCGTCCTCAAAGAGCTTGTCCAGCTGCTTTTCGTAGCCGTCGGCCAGCTCGTCCAGGGCGTGATTGATCTTCTGCTTGGCCTCCTTGATGGAGGCGGTCTCCACCCCCTGGGCCTCCAGCCGGGCATAGCTCTCCAGGGCCTTCAGGGTGGTGGGCAGGTAGTAGTTCATGAAGTTGTAGAGTTGGGGCTCCTTCTCGGGCCGCTGCTCCAGAATGGCGAAGATTTTTTTGGTCAGGTCCTCGATGCGGTTGATCTTCCGGCTGACCTCCTCGTCGGCGATCAGGTCGTTGTCGGCCCGGATCTGCCGCAGGATGCGGTCGTTGCGGGGGATGGCCTCCTCCTTTTTCTCCTCGGGCTTCACGGCCTGGCTTTCGCTGTACTCGGTCATCATCAGCCGGTAGGTCTTCAGATCCAGCCAGGCGGGCTGGAGGATGCCCCGGGAGATCATCTCCCGCAGATCCTTGATGACCTTGTGGTAGTCGATGCCCATGACGTCCGCCAGATAGTGGATGGGGACGGCCTGCTTGTCGCCGATGAGCTTCAGATAGTTCTCAAAGCGCTGGGCCTTCTTCTTGCGGATGTTGCCGTAGATGCCGGCCACCAGGCCCGCCGCGGCGATGCAGAGGGAGACCACCGGGGTGATGAGACCCGAGAAGGAGAAGCCGGTGTCCAGCATCTCCAGGCCGGAGCTGACCGCGCCCACCACGCCCATGGCGGCCACGATGGCGCCGATGGCGGTGATCAGAGCCCCGTGCTTCGGCATGCCGTTGACGTGCTTCTTCTGCTCCGGCACCTCGGCCACGGGCTTGTTCACCGGGCCTCTGATATCCAGGTCCTGAATGGACTTTTTGAGGTCCACGCTGCCGCCGATGTTGGGCAGAATGTCCATGGCGTTGGCGATCAGCACGCCCACGCCCACCGGGGCGCTGATGCCCAGGCACAGCAGGGCGAGGCCGATGAAATTCCACCGCCGCTTGCTGCGGGCCTTGCGCTCTTTGGTTTCGTTGTATGTCATGGAAGAACCTCCCTGATCAGTATCCATAGGCCGCAATCGGGCCAACTCTTATTCTATCGCAAAAAACGCCGCCTGTAAAGGGATTGTTGCCCATTTTGAATGTAAATTTTCTGTTTTCTCATTGACAAGCCGGGGAAATGGTGGTAAAGTGAGGGCCGGATAACAATTCTTTCTTTGGAGGAACTACACTATGACCAACAAGCCCCTCATCGGCGCGGCGCTCATCGGCCAGTCCGGCGGCCCCTCCGCCGTCATCAACGCGTCCACCTACGGCGTCATCAAGACCGCCATGGAGAGCGAATACATCACCACTGTTTACGGCGCCAACCACGGCATCAAGGGCGTTCTGGACGACCGCCTGTTCATCATGAACGAGGAGGATCCCAAGGAGCTGGAGAAGATGCTCTATACCCCGGCCTCCGTGCTGGGCTCCTGCCGCTACAAGCTCGCGGACCCCGACGCGGACGAAACCGATTTCAAGCGCATTCTGGAGATCTTCCGCAAGTACAACATCCGCTATTTCTTCTACAACGGCGGCAACGACTCCATGGATACCTGCAACAAGATCAGCCGCTTCTTTGCCAAGAACGACTTCGAGTGCCGCATCATCGGCGTGCCCAAGACCATTGACAACGACCTGGCCGGCACCGACCACTGCCCCGGCTTTGGCTCCGCCGCCAAGTACATCGCCACCTCCATCATGGAGGTCAACCGGGACACCAAGGTCTACGACGTGGGCATGATCACCATCGTGGAGTGCATGGGCCGTCACGCCGGCTGGCTCACCGCCTCCGCCGCCCTGGCGAACCTCAAGGGCGAGGGCCCCGATCTGATCTACCTCCCCGAGGTGGACTTCGACATGGACAGCTTCATCAACGACGTGAAGCGGGTCTACGAGGATAAGCACGACGTGCTGATCGCCGTCTCCGAGGGCATCCACTACGCGGACGGCTCCTTCGTCTCCGAGGCCAAGACCTCCGGCACCGACGGCTTCGGCCACGCCCAGCTGGGCGGCCTGGCCACCCGTCTGGCCGCCATCGTCAAGGCCGCCACCGGCGCCAAGGTCCGGGGCATCGAGCTGAGCCTGCTCCAGCGCTGCGCCTCCCACTGCGCCTCCGCCACCGACATGCAGGAGAGCTTTGAGGCCGGCAAGTTTGCCATGGAGTCCGCCCTGGCCGGAGAGAGCGGCAAGATGGTGGGCTTCGTCTGCAACCGCGTCGGCGGCTACAAGTGCGAATACGCCCTCTTCGATCTGGCCCAGGAGGCCAACACCGAGAAGAAGGTCCCCCTGGAGTGGATCACCACCTCCCACAACGGCGTGACCCGGGAGTTCTTCGACTACTGCCTGCCTCTGATCCAGGGCGACGTGCAGCAGCCCAAGGAGGACGGCCTGCCCTGCTTCGTCACCCTGAAGCGGGTCATGGCGAAATAAGCTTTTTGGGGAGCCGCGCCGCGGCTCCCCAAAAATTTTAGTATCTGTTCAGTCGCCCCCTTCTTCGTAGGGGCGGATGCCCACATCCGCCCTCGTTTGCAGGCAAAAATCGGCAGGCAGGGCCGATGTAGGCATCGACCCCTGCGGGCGACGGAACAGATATAAATATTTTTTTGTTTTTCCTCTTGACAAACGGGGCGAGGGACTATATAATAGTGGCGCGAAAACAAAGAAGGCTGCCTGCGCCGCCTCACCTCCCGCCAATGGCAAAGAGGTCAACACAGTACTTCCCGGGTCGTCCGGGTGTTTGTGCGGGTGCAGTCGGCATCCGCCTTTTTGTTGTATTTTATGGAGGTGTTTTTCATAGCAGCGAAAATGACTCATCAGCTCAACGAAGAAATTCAGGACAAGGAGCTCCGCGTGATCGGGCCCGACGGGGCGCAGCTGGGGATCATGTCCAGCGAGGCCGCCCTGGAGCTGGCTGCCGAGCAGGAACTGGATCTGGTAAAGATCTCTCCCACGGCCAACCCGCCCGTCTGCAAGATTATGGATTACGGCAAGTACCGCTTCGACCAGATGAAGAAGGAAAAGGAAAACCGTAAAAACCAGCGCGTGGTGGAGATCAAGGAGATCCGCATGTCTCCCGGCATCGACACCAACGATCTCAACACAAAAATGAAGAGCGCCTGCAAGTTCCTGAAGGAGGGCAACCGGGTCAAGGTCTCCGTCCGCTTCCGCGGCCGCGAGATGGCCCACACCAACATCGGTGAAGAGCTGCTCATCCAATTCGCGGAGGGCTGCTCCGAGGTCGCCAACATGGAAAAGAACCCCAAGCTGGAGGGGCGCTTCATGTTCATGTTCCTCTCCCCCAAGGCGGAGAACAAAAAGTAGGACGGGATTCCGCCGTCCGCGCGGACAATTCGAAAAGTCAACAATTCATGATAAGGAGAATCAACTATGCCGAAACTGAAGACCCACAGCGGTGCCAAGAAGAGATTCAACCTGACCAAGACCGGTAAGGTTAAGCGGGCACACGCGTTCAAGAGCCATATCCTCACCAAGAAGGACACCAAGCGTACCCGTCGTCTGCGCACGACCACCTACGCCGATGTCACCAACCAGGAAGCCATCAAAAAGATGATTCCTTACAAGTAAGAGATAGGAGGATATACAAATGGCACGTGTAAAAGGCGCAATGATGACGCGCAAGAGAAGAAACAAGGTCCTGCGGCTTGCCAAGTCCTACTGGGGCTCCAAGTCCACCCACTTCAAGATGGCCAAGCAGGCCGTCAAGAAGTCCCAGACCTATGCATATGTCGGCCGCAAGCTGAAGAAGCGTGATTTCCGCCGTCTGTGGATCACCCGTATCTCCGCGGCTGTCAAGCCCTACGGCATGAACTACAGCTGGTTCATGTACGGTCTGAAGCAGGCCGGCATCGAGATGAACCGCAAGGCTCTGTCCGAGATGGCCATCGCCGACCCCAAGGCCTTCGAGACCCTGGTGGAGACCGCCAAGAAGGCCGCCAACGACGCCAAGAAGGCGAAGTAATTTGAGCCGCTGCGCGGCGCAATACAAAAGGCACTCCGGAGGGAGGCACTTCGTAAGGAATTGCCATATTTCCTGAGAAAGAGCGTATTCAAAACGGCGGAAATCCTTGTAAATAAAGGACTTCCGCCGTTTCTTTATACCTGTTTGCCGCTTATTTGTCGCTTAAATCTGCAAGCAGAAACTACAAGATAGCAGACGATAAGCGACAAAAATTATATATCGCTCTTGCGGCGGTTGCAATCCGCACACAGCATTTGACAGTTTTCGGCTGTCGTTTTGCCGCCTTTGCTCCACGGTGTAATATGGTCAGCCTGCATTTCTTCAATTTCAAAATGCTTGCCGCATTTCGGACAAATGCCTTTCTGCTGTTCGTATGCCATCCGCGCCATTTTTGGCGAAAAGGCACGAATGTTCAAATGCCGTTCCTGTCCGTCAAGCAGATATTCGTAAATGCCTTTTTGGTTTGAAACGTCCTCATCGTCTAACAGTTCTATGATATGAGCTTCAAGCGTTTTCGGGTCATACTTGCCCGCGCCGTACTTGTTATAGTAAATCCCCCAATCAAGCCCTTTCATTAGTTTGCCGCGATATTTCGGAAACGTCGCCTGTACCCAATTTATAACGGCCTGAAAATACAACCACAGTTCATTGCAGTTTGTATCATGTTGGTGCTGTGACATATAATCTTCAATTTCGATACCGTCACGCGCCGCAATCCATTTCACAGCAGTTTCAAGGTAGTTCTGCCGGATTGCGGAACCGTTCAAGTAGTCGCCTGCAATCTGATAGGCGGGGCATTGCGTTTTGCTGAAATATTTCTTTGCTTCGGTCAGCCATTCACCCGTATAGATAGCGTTGCGTAATTCTTGCGCTGTTAGCTGCTCGCCCGCTATATTGATGATTTTGAACCAATCAAGTTTTTCTTTGTCGGTTCCCTCGCAAATATAAATCATCAAGGAATAGTCTAAAATTTGGTCTTGCTCCGTCGCCGTCAGGTTCCCGAACTTGCGCGGCATGCCGTCAAGCATTACAGAAAACTCGTCGGTTACATATTGGCAAATACTAATCGTACGCTGCTGCCCGTCCAACACTTCAAAATTGCCGTCGTCGCCCTTTACCCAATACATAACATTCAAAGGGAAATTGCGTACAACGGTATGAATAACTTCATCACGCTGTTTGTCTTTATATATAAATTCGCGCTGAAATGCGGGTCGAATGTTCAGTCTGCCGCCATATCCGACAACGCCGTTTTCTGCGCTGTCAACATATCCGTTTACCACATCTCGAACGGGGATTTCATGCAATTCGATCTTCATAATTTACCCTGCTTTCTGCGAATAGTAATCCTCGCGTAGGTTGTTTTTCCGTTAATCTTGCCTTCTGCATTTTTTATCATACCCGGTATTGAAGTCGCAAACGAATAGTTATGCGCCTGTACAGTTTCTTTCCGCTCAATACAGGACGTATCACGTCGTCGTGCGACGTGTCTACTTTCGTCTGATAAGTATACGGAAGTACGGCTGCACCGTGCGCCGCTTGCTCTCTCTCTCTCTCTCTCTCT
>JAFWPP010000018.1:0-7756 GCA_017509485.1 Oscillospiraceae bacterium | reverse complement strand
TCTCTCTTTTCGGGACGCCCCTCATCCGTCACGGCTTCGCCGTGCCACCTTCCCCCGAGGGGGAAGGCTTTGGGGACGTCTCTCTTTTCGGGACGCCCCTCATCCGTCACGGCTTCGCCGTGCCACCTTCCCCCGAGGGGGAAGGCTTTGGGGACGTCTCTCTTTTCGGGACGCCCCTCATCCGTCACGGCTCCGCCGTGCCGCCTTCCCCCCAGGGGGAAGGCGTTTATTGCAGGATCGCTTTATGATGCACCTTTTTGCCCTTGCGGATATGCAGGCCGGCCTTCAGCTCCTCGGCGGTGTAGCTGCGGTCGATGGCGGCGATCTTCTCGTCGTTGACGGTGACGCCGCCGCCCTGGATCAGCTTCCGGGCCTCGGAACGGGAGGCAGCCAGCTTGCAGGCGGTGAGCACGCTGATCACGTCGATGCTTCCGTCCTTGAGATCCGCCTCGCTGAGGGCGGTGGTGGGCATATTCTCGTCGGACACGCCGGCGGAAAACAGGGCCCGGGCCGCGTTCTGGGCCTTGTCGGCCTCGGCCTCTCCGTGAACCATCTTCGTCAGCTCCCAGGCAAGGATCTCCTTGGCCCGGTTGAGCTGCTCGCCCTGCCACCGGTCCATCTCGTCGATCTGCTCCAGAGGCAGGAAGGTCAGCATTCGGATGCACCTGAGCACGTCCGCGTCCCCCACGTTGCGCCAGTACTGGTAGAACTCGAAGGGGCTGGTCTTGTTGGGGTCCAGCCAGACCGCGTTGCCGGCGGTCTTACCCATCTTCTTGCCCTGGGAGTCCGTCAGCAGAGTGATGGTCATGGCGTGGGCGTCCTTGCCCAGCTTGCGGCGGATCAGCTCCGTGCCGCCCAGCATATTGGACCACTGATCGTCGCCGCCGAACTGCATATTGCAGCCGTAGGCCTTGTACAGATGGTAAAAGTCGTAGGACTGCATGATCATATAGTTGAATTCCAGGAAGGACAGGCCCTTCTCCATGCGCTGCTTGTAGCACTCGGCCCGCAGCATATTGTTGACGGAGAAGCAGGCGCCCACCTCCCGCAGCAGCTCCACATAATTGAGGTCCAGCAGCCAGTCGGCGTTGTTGACCATCTGCGCTTTCCCTTCGCCGAACTCGATGAAGCGCTCCATCTGCCGCTTGAAGCAGGCGGCGTTGTGCTCGATGTCCTCCTTGGTCAGCATCTTGCGCATGTCGCTGCGGCCGGAGGGGTCGCCGATCATGGTGGTGCCGCCGCCGATCAGGGCGATGGGCTTGTTCCCCGCCAGCTGCAGGCGCTTCATCAGGGTCAGGGCCATAAAGTGCCCTGCGGTGAGGCTGTCGGCGGTGCAGTCAAAGCCGATGTAGAAGGTGGCCTTGCCTGCGTTGATCATCTCGCGGATCTCGTTCTCGTTGGTCACCTGGGCGATCAGCCCCCGGGCGACCAGTTCTTCGTAAATTCCCATGGTATGTTTCTCCTGTTTGCTCAGTGTGTGGATATCCAATCGCCGTAGGATTGGTATTCAAAGGTGATGTCGCCTTTGCTCTGATAGTAATAGTACCAGGTCATGGCGCTGGAATTGCCTCGATGGGTATAGATCGGATAGGGGAAGCTTGGCAGGGTGATGCTTGTATCGCCCCGCTCCATGGCTTCGGCGACGATCTGATTCCGCAGCTGCTCCGTCCTGCCGTTGCGGTAATAGACCCAGAGATTGCCCAGCAGCACCAGGCAGCAGGCCAGACAGACCGCGGCCCGCAGCGGACGCAGCGCCGTCAGATCCCCCAGGGCCAGACGCAGCAGATTCATGGTCATGGCGATCAGCAGCACCGCGAAGAAATAGCAGTTCCGCGGGCCCAGGGGATGGACGATCATCAGGGGCGACAGGAACAGCACAAAGGACAGGGTGAAAAAGATCAGCGGAAAACGCGCCGTCTTCTTTTCCGGCACCAGCAGGCCGGTCAGGAACAGGTTCAGGAAGTAGATCAGGGTGGCGGCAAAGTCCAGCAGGAAATGGTAGCGGCTGAAAAGCTTGTCCTGGGCGTAGAAGATTACGGGATAGCAGAGATAGACCGCCATGGAGCACAGCAAAAACAGCCGAAGCCTCCGGCTTGCCCGGGGGTATCGCCGCAGACAGAGGGCCGCCCCGCAGACGGACAGCAGGTGGATCACAAGGCTGTTGCCGCGGATCAGATAGCCGGAGAGGGTTTCAAAATTTTCCTGGACCACCTGGATCAGCGCGGCAAGGTCCTGGGGCAGACTGCGGTAGTTCCCTTCGCCCACCATGTGATAGCCCGGCGCGCAGAACATGAGGCAGCAGCCCAGGGCGGAGCCCAGGAAGCACAGCAGCAGCTCGGGCCGCAGCTTCTTCCCGCGGATCCAATCCGCCGCGAAGACCCCCAGCGACAGCAGGCAGAAGCCGATGGTCTGGTTCTCCATGAACAGGGACCCGGCCAGGCCCAGCAGAAAGAGGCCCAGACAGCGGAGCAGAGAGCTCTCCGGCCCTTCCCCGCAGAAGATCCCCCGGACATAGCGGGCGTAGAGCAGATAGAGCAGCGTGGGGGGCACATAGTTGAAGAAGCCGGAGCTCCAGGCGTAGGTCTGCGCCGCGATCCTTGCGGGGATCGCCACCAGCAGCGTAAAGCCGATCAGATAACAGAAAGCGCTCCTTTGCTTCCCGTCGCCGCTGAGCCGATCCACGCAGAGGCAGATGCCCAGGATGATCCCGCAGCGGATCAGCTCCCGCAGCAGCTTGGAATAGGAGCAGAACTTCACCATAAAATTTCCCAGCAGTCGTCCGTTGGTGGTGATGTAGTGTTGGGCGGCGGTATCCCAGCCGGCGCGGAAGGGCTCCAGCAGCGAGGCCTTGGACCCCAGGGCCGGGAGAAAGACCCAGTCGTCCCCCAGAACGGGAAAGCCGTAGGACATCATCAGCAGCAGGACGTAGGAAAGCAGGACCGTCAGCGGAAAGGCCAGGGAGCGTTTCGACGGATTCAGCCCTTTGTCGGATTTTCTTTTCATCTTATCACCTGTCTATTCGGAAGCTGCAAGCATTTCTTCCGCGCTCCTGCGCGTGGTCTCGGTAATGACGGCGCCGCCGATCATGCGGGCCAGCTCGTCGATGCGGCCCCGGCGGTCCAGGACGGCGACCTCGGTGTAGGTCCTGCCCCGGCGCTCGCTTTTCTCGATCAGCAGATGGTGCTCCGCCAGCGCCGCGATCTGGGGCAGATGGGTGACGCAGAGGACCTGACGGCCCTCCGAAACCTTGCGAAGCTTCTCTGCGACCTTCTGGGCGGCCCGGCCCGATACGCCGGCGTCCACCTCGTCGAAGATCAGGGTGGAAACGCTGTCCTGCCGGGCCATCACGTTCTTCATGGCCAGCATGATCCGGGCCAGCTCGCCGCCGGAGGCCACCTTGGACAGGGGCTTCAGGGCCTCGCCCAGATTGGCCGACATCAAAAAACGCAGGGCGTCCATCCCCTCCGGGCCCAGCTCGGTCTCTTCAAAATCGCAGAGAAAGCGCACCTTCGGCATATTGAGCTCCGAGAGCTCCCGGCAGATCCGGGTCTCCAGCTCCTTTGCAGCCTGGGTCCGGACAGCCCGCAGCTCCAGCGCCTTTTCCCTTGCGGCGCTGACCGCGGCCTCGTGGAGCTTCTCCGCCTGGCGCAGCTTCTCGTCGGCGAAGAGGATATCGTCCAGCTCCGCCTTCGCTTTTTCCAGGTATTTCAGCATCTCCGCGCAGCTGGAGCCGTATTTCCGGCGGAGCTTGTGGATCAGATCCAGCCTGGCTCCGATCTCGTCCAGCTCCGCTTCGGCGTCCCCCAGGCTGTCCCGGCGGTCCCGCAGGATCTCACCGGCGTCGCTGAGGGCGAAGCGCAGCTCCCGCAGGCTGTCACAGGGACCGCGCAGGGAATCGTCCCAGCGCAGCGCCCCCGATACCGCGGAAAGGGCCTCGTCCAGCAGCTCCTCGGCGCCTTGGCGGTCCTCGTCGCCGAAGAGGGCGGTCACGGCCTCGTTCAGAGCGGCGCTGAGCTTCTCCCCGTTCATCAGCAGCCTCTGGCGCTGCTCCAGGGCCTCGTCCTCCCCGGCCTTCAGCTCCGCCCGTTCCAGCTCTTTGATTTGGAATTGTAGCATTTCCTGTCGGCGGGCCTTTTCGCTTTCGTCCAGATTCAGCCGGTCCAGCTCCGCCCTGGCGGTGCGGACCTTCTCCCAGGCCCGGTGATAGGCCTCCAGCAGTTCTCCGTCCGCCGCGAAGGCGTCCAGCAGGCCCAGATGGGTCTGCTCGTCGAAGAGCTGCTGGGAGTCATGCTGCCCGTGGATGGTGATGAGACGGCGGCCCAGCGCCCGGAGCTGCCCCACGGTCACGCCCCGGCCGTTGACCCTACAGAGGTTCCGGCCGTCCAGGAAGATCTCCCGCTGGATCAGCAGCTCGTCCTCCCAGGGAACGCCGTATTCCGCGAACCAGGGCAGCTCCGGCACCCCGTCGAAGACGGCGGAGACGAAGGCCCTGTCCGCGCCGGTGCGGATCAGCTCCCGGTAGGCCCGCTCCCCCAAAATGGCGGAGATGGCGTCGATGATGATGGACTTTCCCGCGCCGGTCTCGCCGGTCAGGATGTTGA
Source organism: Oscillospiraceae bacterium (assembly GCA_017509485.1). GTDB lineage: Bacteria > Bacillota > Clostridia > Oscillospirales > Oscillospiraceae > JAFRPC01. Next base: position 3,155 of record JAFWPP010000018.1, on the reverse strand, counting down.
AGCCCCGGTCGAAGGCGATGTCGGCGGTCTCAATAACGGCAATGTTTTCGATGTGTAACAGCGTCAGCATGAGACCACCTCCGTTTTAGGGATTAGGGATTAAGGATTAGGGATTAGGGTGCGGACAAGCATTGCTTGTCCCTACGGGCGGGCTGATAGCCCGCGCTACAAAAGGGGATGTAGGGACGAGCATTGCTCGTCCGCGCATGCGAAGCATGCGTCGTTTGCGCAAGCAAACGATCCGATTTGTCTTACGGCAAATTGCATTCGTTCCGAATGCCGGGACGCTCACCCTGACGGGTAAGAGCGTCCCCTACGGTGGCGCGTATCGGGCGGGCTGATAGCCCGCGCTACAGGCGGGGATCATCGTGGCGCACACTGTGCGCCGCTACGGGCGGGCTGATAGCCCGCGCTACAAAAGGGGATGTAGGGACGAGCATTACTCGTCCGCGCATGCGAAGCATGCGTCGTTTGCGCAAGCAAACGATCCGATTTGCCTTACGGCAAATTGCATTCGTTCCGAATGCCGGGACGCTCACCCTGACGGGTAAGAGCGTCCCCTACGGTGGCGCGTATCGGGCGGGCTGATAGCCCGCGCTACAAGCGGGGATCATCGTGGCGCATCAATCCAGCAGCTTCTTGATCTCGATGCAGAAGCCGATGGCGGACTGGACGTCCCGCATGATGATCAGCAGGGTGTCGTCGCCTGCCAGGGTGCCCACCACCACGGACATGTTCATGGCGTCGATGGCGCGGCCCGCGGCGGGCGCCAGGGTCGGGAGGGTCTTCACCACCACGATGTTCTGGGCGTAGTCATAGCTGATGACGCTCTCCTTGAAGATGGAGTTCAAGCGATTCGAGAAGGCGCCGGAGGTCTCCTTGGTGCCGATGGAGTAGCGATAGGTGCCCATGGCGGTCAGGTCCTTGAGGATGCGGAGCTCCTTGATGTCGCGGGAGATGGTGGCCTGGGTGCTGTGGAAACCGGCCTGGCGCAGCTCTTCCAGCAGCTGCTCCTGGGTCTCGATGTCCTTGGATGCGATGATTTCCAGAATTTTGGTTTGTCTCTGAGATTTCATGTTTATTCTCTCCATTTTCGGTCACTGGTTGAGTTTCGACTTCACTATATCAAAGAACGTGGTGTTCTTTAATTTCAAGAGCATGGTCTTCTGGTTGCCCATCTCCAGCAGGATCCGGTCGCCGGTGTAGACCCGCACGGCCTTGCCGCCGTCCACCGACAAAAAGGCGTTGCGGCGGTTGATGCGGCCCACCTGGATCTCCACCTTGCGCTGGGGCGAGGCGATCAGGCTCCGGGGCTGCAGGTTGTGGGCGCAGATGGGCGTCAGGATGATGTTGTCGGCCTGGGGCTCCACGATCGGTCCCCCGGCGGACATGGAATAGGCCGTGGAGCCCGTGGGGGTGGCGGCGATCAGCCCGTCGCCGTTGAAGTTCATGGCCTCCACGCCGTCGAGAAAAACGGCGGTCTGGATGACCCGGGCCACGGCGCCCTTGGTGATCACCGCGTCGTTGAGGGCGGTGTCCCGATAGATGGTCCGGCCCTCGTGGATCAGCCGGACGTAGATGGTCATGCGCTCGTCGATCTGGTAATCGTCCGTGGCCAGCTTGGCAAGCAGCCGCATCTCGCCGGATTCCAGCTCCGCCATAAAGCCCACGGTTCCGATGTTGACGCCCAGAATGGGGATCCCCCGGCGCATAGCCAGCTTGGAGCTGTGGAGGATGGTCCCGTCACCGCCGAAACAGATCAGGGCGTCGGCGCTCCTGAGCTCGGTCTGCAGATCGCTCAGCTCCACCGTGTCGGGGAGCATAAAGCTGGGATCCACGTCAAAGGCCAGACAGACCTTGACCTCAACGCCGGACTCCTCCAGGATACGCTTGGCCTCCCGCACGCAGGAGAAATCCCGGTCGCGGTAGGGGTTGGGGGTCATGACTACACGTTTCATAGAATTCTGTTAAATTCTCCTTAATTTGAATAGGGATTAGGGATTAAGGATTAGGGATTAAGGTGGGGACAGGGTATAGGGTTCAGAGACATACCACCGTGGAATTCACAGCGATTTTTATCAAAGCTTGTAAAGGGATTACAGCCGCTCCGCTCTTTTTCCTGTTTCCACATCTGAATCCTTAAACCCGAATTATTTATTCTGCAGGGACTGAATTGCGGAATTCAACATTTTTCCGATCTCTTCACACAGTTCCTGTGATTTCTTCGCCTGTTGTTCCTGTATGAAACCCAAATCGATGCAAAGCAGCAGCTGGGACATTACTTCATAACAAGAACCGCGGGAAACATTCAAAAAATGGATGTAATCCGCACGATATTGTCTGCCGTATCCTTCTGCAATATTGGAAGAGATTGAGACAGCAGCTCTTCTGATTTGAGCAGACAATCCATACTGTTCTTCTTTTGGGAAAAGTGACGTCAGTGAATAAATCTCTTTTGTCAATTGTCTGGCCTTTTGCCAATAAACCAACTTTTCAAAACTGTTCATAATGCAACTCTGATTGCTGATCGAAACCAAGCAAGCCCTCTTCTCCCTTTCCTCTTAACACACCCTGATCCTTAATCCCTAATCCCTCGTCCGGGCGGGGGGCTTCGGGCGCTCAATGAGCGCCCCTACGGGCGGGCTGATTGCCTGCGCTGCAAAAGGGGATGTAGGGACGAGCATTGCTCGTCCGCGCATGCGAAGCATGTGTCGTTTGCGTAAGCAAACGATCCGATTTGCCTTACGGCAAATTGCATTCGTTCCGAATGCCGGGACGCTCACCCTGACGGGTAAGAGCGTCCCCTACGGTGGCGCGTATCGGGCGGGCTGATAGCCCGCGCTACAAGCGGGGATCATCGTGGCGCATCAATCCAGCAGCTTCTTGATCTCGATGCAGAAGCCGATGGCGGACTGGACGTCCCGCATGATGATCAGCAGGGTGTCGTCGCCTGCCAGGGTGCCCACCACCACGGACATGTTCATGGCGTCGATGGCGCGGCCCGCGGCGGGCGCCAGGGTCGGGAGGGTCTTCACCACCACGATGTTCTGGGCGTAGTCATAGCTGATGACGCTCTCCTTGAAGATGGAGTTCAAGCGATTCGAGAAGGCGCCGGAGGTCTCCTTGGTGCCGATGGAGTAGCGATAGGTGCCCAT
>JAFWPP010000054.1:0-15683 GCA_017509485.1 Oscillospiraceae bacterium | reverse complement strand
GTCAAAATCCTTGCGAAGCAAGCCGGTTCTGCGCAAACAGCACAGAAGATCGCAGACCCTTTGCGGAATGAAACAGGAATCGCGGGGTTCAAATACGGAAGCTTGATTTTGACGGTTACGGTCTTTTTTGACAGTCTGAAAGCCCGCCGCGGAAACCTTCCGCGGCGGGCTTTCCCGTCCTCTACGACAGCAGCTCCAGGAACTCCTCCTCCGTCAGCACCGGGATCCCCAGCTCATTGGCCTTTCTCAGCTTGGAGCCGGCGTTTTCCCCCGCCACCACATAGCTGGTCTTTTTCGACACCGAGCCGCTGGCCTTGCCCCCCAGGAGCTCGATCTTTTCCTCGGCCTCCTCCCGGGTGAAGCGGGTCAGAGCGCCGGTGAGAACGAAGGTCTTGCCCTCGAAGCGCCGGTCCGTGATCTCCGTTTTGCTCTCAAAGTTGACGCCCGCCGCCCGCAGCCGTTCGATCATGTGGCGGCTCTGGGGCGCCCGGAACCAGGAGACGACGCTCCGGGCGGTGATCTCCCCCACGTCCGGGACCTGGGTGAGCCGTTCCTCGTCGGCGGCCATCAGGGCGTCCAGATCCCCAAAGGCCCGGGCCAGGAGCTTGCCCGCCTTGGCGCCCACCTGGCGGATGCCCAGGGCGTAGATCAGCCGGGACAGGTCGTTGGCCTTGCTGGCCTCGATGGAGGCCAGGAGCTTCTTCGGCGCCTTATCGCCGTTTTTCCAGAGGGAGGCCAGCTGGTCCAGCGTCAGATAATAGAGGTCCGCCGGGGATTGGATCCGGCCCGCGGCGATGAGCTGCTCCACAATGGCGCTGCCCAGGCCGTCGATGTCCATGGCGTCCCGGGAGACGAAGTGGGCGATGTTCCGGCTGAGCTGGGCCGGACACTCGGCGCCGGTGCAGCGCAGGGCCGCTCCGTCGGCGTCCCGCTCCACCGGAGCTCCGCAGACGGGGCAGAGGGCGGGCAGGAAATAGGGCGCGGCGTCGGCGGGCCGCTTTTCGGGAACCACCCCCAGGATCTCGGGGATGATCTCCCCGGCCTTGCGGATGCGGACCGTGTCCCCCACGCGGATGTCCTTTTCGCTGATGAAGTCCTGGTTGTGGAGGGTGGCGTTGGTGACGGTGGTGCCCGCCAGCCGGACCGGGTCCACCACGGCCTTGGGGGTCAGAACCCCCGTGCGGCCCACCTGGACCACGATCTGCCGCAGAACGGTTTCCTTGATCTCGGGCGGGTATTTATATGCCGCGGCCCAGCGGGGGAATTTGGCCGTGGAGCCCAGGAGCGTCCGGCCCGCCAGATCGTTCAGCTTCACCACGGCCCCGTCGATGTCATAGGCCAGCTCGTAGCGGCTCTCGTCCACCGCGGCGATCCGGGCGTCGATCTCCGCCCGCTCCCGGCACAGGACGTAGGGAATCACCTTGAATTTCAGAGAGCGCAGATAGTCCAGGGTCTCGGAATGCGTTTCAAAGCTCCGGCCCTCGCAGAGCTGAAGGTTGAAGATCAGGATGTCCAGCTGCCGCTTGGCGGCGATCTTTGGATCCAGCTGACGCAGGGAGCCGGCGGCGGCGTTCCGGGGATTGGCAAAGAGCGCCTCCCCCGCCGCCTCCCGGGCCTCGTTGAGCTGTTCAAAGACCTGCTTCGGCATGAAGACCTCCCCCCGGACGATGAGCCGATGGGGGGCCTTCTCCAGCCGCATGGGGATGGAGCGGATGGTGCGGAGGTTCTCCGTCACATCCTCCCCCACGCGGCCGTCGCCCCGGGTGGCGCCCCGGACGAAAACCCCGTCCACATACTCCAGGGCCACGGAGAGTCCGTCCACCTTGGGCTCCACGGTGTATTCCGGGGCAGGAATGGTCTGGCGGACCCGGTCGGTGAACTCCGCCAGCTCCTCCAGGGAGAACACGTCCTGGAGGCTCTCCAGGGGAACGGGGTGCTCCACCTTCTCAAACTGGCTCAGCGCCTTGCCGCCCACCCGCTGGGTGGGAGAATCCGGGGCCAGCAGCTCCGGGTGTTCGGCCTCCAGCACCTCCAGCCGCCGCAGCAGCCGGTCGTACTCGTAATCCGGCATGGTCGGATTGTCCAGAACGTAGTAGCGGTAATTGGCCTCGTTGAGGGCTTGCGTAAGCTGTAAGACTTCTTCTTTCGGTTCCATAGGATCAATCTCCTGTATGCATAGCGGTTTGTGGCGCACGCTGTGCGCCCCTGCGGTGGGTCGGTTTGTGGCGCACGCTGTGCGCCGCTACGGTGGGTCGGTCTGAAAAATGGCGCTCGGCACCTCGCCCAGCAGGATGGTCTGGGCCACGGGCACGGAGGCGCTGATCTGTCTGGAAAGCAGGCCCGCGGGGGTCAGAAGCAGCAGCTCCACCTCCACCCGGAGGGCCAGGCTGTGGAGGGTCTGATTGATGCCCGCGGCAGTGAACGCGCTCTCCAGCTCCGCGTTGGTGGAGCGCAGAGAGACCACCCGCACCGGCAGGCTTCCGCCCCGGCCCGAGAGCAGAGCCGGAAACAGCGCGTTCCCCAGGGGGATCTCCACCCGTTCGCGGATCCGCACCGGAACCCGCTCGTCCAGCTCCCGGAGGATCACGGACTTCATGCGGTTCACCGCCGCCAGGTCGATCCGGGCGGCGGCCACACTGCCGTCGGCGGCCCGTTCCAGCCGCACAAGATCGTCATAGCGGATCTGGCCCCGGTCCAAATAAGCGTCCACCGCCTCATTGATCAGGTTGGAGGTCTCGTTGTCCACCTCCATCGTCACCAGCTCCCGCACCGTGGGCAGCCAGCCAAAGCGGAGGTACAGCACCAGACCCAGCAGCAGGGCCAGCAGCAGAAGCCGGGTCCGGGGTCTCAAGGGCCCCCATCGAAGCCGCAGCCGCAATCTTCGGAATCCCATTCGATACCACCCCCGGACAGCGTATGCCGCCGGAGGCCGCGGAATTCCGAGCTGTATACGATCTACAAAGTATACAAAGTTTTCCTGAACATTTATTGAAAAACACTCCTCAATTATTTTTCAACATGTTTTTTATGTAGATTGTATACAATTGATTATGACAAGCTTGTCGTCAGACTGTCTTCAAGGAAGCAGGCTCAATTATCCAGCAGCTCCTTGACGGAGGCGCCGCTGCTGGTCACGATCTTACCGGTGGCGGCCAGAAGCTCCTTCTGCTTTTCCTTGGGCAGGGCCCGGAAGGCCGCCAGCAGGATCTCGGCGGTTTTCATTTTCTTCTCCGTCATGGCGTGGAAGGTCTCCTCGCCTGTGGCCTCGAAGACAGTGAAGATCGAATCCACCAGAGAGCGAAGGGTGGCGTCGTCCTGGCGGGCGACCCAGTTGTCCACGGTCTTTTCAAAATAGGCTCCCTTGCGGGTCAGCTCCGCCGCCACAAAGGCGGTGGGCCCGCATTCCCAGGTGAAGCCGTCATGCTGCACCAGGCCGGAGGCTGTGCTCTTGACGATGCGCCGCCGGCAGTCGCTCTCCAGCAGCAGGCCGATCACAGAGGTATCCGGCACGACGCAGACGCACTTGGGCTGGATACGCCGATAGCCCTCCAGGGTCCGTACCTCGTCCCGAAAGCCGGGGCCGTCGTTGGACCAGACCGTCAGCAGCCGATCCTGGATGCTTTCGGCGCTGTGGGCCGCCGCGTAGATGGCCAGATTGCCGCCCTTGGAATGTCCTCCCGCCCGCAGGGGCAGCTCGGTGACCGCGGCCACAAGGCTGAGATAGTCGGCCGCCCGGAGCTGGCCCGCCGTGTCGCTGCGATAGGAGAGGATCAGATCCTCCTTCCAGCCCACCACGGTGCCGTCGGTGCCCCGGTAGGCCGCATACGCGGTCCCGTCCGGCAGCAGGAAGCACACGGCGGCAAACTGAGACGCGTCCTCCTTGTCCGTCACCGCCTCGTAGCAGCACAGGCGCAGATCCCGGAAGCGCTCCCCCGCCAGCATGGCGTCCATCAGGTACGGCGCACGGGCCGTGTAGGAATACTCCATGCGGGCGTCGATCTCCGCCCGGCTGTGGAGCTCGAAAAAGCGGTCCCGGGCCTCCGCCAGGGATACGGCGCTTCCGTTCTCGGGAACGACCCCGGCGAAATCGGTGTAGACCAGCTCGGACAGGATCAGATTGTCCACGTCGTTGAAGGCAGACGCGGAAAGCGGCACGTCGGCGCGCCAATGTAAGTAGTCGAAAATATTAGGCATTGTTTTACCTCTGGAAAGGAAAAAGTAAGAAGTAATCGGTGCGATATGGCGTGCCGGGATGGAGCCCTGCCGCCCTTCGCCCCTGCGTCGCAGGGGCGGCCATTGGCCGCCAGCAATACGCATATGCTTTCAGGATTCGCGGTTTCCAATTCCCGCCGCCCTTCGCCCCTGCGTCGTAGGGGCGGCCATTGGCCGCCAGCAACACGCAAATGCTTTCAGGATTCGCGGTTTCCAATTCCCGCCGCCCTTCGCCCCTGCGTCGCAGGGGCGGCCATTGGCCGCCAGCAGCACGCAAATACTTTCAGGATTCGCGGTTTCCAATTTCCGCCGCCCTTCGCCCCTGCGAAGCGATAACAGAAGAAAGTCGATCACCGGAATCCATAATTATCATTCATATTTTATCTCAGGAGAAAGAAAAAGGCAACAGATTTTTCATCCATTACGCAGAAACGGAAGACCGTTTTCCGGCCTTCCGTTTCTGTTTCTGGGAAGCTTTTGCGGCCCCTCGAATTTGATGGGAAGCGATCTGACGTAAAGCCCTCTTTCCAGGCGCTGCTCTCGCTCAGCTGCTATTCGTCGCCGTACCGCTCCGGGCGGGGGGACGGCGGGCTGATAGCCCGCGCTACAGGCGGGGGATTGCGGGCGGGCTGATAGCCCGCGCTACAAAAGGGGATGTAGGGACGAGCATTGCTCGTCCGCGCATGGGAAGTGCGCCCCTACGGGCGGGACTCCCTGATCCCTGATCTCTCTTCCCACCCTAATCCTTAATCCCTAATCCTTAATCCCTAATCCCTCGTCCGGGCGGGGGGACGGCGGACAAGCAATGCTTGTCCCTACAGGCGGGAGGGCGGCGGGCTACGGGCGGGCTGATAGCCCGCGCTACATAAGGGGATGTAGGGACGAGCATTGCTCGTCCGCGCATGGGAAGTGCGCCCCTACGGGCGGGCAGATAGCCCGTGCTACAGGCGGGAGGACGGCGGGCGCTCAATGAGCGCCCCTACGGGCGGGGGCCCTGATCCCTGATCTCTCTTCCCACCCTAATCCTTAATCCCTGATCCTTAATCCCTAATCCTTAATCCCTGATCCCTCGTCCGGGCGGGGTACGGCGGACAAGCAATGCTTGTCCCTACAGGCGGGAGGGCGGCGGGGTACGGCGGACAAGCAATGCTTGTCCCTACGGGCGGGGGGCGGCGGGCGCACACTGTGCGCCCCTACGGGCGGGGGTCAGGCGTAGAGCTTCCCGATCAGCCAGTTGGACAAGCGGCAGGGCAGGAGCTTCAGCAGGACGCAGACGGCCTTGTAGGAGAAGCCGATGGTGTAGAGGGGCTTGGGACGGTCCTTCAGGGCGATCTTTGCGATGTAGGCGCCGGCCTTGGCGGGGTCCATGCCGTTCTGCTCGTCGTGCTCCATCTTGGCCACGGATTTGGAGATCCGCCCTCCGTAGGCCTCATCGCCCTCCACGGACTTCTCCCGGGCGGCGGTGAAGCCGGTTTTGATGTCGCCGGGCTGGACGGCGGTCACCGTGATCCCGTAGGGCCGCAGCTCGTTGGCCAGGGCTGCGGTCCAGGCGTTGATGGCCGCCTTGGTGGCGGAATAGTAGGCCTGGAAGGGGATGGCCGCCGGGGCTGCCACGGAGCTGATGTTGACGATCTTCCCGTTGCCCCGCTCCCGCATATAGGTCAGCACGGCCCTGGTCATATTGACCGCGCCGAAGAAGTTGACCTCCATCTGCTTTTTCGCGTCCGCCAGCTTCGTGAACTCCACCGCCCCGGAGATGCCGAAGCCCGCGCAGTTCACCAGCAGATCGACGTCCCCCTCTCTGCGCAGAACCGTCTCCACAGCCTCGGCGCACTGGCGCTCGTCGGCCACGTCGCAGCAGAGATGGTGCAGTCCCTTCTCCGTGAAGGGGCGGCGGGAGAGGATATAGACGGACAGGCCCTTGTCCCGCAGGGCTCTGGCGGCGGCCAGGCCGATGCCGGAGCTGCCGCCGGTGACGATGGCAACGGTACTACGCATCTTCCTTCAACACCTTTGCAAGAATGTCGGTGGCCTCGTCGATGAGGGCCTTGGTGTGGGTGGCCATATAGCTGGTCCGCAGCAGGCATTCCCCCTCGGCGCAGGCAGGGGGCAGGACGGGGTTTACATAAACCCCCGCGTCGTAGGCCATGCGGGCCTTTTCCAGGGTGTTCATGACCTCGTAGGTATAGATGGGCACGATGGGGGTCTCGGCTTCGATGATGCGCACGCCCTTCCTGTGGAAGCACTCCCGGGCGTAGGAGGAGTTCTCCTTCAGCCGATCCACGATCTCGGGATGGGCCTCCAGATGCCGCAGGGCCGCCAGGGCGGTGGCGCAGTTGGCGGGGGTCATGGAGGCGGAGAAGATGAAGGGCCGGGAGGCGTGCTTGATATAGAAGCCGATGCGCTCGGAGGTGGCGCAGTAGCCGCCCAGGGAGGCCAGGGACTTGGAGAAGGTGCCCATGTAGATGTCCACCTCATCCTCCAGGCCGTAGTAGCTGGCGGTGCCGCGGCCGCCCTCGCCGATGACGCCCAGGCCGTGGGCGTCGTCCACCATGACGCCGGCGCCGTACTGCTTGGCCAACTTCACGATCTCGGGCAGCTTGGCGATGTCGCCGCCCATGGAGAACACGCCGTCGGTGACGATCAGGCAGCCCCGGTTCTCGGGAACCTTCTGGAGCTGGCGCTCCAGATCCTCCATGTCCGCGTGGCGGTAGCGGAGCATCTTGCCGTAGCTGAGCTTGCAGCCGTCATAGATGGAGGCGTGATTCTCCCGGTCGCAGATCACATAGTCATGGGGGCCTACGATGGCGGAAATGATGCCCAGGTTGGACTGGAAGCCCGTGGAGAAGGTGATGACCATCTCCTTGCGGAGGAACTTCGCCAGCTCCGCCTCCAGCTCCAGGTGCATCTCCAGGGTGCCGTTGAGGAAGCGGGAGCCGGAGCAGCCGGAGCCATACTGTTCAAAGGCCTTGATGCCGGCCTCCACGATCTCGGGGTGGGTCGTCAGGCCCAGGTAGTTGTTGGAGCCCAGCATGATCCGGCGCTTGCCCTCCATGATGACCTCCACGTCCTGCCGGGATTCCAGCGCGTGGAAATAGGGGTAGACGCCCAGCTTGATCAGCTCCCGGGCCGTGGATTGCTTGTCACATTTCGCAAAAATATCCATCAATTTCGTTCTTCTCTTTCCTGAATAGTCTTCTCTACATTTCTCGCAGAAATCTTATATATTATACATGGAAACCCGCGGGATTGCAACTAATATTTCAAAGAATGAAAAATACAAAGCAAAACTCCTGCCGCTGGCGCGACAGGAGTTTCGCTTTGTGAAAGAGCGCTAAAATGATACCTATTCCATAGAAAAAGCGCCAAAATGATACACGCGCTCAGCTCGACAAACCGGAATTGGTCAGTACAAATGATTACTGCGGCTTACGGGTAAGATAAAGCACATAAATATCGTTAAATATTACTTTACCTCCATTTTCCACGACCACATTCCGAAGGCCTTCAAAGAAAGCTGTCTTATATGGCTCCGGTATTACGATATGATCACAATGGGTGCCGCAGTAAGAAACGTATTCATCAGGATTCATTACACGTCTCCCTTGAAAATCATGTCTCTCGAAATCTGCAAAGCCATAGTTTTGTGCGTTTTCATATTTGAAACTGCCATGTGTATAAGGAATTTCCGGTTTATAGTATTGATCATAAAGTTTCTGGATTTTCTCGTAGAGTTCCTCATTTGGCGTTTTGTAATCCGACCTTGTAAGCATCATAGCCAGTATTCCACCGGGTTTCAGCAGTTCAAAAGTTTTTGCAAAAGCGATTTTTTCGGGAATCCACTGAATGGTTGCGGCAGAATAAACCAAATCAAATCGCTGCTGTTTAAAATCATGTGTGATGAAATCATCATTCACAATCTTGAAGTTCACAAACCGATCGTACTTTTCCTTCATTTTTGCATAGAGATGTTTCCCGAGCTCTATGGCGTGATAATCGCATCCTGTCTGCAGGATCGGATCTGTAGCCTGCCCTGTACCCGGTCCAATCTCGAGAACGCTTTTTTCAGGACCGATTTTTGCATAACGAATCAGATATTCAAATAATTCCGGACTGTATCTCGGCCTGAACAGATCAAATTGTTCAGGAATCGTATCAAAGACTCTTCTGAATTCCATGCAAACACCTCCATCGATTCCGATTTGTCAATCAGAAACCATATTCTGCTTGGCTGTGTTAACTGAAGAAATAAGCAATCTGCGAATGGAGCCGCAATCATGAAGCAAAGCAGAAACAGTTTCATCTTTACAAATCTCTGCCCTTTCCATCAATTCAAGCCAGTATTCTGTTTCATAGCATTCTTTCAGCGCAATTTGAAATTTTGCAATAAAATCCGGTCTGCTGTGCGCGTAGTTCGCCTCGCGAATGTTTGCGCCGATACTGGTGGCGGAGCGTTCCAACTGACTAACAAGGGAATAATGTCCTTTGATACTGTCACACAGTCTGAGTACTTTAACAGCAAAATCCATTGAGAGCGCAGCAAGTTTGCTTTCAGCCATATGTATCACCTCTTACACATCATATCATATGAAACGTGAAAGAGCAACGGTGAAATCGCGGCTTCCGCCGCGGTGAAATCAACGGCTCACGCCTTTGGTGAAATCGTTCGGCTTTGCCTCCCGGTGAAATAAAATCCGTCCTGCACCCGGCTTTAGCGGGATTTCACCGCAACGCGATTTCACCCACCTAAGGTGGATTTCACCCGTCCGTAAGGACGGATTTCGTTGAAAAAAGCGCTTTTGTCTGGTAGACAAAAAGCGCTTTTTTCATGGCGGAGTGGGAGGGATTCGAACCCTCGGTACGCTTTTGACGTACACACGATTTCCAGTCGTGCTCGTTATGACCGCTTCGATACCACTCCGTATTCCATTGTCCGCGGCGGCGTGATCCCGCCCCGCTTCGGCTTTGGCGTGGTCGTGCGCTCAAAGCTTAGTTAGTATATATCAAAAGCCTCAGTTTGTCAACAATTATTTTCCGTTTTTCAGCCGCAAATCATTTTTCAGCTTTTCGGCCGCAAATCGGGATCTGTCGAAGGAAACGGGACAAGGTTTCCGGTCCGGCCCCTGCGACTTTTCTCCGCAAAGCCTTCCCCCTCGGGGGAAGGTGGCATACGGCGTCTCACGGAAGCCGGATGACGGATGAGGGGCGTTGCAGGTTTTTGCACGTTGAATGGGAGGAGCGGTCGTCGGACGTCCCCTCCTCCGCAAAGCCTTCCCCCTCGGGGGAAGGTGGCATACGGTGTCTCACGGAAGCCGTATGACGGATGAGGGGCGTTGCAGGTTTTTGCACGTTGAATGGAAGGAGCGGTCGTCGGACGTCCCCTCATCCGCAAAGCCTTCCCCCTCGGGGGAAGGCATCTCCGCAGCTCCGAAATTTCCCGGAGCAGCGCTTCCGCGGCTGCCGGGTTCACCCGGCAGCCGCGGAAGGGCAAGGCTTTGTATGGCAAAGGGTCGGTTCCCGGGGATTCATCCCAGCTCCTCGAAGCGTCTGGCGCCGGCGTTCCGCAGCCAGAGGAAAATGGCGGCGTTGGCGGCCAGGAGCAGCAGCGCGACCACGCTGAGATAGGCCGTGGGGCCCATCACCTTCCGGGCCAGGAAGTACAGACCGCCGATGGCGGCGGCCAGGGCCATGCCGCTGATGATCGTGATGGCCACGGGCGCGCCCTGCTTGATGGGGACCACCTCGTTGGTCCAGTTCAGGTTTGGCATCTTCACGCCCAGGGCCAGGCCCAGCAGGGCCATCAGGAGCATGAAGAGCAGGCCGATCGCCGCGATCAGCAGCTTTTGCGCCAGGGTGGCCGGCACCAGCGCCACAGCCACGATCACGCAGAACAGGGTCGGGACGATGCTCAGGCCCAGATGGAGCTGCAGCTTGGAGCGCAGCACCTGCCAGGCGGTGACGGGCAGGGACTGGAGCTGCCAGATGGTGCGGCCCTCCAGGGAGACGGAGGGCGCGGTGATATCCACCATAAAGCCCATCATACAGCAGGCCGTGCAGATCAGCACCGGCAGGATGCCGGGGTCCGCCTGCAGGAAGGGCAGCGTCGACAGGGGCACCAAAAGCTCCCTGCCTTTGATCAGCAGGTAGCCGCCCAGGCCCAGCAGGAAGAGCAGACCCAGACCGCAGTTGAGCATATAGGCCGCGCTGGAGCTGAAGCGATACCACTCCTTCCGCAGCAGGGCCACGGAGACGGAGCCCTGGCGGGCCGTCTTTTCCCGGTAGATCGCCTTCTTTCCGCCGGCGGAGGCCGTGGCCACCGCCAGGAAGCTCCGCCGCAGCACCAGCCAGATCAGCGCCAGCAGAAGGCAGACGCCCGCGATCCAGATCAGCATGGCCAGCCAGTCGCCCTCCCCCATCCGGCCGAAGAGATAGACCGGATTCCAGGAGCCCCGGATGTCCTCGCCGTAGCGCATGACGCTCTGTATCAGCTCCGGCAGGTGATTGATGATGCGGAAATAGACCACATAGTAGAGGCCCACAAAGAACAGAGACAGCAGTACGATGATGAAGCTCCTGTTCTTCAGCTTCAGACTGATGCGGGCCACCACCCAGCCCAGCAGCGCGGACAGGCCCAGGACGATCAGAGAGATCAGCAGGATCCAGATCAGCCCGCCCACCAGCCGGGGCAGACTGAAGCCGCACTGGATCAGCCCCACCGCCAGGGCGGGAACAGAGATGGAGGCGGAGTAGAACAGGCCCATGAGATAGACGCCCAGCAGCCGGGAAAGGATCACGTTCCTCAGGGGGATCGGCATGGACAGCAGCAGATCGTTGTCCTTCGCCAGATAGAGGGAGGCGTAGGTGGTAAAGACGCTGCCCAGGGCGCCGAAGAGCAGAGCCGCGCCGCCCATGAGCATGTAATAGAGCCAGCCGAAGCCGGGAAGCAGCAGGAACTGCTCTCCGGCCTTCCAGACCATGAAGGTGAAGAAGGCCAACAGATAGACGATCAGGAAGATCCAGAGCACGATCATGCCCTTGCCGGGCTTCCGCTTCCTGCCGTTCTTTGCGCTTTTTCCGCCCCGCTGGAAGCTCTGGAACCACATCTGCTGCAGCTCCTTTTTCAGCAGCGACTTCAGCATGACTCGCCCTCCAGCTCCAGGAAGACCTCCTCCAGAGAATCGTCGCCCCGAACCTCCTCCATGGTGCCGGAACGGATCAGTCTGCCCTGCTTGATGATGGCCACCTTGTCACAGAGCTTTTCGGCCACCTCCAGCACATGGGTGGAGAAGAAGATCGCGCCGCCCTTGTCGCAGTGCTCCCGCATCATCTGCTTCAGCAGATGGGAGGCCTTGGGGTCCAGGCCCACGAAGGGCTCGTCCATCAGGATCAGCCGGGGCTGGTGGATCCAGGCGGCGATCAGGGCCAGCTTCTGCTTCATGCCGTGGGAATAGGCGGAGATGGGCTGGGCCAGGTCCGCGGTGAGCTCCAGCCGGTCCGCCAGCTCCTTGATCCGGGCAGCCCGGTCCGCCGCGCTGACGCCGAAGATGTCGGCAATGAAATTCAGATACTTGATGCCGGACATGAACTCATAGAGGTCCGGATTGTCGGGGATGTAGGCCAGCCGGGATTTGCAGGCCAGAGGATCCTCCTGCAGCGGGATCCCGTCGATGGTAATGGTCCCGGCGTCGAACTTCAGGACTCCAACGGCGGCCTTGAGGGTGGTGGTCTTGCCGGCGCCGTTGTGGCCGATAAAGCCGTAAATCTCGCCGGGGGCGATGTGGAGGCTGAGGTCGTTGACCGCCAGCTTGTCGCCGTATCGCTTGGTCAGGTGCTCGATTTTCAGCATATGGTTTCTCCTTTCCGTTTTGTCGGATCGCTCATTTTCCCAGATCCAGGGTCACCACGGGGATGGTCTCCATCTGGGGCGCGGGAAGGGTCTCGCCGGTCTGATTCCGGATCGTGCTGACACCCAGCAGGGCAGCGAGTATCACCAGCACCGCCAGCAGGCCGATCAGCAGGATCCTCGTCAGCTTCCCTCCGTTCCGGGCGGTATAATGCCGGCTGAGGGCGGCGTCGTACTTGTCAAAAAATTCCCGCTGCTCCCGGCCCTTGGAGATTTCGGGCGCCGCTGACTCCGGGCCCTCCGGCTCCGAAGCCTCCCGCTCCCGGCCGGAGCGCGGCGCGTCCAGCGCACCGAGATTCACCGTTCCGTAGTCCTTGTATTGCCGCCGATGCGGGGAATGCTTTCCACGCCGGGAAGACGCCCCCCGGCCGCTGTGCTCTGGGGCGGGGGCGGCGGCGCGCTCCGTTTTCGCCGGGGTCTCCGCCGCCGTTTCCGGCAGGGGCGGCTTCTCCGGCTCCGCGGGGCTCTGCGCTCCCTCTCCGCCGCGGCGGGGAACACGTTTCTGGGTCACAAGGGTGATATGGAAATTGGATTCATCTGGCATGGGCTTCGCCTCGCTTGGGAAGAGTTCCGCGTTTTGCGCGATTGGTACTATTATAGAACAGCGGGCAAAAAAAAGCAAGAACATTTCACAAAAGACAGCGGGCCCTTGCAATCCCCGCGGGGATTTGCTATAATTCCCATAGTGGATTCTATTTTGGGGGTGTATGCCATGGATGCGCTGCGGCAGGCGCGGGCGGAGATCGACCGGATCGACGCAGAGCTGGCCCGCCTTTTCGAGGCACGGATGGCCGCGGCGGCGGAGATCGCCGCCAGGAAGCGGGAATATGGTCTGCCCGTCCGGGACCCCGTCCGGGAGCGGGAGCTCCTGGCCCGGAACACCGCCCGGATCACGGAGCCGGTGCTGCGGCCCCATTTCGCGGCGGTGCTGGAACAGCTGATGGCGGAATCCCGCGCCTGGCAGCAGGAGCTTCTCTCCCCCGACAGCCCGGAGCGTTTCACCCTGCGGACCGGGACGGGCGCCTGCCCGGTAATCCTGCGCCGGGGCGCTCTGTGGGCGGCGGAGACGGTGCTGCCCCAGGATCGGCGGGTCTTCCTCGTCACCGACGATGAGATCCCCACGGAATACGTGGCGGCCCTGGCCGGTCAGTGCCGGGACTGTATGATCTGGTCGGTCCCCGCGGGGGAATACGCCAAGTCCCCGGAAATCCTGACGGAGCTGCTCTCCGCCATGCTCCGGGCCGGGTTGAACCGGCAGGATTGCGTGGCCGCCCTCGGCGGCGGGGTCGTCAGTGATCTGGCCGGCCTGGCCGCGGCGCTCTATATGAGGGGCATTGACTGTTATCTCTTCCCCACCACCCTCCTGGCCATGGCGGACGCCGCCGTGGGCGGCAAAACCGCCGTCAACCTGGATGGCGTCAAGAACGCGGTGGGCGTCTTCCGCCAGCCCAAGGCCGTGGTCATGGACCCGGACACCCTGGGCACGCTGCCCCCCCGCCAGCTGGCCAACGGACTGGCCGAGGCGGTGAAAATGGCCCTGACCCACGACGCCGCCCTCTTCGCCCGCTTTGAGGACCCCGCCGGTTATGGCCCGATCGAGGAGATCATCGCCGCCTGCCTGCGGATCAAGACGGCTGTGACCGCCGCCGACGAGCAGGATCGCGGAGCCCGCCGGGCGCTGAATTTCGGCCACACCCTGGGCCACGGGATCGAAGCCGCCGCCGACGGCTCCCTGCTCCATGGGGAAGCCGTAGCCCTGGGGATGCTCCCCATGTGCGCTCCGGAGCTCCGGGAACGATTGCGCCCGGTGCTGGTGCGCTTAGGGCTCCCAACTTATGTCAACCAAGAGGAGCTCGATCCCGAGCTCGTAATGGCCGCGGCGGCCCACGACAAGAAATCCGCCCGGGACTGGATCGAGACCGTGTTCGTCCCCGCACCCGGCCGCTTCGAGTTCCGGCGAATCAGCATGGACAAGCTGCGGGACTGTCTGAAGGAGCTGTACCGAGCGTAAAGCCGGCCCCCGGCAGATCCCGGCAGCGGACAAGCACTGCTTGTCCCTACATCTGAGAATCGAAGGTGTGATCCTATGAACAACACATTCGGGACCCACGTCGCCCTGACCCTCTTCGGGGAGAGCCACGGGCCGGAGATCGGCTGCGTCATCGACGGGCTGCGGCCCGGTCTGCGGGTGGACGAGGACTATATCGCCCACCGGCTGGCCCTGCGCCGGCCCGGGGGCCCCGGGTCCAGCGCCCGGGTGGAAAAGGACCCCTTCCGCATCGTCAGCGGGGTCTGGCAGGGCCGGACCACCGGGACGCCGCTCTGCATCCTGATCCCCAACACCGAGGCAAGGAGCGGAGATTATGTTAACTTAAAGAACACGCCCCGGCCCGGTCACGCGGACTGGACGGGGCATGTGAAATATCAGGGCTTCAACGATCCCCGGGGCGGCGGCCACTTCTCCGGGCGGCTCACCGCGGCTCTCGTGGCGGCGGGAGCCATCTTCCTGGCGGCCCTCCGGGAGCGGGGGGTGCGGATCGGCACCCGCCTGGCCCGCTGCGCCGGGATCCCGGACCGGCCCTTCGGGGACCTGGAGACGGACCTGGACGCCCTGGAGGGGGCTTCCTTCCCCGTGCTGGACGAGGCCCGGGGCGAGGCCATGAAGGCCGCGGTCCTGGCTGCCGCGGCGGAGGGCGACAGTGTGGGCGGGGTCCTGGAGACCGCCGTTCTGGGCCTGCCCGCGGGGCTGGGCGCCCCCTGGTTCGACACCGTGGAGGGGCTGCTCTCTCACGCCCTGTTCTCCATCCCCGCCGTCAAGGGGGTGGAATTCGGCGACGGCTTCGCCCTGGCGGAGCTGCGGGGCTCCCAGGCCAACGATCCCTTCCGCATGGAAAACGGCAGGGTCGTCACGGAAAGCAACCACAACGGCGGGATCAACGGCGGCCTGACCAACGGCATGCCCCTGATTTTCCGCACGGCGGTCAAGCCCACCCCCTCCATCGCCGCCCCCCAGCGGACCCTGAACCTGGCCACGGGGGAAGAGACCGAGCTGCGGATCAGCGGGCGGCACGACCCCTGCATCGCGCCCAGGGCCCGGGCGGTCCAGGACGCCGTCACCGCGTTTGTCGTGTTGGACTTGCTGGAAACACCATAGGGGCGCTCGCTGAGCCTGCCGTTTTTTGCCTGCAAGCGAGGGCGGATGTGGGCATCCGCCCCTACGAAGAAGGAGCGGCTGAGCCTGCCGTTTTGGCCTGCAAGCGAGGGCGGATGTGGGCATCCGCCCCTACGAGGAAGGGGCGGCTGAGCCTGCCGTTTCTGCCTGCAAGCGAGGGCGGATGTGGGCATCCGCCCCTACGAAGAAGGGGCGGCTGAGCCTGCCGTTTTTTGCCTGCAAGCGAGGGCGGATGTGGGCATCCGCCCCTACGAAGAAGGGGCGGATGCGCCTGCGGTTTTTGCCTGCAAGCGAGGGCGGATGTGGGCATCCGCCCCTACGAAGAAGGGGCGGCTGAGCCTGCCGTTTTTGCCTGCAAGCGAGGGCGGATGTGGGCATCCGCCCCTGCGAAGAAGG
>JAFWPP010000017.1:0-123721 GCA_017509485.1 Oscillospiraceae bacterium | reverse complement strand
GCGGACAAGCGCCTGATCCAGCAGCGATTTCAGCAGCATCAGTTCTTCCCGTTCCAGAGGGATGCAGCCCTGCATACTTGGTCTCGCCAAGGATATTTTCTCCCTGCCAGTCCTAAGACGAAGCAGCAGGAACGGGGCGGTTCTGCGCGATGCAGGACCGCCCCGTTCGGGTGTGTTTGAATTAGTTATTATGCGTCGTAGACGAAGGCCCGGTCATGGCCGCTGTGCAGGGCGTCGAAGATTTGACCGGGACGGGCGGTGTCGCCCACCAAGATCAGCCTGTCGCCGTAGGCCGCCCGGAAGGCGTCCAGCTCCGGCCGGTTGGCGCGCACGCCCATGGCCAGGATCACGGTGTCGGCGGGGATGGCCGCCTCTTCGCCAGACTTGGTGTCCTTCACGGTGACGCCGCTCTCGGTGAGGGCCGTGAGCTGCTTGCCCTTGGCGATGACGCCGCCGTTCTTCCCGATCTCCTGGGCCAGATGCATGGTGACGCTGGGGTAGAGATTGCCGCCGACCTTGTCCAGCATTTCCACCACCGTGACCTTGTGCTTCGGCGCCAGGGTCTCCGCGGTTTCGAGGCCGGTCACGCCGCCGCCGATGACGACGGCGCTGCCCTTGACCTCGGCCTTGCCCGCCAGCACGTCCTCCGCGGTGACGGCCTTCTCAATGCCGGGGATGTCCGGGACGATAGGCTTGCCGCCGGCGGCCAGGAATACGGCCTCCGCGCCGGTTTCCTTCACCGCGTCCAGGGTGGCCGGGGTGTTCACGCGGATCTCCACTCCGGCCGCTTCGAGCTGGGCCTCCATGGTGTCGATGAACTCCGCCAGCATGGTCTTGCAGGGGGGAACCGCTGCCAGGGCCACGGTGCCGCCAATGCGCTCCTTCGCCTCGAAGAGTACGACCCGGAAGCCGCGCTTGCGCAGGGTCAGGGCCGCCTCAAAGCCCGCGGGACCGCCGCCAACCACCGCCACTGTGCGGCCTTCGCCGTTTTTGACTAGCTTTTCGTCGCCCCACTCGAATTCACGGCCCATGACCGGATTCAGGGTGCAGCCCAGGGGCAGACCGTCGTTGAGGATGCGGAAGCACTCCATGCAGCCGAGGCACTTGCGGATCAGCCTGTCCTGACCGGCCTTGGCCTTGTTGCCCCATTCGGGATCGGCCAGATGGCCGCGGGCGATGCCCACGAAGTCGGCGAAGCCCTCCTCCAGCAGCTGCTCGGCCATGGCGGGGTGCTTGAGGTTGCAGACGGCGATGACGGGGACGGAGACCTCCTTGCGGATGTTGGTGGCCAGATGCTTTTTCCAGCCCTCCGCGAAGTAGTTGGGCTCGATGATGGTGGCGCCGGAGTCGTAGGTGCCGTTGCTGACGTTGATGTAGCACACGCCAAGCTTCTCAAAATACTTGGCCTGAGCGATGGCATCGGCCTCGGTGATGCCGTCTTCCAGATAGTCGCTGCCGTTCATGCGGATGCCCACGGGGAACTTCGGCCCGCAGTAGGCCCGAATGCCCAGGATGATCTCGGTGACGAAGCGCATGCGGCCTTCGAAGCTGCCGCCGTATTTGTCGGTGCGTTTATTGGTATGGGGAGAGAGGAACTGGCTGACCAGATAGCCGTGGGCCGCGTGGATCTCTACGCCGTCGACCCCGGCCTTCTGGGCGATGACCGCGCCGGTGACGAACTTCTTCACCAGGCCTTCCACCTCTTCGGTAGTCAAGGCACGGGGCTGCTCGCCGATGACCCTGCAGGTCACGTCGGAGGCGGAGACCGGCTGCCTGCCGCCGATCAGACGGCTGGGGGTCTGGTTGCCGGGGTGGTGGAGCTGCACGAAGAGCTTGGTGTCGTAGGCGTGGACGGCCTCGACCAGCCGGGAGAGCTGGCCGATCACGAAGGGGTTGGTGACCGCCAGCTGGTTCGGCGTGCCGACGCCGGTCTCATCGTCGATCCGGGTGATCTCGGTGATGATCAGGCCCGCGCCGCCCTTGGCACGGTCGGCGTAGTACCTGATGATGCGGGGGCCGGCCTCGCCGCTGTGCTCGGCCAGGGAGCAGCCCATGGCCGGCATGACGATGCGGTTCTTGAGTTCCAGATTGGCGATCCTGCCGGGGGTAAACAGTTTCTCGTAAGCCATTGTCGATCTCCTTTTGTGAAATATGTTGTGTTTTGCTGCCTTGCTGAGTGATCCTTTACTCGGCCATCCAAAGGCCGTGGAGATTGCAGTACTCGTAGGCTGCAACTACTTCGTCGCCAGGGGCGAGAGCAAAGACTGCGACAGGCTTGTCGCCGGGCTTCAGCATCTTGCGCTGACGGCCTTCCTTGGTCTCCAGCAGAATCCACTCGATGTAGTGGGCCTCCAGCATGGGATGCTCCACGGAGCCGACGGAGACGGTAACGAGCTGCCCGTCCACGCGGATGACCGGAACGTGCTTTTCGCCGGCGGCGTCGGTGGTGTTGGGCTCGATGGGCTTCATTTCCTCGCCGCAGCAGCGGACGCGGACGCCGGAGTCATAGATGTAGGCGATAATGTTGCCGCAATGGGCGCATCTGTAGAACTTCATGGGGAATCTCCTTTCTGTCGGTCAATAGTTTTCGGCGTTTACTTCAAAATAGCTCTGGGGATGGGCGCAGACAGGGCAGATCTGCGGGGCCTTGGTGCCGACAACGATGTGGCCGCAGTTGCGGCACTCCCAGATCTTGACCTCGCTCTTCTCGAAGACCCGGGCGGTCTCCACGTTTTTCAGCAGGGCGCGGTAGCGCTCCTCATGGTGCTTCTCGATGGCGGCCACGCCGCGGAATTTGGCGGCCAGCTCCGGGAAGCCCTCTTCCTCGGCGGTTTTGGCGAAGCCCTCGTACATGTCGGTCCACTCGTAGTTCTCCCCGTCCGCCGCGGCGGCCAGGTTCTCGGCGGTGGAGCCGATGCCGTTGAGCTCCTTGAACCAGAGCTTCGCGTGCTCCTTCTCGTTGTCGGCGGTCTTGAGGAACAGGGCGGCGATCTGCTCATAGCCGTCCTTCTTGGCCTTCGAGGCGAAATAGGTGTACTTGTTGCGCGCTTCGGACTCGCCCGCAAAGGCGGCCATCAGGTTCTTCTCGGTCTGGGTTCCCGCATACTTGTTGTTTGCCATTCTCTTATCCTCCTACTTTTTTAGTTACCGTGACAGTGATGGGTGCGGCATCCCTCGTCGCCCTCCTGATGACCGCAGTCCTGGCCTTTTCCGTGATGGTGGCCGCATTCGTGTCCTTCGCCGTGGTGGTGGCCGCATTCATGGCCCTCGCCGTGGTGGTGGTCATGGTGATCGCAGCGGGCGTTGGGATCGTAGGCCAGCCTGCCCTCCGCCAGCGCTTTGGCCGCCGCGTCCGCGGAGCCCTGCACGCCGCCGTAGAGCTTGATCCCGGCGTCGGCCAGGGCCATCTGCGCCCCCATGCCGATGCCGCCGCAGATCAGGCAGTCCGCCTTGGCGGCCTGCAGGAAACCTGCCAGGGCGCCGTGGCCGCTGCCGTTGGTATCGACGATCTGCTCCTGTACGATCTTTCCGTCCTCCACGTCGTAGAGCTTGAACTGGGCCGTGTGGCCGAAGTGCTGGAAGATCTCTCCGTTTTCATAGGTTACCGCGATTCTCATGGTATTGCTTCCTTTCTCGATCAGCGTTTGTTGGATGACGACCGGTTCCACCTCGCAGTGCCCGCCGGTGATCAGCAGCCGTTTCCCGTTGACCAGCGCGTCCGCCAGCTTTTGCCTCGCGCTGTCGTAGATCGCCGTAACGGTGGTGCGGGCGATATTCATCCGGGCGGCGCAGGCCTCCTGGGTGAGGCCCTCGTTGTCCAGAAGGCGGATCGTCTCAAACTCGTCCACCGTCATCTCAACCTGTTCTTCGGCTGCAATGTCGTCCGGCGAGAAGCTGCAAAAGACCGGCAACCGCTCAATCCTGCGGCATCGGATTGGTCTTGACATAGGCGTTCCCTCTTTCTGACATATGTCTATAACTATGATACACCCGTTTGCGACATATGTCAATAACATTCTTTGCTGAAATTGAATCATATGATAGAAACCAAAACAGACTCATCGACAAAGCTTTATATGCGACTATCTTCCTCTCTCACATAAATGAATCATTTGAACTGCGAAAGCGAAGCATAGAATATTATCGTTCCACTTGACATATACGCAAATATGCGTATAATTAAGATGAGAAGGTGATAGCATGAGCTTGAAAAACATCCGGGAGCAGCTTGGAATGACGCGGCGGGAGCTGGCTCAGCGGAGCGGCGTCAATTTTCGGTCCATTCAGGACTATGAACAGGGTCACAAACGCTTGAACTCTGCCGGGGGCGAGACACTGCTGCGGCTGGCTTCCGTTTTGAGTTGCCGAATCGAGGAGCTGCTTTGGGAAGCGACCGACGCCGAATCGTCGGAGCTGCTGCCCCAGAACGACATCCCGGTTGAGACGATCCTGGCTCAGCGCTTCTATTGTGAGAAGTATCAGATCTATGGACGCTGGCTTGTGGGCGACGGACGGATCTGTATCTATTTCGTCTACGAAGGCACAGAGATACGGATTCCGTTCCGCGCAATCATCACTGAGAAGCTGATGGCCTGGGTAAAACAAGCCGCTGTCCTGATGATGGAAGCGGCCTTGGACGAGATAGAATTTGAACGGAGGTGGGCGGTTTGAGCGAGCAGGTCTACTATTTAATGCACAAAGACGACGTAGCCGCCATGGTGACGATCGATGACGTCACAGGCGCGATGCTGCGTGTTGCGCCGCAGCTGCAGCCGGAGCTTCTGCCGCTCGGGGGACGCAAATCGGCAGACGAGCTGCGGGGCTGGTGGCAGAGACGGGCTGTGCCGGTGTCCCAGGGCATCGTCCAGCGGTATCTGGACCAGATGGGACTGCCGACGCCGCAGGCTTATTTGGTGCGGAATCTCGGCCTTAGCCTCAGCGACCACTACTGGATCAGGCCCATTGACGCGGCGCTGTCTTGGTCGGACGTGAGCCTGTTTTCCAACGACTTCCGGGACCCTGTGGGAGAGTTGAGCTTCACACAGGCAGAGGGAGATCTGCCGATTGCGCATGCCTCCTCCTATTCGCCCGGTTCGTCCCTGCAGGGCGATCTGAAAAAGGCGTGGATTATTTCCGGCGGCAAGAGGATGCTGATTAAAGGAAACCATGGCGCCAACAGTCAGGAGAGTCTGAATGAGGTCGCAGCGACCCTGCTGCATCGGAAGCAGGGCAGGATGCCCTTTGCCGAATACCTGCCGTACCGGTTGGAGGACTCCACGCAATACGGCTGCGTCTGCGAGGACTTTTGCTCTGAAACGTTTGAGTTTGTCCCGGCCATTGACGTGGTGCAGTCCGAGAAGAAGGACAACGCGGTTTCCGTGTACGAACACTTCATCCGCGTCTGTGCGTCGCACTGTCTGCCCGAAACGGTCACAAGGCCGTTTCTGGAGTACCAGATCCTGACCGACTTCCTCCTGACGAACGTGGACCGGCACCTGAACAATTTCGGCGTCCTGCGGGATACGGACTCCCTTCGGTTCGTCTCCATGGCTCCGATCTTTGACTCCGGCAATTCGATGTTCTGGAATACTCCGAGAAAACCGGAACGGGACGATCTGACGAGGATCGAGGTCAACAGCTTCCGGGGCCGGGAATCTCAGCTTCTGGACTATGTGACCATGCCGGAGCTGCTTAATCTGGGCAATCTTCCGACTGTGGAGGAACTCCGGGACATCTATACCATGGACGAACTGATCGTCCCGCTGGATTCCATCCTGCTGGGCTATGAGAAAAAGCTTCAGCTTCTGCAGTCGCGCTTTTTTGAGTAAGAGGCCGGACAATGGCCCGGCCTTTGCCGCTCAGCGATTTTTTGACACGGCGAAGTCATAATGATAACGATAAAGGAGAAACGCAACATGACCGAGCATCGCTTCGGCTCGATCACCGGCAAATACGTCATCTACCGCGGCCCTGACGGAATCGTGGATGATGTGCAGTATCTGAACGTGGAAGCGTATCTCTGCGATATCAGAGCCTGATGCTATTGTTCTGAATGCATATTTTTGGACGGCAGCTTTCGCAAAAAATGCATATTTCCGGACAGTCGACGATCCCGGCACCGGGAGCAAGGGATAATACCTTGCCCTCGGTACCGGGATCGAAGGTTAATCAATCCAGCCGGGAATAGTCGGTGTACTTCCGCAGATAGTCCTCGATCTCACCCGACAGGACGAGCTCGACGTATTCCATCGGCGCGTTGCAGACCAGCCAATCCAGCGCGGAGCGCTCGTACAGGTTGCGGGGGATGCTGTCCTCGACCGCGATACAGTCGATGGCGAGAACCATCTGTTCGCCGCAACGCAGCTCCACGCAGGCCGTGTCGATGTTGTATTCACAGGTAATGCGTTTCATAGAGAGAACCTCCTTTTGTTCGGGTGTTTTGGATGCCGATCGGACGCGAGGCGGCTTCGGATTATATGTATATAACATCCGTATAATGCGAGTATCGAACGGTATCCTGAATCCTTCACCTACCCATAAACTCACCCATGAGAGGGCGGTCCAATGCGTCCAATGCCTGATTTTATACAAAATGGACTGGCTGATTTGCGACAATTTTTTCTAATACATGGTAATTTAGGTCATTTTTCCACGTTTTCTAATCTGTGACAGGGTGCGTACTCTATATGGGTAGAAACCCCGCTCTTCGAATCCTTCACCCGCTGCCATGAAAAAAGCGTCTTTTGTCTACCGACAAAAGGCGCTTTTTTCAACGAAATCCGTCCTTGCGGACGGGTGAAATCCACCTGCGGCGGGCGAAATCGCTGCGCGGTGAAATTCCGCTTCGCGGGTGACGGACGGATTTCATTTCACCCGAGGACAAAGTCCGAGGATTTCACCAACGTCGCAGACGTTGATTTCACCGTGAGCACAGCGAACGATTTCACTGTTGAACATTCATTTACGATTTGTTATACTGTTTTTGAGGTGAGTATGATGGTAAAAGGAAAGCTTTCTGATCTGTCCATGGATTTCGCTGTCAGCGCTTTGAAACTTTGTGGCAGCATCAAGGGCCATTATTCCCTTGTCAATCAGCTGGAACGTTCCGCAACCAGTATCGGCGCAAATATCCGTGAAGCAAATTACGCGCACAGCAAACCGGATTTCATTGCAAAACTTCAAATTGCGCTGAAAGAATGTTATGAAACCGAATACTGGCTTGAATTGATTATAAAAGCTGAAATAGTCGGAGAAGACAGCGTTTCCGCATTACTGCGCAATTGCGGGTCACTGCGCAGAATGCTTATTTCATCTATCAATACTGCAAAAACAAATATGAGGAGTTAAGAACATTTTTACTACCAGGGCAATAGAGGTTTCTTTATTGTTTCATAATGTTGAGTATGGTATAATCACCTCAACCAAACGGAGGGGAAAAAGCATGACCTATATTCACATGAATGATAGAAGAATATTAGATTTTTTGAACAGGTTATTCACAACAAAAGTAACATTCGTGCAATAGCTGCAGACCTTTTGACTTGGCTTGATCATAATGTGGAATACAGTAGACTGAATGTCTTTTGCGCGGTCTTTCTATGGTTTGGTGTACTTTTACGCGCTCTTTCACAAGAAAAGAAGCTAAAATCCTCGGGTTTTGGCTCTTTTTTTGCTTTTCGGTGCTTATTGGCTATTTCATCAATTTTCCGCAGCGGTGGCATCTTCCTCTTCAACGTGCTGTTGTTTGCCATCGTCCCAACCCCTCGTTGAGTCGGTTTCTTCTCTTTTCTATCGCGCCACAACCTGCCGGATCTTTCCATATAATAGCTATCCAAAGTTGAGAGGATACGCGTATACAGCTTAAATTATAGATTGCAATTCCCATCAAATCCTGTATAATTATATTTAGGATGGTAGCTGGTTATGGGATAACTCTTTTCTAATACAATGAACCATAGCATGGAATAGGAGGATTCGATATGTTAGCAATTGGAACCATAGCCCCGGAGTTTGAATTATTGGACCAGAACGGAGAGGCCCACCGCCTGGCGGATTACCGCGGACGGAGGGTGATCCTGTATTTCTACCCGAAAGACATGACCGCTGGCTGCACGAAGCAAGCCTGCGCCTTCGGGGAGCTCTATCCGCAGTTCCGGGAGAAGGGGGCCGTGGTACTGGGCGTCAGCAAGGACAGCGTGGCCTCCCACAAGCGCTTTGAGGAGAAGTACGGCCTGCCCTTTACGCTGCTCTCCGACCCCGAGCGCAAGGTCATCCAGGCCTACGACGTCTGGAAGGAGAAGATGAACTACGGCAAGGTCACCATGGGCGTGGTCCGCACCACCTATCTGATCGACGAAAACGGGATCATCATCCGCGCCTTCGACAAGGTCAAGGCCGCCGACAACCCCGCCCAAATGCTGGCCGAGCTGGGCTGAAAAGGACAAACCAAATGGACGGACAGTCAGAAGGAGACAGGATCCATGGAGCTGCATTGGGAAGAAGGATTTGAGATTCACGTCAGCGTGGAAGGCCATGAGGCCCGGATTTCCGCGAACGCCGCAGGGCTGCGCTCTTTGGCCAATCACCTCCTGGCCTTGGCTGAGGAGCAGCCAGGAAGTCATCTGCACCTGGATCCGTACAACAGCCTGGAGGAGGATTCCGCGCCGCTGCTGCTGGAGCGAATCAAGGAGAACGAAGCATGAAAAGCATCCTGATTGTCGATACGACCCGGGCGGAGCGGGAGCGGATCGTGGCGGAATCCGTCGGCAGCATCGACGGCCTCTGCGACGGTTGCAGCCCCGGCCTGCTCAGAATGTACGACGACTACATCGAAGGCCGCAAGGAGCTGCGGGAGATCAACATGGAGTTCCGCGCCCGGTATATGTCCGGCGCGGCGGGCCCGGACAAGCCCGGCTGCGGCTGGATGGAGCAGCTGTGAAATGCTGATCCGAACAGCGAGCGGCGAGGAAATGCTGGCCCTTTGGGGGTATCCGGATTTCAACGCCGCCTCCCCGACAGCACGGTTTTTCTATCAAAACATTGCTGCAGGCAACGCCGTGTTCTGGGCATTGGAGCACGAGGGGGCCATGATCGGCGAGCTGTACGCCTTTTTCGATCTGGAGGACAGGGCCTTCGCGGACGGGAAAAGCACCGCCTATCTCTGCGCGTTCCGCGTGAAAGAGGGCTTCCGCGGCCAGGGACTTGGCAGCAGGCTCATGGAAACGGCCCTCGGGGAGCTGAAAGCCCGAGGCTTCCGTCGGGCGTCCATCGGCGTCAGCGAGAGCGAGCCCCAGAACCTGCGGCTCTACCGCCACTTCGGGTTTACGGAGAAGGGGAAGGACTGCCGCGCCGATCCCTGCGCCATGGACGAGCATATGCGGCCCGTCGTCGATCCGGAGAGCTGGGTGCTGCTGTACAAAGCGCTGTAAAGAGAGGTGCCGTATGATCGAGCGAATCACAGACAAGGATCGGAAGGAGCATATCGCGCGGCTTATCCTGCTGGCCCTGCCCGAATGGTTCGGTATCCCGGAGAGCACGCGGGCCTATATCGAAGCCAGCCGGGAGCTGCCCTTTTGGGCCGCGTTCGAGGATGGAAATGCCGTCGGGTTTTTGGCCCTGAAGGGGACCGGGCCAAAGACCGTGGAGCTCCACGTCATGGGGGTCCTGCCGGAATATCACCGGCGCGGGATCGGCGCCGGTCTGTGGGAGGCGGCAAAAGCATACGCCAAGGCACAGGGATACCTGTACGCCCAGGTGAAGACCGTGGCGAGCGGCCATTATCCGGAATACGACCGGACCAACGCGTTTTACCGTGCGATGGGATTCGAAGCGCTGGAATGCTTTCCGACCCTGTGGGACGCCCGGAATCCCTGTCAGGTCTATGTGCAATACCTTGGAGGCTGATTTTTTGGGGAAAAGAATTCTGTTTGTCTGCCACGGGAATATCTGCCGCAGCCCGATGGCGGAGTTTGTTTTGAAGGACATGGTAAAAAAGTGCGGGCTGGAAAAGGAATATGAGATCGCCTCCTCCGCCACCAGCCGGGAGGAGATCGGCAACCCGGTCTATCCCCCCGCCCGGCGGAAGCTGGCGGAGCACGGGATCGGCTGCGCGGGCCACCGCGCCCGGCAAATGACAAAGTACGACTACGGGTACTATGATTGGATCGTCTGCATGGATCACGCCAACGTCCGCAACGCTTCCCGGATCACCGGCGGCGACCCACGGAACAAGATCCGCCTGCTGCTGGACTTCACCGACCGGGCGGGTCAGGAGGTGGCCGATCCCTGGTACACCGGCGATTTCGATGCGACCTGGCGCGACGTGACCGAGGGCTGCGCCGCGCTGCTGGAGCAAACACGAAACACATAAGGGCCGAACACGAAGCGTGCCGAAGCATGCCCGCGTCGGCCCCGCTATAAAAAAGGAGTCTGCAATGATATTCAAAACCGGAAACGGCTGGCGCTGCTGTTATGACCCGGAGAACGGCCTGTACACCGCGGAGGTCGGGGGCGGGCCCAATCATGATCTGTTCGAGATCACAAAGGAGATCTTTGACCGGGTGGACGATCCGGACCTGGAATGGCCCACGCGCCTGATCCACGAGGGCCGGCATCTGTATATGGCGGTGGACGACCGCTGCGGCCCGCCCTACACGGTGATCCTGGATTCTGACTATCAAAAGCTGTGCCCCTGGGCGAAAACCAGCGTGTCGGGAAGGGTCTGGGATGAGGATCTGACGGACGCCGCCGTGGAGGTCTTCGCCTCCGAGGCCGCCAACCGGCCCCAGCGCCGCGCCAAAAGGGCGGCCCGGGAGAAGAAAAAGGCGGAAGAAGCCGCGGCTCAAACAAAACAGAAGGACGCAGACCCGGAAGTCCCAGCGCAGTCCGCCGCGGAGCGCTCCGCCGCCGCGGAAACGCGGGACTACCGCCGCCTGACCCGGTATCTGCCCGTCCTGGAGACGGACGAGACCCTGTACGATGAGGAAAATGGCTGCAGCGAGGTCCTGTTCCGCTTCGCGGAGGATCTGGATCTCGCCTTTGAGAAGGAACCGGACAACGAGATCCTGCAAAGGCTGAAACGGATCATCGATCAGGAGAAAACCGAACCCGGCTTTCTCGCTCAACATCTGCAGGAGATCCTCGGCGGCCTAAAAGAGCTGGAGACGCAGAAGAGCTGACGGTCCGGGTCAGCCCGACCTTCCGGGGCTGGTTTTCCGGTTCCGCGGCGAGATGCAGATCGCCCGTTTCTGGCTGACGCATCCCGGCGTGACGGTCAACGGAATCATGACGAAGATGGGACTGTAAACAGGAGGATAACAGAAACGCTTTTTTGAGGAGGAAATGAGAATGAGCCCATTTGCAATCATCGTCCTTGGAGTGGTCGCTGCCGTTGCCGCTTATATGGCCTATAAGATCTGGATCACGAAAAAGAACGGGATCGAGGCGATGGCGGTCGTCAGCGACATCACGGAAGAGACAACAATGGATTCGGACGGCTCCAGCACGTCCTATACCTACTATGTGCGCTATACCACAGCCGACGGGGTACAGCAGGAAGCCAAGATCGCCAACATGGGTTTCAAAAAAGGACCGGAAGTCGGCGACCGGATCAGAATCAAGTACCTGCCGGAGAAGCCGAACGCGGCGGTATGGATCCGCTGAAGACAAACCTGTCAATCGGATAGTCCTCTGATTGCCAAGTGCGCCTCGGCCACCCGCAGCCTCCGATCATTCCCTATACGCCTACGACACAGACCCATGTTCGAAAGCGAAATCCAGCGGCGCAGACTGAATGCTATCAGCCTGCGCCGCTATTTATCATGTCAATCTCTTCGTCCAGGTCGATCTTATGATAGAAGACGCTCCCCGGGTCTTCGTTCTGCGCCAGCATGTAGTTGAGGGTCGTGATCGTCGTTTTCCCGGAGCCCGTGCCCTTGTCCTGGCTGCCCACGACGATGAAGCCCCAGGAGGCGAACAGCTCGAACTGTGGCTCGTATTTCGTCGCCTTGCCGCCCGTCCCGTTCACCATCAGGATCATGGGATAGGGTTTGCCGGAGCATTCCAGCTCCTGCGGATAACACACCGTGTATTTTTTGATGGGGTCCTCCGCCTTGGCGGTGAACTTCTTCGCCGACACTTCTACCGCATTATGACCCCGTCCGACCGGGAGATGGACACCCTGAGCAGCTACCGGGAGAAGTTCTGCGCCCACGGACTCTACGGCCTTCCGGACGAATGGATCAAACGGGACTTCCGGGAGACCCCGGAGGAGATGGGGGAAACGATCCGGCAGATCGTGCCGGGGATGGGAAGCGGGACATAAAACCGAGCTTTGTACGGGGAAAGAACGCAGGCGCGGGCAATGGTTCCTTCGCCGTTGCAGATCAAGCGGCTCGGCGCGGCCGGAGACGCGAGAAAAATAAGATTTGGATCAGAAACGCTGAAATAACACGCCTGCAAATCCAGATCTGAACAATATCCGGATTCCGGCAGATTCTTTGTTGACACGGACCGGATCAAGTGATATATTAATATACGGAGGGTCCGCGGGAGCGGGCCGGAAAGGAGCGTACACCGATGATCCAGAAGGGCTTCAACGACTGATAACTGAATACAGGCGCAGAACAGACAGGAGGGGTTTCCCTCCCGGTTTGGTGCGCCATTCCAGTAACTTTCGATGGTAAGAACCGCAGGACGCAGCCATACGGGAGCTGCTTCGCTGCGGGTTTTTTATACCCTTTTATCATGGAGGAATATAAAAATGAATATTACATTGAGACCCGTTGATAAAAACAACCGCAAGGCCGTTCTGGCCCTCTCCGTCCGGGAGGATCAGCCCTTTGTGGCCGCCAACAAGCGCTCCCTGCAGCAGGCCGAAGAGGCCAACGCGGAAAAGCCCGGCGTGGCCCGCCCCTTTGCCATCTACGCCGACGAGCGGCCGGTGGGCTTCTGCATGTTTGTCTTCGATCCGGAGAATGAGGACGAGGACGACCGCTACTGGCTCTGGCGCTTTATGATCGACAAGGACGAGCAGGGCAAGGGTTACGGCCAGGCCGCCCTGCAGGAGATCATTCGATATTTCAGGGAACGGGGCGCGGACCGGCTGCTGCTGTCCACGGAGCCGAAGAACGAGCGGGGCCTGCACGTCTATCACAAGGCGGGCTTCCGGGAGACCGGATGCATCGACTGGGGCGAGGCCGTTCTGCGGCTCTGGCTGGAGAAGAAGCCCAAGAAGGAACAGGACAAATTCCTTTGGTACGGCGTCAACGTGAAGGAGCGTCTGCGGATCAAGGAGAAAAACGGCTACGGCGTGAGCGTGGCCATCGCCGAGGGAGACGGCAAGGAGTTGGGTTATATGACCTACTGCGCCGGCAGCGGCCGCTACGGGCAGGACTTCCCCGTAAACCCCGACATGCTCTTCCAGGCGGGCTCCGTCAGCAAGCCCATGTTCGCCCTGACCCTGCTCCGCTATGTGGACAAGGGCAAGCTCGACCTGGACGCGGACATCTCCGGCGTGGTGCCGGAATTCGTCAGGCACGGCCCCGTGAGCTTCGCGGCCCTGCTTTCCCACACGGCGGGCTATAACCTGCACGGCTTCCCGGGCTACCGGGCGGATCACGCGCCTTTCTCCCTGGAGGACGTGCTGAACGGCAGGGGCGTCACCCCGAAGCTTCGCCGGATCCGTCCCTACGGCAAACAATGTATATACTCCGGCGGCGGCTACACGCTGGCCGAGCTCGCCTTCACGCGCCTCACGGGAACGACGCTGCGGGAGGCCTTCCAAAAAGAGGTCGCCGAGCCTCTGAAGCTGAAGCGCTCCGGCTTCTTCCAGCCCCTGGACGAGGAACTGATCCCAAGCGCTGCCTTCGGCGGCAGACTGGGCGAGAAGGAGGACCCCGCCCACGGCTGGCACTACTATCCCGAGCACGCCGCGGCGGGCTTCTGGACCACCCCCGCGGAGCTGACGAAGATTGGCGTCGCCCTCTCCAGGAGCTACCGAAAGGGCGGCCTGCTCAAACAGGAGACGGCCCGGCGTATGCTGACGCCGGTCATGGATAGCTACGGTCTGGGCATTCAAAGCTTCCGGGGCGATATCGGCTATCATGACGGATGGAACGAGGGCTTCCTGACGACCTGGCTCTTCTCCCTGCGGGAGGATCTGTGCGTGGCCGTGATGTTCAACCGGTCTACGGACGAGCTTGACTGGGCGCAAACCAATATCGCCATCGAACTGTTCCAGACTCTGG
The DNA here is from genome assembly GCA_017509485.1 of Oscillospiraceae bacterium. Taxonomy (GTDB): domain Bacteria; phylum Bacillota; class Clostridia; order Oscillospirales; family Oscillospiraceae; genus JAFRPC01. The sequence continues at coordinate 109,475 of JAFWPP010000017.1, read as the reverse complement.
AGGCCGAGCTGGCCGAGGACGCGGACAAGTCCGGCTGGGGGGCCTTCTGCGGCAGATACGAGCAGATCGCCGAGGACCTCCGGATCGACGAAATTCTTCTGGAGGACGAAAAGCTCTGGGCGAAGGTCCTGACGGAGGACGGGGAGAAGCGGTATCAGCTCTACCCCATCGGCGAGAAGACCTTTGGCCGCAAGGGCGGCTTCGCCAAAATCATCTTCGGCGAGGACTGCCTGACCATCGACGAAACCACCTGCAAGAAGCTTTGAGCCCGTAGGGGCCGATGCCCACATCGGCCCTGTTCACGATTCGCAACGCGGGCCGATGTGGGCATCGGCCCCTACAACCCCTACAACCTGAAATGGAGATACATATGGATAAACATAATTTGATGAAAGAATTGGCCTGTGCGCTGAACGAAAAGGACGTGTTCAACGGGGCCTGGCTTTACGCCGAACACGGCGAGATCGTAAGCAAGGGAACCCTCGGCTTCCGGGACCCCGAGAACACTCTGCCCATCACGGAGGACACGATCTTCCAGCTGGCTTCGGTCAGCAAGACGTTCACGTCGGCGGCCGTCATGCTGACCGTCCGGCAGGGGCTGCTGTCCCTGGACGATGAAATTACAAAATACTTCCCGGAGATTCCCTATCCCGGCGTGACAGTCCGGCATCTGCTGTCCCACACCGGCGGCATCCCCGATTACTTTGACGACGCGGACTGGTTCATCAGGATCTGGCAGGAAGAAAAGCGGGTCCCCGGCAACGATGAGATCCTGCGCTTCCTCCGGGAAACCAAGGCGAAGCCCTATTTCGCCCCCGGGGAGGGCCTGCACTACTCCAACACCGGCTTCAACCTGCTTGCCCTGCTGGTGGAGCGGCGCTCCGGCCTTCCCTTTGAGGACTTCCTGCAAAAGAACATCTTCGAGCCCGCCGGCATGACTTCCACCCGCTGCTGCCATATCCGCAGGGACGGGGTACCCTTTGCGAACTACGCCCGGGCGACGGTGTTCGAGGACGGCAAATGGGTGGCCGACGTGGACTCGGAAGAGGACGGCGACGTGGCGGCCTTTGACGGTCTGAACGGCGACGACTATGTGTACACCAACATCTTTGATATGCTCAAATGGGACCGGGCCCTGCGCGAGGGCAGGGTGCTGACGCTCGAGGAGCAGCAGCTCATGTTCACCCCGGCGAAGCTGAACAACGGTGAGGACGCCGATTACGACGAGGACGACGGGCTGGGCTACGGCTTCGGCTGGGCCGTCGGGCACGACGAGGCGCTTGGTCTTGTTGTCAGCCACAGCGGCGGCATGCCGGGCGTCGCCACCTGGTTCGAGCGCTTCCTCGACGCGGACAGGGTCCTTGTGATCCTCAGCAACCGGGACTTCAGGGACTACAGAGCGTATAAGGGCTACTGGGACGGCATGGAAGCTGTCGCCAGGGATCAGGAGCCGGAGCCCATCCGGACCATCGAGGATATCGCCGTCAAGGACCCCGACAAATCAAAATGGGAGAGCTTCTGCGGCAGGTACGAGCACCCCGAGGACGCGGACTTCATCGTGGACGAGGTCTTTATGAAGGACGGCGAGCTATGGGCAAAGTGCATCGACGAGGACGGAGATGATATGAGCTTCCGACTCTATCCCATCGGGGAAAACGAATTCGGCCGGAAGGGCGGATTGCTGAAGCTGAGCTTCGGCGACGGCTGCGTGACGTTCGACGATTATACCTGCAAAAAGCTGTAACTGATCACGAAAAGGAGTGTTATCATGAAATTTTCTGAAATGCCTTACAAGAGACCCAATCCCGAGCAGGTCAAGGCGGAGCTGACGGCGCTGACCGAGCGGCTTAAAAACGCGCAGAGCTATGCAGAAGCCCGCGCCGTCTTCCTGGAGAAAGAGGAGATGGAAAAGGCCGTGGACACCATGGGCACCTTGGCCTACATCCGTCATTCCATCGACACCCGGGACGAATTCTATGACGGCGAGGTGGAGTTCTGGGACGAGATCGGGCCCGAGCTGGAGGAATACCAGCAGGCCTGGATCGACGCCATGCTGGACTCTCCCTTCCGGAAGGATTTCGCAGCCGAATACGGCGATCTGCTCTTTGTCAACGCCCAGATCGCCAAGAAGACCTTCTCCCCGGAGATCATCCCGGATCTGCAGCGGGAGAACGAGCTGACCACCGAGTACGGCAAGCTGATCGCCTCGGCCCAGATCCCCTTCGAGGGCGGGGTCTACACCCTGTCCCAGCTCACGCCCTTCAAGACCTGCGCCGACGACGAAAAGCGCCTGGCCGCCTGGATCGCCGACGGCAAGTGGTGCAAGGAGCAGCAGCCCCGGCTGGACGCCATCTACGATGAGCTGACGCACCTGCGGGACAAGATGGGCCGGAAGCTGGGCTATGACGGCTATACCCAGCTGGGTTATTACCGCATGGAGCGCAACTGCTGGACCAAGGCCGACATTGAGAAGTTCCGCGACGCGGTGCAGAAGTACCTGGTCCCCGTGGCGGATTCCATCATGCGGGAGCAGGCGAAGCGCCTGGGCAAGCCCTACCCCCTGTCCTACGCCGACGCCGCTCTGAGCTTCCGCAGCGGCAATCCCCGCCCCGTGGGCACGGCGGAGGACATTCTGGATCAGGGCCAGAAGTTCTACGACGCCCTTTCCCCCGAGACAAGCGAATTTTTCCGGGCCATGCGGGAGAACGAGCTCATGGATGTGCTCTCCACCGAGGGCAAGGAGGGCGGCGGCTATCAGACCGAGCTTCCCCTCTATCAGGTCCCCTTCATCTTTGCCAACTTCAACGGCACCCAGGGCGACGTGGAGGTAGTCACCCATGAGGCCGGCCACGCCTTCGAATACTGGATGAACCGGACCCGCATCCCCACCGAGTACGCCTGCCCCACCGCCGAGGCCTGCGAGGTCCACTCCATGAGCATGGAGTTCTTCGGCTGGATGAACGCCGAGGGCTTCTTCGGCCCCGACGCGAAGAAGTTCATGTACAGTCACCTGTCCGACGCTCTGACCTTCATCCCCTACGGCACCCTGGTGGATCACTTCCAGCACGTCGTCTATGAGAAGCCGGAGCTGACGCCCGCCCAGCGCCATGCCGAGTGGAAGCGCCTCATGGGGATCTACATGCCCTGGATCCGGCTGGACGGGGAGATCCCCTTCTATGCCGAGGGCGAGCGCTGGCAGCGCCAGGGACACATCTACGAGACTCCCTTCTACTACATCGACTACTGCCTGGCTCAGACCGTGGCTCTGGAGATCTGGGCCATGATCCAGAAGGACCGGGAGAACGCCTGGAAGCACTATATGGCCTACACCGTCCAGGGTGGCAGCCGGACCTTTGTGGAGCTGCTGCAGCACGCCGGGCTTACCACCCCCTTCGACGAGGCCTGTCTGCGGGAGATCTGCGAAACCGCTGTCCATTGGCTGGAGAACTTCGACCTGACGGAGATGAGATGACCATTCAGCGCTATCCCGTCGGAGAAAACGAATTCGGCCGCAAGGGCGGCAGGCGCAGGCTGCGTTTTGTCAAAAGCTGCCTGGAGCTCGGCAAATTTCCCCGCAAAAGGCAGTTAGAGTTTTTGCGTTTTTCCTATTGACAAATCACGGGAGACCGCGTATTATAACAATTGTTACATAACGATTGTTATAGTACGCGGTCTTTGATATGGATTTCGTATCCTGCATTCAGAGAGGAGGATCTGCGCATGCCGCCGAAATCAAGGATCACAAAAGATATGATCCTGGACGCCGCGGTCGCCGTCGTTCGGCAAAGCGGATTTGAAAGCGTCAACGCCAGGACGGTCTCCCGGCGGCTGCACTGTTCCACGCAGCCGGTGATGTATCATTTCTCCACCATCGACAGCCTGAAGCGGGCCGCCTATGCCCGGGTAGACCGGCTCCATGGGACATATATGATGAACATTCCGGCGGAGCAGGACCCGGTCCTGGGGATCGGCTTGAATTATATCCGCTTCGCTGTGGAGGAACCGCAGCTGTTCCGCTTTCTGTTCCAATCCGGATACGCGGAGGAGAACAGTCTGCTGGAAATGATCGATTCCGAAGAGCTGGTCCCGGTCCTGGCCGCCATGCAGGAGGGTGCCGGGCTGGACATGGAAAAAACAAGGCAGATATTTTTGACCGTGGCGCTGTTTGCCCACGGCTATGCCAGCATCATCGCCAACAATGGTTTGGAATATAATGAAAAACTGATCGCGGAGCACCTGGAACGCTGCTGGGACGGCGCGGTGCTCGCGGCTGCCGGGGAGAAAAACGAACATGAAAAAGCTGTATGAAAAAAGCGAGATCAGCTTTGCGATCCTCTGGATCGTGATCTACACCGTGGTCATGGGCAGCCTGAAGAACAAGTTCGGGCTCGATACGCTGTGGCATATGCTGGGGATGATCGCCATCTCCGCGGCGATGCTCCTGTTTGTGATCAAAAACGGCCTCGCGGAGAAGTACGGTCTGTCCGGCTGGACAAAGAACAGCAGGGCCATGCTGTGGCTCATCCCTCTGTGGCTCCTGTCCTGTATCAATCTCGTCGGAGGCTTCAAGCCGGATTATCCGGTGCCGGGCCTGATCTATGCGGCGGTATCCATGGCCTTGGTCGGATACGCGGAGGAGCAGCTCTTCCGGGGCTTCCTGTTCAAGGCGATGCTGAAGGACGGCAGCGTCAAGGCGGCTGTCATCGTCTCCTCCGCTACCTTTGCGCTGGGCCATATTATGAACCTGTTTACCGGACAGAACCTTGTCGATACGCTCAATCAGGTCTTCTTTGCGGTCGCCGTCGGACTTGTCTTCACCATGGTGTTTTACAAAGGCGGGAGCCTGCTGCCCTGCATTCTGGCCCACAGCTTCATCGACGCAACCGCTGTATTTGCACCCGACGAAGGGTCTGTGCTTCTGAACGTGATCACACACGTAGCGATCCTCGTCATTTCCGCGGCATACTGCGTCTATCTGGCAAAGCGCGTCGAGACGCCCGCCGTGAACCGGGTCGAGGTCCGGAAGGAATCCGCCGCTGACGGGCAGGAGCCCTGAGGCGTTTGTCTACGGCAGATAAGGCTCTGACAGGAACAAAACACTTGCATACGGGAACGAAATATGGTATTATGACAACATCAATATAACAGAAAGGAATGCAGATCATGGGCGTTTTTTCCAAGCACCACCGTTTCCGCGAGGCGGGACAGGACGCCAACCAGTACAATGTCGAGATGTATGGCGTTCCCGCGCGATCCCTGTTTACCTCCACCAAGGTCTTCACCCTGCATCATAAAATCGAAATCACGAACAAGCAGGAGGAGGTCGTCTACCGGGCGCAATCCAAATTCTTCACCCTGCATGACAAAACGGACGTCACCGACGCCGCCGGAAAGCAGGTGGCGCACATCGAGCGCAAGATCCTGACCCTGCACCAGCGCCATTTTGTCACCATGGCGGACGGGACCCGCTTCGAGCTGTCCAGCGAGCTCTTCCATATCGTGAAGGACGTGATCAACATCGAGGGCCTGGGCTGGCAGCTTCGGGGCAACGTGTTCGGCTGGAACTTCCAGCTCTTCGACGCCGAAGGCGGCATCATTGCGCTGATCAGCCAGAAGGCCATTTCTCTCCATGACAAATACTGTATTGATATCTACCGCCCGGAGTACGAGGGCATTGTGGTGGCCATCCTGGTGACCCTCCAACATATGATCCGGGATCGGGAGAGGAGCAGCTCCTCCAGCTCCTTCTCTTCCTCCGCCTCGAACTGAACCCTTTCACAACAGCCCATCCTGTTCTGTTTCGGAACAGGATGGGCTTTTTCCCGGTATTATTTGTTCCGTGTAAACCTTTTTGCCGTCTGTTGCATCTGATAGTCAGAACCTGCGCCGTAATATTTTATGATTTGTCAACCATACGCGGAGTCAAAGCGTCTATATCAATAGAGAGCATATTTCGATTGCAAAACCGCGGGGGATATGGTAACATGGAATCGAGGAATGGCTCCCATCTCAGAATGATTTGAAAGAAAGGACAAAGAATGATGAAACGTGCGCTATCAGTGTTCCTGGCCCTGGTGCTGCTGATCGGCCTGCTGGTTCTGCCCGCCAGCGCGGCCAGCGCGAAGGACGTCCACACCTATCTGATGAACATTGCCAAGGAGGGCAGCTACGACGATGCGGAGCACGCCTGGTATGACGGCTTTGAGATCGGCAGCAACAGCGAAGGAACCTTCTTCTACGTGGTCAGCTACATGGAGAAAACAAAGTATGTCCACAACTCCATCGTCTTCTTTGCGTCGAGCTCCGAGTATTTGAGCTATGAGGTCACCTGGAAGATCTCCAGCAATCCTTCCCCCTCCTATAACGCCTACGTGGAGGTCTACGACAAGGGCAGCAGCGCCGCCGATACCAACGGCGTTGTGGTGCTCCCCGCCAACTACAGCGGCGGCGCATACAGCTCCTTCAAGACCTTCTCCGGGGAAAGCGCGTATAAGACGGCTATGCTGGAGCTTTTGAATGCCTTCCTTCCCGGCGTGCTGGAATACACCCGCGCCGTGATCAACGAACAGGATTACACCCTGGCCACCCTGGGCATGACAGGCTACAAGAAGTGCGATTGGGTCCACGCCTTTGACAAGGGCAAGGTCACCAAGACGCCCACCTGCGGGGATCCGGGCACAAAAACCTATACCTGCAGGGTTTGCGGAACAACGCAGGATGAGTCGATCCCTGCCACCGGGGAGCACCAGTGGAAGAAAGAGGACGATCCCAGCATCAGCACGCCGCCCACCTGCACCGAGGACGGCACGACCTGGTATGTCTGCACGGTATGCGTCGCTACGAAATCGGAGGTCGTGCCTGCGCTGGGCCACGACTGGAGGCAGGATCAGGAGAAAACCGTGGAGCCCAGCTGCACGGAGGAAGGAAAACTCGCGGAAACCTGCGCCCGCTGCGGCGAGACCCGGGAATCCGCCCTGGCAGCCCTGGGGCACGACTGGAAATACACCAAGACCCTGACTCCTACGGTGGACAGCGAGCACGGCACCGCCCTCTATACCTGTCAGCGCTGTCAGCAGACGAAAGAGGATAAGCTCTGCGCCGGCCTGATCTTCACGGACATGCCCGCCGAGGGCAACTGGGCCCATAATCCCATCGACTGGGCCTACTTCAAGGGCATCACCTCCGGCAAGACCCCCACGACCTTCGCCCCCAAGGCCAAGGTCACCCGGGCCGAGGTCGTGACCTTCCTCTGGACCGCCATGGGCAAGCCTGAGCCCACGCTGACCGAGAATCCCTTCAAGGACGTGAAGGAGGGCAAATACTACTATAAGCCGGTGCTCTGGGCCTATGAGCATAACATCACCGGCGGCAAGACGGAAAACACCTTCGGCTGGAGAGACGAGTGCAGCCGCGCCCAGATCGTGACCTTCCTCTGGAGCGCCGCGGGCAAGCCGGAGCCGACCTTGACGGAGAACCCCTTCACGGACGTCAGTGAGGACAAATATTATTATAAGGCGGTACTCTGGGCCTACGAGAACAGCATCACCGGCGGCGTCACCGAGACCAGCTTCGGCCCGAGCAAGACCTGCACCCGCGCCCAGACCGTGACCTTCCTGTACAAGGCCTATGAGCTGCTGACCGCCGAGCCGGAGCCCTCCGTCGTGCTGGACTGGCGCTGGAGTCAGTTTAGCGGAGAGGGCATGGACCGCTCCGATCTTCTGCCCGGCGATATGGACATTCTGCGCGTCACGGTGCGGGGCGACGAGGAGCCCGTCCTGAGCACCGACAATCCGGAGGTGGTGGAGCTGATCCCCCAGAGCAAAAACGAGGGATTGGAGGAGGAGAACGGCGAGAAGGTCTACGAATGGGACGTCGTTATCGTTGGAAGCGGCACGGCTACGATCTCCTGCGCCATCGGCGGAGAGACGGACCGGAGCCTGACCATCCTGTCTTCCGCAGATCCGAGCTTCGTGTCCGCGGAGTGGATCATTGGGGAGGAGACCAGCACGGCGGATCCGATCACCCTGCCCGTGGAGCCACAGACCGCTCTGTTTGTCGTCATGCGCTATCCGGTCCTGCCCGAGGGCGAGGACGCCCCGAATCCCGATTCCTATGAGCTCCCGGAGATCGTGACCGACGTGCCGGAGCTCCTGAATATCCGGAAATCCGACAATCCGGTCAGCGTTGTCGGCAGCCACGAGCGCGGCTTCCTCTGGCTGGTTTCCCCGCAGAAGGCCGGCAGCGGAACCGTTTCCATCCGCTTCCGGGGCGAGCTTGTCAGGAGCCTGAACGTCATTGTGCCGGAGCAATAGAAGCACTGTTTTTTACATATATTTGATAAAGTTAGAAACTTATTATCAAATATTAGTATTAGTCAAATAATAGTATTACAGAGAAATCCCCCATGCGGCGCGTACCGCATGGGGGATTTCCCATGGCTGTCAGGGCTGCTGGAGCTCCGAGCTTTCAGGCGTCTCAGGCTCCCAGGGATGCTTGGCGTCCACAATGGCGTGTTCCAGGAGGTATTCATGCCAGATGGAATACTTGCTGGCCTGCAGATGGGCGCCGTCGCCGCTGTAATCGGCGGGCAGATGATCGGTGCCGTCGTTGAGACAGTCGTTGACCTCCAGATAGAAGATGTCCACATTGTTGGCCAGCTTCTTGATGGCCTCGTTCTTCTCCTTGATATTCGCTGTGGCGAAGACCGGATAATCAGCCTCATGCTTCTGGGTCACGTAGAGAATGCTCTGAATATAGATCAGGGCGTCGGGCTGATAGGAACGGATCTCCTTGACGACCTTTTCGTATTGGCTGAAAAAGCTCTCGGTGCCATAGCCCACTTCGTTGATGCCGAACATCAGATAGATCTTGCCGAACTGCATGCCCTTGAGCAGATCGCGGGTGGTGGCGAAACCATAGCGCTTGTCCTCGTCCGCGCTTTCCATGATCTTGTAGATGGTCATGGAGGTGGCGGGGAAGGGGTAGTGCTTGCAGGCGCCGGGGGTGCTGTAGAGGTACAGGCCGTCGGTGCGGGAGTCGCCCAGGAACAGGGCGTCTGCAAAGTAACGGTCGTCCACCGTCGTCATGACGGGTCCGGGAGGCTCCGTCACCGGGGCTTCCGTGGAGGGCTCCGTGGTGAGCTGCGCAGTCTCGCTGGAAATGGGCTCCGATGAGCTCGAGCTGACGGGGCGTTCCTCGGTGGAAACAGGCCGTTCATCGGGATCCCCGGAGGTTTTGGTCTTTGGGACCGCTTCGGTCTGGATCGCGGAAGGGACAGCTGTGGAATCGCTGCTGCCAGCGGCGCAGCCCTTCATACCCATAATGCCCAGGAAAACCAAGCCGAAGGCCACCACCAGGGTCAGCATGGGGATGGCGGAGAGAATGGAGGCGCCGCCCTTCGGCGCCCTGCGGCCGCGGTCATTCCGCCGCCTGGGGGAATTGGTATATTGTTCGTTCATAGTATACTCCTGTTCGTTCAGATCAGAATGCGGCGTAGCCCATGGGGTCGCTGCCGGTTTGGGTCAGTACATAGACCGCGTACCAGAACAGACCGGCCAGCAGGGCGGAGACGATCCAGGCAGCAAGTCTGGAGTCCAGGAAGCGGAGGATGCGCTTGCCGAGATTGAAGCGGCTGAGCAGGGCCTTCAGCCAATCCAGGACGGGGAGGCAGAAGATCACGCCCACCACCACGTAGGGACCCACCAGCTTCCAGTTCTTGGAAAAGTCCGCGGGGTCCGCCCCGGCGGAGGCGCCGGCGGCAGGGAAGAGGCGGCTGAAATAGAGGGCCAGCTGGTCGATATCCTTGATGGTGAAGACCACCCAGCTCAGCACCATGGGGATCACCACCCAGATATGGGCCAGGAGGGAGACCACAAGCTTCCAGAGCTTCCCGGCCAAGCCGTCGCCCAGCCGTTTGCCGATGCAGAAGCGCTCCGCCACGAAGGTCCTCCAGAGCCGCTCCAGGACGATCATGAGGCCAATGCTCATGCCCCAGAGGATGAAGTTGAAGCCGCTGTCGGGCTTGCGGAGGATGATCCAGCTCAGGGGGATCAGCAGAAGCAGCGGCAGCCAGCCCAGGAGCCGCGCCCCGGCGCCGGGGCGCTTGCCTGCCCGGCGAAGCACCGCCCTGCGCCAGAGGGGCGTCAGCGCCACGAAAGCCCCGGAGAGAACGCCCCAGAGCAGGTACTTGGGCGCCAGGCCGTTGCCGTGCCAGAGGGAGGTCAGCAGCCACACGAAGAGCACGTTCACGACGGTACGCAGCAGACCCTTCCGGCTGCCCCCCAGGGGGATATAGACGAAGTCCTTGAACCAGCGGGTCAGCGTCATGTGCCAGCGCCGGTAGTAGTCGCCCACGGTCCGGGCAATATAGGGAAAGTTGAAGTTCTGGGGCAGTTCAAAGCCCAGCAGCCGCGCGATGCCCAGCGCCATGTACATATAGGAGATCCAATCCATGTAGATGTGCAGGCTCGCGACCACGGCGCCCAGCCAGGCCAGCTTTGTGGAAATGGCGTCGTAGCCCGCGGTAATCAGGGCGTGGTAGCCGCTTCCGAAGAATTCCCCCAGCTTTTGCACCACCAGGATGTTCAGAATAAAGCCCAGGGTGAATTCCTCCAGGCCCTTTTGGATGTTGGACGCGGAGACGCGGGGCTTGTCCAGCTGCCCGCCCAGCTCGCTGTAGCGGGTGATGGGGCCCTGGAGGAACTTCGGGAAGAAGAGGCCGAAGCCGGCGAAACGGACCGGGTCGGTCTCCGCCTCCACCGTGCCGCGCCAGACCTCCGCCAAATAGGCCATGAAGGAGAAGAGGTAGAAGCTGAGGCCCAGGGCGTGGGCGTTCAGCAGCTTGAAGCTGACCAAAGCCACCGCGTTGACCGCCACAGCCATCCCCATGACCGCCTTGGGATGGCGGGTGCGTTGGATGCAGATGCCCAGCAGATAGTTGACCGCGGTGAAAAGCAGGGCCCAGAGCAGGGCGGAAAGGGATCCGTAACCGATAAAGAACGCGCTGCTCAGAAGCAGCAGCCAGCGCTTGAACCGGGCCGGACAGAGCCCGTACAGCACCAGGAAAGCAGCCAGGAACCAGAGAAAGGGTATGGTATTGAAGAACATAAAACAGATCCCTCGCAATAACTTGTGGTTTTCGCCCATTTTCTCGTTATTATACCACTATATGACGGAAAAAGCAATACAATTTCTTCCACTTGCAAATATTGACCCGATATGATAAAATAAACAAAATATAGACCAAAGCAAAGGATACAAGCTATGAACGAAATGATCAGCTTTCAGCAAATGGACATTCCCGCGCCGATCCTGCAGGCCCTGGAGGAAAAGGGCTACGCCTGGCCCACCAAGGTCCAGGCGGAGGCCATCGGGCCGCTGATGGAGTGGAAGGACGTGATCGCCAAGGCTCCGACGGGCACCGGCAAGACCTTCGCCTTCGGCATTCCCATGATTGCCCACATCGACCCCGCCTGCGAGGAGGTCCAGGGCCTGATCCTGGCCCCCACCCGGGAGCTTGCCCTCCAGATCGGCGACGAGCTCCGGGGTCTGCTGACCCACTACGACAAGATCCGCGTAGCCGTCCTCTACGGGGGACAAAAGCTGGAGCCTCAATTCGCCCAGCTCAAGAAAAAGCCCCAGATCGTGGTGGCCACCCCGGGACGCCTGATGGACCACTACAAGCGCCGTTCCATCCGCCTGGATAAGATCCAGACCGTGATCCTCGACGAGGCGGACCGGATGCTGGATATGGGCTTTTTCAAGGACGTGACCGGGATCGTGGAGAAGGTGAAGAACCGGAAAAACCTGGGGCTCTTCTCCGCCACCATGTCCCAGGAGGTCATGACTGTCTCCTGGATGTACCAGCGGGACGAGGTGGAGATCACCGTCAGGCCCGAGTCTGAGGACCGGCCCGACATCGACCAGTATTCCGTTACGGTCCCGGCTCTTGAGAAGCTCAATGCCGTGCGCTGGATCCTCCACCTGGGAGGCTTTGAGCGGGTTATCATCTTCTGCAACACCAAGAATATGTGCCAGCGGGTTTCCGACGATCTGCGCCGGGTGGGCGTGGACGCCGACTGCATCCACGGGGACATCCCCCAGGCCCAGCGGGAGCGGACCATGAAGTCCTTCCGCAAGGGCAAGCTGCCGGTGCTGATCGCCACCGACGTGGCATCCCGGGGCATCGACGTGGACGATGTGGACTGCGTGATCAACTATGACGTGCCCCAGGAGAACGACTACTACGTTCACCGCATCGGACGCACGGGCCGGGCCAAGAAGAAGGGCGTCAGCTACACCGTGATCGGCTCCTTCCCGGAACAGGCCAAGCTGGACGAGATCGCCAAATACTGCCATTTCACCGTGCAGCCCATGGCCATCACCGAAACCGGTCTGGTGCCCGTGGAGCGCCGACAGGCGGCGCCGGTCTCCCGCCGACGCAGATGACGGCGGCGGAAAAGGGCTTCCTGCTGCTCTGCGGGGAGCTTGGAGATGGGCAAAAGCCCCTGACGCCCGCCCAGCTCCGGACACTCCGGGCCCGGGTCCTGGCCCGGGACGGGGGAGAGGAGGCGGAGGATCGGCCCCTGGAGGCGGCGGATCTCCGGGCGATGGGCTATGACGAAGCCTTTGCAGGCCGGATCTGCCGCTTGCTGGAGCGGGAGCAAAATCTGGAAGCCTATCTGTCCGTCGCCGCGGAGCGGGGCATCCGGCCGCTGACCCGGATCTCAGCGGAATATCCCGCCCGGCTGCGCTGTCTGGGGGATTCGGCTCCCGCCGTGCTCTTCTGCCGGGGCGACGCCGCCCTTCTGAACCGGCCTGCGGTCTCCCTGGTGGGGAGCCGGGAGCTGACGCCGGCGGGGGAGGCCTTTGCCCGCCGGGTCGGGGAGCTGGCGGCAGGGGAGCGGCTGATCCTGGTTTCCGGCAACGCCCGGGGCGCGGACCGGACCGCCCAGGAGGCCTGTCTGGCCGCCGGAGGCAGCGTGGTCTCCGTTCTGCCGGAGGGCCTGCAGGACCACGATCCCGCCGGCCGCAGCATCGTCTATCTCTGTCTGTGGGGCTGGCATCTGCCCATGGCCGCCTACCGCGCCCTGGAGCGCAACCGCCTGATCCATGCCCTGGGGGAGAAGGTCCTCGTGGCCCAGTCCCGCCGCTTCGGCGGCAGCTGGCGAGGCTCGGAGGAGAACCTTCGCCGGGGCTGGAGCCCGCTCTTTGTCAACACAGACGGCGGACCCGGCTGCGCCGCCCTGGCGGACCTGGGAGCCGCCCCCGTCAGCCTGAAGGATCTGAGCTCGCTTTCCGCCCTGCGCCCTGCGGCGATCCCGCTGAGTCTGAATCCGTGAAAAAACCATTGTAATCTTAAGAAAAATGTGCTATACTAATAGAACAAATACCCAGGAGGTCACTGAATTATGTGTGGAATCGTAGGTTATCTTGGCAGCCGGCAGGCCGCCCCGATCCTGCTCGACGGACTGACTAAGCTTGAATACCGCGGCTATGACTCCGCCGGCGTCTGCGTCATGTCTGACGGCATCCTGAAGGTCGCGAAGTCCAAGGGCCGTCTGGCGAATCTGAGCGGTCTCATTGACGGCGGCAATGCCATTCGCGGCACCTATGGCATCGGTCATACCCGCTGGGCCACCCATGGCGCGCCCTCCGATATCAACAGCCATCCCCATATCGCGGACGCCGGCAAGATCGCCGTGGTCCACAACGGCATCATCGAGAACTATCTCAAGCTGAAGGAAGACCTCATCCGCAAGGGCAAGCATTTCCAGTCTGAGACGGACACCGAGGTCGTCGCCAATCTGGTGGAGTACTACTACGACCGGCTCCAGGACTTCCCCCGGGCTGTCCGCCGGGCCGTGGGCCAGCTGGAGGGCAGCTACGCCCTGGGCATTCTCTGTCAGGATTTCCCGGGCACCATGATCGCGGTAAAGAAGGAAAGCCCCCTGATCTTCGGCTTCGGCGAGGGCGAGAACTTCATCGCCTCTGACGTGCCCGCCATTCTGAAGTACACCCGCAAGGTGGTCTACCTCAACGACGGCGACACCGTCATCTTCACGAAGGACAACGTCCGCTTCTACGACGCCTTCTACGATCCCGTGGAGAAGGTCCCCGAGGTCATCGACTGGGACATCTCCGCCGCGGAGAAATGCGGCTACGACCATTTCATGATCAAGGAGATCCACGAGCAGCCCAAGGCTGTCAAGGGGACCCTGTCCCCCCGGATCCGGGACGGCCGGGTGGTGCTGGACGACATCAAGCTCACCAAGGATTACCTGGAGGAGCTGAAACGGATCTATATCGTGGCCTGCGGTTCCTCCTACTATGTGGGCTGTCTGGGCAAGCATATCATCGAAAAGACCTGCCGCATCCCCGTGGAGCCCATCCTGGCCTCGGAGTTCCGCTACTCCGAGCCGGTTCTGGGCAAGGATACCCTGGTGCTGATCATCTCCCAGTCCGGCGAGACCGCCGATACCAAGGCCGCCCTGGAGGAGGCAAAGCGACAGGGAGCCAGGACCCTGGCCATCGTCAATGTGGTGGGCTCCGCCATCGCGAAGGCAGCCGACGACGTGATCTACACCTGGGCAGGTCCCGAGATCGCCGTGGCCACCACCAAGGCCTTCTCCACCCAGCTCTCCGTCATCTATCTGATCGCTCTCTACATCGCCGATCTGCTGAAGACCATCAAGCCGGAGGAGTACAACGCGATCGTCGATGAAATGGTCAAGCTGGACCAGAAGATCTCCCTCTGCCTGACGCCGGACAGCATCGCCAGGATCCGCTACTACGCCGAGCAGCATTTCAAGGTTCACGACGCCTTCTTCATCGGCCGGAATGTGGACAGCGCCATCTGTCTGGAGGGAAGCCTGAAGCTGAAGGAGATCGCTTACATCCACTCTGAGGCCTACGCCGCCGGCGAGCTCAAGCACGGTCCCATCTCTCTGATTGAGGACGGGACCCTGGTGGTGGCGGTGGCCACCGTGGACGCGCTTTTCGACAAGACCATGTCCAACGTCAAGGAGGTCCGGGCCCGGGGCGCCGACGTCTTCGCGGTCACCACGGAGAAGTATGCCGACGAGATCAAGAAGACGGTTCCCTCGGTCATCACCGTTCCCGTCACCCATCCGCTGCTGCAGCCCAGCCTGACCATCATCCCGCTGCAGGTCTTCGCCTATTACATCGCCCTGCTCCGGGACTGCGACGTAGACAAGCCCCGCAACCTGGCAAAATCCGTTACCGTTGAGTAAACCTGTCGCCGTCAAGCAATTCCTATCAATTGATCTTGAAAGTGAGGTTGTATAAAATGAAGCTTCCCAACAATACCGTTTGGTCCGACCGCAAACGCACGCTTTTCGGCCTGCCTTGGTCCTTTACCAAGTATATTCTGACGGATGAAAAGCTCCTGATCGTCAAGGGCCTTATCAAGCAGACGGAGGATGAGATCCGCCTTTACCGGATCCTCGATATGTCTTTGTCCCGGACCTTCCGGGAGCGGATCGACCGGGTGGGCACCATCCACTGCTGCTCCTCCGACAAGACCGCCTCCGAGTTCGACATCAAGCACGTCAAGAATCCCAGAGAGGTCAAGGAAATGCTCTCCGACCTGGTGGAGAAGCAGCGCAGCTCTCACGGCGTCTCCATCCGCGAGGATATGATGCCCAATCTCTTTGACCACGACCACGACGGCATCAGCGACTCCATCGAGCACAAATAAAGACGCGCGCCCGGACCACGGTCCGGATCGTGGAAACTGCAATAGGAAATCGGAATTTTTGGTTCCGATTTCCTATTGCTTATTTTGGAAGTTTATGCTATAATATACGATACGGTATCTGTAACTTTTTTATCTGGTGAAGGCGATGAATGAATTTATTTCCGTCCGGGGCGCCCGGGCGAACAATCTGAAGAATATTGACCTGACGATCCCGCGGGACAGGCTGGTGGTCTTTACGGGCCTCTCGGGCTCCGGGAAATCCTCCCTCGCGTTTGACACCATCTACGCCGAGGGCCAACGCCGTTATGTGGAGTCCCTGTCCTCCTATGCCCGGATGTTTCTGGGCCAGATGGACAAGCCCGACGTGGACGCCATCGACGGCCTTTCGCCTGCCATTTCCATAGATCAAAAGACCACCTCCAAAAACCCGCGCTCCACCGTGGGCACCGTCACGGAGATCTACGACTATCTGCGTCTGCTCTGGGCCCGCACCGGCGTGCCCCACTGCCCCAAGTGCGGCAGGGAGATCCGCAAGCAGACCATCGACCAGATCGTGGACAAGGTGCTGCAGCTGCCCGAGGGGACCCGCTTCCAGGTGCTGGCGCCGGTGGTGCGGAGCAAAAAGGGCGAGCACCAGAAGGTCTTCTCCGACGCGAGGAAATCCGGCTTCGCCCGGGCCAGGGTGGACGGGAATCTCTACGATCTGACCGAGGACATCGTTCTCGAAAAGAATAAAAAGCACAACATCGAGCTGATCGTGGACCGGCTGATTCTCCGGGGGGATATCACCCGGCGGCTGACGGACTCCATCGAGACCGCCACCTCCCACGGCGGCGGCCTGGCCCTGATTCAGCGCATGGACACGGAGGAGGAGCTGCCCTTCTCCCTGAACTACGCCTGCGAAGACTGCGGGATCTCCATGCCGGAGCTGAGCCCCCGGATGTTTTCTTTCAACAACCCCTACGGCGCCTGCCCCCACTGCGCGGGTCTGGGCTTCCAGCTGAAGGTGGACCCGGATCTCATCATTCCGAACCGCAGCCTCTCCATCCTGGAGGGGGCCATCCAGGCCAGCGGCTGGGGCAACGTGCGGAACGACTCCATTTCCAAAATGTACTTCGACGCCCTGGCCGAGCGCTATCATTTC
Organism: Oscillospiraceae bacterium; assembly: GCA_017509485.1. Taxonomy (GTDB): domain Bacteria; phylum Bacillota; class Clostridia; order Oscillospirales; family Oscillospiraceae; genus JAFRPC01. The sequence goes on along the minus strand of JAFWPP010000017.1, from coordinate 92,613 downwards.
AGGCTGACGGACCCCGTCGAGAAGATCCCCGAGGCGGGTCTGAACGCCATCCTCTACGGCACCAAGGGGGAAAAGCTCAAGCTCTACTACGAGCGGGCCAACGGCCGAGGCACCCTGGAGCAGGCCTTTGAGGGCATCGTCCCCAGCCTGGAGCGCCGCTACCGGGAGACCCAGTCCGACGCCATGCGCAAGGAGCTGGAGGAGTGCATGTCCAGCTCTCCCTGCCCGGAGTGCGGGGGCAAGCGCCTTTCGCCCATCTCCCGGGCCGTCACTGTGGGCGGCATGCGGATCATGGACTACTGCGATCTGCCCGTGACCCGGGCTCTGGACTTTATGGAGCGGCTGGAGCTGCCCCCCACGGAGGCCATGATCGCCGCGCCCATCCTGCGGGAGATCAAGGCCCGCCTCGGCTTCCTGCGCTCCGTGGGTCTGCAGTATCTGACCCTCTCCCGGGCCGCCGCCACCCTCTCAGGCGGCGAGAGCCAGCGCATCCGTCTGGCCACCCAGATTGGCTCCAGCCTGATGGGCGTCCTCTATATCCTGGACGAGCCCTCCATCGGCCTGCACCAGCGGGACAACGACAAGCTGCTGGAGACCCTGAAGCGGCTGCGGGACATCGGCAACACCCTGATCGTCGTGGAGCACGACGAGGACACCATCCGCGCCGCGGACTACGTGGTGGACGTGGGACCCGGCGCCGGCATCCACGGCGGCGAGATCGTGGCCCAGGGCTCCATCGCGGACCTGGAGGCGGAGCCCCGGTCCATCACGGGCCAGTATCTCTCCGGCCGGCGGAGCATCCCGGTCCCCGCCGTCCGCAGGCCGGGCAGCGGCAAAACCCTGCGGGTCTTTGGCTGTCGGGAGAACAATCTCCAGGCCATCGACGTTGCCATCCCTCTGGGGACGCTCTGCTGCGTCACCGGCGTCTCCGGCTCCGGCAAGTCCTCTCTCGTAAACGAGATCATCCACAAGAAGCTGGCGGGCAGTCTGAACCACGCCCGCATCCGGCCGGGCAAGCATGAGCGGTTTGAGGGCATCGAGGCTCTGGACAAGGTCATCTGCATCGACCAGAGCCCCATTGGCCGGACCCCCCGCTCCAATCCCGCCACCTACACCGGACTGTTCAACGACATCCGGGACCTCTTTGCCTCCACCCAGGACGCCAAGCTACGGGGCTACGGCCCGGGCCGCTTCTCCTTCAACACCAAGGGCGGCCGCTGCGAGGCCTGCGGCGGCGACGGCCTGGTGAAGATCGAGATGCACTTCCTGCCGGACGTCTATGTGCCCTGCGAGGTCTGCCAGGGCAAGCGCTACAACCGGGAGACTTTGGAGGTCAAGTACAAGGGCGCGTCCATCGCCGACGTACTGGAGATGACCTGTGACGAGGCCCTGGACTTCTTCCGGAACCTGCCCCGGATCCGGGACAAGATCCAGACCCTGGTGGACGTGGGCCTGGGCTACATCAAGCTGGGCCAGAGCTCCACCACCCTCTCCGGCGGCGAGGCCCAGCGGGTCAAGCTGGCCACGGAGCTGTCCCGCCGCTCCACCGGCTCCACCTTCTATATTCTCGACGAGCCCACCACGGGCCTGCACATGTTCGACGTCAGCAAGCTCGTCGACGTGCTGCAGAAGTTTGTGGACGCCGGCAACACGGTGTTGGTGATCGAGCACAACCTGGACGTGATCAAATGCGCCGACTGGATCATTGACCTGGGCCCCGAGGGGGGCGACGGCGGCGGCCGCGTGGTTGCGGCCGGAACGCCGGAGGAGATCTGCGAGGTCGCGGAGAGCTTCACCGGAGAGTATTTAAAAAAAGCGTTGAAAATTGAAAGTTGAAAGTTGAAAATGAATGTGTTTTTCAAATTGCCATTTGAAAAACTCCGACACTGTCAACTGGCAACTGTCATTTGTCAATTCCAAGGAGGAACCATGAGACTTGATAAATTTTTAAAGGTTTCAAGAATCATCAAGCGCCGCACGGTGGCCAACGAGGCCTGCGACGCAGAGCGGGTCACAGTCAACGGCCGCCCCGCCAAGGCCGGCTACGAAGTGAAGGTGGGGGATCAGATCTCCATCCGCTTCGGCGCCAACACCCTGAACGTGGAGGTCCTCCGGGTGGAGGACAACGTCCGCAAGGAAGATGCGGCAGGCATGTACCGGGAGATCTGAGCCGCAAGGCATCGGGACGGTGGGCCCGATGCTCGAATATCGAAACGGAGGCATCAATATGAAAGTGTTCAAGAAGATCCTGCTGACCCTCGCAATCCTGCTTGGCGTCGTACTCCTGGCGGTTGTGGGCCTCTTTACCTGGCTGACCATCACGGAATACCGGCCAGAGCCGGTACAGCCTGCGGAGATCTGGGCGCCCAACGCCGGTCTGGAAACTGTGGAGTCCGTTCCGGAGCCGAAGCTGGACAAGGACACGATCACGATCCTGTCCTGGAACGTGGGATACTGCGGACTGGGTAAGGAGAGCGACTTCTTTATGGACGGCGGCACACAGGTCCAGCCCCTCAGCGACGAGCTGGTCAAGAAGAACTTCTTTGGCATCTGCGAGAGACTGATGGAGCTGAAGCCGGACTTCCTGTTCCTGCAGGAGGTGGATACCAACTCGGACCGCAGCAATCTGACGGAGGAATCCTCCTTCCGCTCCAGCCTGAACGAGTATGTCTCCACCTTTGCCCTCAACTTTTCCACCAAATTTGTTCCGTATCCCTGGCCGCCCATCGGCAAGGTGAACTCCGGCCTGCAGACCCTGTCCCGCTATGGGATCACAGAGTCCACCCGGATCAGCCTGCCCTGCCCCTTCTCCTGGCCGGTCTCCATGGTGAACCTGAAGCGCTGCCTGCTGGTGAGCCGCGTTCCCATCGCGGACTCCGACAAGGAGCTGGTGCTGGTGAATCTGCACCTGGAGGCCTACGACAGCGGCGAGGGCAAGCTGGCCCAGTCCAGGCAGCTGCGGGAATTCGTGGAGCAGGAGTATGAGAAGGGCAACTATGTGATCGCCGGCGGCGACTGGAACCAGATCTTCCCAAAGTCCGAGAAATCCTGGCCCAACACCCACAAGGAGCTCTGGACTCCCGGTTATCTGGACGAGGCGGAGCTGGCGGAGGGCTGGCGCTATGTCTGGGACGCCTCCGTGCCCACCTGCCGTCTGCTGAACCAGCCCTACGATCCCTCCGACGAGGCCAACACCCAGTATTATGTGATCGACGGCTTCCTGGTCTCACCGAACCTGCGTGTGGAAAAGGTGGAAACGCTGGACGAGGATTTTTCCTTTACCGATCACAACCCCGTTCAGCTGACTCTGTCACTGGGAGAATGAGTTATGAAACGATTATGGATTTGTTTCCCGCTTTTGGCGCTGCTTTTTGCGCTGCTGCTGGCGGGCTGCGGGATCTTCGGCGAGGATGAAACCGAAGAAATCCCCAACGACAGCTATCAGATGGACCCCGCCTGGACCCAGGGGAACAATGTCTCCCCGGAGCCCACGGGGAAGACCACGGTAAAAACGGTGCGCTCCTACGACGGAGAGATCCCGCTCTCCCAGCCCGTCCAAAGCTACAGCTACCGCCTGCCCTTCATCGACCTGGCGGGCGCCCAGGCCGTCGGCTGCAATCAGGAGATCGAGAACCTGTACGGCACCCTGATCCGGCAGTCCCTGGACGCCATGGAGCGCTATGAGGACCCGATCCTCCAACGGCTGAGCTTTACCAGCTACAGCTTTGGCGGCGTCCTGACTGTTCGGGTGGACCGCCTGGACTATGACGGCAACAGCACGCAGGCGTACTACACCGTGGACGCCGAGAACGGCGAAGCGGTGAGCCTGGAAAAGCTCTTCGCCGCGGCGAATGTTGACGGAGATCCCCAGACGGTGATCAACGACGCGGTGATCGCGCTCTTTACCAGCCGCTTCGGCGATCTCAAGGGGGCCGGCGTGGAGGTCACCACCGCCCTGAACCGCACCCAGGGAGCGCTCTCGTCCCTGAGCACCAACCGCATCTACATGACCGAGACGGGGGCGCTGAGGATCGCTCTGGAGCTGTACGCGCCGGACGGCAGCTGTACGCTCGAAGAGCTGAGCCTGCCCTGAGACCGGAGGTGCGTTCAAGTGTCAACACAGTACAAGCTCGTTCTCTGCCTGCTGGGGATCAATCTGATGACCTTCCTGGTTTTCGGCCTGGATAAGGCTCTGGCAGTGGGGAAGAAGCGCCGGGTGCCGGAGGCGACCCTGTTGAGTCTGTGCGTTCTGGCCGGGAGCGTCGGCGCCATGTTTGCCATGACGCTCTTCCGCCATAAGACCGACGCCCGGGCCCATCCCGCCTTTGTCTGGGGCGTGCCCGTCATCTTCCTGCTCCAGCTGGCGGCGGGGGGATATCTGATCAGGGGGCTGTAAATGGGACAGAAACGCAAACAGACACAAAACGAAAGAAAGCATCCGGACGCCGCGGCAGGGAAGGGGCTCCGTCCCGCCACAAAACGATGGATGATCGTCCTGGGCGTTATCGCCTTGGCACTGATCCTGGCGCTCGCGGCGCTGCTGCTCCTCCTGCCCGGCGGCTCCAAGCAGCCCCTGGATCGCTACATCGCCGAAAACTGGACCGTCTTCCGGCTCCGGAGCTGGGACGAGAAGAGCGGGGCGCTGGAGCTGGACTATCCGCTGCGCTTCCGCTATGAGCAGATGGAGAAGTACGGCGGTAAGATCGAGGAGCTGCGCGCCTTGCCGGCGGGGAACTACGCCACCGCCGAGACCCTCAAGGCCGCCGCCAGGACCGCGGCCGGCGCGGAGATCTGCTCCGTCACCGTCTACGGGCTCACCACAGACGAAAAGACCGCCTACACCGTCTACCCCGACGGCACGATCAAGGCCTGCTGGGAGCCGGAGCCCGAAGGCCCCTGAAGATACTGAAAACGCTCCCGCGGAGTTCCCGCGGGAGCGTTTTCAATCCCTGGCAATCTTGTCGTTTACAGCAGGCCGCAGATCAGATCCGTATAGGCCTGGGCGTCCTCAATGGGCAGATCCGCCAGGATCAGGCCCTGGGCGTAGAGCACAGCGGCGTACTGCTTTGCCTTCTCCGGATCCTCCGAAATCAGGCCCTTGAGCTTCTGTACCACCGGATGCTCCGGGTTCAGCTGGAGCACCTTCTCCACGGGAATGGCCATTTCGGGGTTCATCCGCTTGAAGTACTTCTCCATCTCAAAGCTCATGCCACCCTCGGGAATCAGGCAGACCGGATGGCTGCCCAGATCGGCGGAGATCTCCGCCCGGACGATCTTGCCCTCCAGGGCGGTCTTGATGAAGTCCAAGCCGTCCTTCCAATCCGCGGCGGCGGCTTCGGCGGCCTTCTTTTCCTCCTCGGTGCTGAGATCCAGATCGTCGGTGGCCAGGTTGCGGAATTCCTTTTCCCCGTAGGTCATCAGGGTCCTGGGCACGAATTCGTCCACGTCCTCGGTCATAAAGAGCACGTCGTAGCCCTTCTCCTGGAGCCGCTGGTACTGGGGCAGCTGGGCCAGGCGGGCGTTGCTCTCGCCGGCGGCGAAGTAGATATGCTTCTGGCCCTCGGGCATGGCGTCCACATATTCCTTCAGCGTCACAAGCTTCTGCTCCCGGGCGGACCAGAAGAGCAGCAGATCCTGCAGGGCGTCCTTGTGCATGCCGTAGTCGGCGACGACGCCGTATTTCAGCTGACGGCCAAAGGCGGCGAAAAACTTCTCATAGTCGCCGCGGCGGTCCTTCTGCATGTTCAGCAGCTCCTGCTTGATCTTCTTCTCCAGGTTGCCGGAGATGATGGTCAGCTGGCGGTTGTGCTGGAGCATTTCGCGGCTGATATTCAGGCTCAGATCGGCGCTGTCCACCACGCCCCGGACGAAGCGGAAGTAGTCGGGGATCAGATCCTCGCAGTGCTCCATGATCATCACGCCGGAGGAATAGAGCTGCAGGCCCTTTTTATACTCCTTGGTGTAGAAGTCGTAGGGAGCCTTGGCGGGGATGTAGAGCAGCGCCTTGTAGGTGACAGCGCCCTCCACGCTGATGGGGATGTGGGCCAGGGGCTTCTCGTAGTCGAAGAACTTGTCCTTGTAGAAGCCGTCGTACTCCTCGTCGGTGACGTCCTTCTTGGCCTTCAGCCAGACGGGGATCCGGGAGTTCAAGGTGGTGAGCTCCGTGTAAGTCTCCCACTCGGGCTCCTTGTCCTCGTCCTTTTCGTTCTCGGGGAGCTCCTTGCGGCGGCTCTTCTCCATCTCCATGCGGATGGGCCAGCGGATGTAGTCGGAGTACTTCTTGACCAGATTCTGGAGCTCGTACTGCTCCAGGAAGCGGGAATACTTCTCGTCGTCTCCGTCCGGCTTCAGCTTCAGGATCACGTCGGTGCCCACGGTGGTCTTGTCGCAGGGGCTCATGGTGTAGCCGTCCGCCCCGGAGGACTGCCACATCCAGGCCTCCTCCTCGCCGTATTTTCTGGACAGGACCGTGACGGTGTCCGCCACCATGAAGGCGGAGTAGAAACCCACGCCGAACTGGCCGATGATGTCCACGTCATCCCGGCCCTTCTCCAGCTCCTGCTTGAACTGCAAAGAGCCGCTTTTGGCGATGGTGCCCAGGTTCTGCTCCATTTCATCCCGGCTCATGCCGATGCCGTTGTCAGAGACTGTCAGCAGGCCCAGCTTCTTGTCGGCCCGCAGGTCGATGGCAAAGTCCTCCCGGTTCATACCCACATTCTGATCTGTCAGAGCCGTATAGGCCAGCTTGTCGATGGCGTCGCTGGCGTTGGAGATCAGCTCCCGCAGGAAGATTTCCTGATGGGTGTAGATGGAGTTGATCATCATGTCCAGCAGCCGCTTGGATTCCGCTTTGAATTGCTTTTTCGCCATAGTAATCACTCTTTTTCATAGAAATTGGAATAGGGTTAGCACTCTTTGCCTCTGAGTGCTAACCCTATTATAGCAAGCTTTCCGGAAAAAGCAAGCCCTTTTTCTTCTTTTTACAAACTGTTCAGATTTTGACCTTCTCCCCCACGGTAGCGTAGGGATCGGTGCTCAGGGTGCCGGAATACTCCACCCGGTCGACGACGCATTCAGGGCCGATGCGGACGTTGACGCCCCGAACGGTCCGGGCGTCGGTGTATTCCAGATCAATTTCGTCGGCCTCGATCAGATTCGTGACCAGGTGCGGCCGTTTACGGACGAAAAGACCGAAGCTGCTGTCGCCCCGGCGGACTGTGACGCTGCCGCCGCCGATGGATTCGATCAGATCCTCGCCGGACAGGAGGAGCTCGACGCTCTCCGCGTTCAGCAGACCGTCGATGCTGACGGAGCCCTTGGCACGGAAGCGCTCCGCCTGGACCGCGCCGTCGGACTTCAGCACCCCGTCTACTTCGATTTCTGTCGCCCGGATACCGCCTTCGATTTTCACCGAGCCGTCCGCCTCGAGCTTGCCGACGCTGAGCGGTCCTTCCACCGCGAAGCTGCCGTCAATTTCTGCGCTGCCGCCGACGCTGCAGGGACCGCCCTCGACCTTGAAGCTGCCGTTTACCTCCAGATCGCCGTGAATTTCGCAGTCCTTGCCGATCTTGAAGGAGCCGTTGACCTCCAGGCTCCCGCAGCGGACCGCGCCCTCGACCTTGCCCGCGCCGTTGATCTCGATGGGGCCGTGAACGGTAAGGCTTCCGCCCTCAATCTTGCCCGCGCCGGGCAACTCGAAGCTGTCGCACTCCACGTCGCCGTTGATTTTGCCGGACCCGGCGATCAAGACCTTGGCAAAGCGTCCGCCGCTCTGACTTCCGACGCTGTAAATTTCCAGATTTCTGTAATCACTCATTCTGAAACACTCCTTTCAGGTTTTCCAACAGTTCGGTTTGTTTGTCCCCCAGAACCAGCCGGACGGAATCCAAGTCCTCCAGCGGGTAGCGGTGCAGCCCGTAGGCGTCCTGGACCAGCAGCGCCGGCTTCGGAGCGGGGGAGACGGGCTCTCGGTGGTTGAGCTCTGCGGCCAGCTCCTCCAGAGAGGCCTTGCGCGCCTGGATCAGCTCCATCCGCGGGATAATCTGCTCCCGGCGAAAGAAGGTCTCCTGCCCGGTGGAGGTGGATCGGCGAATGAACCAGTCCTCGGGGATCAGCCCCATCCGTTTCCAGCGGTACAGGGCGCCGTAAGAGATACCGTAAAGCTCCAGCAGCTCTTTTTTTGAGATATAGATGGGATCCATAGCTCCTCCTTTCGTAACACTGTGATGTAACACTGTTACGATAGTATAATAGCATAACATTGTTACGTTGTCAAGCAAAAAATCTGCGGGACCGGAAAAAAGTCCCGCAGATTGAAATCAGAATTTGGGCAGCTTTGCAAAGCTTGCGGCCAGCTCCTCGTCCGTGGGGATCTCGTCGCTCATTTCCCCGTCGTGGAACTTCTGGTAGGCGGACAGATCGAAGTAACCGGTGCCGGTGAGACCGAAGAGAATGGTCTTCCGCTCGCCGGTCTCACGGCAGCGAAGGGCCTCGTCGATGGCGGCCTTGATGGCGTGGGCGCTTTCGGGGGCGGGGAGGATGCCCTCCACCCGGGCGAACTCCTCGGCGGCCTGGAAGACCTCCAGCTGGGACACAGCCACAGCGTCCAGATACCCGTCGTGGCGGAGTTGGGAGAGGATGGGGCTCATACCGTGATAACGCAGGCCGCCGGCGTGGTTGGGGGCGGGGATGAAGTCGCTGCCCAGGGTGTACATCTTGGCCAGGGGGCAGATCCGGCCTGTATCGGTGTAGTCGTAGGCGTAGACGCCCCGGGTAAGGCTGGGACAGGAGGCCGGCTCCACCGCCAGGAAGCGGCAATTGGACTTGCCCTGGAGCCGCTCGCCCATGAACGGGGCGATCAGCCCGCCCAGGTTGGAGCCGCCGCCGGCGCAGCCGATGATCAGATCCGGCCGGACGCCGTAGAGATCCATGGCTGCCTTGGCCTCCATACCGATGATGGACTGATGCAGCAGCACCTGATTCAGTACGGAGCCCAACACATAGCGGTAGCCCTCCCGGGACATGGCGTCCTCCACGGCCTCGGAGATGGCGCAGCCCAGGGAGCCGGATGTGTCCGTGTGCTCCGCCAGAATGGCCCGGCCCACGGCGGTGGTGTCGGAGGGGGAGGGGGTCACGGCAGCCCCGTAGGTCCGCATGATCTCCCGGCGGAAGGGCTTCTGGTCATAGCTGACCTTCACCATATAGACCCGGCAATCCAGACCGAAATAGGCGCAGGCCATGGCCAGAGCCGTGCCCCACTGCCCGGCGCCGGTCTCCGTGGTGACGCCCTTGAGGCCCTGCTGTTTGGCATAGTAGGCCTGGGCGATGGCGGAGTTCAGCTTGTGGGAGCCGGAGGTGTTGTTGCCCTCGTACTTGTAGTAGATCTCCGCAGGGGTGTCCAGCTTTTCCTCCAGGCAGTAGGCCCGGACCAGGGGGGAGGGACGATACATCCGGTAGAAGCTGCGGATCTCCAGGGGAATGGAATAGTAGGGGGTGCTGTCGTCCAGCTCCTGCTTTACCAGCTCCTCGCAGAAGACGGCGGAGAGGGCCTCCTTGGTCATGGGCTTTCCGGTGGCGGGGTCCAGCAGCGGCGCGGGCTTTTGCTTCATATCGGCCCGGAGGTTGTACCAGGCCCGGGGCTCCTGAGCCTCGGTCAGATAGATCTTGTAGGGAATGTTGCTCATTGCTCTCATCTTCCTTATCGGTTTTTGGGGAATCGCAGTTCGCCGGGAATGGGGGCTTATTTTACGGAAGCGTAAAGGACCGCCTGCTGGAACGTCCAGAGCGTATCGCATTTGAGGTTTACGACATTCTTGGACATGACGTCGTAATACATGTTGGTATAGATGGGAATATCCGGGAGGCAGTCGTTCCACTCGTCGATGAAGTCTACCCAGAGTTGGAGGAAAGAATCATTATCGCCGGCTTCCACGTCAAAAACCATCTGCATGGACAGCTCATCCAGCAGCGAATTGTCGATATAATTGCTATTGTAGCCCATATCCCAATACGCCGTGCCCTTCCGGCAGTAGCTGTAGGACAAATCGTAGCCGCCGTAATAGTTGACGGCCAGGTTGTACATGCTGTATATTTTTTCGCCTGAATCCCGATACATAGCATTCATGAGCTCACTGAAGGACATGTAGGTCAGTTCGATCTGCATACCGGCGGACTCGGCAATTCCGTTTTGAATCAACGCGTCATCCAGCAGCATGGAAACATAGTTGCCATCAGAGGCGGCCCATCGGATGATCAGAGGCATCAGGATCCGACCGTCGTTCAGTCGCACAACGCCTGCGTAATTGCCGGCCTCCGCGGCTGTGACCTGCTTGTAACGGAGGCCGCTGCCGGCGTAGGGCTTGCCCTGTTCGTTCAGCGTCCAGCCGTCAGCCTCCAGCTCGGCTTTGGCGGCGTCCACGCTGAATTCGTAGGGATTCAACCGCTGCTGCAGCTCCGCCTCGGACTGCTGGTACATCCACATGGACCGGCCGTAGGGCCCGTTTACCACAGCGCCATAACCGCCGGCGTATGAGTTCGAAAGGCTCTCACGGTCCAGCAGATAGGCGACAGCACGGCGCACGGACGGGAATTGCGTGGGGCTGAAGTCACAATGGAACGTGATTTTGCCGTAACCGTTGCGCTCATAGGAATGGGTGACGACCTGGCCCTGCTGCTCCAGATCCAGAGCATTGCTGATTACCCAAGGGTCTGTAACACCGGAAATGTAATCAACCTCGCCCGAGGTGACAACATCCGCGCCGCTCTGCGCTCCGACATATTTGACGTGAACGGTTTCGATCAGGGGCTTCCGGCCCTCAAAGTTTCCGGCATAGTTGGGATTGACCGTCAGCGTGGCGGTGCCGGCGTCGGCGTCCAGGCTCACCAGGGAGTAGGGACCGGCGGAGATGCGGTCAGAATAGAGGTAACGTGCGGCGTCAAGCTCATCAAGGTTCAGTGTGCCGCCTGCCAGGTATGCGCCGTTGCCTTCGTCCTTGACCTGCAGCGGCGCGGAGGAATACTGCTTCAAGGGCAGCGGCCGCAGGGAAACATAGGCCAATTCATAAAAATAGGGAACGTAATCAGCGCTGAGGGTAATGGTATAGGTATATTCGTCCGGCAGATGCAGGCCGGTGAGGGTGGTGGTTTCACCATTTTGGTAATTGCTGGCATCCACAATCCAGGGAGCGTTCATGCCTGCGTTGACCTGCTGCAGGAGGGGAGAAAGGCCCACCATAGCATAGGCGACGAAATCCGCCGCGGTGATGGGGTCGCCGTTGTTGTACTTCAGGCCCTCCTTGATTTGGACGGTATAGGTTTTGGTGCCGTCCGCATTCATGACGGAGCTCAGGGACTCGACCACGGACTTGTTGATCTCATACTTGCCGCCCTTGCCTGTGGTGACGACGTCGTAGTCGTCGATCAGATCCCGGATGAGCTTGTCGGATGAATTGTTTTGCCACCAGCCGTTGCCAAGATCGCCGTTGAGCGATGTGCTGATGCCGCAGGTGATTTCTCCGCCGACCTTGGGCGAGTGGGTGCTGAAGAAGGCCATGATGACGCTGGCCACCTGAGCGCGGGTGGTGGGTTTCTTGGGACGCAGATAGGTGACGCCGTTTTCGGAGACACCGCTGAGCATCCCCTCCGCTACGGCCCAGGACAGGGAATTCACAGCCCAGGAGCTGGCGTCCTTATAGTCCGGGAAGGTAACGAGATTCGCCCGGGCAGAAGTGTCGTAGCCAAAGAGCTCGGCGTATTTGAAGAGAAAAACAGCCAGCTCCTGCCGGGTGACCTTGTCCTTGGGCTTGAAGAGCTTATCGGTCTTGCCGGAGGCGATGCCGTTGTCCACGGCCCAGATCACGGCCTTGGTGTAGTACTTGCCCGCGGGCACGTCTGTGAAGTGGCTGCTGCCCGTTACTTCGGGGCTTCCGGCCAACTGATGGAGGATGGTTACCAGCTGACCCCGTTGCAGCTGATTTAAGGGGCCAAAGGTGGTGGATGAGGTGCCGCTCATGAGGCCGTTTGCGTAGACGTAGTTGACAGCCGCGGTGTACCACTTGCCGTCGGGAACGTCGTCAAAGGGAGTCTTGTTGTTTGCCGCGCTGGCCGCGGGAAGGACCGAGAAGCACAGAGTCAGAGCCAGCAGCAGGGCGAGGATCCGCTTGAATGCGTAATTCATCTTTTACACTCCTCTTCAGTGTTTTATCAAAGGCGCACGTCTCCCGGAAAGAGACGTGCGCCGCAAGATCATGTGGAGAGAGCCTGGCTTCAGGCCTTGCCGGCGCAGCCCAGGACGTCGATCAGCTTGTGGCGGACCAGCTCCTTGATGTTGGCGCGGGCGGGCTTCAGGTACTGGCGGGGATCGAAGTGATCGGGATGCTCGGCAAAGTACTGGCGGATGGTGCCGGTCATGGCAAGACGCAGATCGGAGTCAATGTTGATCTTGCAGACGGACAGGCGGGCGGCCTGACGGAGCTGCTCCTCGGGAATGCCGATGGCGTCGGGCATCTTGCCGCCGTTGGCGTTGATCATGGCAACGTAGTTCTGGGGGACGGAGGAGGAGCCGTGCAGCACGATGGGGAAGCCGGGCAGGCGCTTGGAGACCTCTTCCAGCACGTCGAAGCGCAGGGGAGGCGGCACCAGGATGCCCTTCTCGTTGCGGGTGCACTGGGCGGGGGTGAACTTGTAGGCGCCGTGGGAGGTGCCGATGGCGATCGCCAGGGAGTCGCAGCCGGTCTTGGAGACGAATTCCTCGACTTCCTCGGGATGGGTGTAGGAGGAGTCCTCGGCGGAGACCTTAACGTCGTCCTCGACGCCGGCCAGGGTGCCCAGCTCAGCTTCGACCACAACGCCATGGTCATGGGCATACTCAACCACCTTGCGGGTGATCTCCACGTTCTTCTCGAAGGGCATGGAGGAGCAGTCGATCATGACGGAGGTGAAGCCGCCGTCGATGCAGGACTTGCAGGTTTCAAAGTCGGGGCCGTGGTCCAGATGCAGGGCGATGGGGATCTCGGGGCACTCAATGACGGCCGCTTCCACCAGCTTCACCAGATAGGTGTGGTTGGCGTAGGCGCGGGCGCCCTTGGAGACCTGGAGGATCACGGGGGAATGCTCCTCCTTGCAGGCTTCGGTGATGCCCTGCACGATCTCCATGTTGTTGACGTTGAAGGCGCCGATGGCGTAACCGCCGGCATAGGCCTTCTTGAACATCTCGGTGGTAGTTACCAGAGGCATAGTACACACTCCTTTATTTTAATTTGACAACTAAATTATATCATATTTCCGAAGAAATACAAGCTTTATTTTACGCCGATCTCCATACGGTATACTGTGTACACATCATCCATTTGGACGGGATTTCCGCAATGGCGGGCGAAGAAAGCGAGGGCTTCCGGATTTGCCGTGGGGATCCCGATATTCAGGACCTCGATCCCCTCGGCCCGCAGGCGGACGACCGCCTGACCCAGCAGCTGGTCCCCAAAGCGGCGATGCCGGTATTCAGGCCGCAGCCAGAGAGCGGAGGGCCCCGTTTTGGCGACGGACACATAGCCCACGGCCTCGTCCTCCAGCAGGGCGATCCAGACCCGATCCCCGGGGCCGGGGCCCCAGGCGGGATCATAGAGGGCTGCGTCCTCCGGCCCGGCTGCCCGATAGTGAAGATTGAACTTACCGCCCTGCTTTTTCCACCAGCGCTGCCGGGCCCGGGTGGAGATGGCCTCGCTCAGATGGGAATTGTCAAAAAGGAAGACCGGAGAAAAGACCCCGTTTTCGTATTCCAGCAGGGAGACCGCCGTGTTGTCGCTGATGGAGGCGTCATGGGGCAGGCCGATCAGACGGTGCAGGCCTCCGGAGAGCACGCAGCCGTGGGTGAAGACGGCCACGCTCTGCCCCGGGTGCGCCTCGGCGATCTCTGTCAAAGCCTCGCAAAAGCGGCCGGCGTACTGCTCGTAGCTCTCCGCACCCGCAATGTGCCAGTTCTCCGGCGACCGACTGTAGCAGGCCAGCTCCGCGGGCCAGCGCCGCTCCAGCTCGCCGAAGGGCACGTTCTCCCAGATCCCGACCAGCACCTCCCGCAGCCGGGGGTCCGTCCGCAGGGGCAGGCCCTTGGGGACGCAGATGGCCTCGGCGGTCTTCCGGGTGCGGAAGAGGTCGCTGGCGTAGACCGCGTCGATGGGGATCTCCGCGAAGCGCTGCCGCAGAGCGTCGATCTGCCGCAGACCGTTCTGGGTGATGCGGGAGTTGTAATGGCCGTCCATCCGGCGGTAGATATTGCCCTCCGCCTCCGCGTGGCGGATCAAATAGAGCCTCGTCATATTACAGCACCGTGACATAGTTTTCCAGCTGCCGCTTCATCCTCTCCACGGCGGCCTGGGCGGTCTCCACATAATCCGGCGTGCCCTGCTCCCGCCAGGCGCCGATGATGGAGCGGGAGGCGCAGATCACGGCTCCGTGGCCCAGACGGTCGAAGGCGTAGGCCGCGTGCTTGGCGACGCCGCCCTGGGCACCGTAGCCGGGAACCAGGAAGAACAGGGTGTCGTAGCGCTTGCGCAGCTCCTGAATGGCCCTGGGCGCCAGGGCGCCCACCACCGCGCCCACCTCGCCGTAGCCGCATTTGCCGAACAGATCGGTGCTCCAGCGCAGGGTCAGATCCGCCATGGCGGTGTGGATCACCCGGTCGCCGGAGAGCAGATCCTGGACCTCCGGGGAGGAGCGGTTGGAGGACTTGACCACCACGAAGAGGTTTTTCGGGTTCTCGCCCCGGAGATAGGGCAAAAAGGGCTTCACGCCGTCGCTGCCCAGATAACCGTTGATCACCAGCCCGTCGCAGGGATAGGGGAAGACCCGTTCCCCGTCGAAGTCCAGACCGCCGAAGACGCTCTCCGCCGTCAGGGCGGCGATGTGGCCCACGTCGGCGCGCATGGTCTCCAATAGCACATAGTAATTCAGCTTTTTGGCGTAGGCCAGCACCTCCTGCATGGCCCGAACGCCCTGCCAGCCCAGAGCCTCAAAGCAGGCGGACTGGATCTTCACCGCCGGGACGAGCTTCCGCAGCCCGCCCAGCAGGCCGTTGCAAAAGATGACATAGCTCTCCGCCAGAGCCTCCGGCCCGGGTCCCATCCGGGCTTCGCATTCCTCCAGGATCTCCGGCGGGATCAGCTCCCGGGTGGGATCGAGACCCACCATAATGGGCGCTTTGAGTTTGCGGATCTTGCTTTGCAGAACGTCAATGGACATGGCAGCCGCCTCCGGTTCAGAATTTGAGATTCAGTATTTTATATATTATACCAGAAACACAGAAAAAAAGACAGCTTTTTTTCTCGAAAAACGGGAAAAATAGCAGAGAAAGGCGACAGATACGCCGTAGGGACGCTCATTGAGCGTCCGCGCTTGCGGAGCAAGCATCGTTTGCGTCAGCAAACGATTTGACCGCGTTCCGAATCGTAGCCGCGTAGGATTTGCCTCCGGCAAATTGTCCGCCGTCGGCGGACCGGGCGCTCATTGAGCGCCCCTACGGCGCTGTTCCTTTGAAACGGGGAAACGAAAGGGGGTGAATACTATGACGATCAAGGGCTTTGCTCTGACCCTCGGCCTGGGCATGGTGGGCGGCGCGGTGGCGGCCACGGTCCTGCCCAAGCAGCCCCAGGTGAAAAAGGCGGTTTCCAAGGCCGCCGATACCGTGGAAAACGCGGTGGAAACGGCGAAGAACGCGCTGAGCATGTAGCGCGGGCAATCTGCCCGCCTGTAGGGGCGGTCATTGGCCGCCCTTTCTCCCCGCACGGACGAGGCATCAGGGATCAGGCAACAGGCATCAGGGGACGGGGGACGCGGATTCTTCGCTGCGCTCAGAATGACCCGCCTGTAGGGACAAGCATTGCTTGTCCGCCGTATCCCGCCCGCAGCGCGGACAATCTGCCCGCAAAACCCGGATTTCCCGCGTTCTTGCGCAGGGCGGCTCCAGTCGTAGGGAGCGATGCCCACATCGCTCCTGCCATTGTCTTAGGCAATGACGCCGCCGTCCCGGCGGCGGAGGCATCAGCGGATGCCTCCCTACGGCTCTGCGAATCCCGGCAAACAGAACGACCCGCCGCAGGGACGGGTCGTTCTGTTTGTCATATGCCGCGCATGTCAGGCGCTTATTTCGTATAGCAGACAAAGCTCAGCTCTGTTCCGGCGGGATCGTTTCCGAAGCCCTGTTCGCTCTGCTGGACCAGGCTCAGATATCGCTCGAAGACCGTTTCCTCAGTACCGGAGAGGGAGCAGCGGAAGGAGGCGTAGTAATTCGGTTCAATGGCGTTGCCGCTTTCGTCGGCCGGGTAGATCCTGCAGTACAGGATATTTCCGTCTCCCAGCAGCCAGTCGCCCCTGTTCCAGATGGAGTATTCGGAGTTGGGGTCCCCCTCCCGGTAGGAGAGATGACCGTCGGCATCCAGGGTCAGCTCCCGGACGGCTTTGGTGCCGTCGGAGTCTGTCGTCTCGGTCTGAAGCGTGGCCATGGTGCCCTGATACAAGGCGTTCAGAGCCCCCAGACGCTCCGCCGTGGCCCATTCGCCCAGCAGATTGGAGCGGATCAGATAACGGCCGGAGCCGTCGGGCTGCAGGCATACGGTGCAGATGGGGTTCCGCTCAAAGAGCCCGTACCACATCTCGTTCCGGTAGGTGAAGAGGACGGTCCCGTCTTCCCGCTCCCGGACCTCCAGCACCTGGCGAGGCGTCATGTTGACGTCGCTGACGTGGAAATAGAAGCTGTCGGTCTGGGGCAGATAGTGCGGGTAGGTCGCTCTGATCCGTGCCTCGGCCTGCTCCGCGTCCAGCCCGAAGTATTGGGCCAGGACTTCAAGCATCTTTTGCCGGGGCAGCCGGAGCCAGTCTCCGGCATACCAGTCGGCGGTTTCCGGATAAGCCTCCAGCAGAGCCGCCCGCTCCGCGTCCGTGATGGGCTCCTCGCCCGGAATGCCGGCGTAGAAGAACCCGCGCAGCTCCATCCTGGCCGGGTCTGTGAAGCTGCTGTGCAGAGCCTGGCTGTACCAGCCGGCCATATCGCCGAAAAGGACCTGCAGCTCCGCCTTCAGCACCGCGTTCCGGTCGCTGAGGAGCGACACGATGCTGTCGGCGTCCAGGTTGGCCAGGATCCGATATTCGCTGTCCTGGGTCCAGAGCGCCGCGGCCTTCCGCTCCGCGGGGGCGTCGGGGAGATGGTAGTATACGCAAATGAGTCCGATCTCCGCCTGCCGGACGCCCTCGATTTCAATGGGATTCGGATTCTTGGGCTCGCTGATAAAGTGGTAATAGCAGCTGCTCCCCGACACGTACCAATAGCCCTCGCCCATACCAAAGCGGATGCCTGCGTTGCCCGGCGCGTTCGCCCAGGCTGTCAGACTTGTTCCATAGACTTGAGAGAGGACCTCGCTGACTGCGTCGAGGGGAATGCGGTCCGGCTGGATGTCCCGATTGGCCGTGGCGCCAAGCTCTTCTTCTAAGTTCTCCCATTCCTCGTCGGTGAGGGGACCCTCGGCGCCGGGGACGCCGTTGTAGAACAGCCGGCCCAGGTCCGCATGGAGGGGATCGGCGTACTCGCTGGTGAGCGCCCGTGTGTACCAGCCGTTGGAATCCTCGAAGAGGGCCCGCACCGCCGCCTCGGTTTCCGGGTCCGCGGGCTGGGTCGGAGCCTCCTGCGGGACGGAGGACGGCGCGAGCGCTTCAGCCTTATATTGCAGCAGCCGGAAATCGGAGGCGACGCTCTTCAGCAGAGCGGAGCCGCTCTGGACCGGGGTGATCTCACCGGCGTCGATATGCGCCTGGGCTTCGGCCTCGTCCATCCCGAGGAGCTGATTCCAAATCCAATCCTCCAGCTCCACGCCGGGGTCCAGGGTAATGTCCTGGCTGAGCTGCTGCTCCAGATACGCGGGGTCTGCTTCATAGACGACGAACGAGGCCTTGATCTGCCCGTCCTCCACCCATGTCCAGTCGGCGCAGCGCGCGAAGCGGGTGCTCGTGTCGCCGTCGGCGGCGGGCCACCAGAAGAAACCGTCGTGGAAGCTCTCGTGCTGGGCGTAATTGTCGCCCCGCAGGACGGTATAGTCCGTGCCCTCAGCGGGGGAGATCGTCTTGTCGAGCATGCTTTCCAGGACCGCGTTGACCCAGTTCAAACCGACTGTTTCATAGGTCCCGGTCTCGTCGCTTTGGTAGATGATCCTGGGGTCCAGGGAGTCTTCGTGGCGTTTCAGGCAAATGTGCGCGAATTGAGCCAGCTCGTACTCCTCGTCCAGCTCCGTATCCAGGTCGCTGATTCCCTGCTCGGCAATGCGGCTCAGCAGACGGTTGAGCTCCGCGTAATCCGCTTCCGTGAGCCCATTTACGATGGTGGGATCCGGCTCCGTCCCTGTGGTCGCTGGGTCCGACAACGAATGATCGGCGTTGACCGGGGACTGGCTGGCCTGGATGGGCGGGCCGCTCCGATCAATCAGCTTCTTGACTCCGAAGCCCCCCAGCACCACCAGAGCCAGAGCTGCCGCCAGAGACAGGGCTTCCTTCCAGCCAAAGGCGTGTTTGCTCGTTTTCACTTCCGTCACCTCCCCGGAGCTGTATTCTCCGTTCTGCAGCGGCGCGCCCTGTGCGCCACCGTCTTTTTCTTTCAGTACCCCTGCACTGCGCTCGTCCGCATAGAGATCCATGAGATCCGTGATCTTCATCTTCATGGTCTGACCTCCTTTTCCAGCTTTTTCCGCAGGAGCTCCCGGCCTCTGGAGAGGCGGGAACGCACCGAGGCCGGGGCCAGGCCCAGCTCGGCGGCGATGGTCTCCACGGGCTGCAGGTAGAAATAGTAGCGAAGGAAGACGTCCCGGTCCTTTGACCGCAGGCTGTTCACGGCCCGGCGGACCGCCGCTGCCAGCTCTTTGCGGATGGCCTCGGCCTCGAGACCCGGTCCCGGGTCCGGCAGCTCGATCTCATCCAGGTCCATGGGCAGCTCCCGGCGCTGGCGGAGCCAGCTCTTGGCCCGGTTCCGGGCCACGGTCCCCAGCCAGGGCTTCAGCCGTCCGGCCTCGGGATCCGCCGCGTGTTGCCAGAGGGTCAAAAACACATCGGCGCAGAGCTCCTCCACGTCCTCCCGGGTTCCCGTGCCCAGAAGCATATTCGAAAGCACGGTACAGACGTAGGACCGGTAGCGCGCCGCCAGCTGATCCAGCGCGTCCGGATCCTTCTGCCGCAGTCGTTCCAACAGCAAGGCGTCCCGCATGGCTTTCATCTCCCTTCATGAATAAGAACGCAAAGATGGGGGGAAGTGTTGCAGTTTTTCAGAAAATTCGGATTTGTGGAGCTGCCTTCCCCCTCGGGGGAAGGTGGCGCGGAGCGCCGGATGAGGGGAGGTATCGACGACAGAGTCGCTCCGTAGGGGCCGATGCCCACATCGGCCCTTTCCCCGGTCCACAGGGAGGGCCGATGTGGGCATCGGCCCCTACGAAAGAAAGATCCCTACAAATCCCGATACGCAAAGCAGCCCGCCCCGGAGGGCGGGCCGCTTTATTATACGCGGAAAGGGAAACCTTGTCAATCGTCGGCCTGCGGAGAAGGCTCTGTCAACGGCTGGGGGGAAAGCGCTGTCAGCGCGGCCTCCGTGACGAACCCGTCTTGAACGGAAACCGTCAGCAGGCGGCAGTCTGCTGTGAACCAGCAGGGCTTTGGCGTCGGGTCGTCCGTTTCAAAGTGGCGGGGCCCGAAGCGTTCTTCCAGCGTCTCTGCGGACAGACCGATCAGCGTGGCGGGATCCGCCGGCGCCTCTATGGTCTCGATCCCCTGCATGGCGCAGAAGTATTCGCCGTTCTCCTGGGGCTCATAGCAAAGCAGGCCCGTCACCGTAACGCCGTTGTCTGTCACCGCGGCGAAGACCCGCTGTCTGGCTGGGGGAACGGAGGACAAAGAGATCTGGATCCAGACGACGCAGGAGTTTTCATAGACGCTCAGGCGAGGCATGTCGTTCATGAAGCCTGCTTCCAGAGCGACTGTTTTCATCGCCGCGAAGGAGCTGCCAAACCAGGTCCATTCAGGACCGCCCCAGAGCTCACAGCCCTCAGGCAGCTCCCCGCCGTTCAGCAGAAGCTTGCCGTCCTTCATGGTGACGGGATAAAGCTCCTCCGGCTTCATAACAGCTTCGTCCGCGGAAGCAAAATGGTCGATTCGGGATAAGTGGAGGAAGACCGTGTCATCCTCCGCGGACAGAGAGATATGGGCGTAATGATAGAGATTGTAGAACTGCCCTGCCTTCAGCACCGGCCAGCCATCCTCCAGCCCGTAGACGCAGAGCCCCGCGGTGAAAAGTCCGGAGGTGGGTCCGCTGCAACAGTAGACCAGCTCCTGCTGGCCGTCCCCGTCCAGGTCCGCCCAAATCGGCTCCGGATCCCAAATGCCCATATAGTGCAGAGCTTCCACCGTTCCGGCAGGGCCGCTGATGGTGAAACGTCCGTTCTCCGGATTCTGCAGAACGGGAAGCTGGTCCTGCGTTGGATCATAAGCTTCCGTGGTTTCGGTCAGGTCTGTATCGATCGGAGCAGACTCTGTGTCCGGCTCCGGCGACTGGGAGCGCACCGGATAGTCCGCCAGCCAGGCGGAGTCCACCGCCGGAACCAGAACGGCAATGCGGATGCCGGATTCCGGGTTGACATCCCAGGGGACTGGCTGGCTGGCCCAGAAGCGATAGAAGGGGAGCAGGATCTCGTTGGATTCCGCAGGCAGATAGACCAGCTCCGCCAGGGTCAGATCGTCCTCGCTGAGCGGCGCAAGCCCCTTGGTTTCAGAGAAATAATCTCCTGCCAGGGCCAGGCTTCGGGCTTTCTCCGGGGAGACAACAGGATAGTTGCCCATCAGCTCGCAGTCCCGTGGCGACGCGCCGCTTTCGCCCGCCTGGGGCAGATGATCCCAGGCAAGACCGACGACTTCTCTGCCGCTCACGGTCAGGAGCCGAACCATTTCGAAGAAGCGGGATTTCAATTGCTCTGCCGGATCCTCCCGGATGGGATAGAGCAGATAGCTTTGATAAGCGCTGGAAAGGCTGTTCCAGTCGTCGCAGACCGCCGGATGACAGGGCGGCAAGCCCAGCAGTTTTTCCACCTGCTCGCCGCAGAGCTGCATAATGGCGTTTCGGTATTCAATCTCCATCTCCTGCTCCGTCAGCTCCCGGGCAAAGTCGAGCTTGACGAAGGCGCTGAGAGCATGGGCCTCGTCAAAGAGAATGCACACCCGCCCCGCGGCGTCCACAGTCAGGGTCCCCAGCTCCGTGCCGGCCTCCAGGTGATCGACCGTGCCGGCTTCGTTGCAGTGGACCTCAATATCCTTGGCTGGGGCTGCGCCCAGACGTTGGATGGCTTCAGAGCAAATTGCTTCCAGTTCTTTTACGGAATAGCCCTCCGCGGCCTCCGAATCGGACTGGGCCGCTGTGCGGGCGTAGACCGGCAGGCGTTCCACCCCGGTTTCCAGGGTCCAGCGGTTCACGGCCAGGGAGCGCTCGGGATCGTCAAAAGACCAGACGCTCCGGTCTGTATAGCTGCTGCCCACAGAGAACATGGGCAGCGCGTCCTCGGGCTCCGACGTGGCGACGGTGTCGGAATTGCCGGGCTGGGCAGGCGTTTTTCCGGGCAGATGTTTTTTCAGCAGCAGGAAGCCGCTCACGCCCACGGCCAGGGCCAGCGCGGCGGCCGCGGCAGCGCCCAGCCAGGGACGGCGTTTCCGGACCAGGATGGTCTGCTCCGCCTCCGCCAGCAGATCCTCTCCCACGTGATCCATACTGTACAATAATTCTTCGGGTTTCACAGCAAGCCCTCCTCTTTCAAATAGCGTTTCAGTCGTTTTCGGGTCCGTGAAAGGAGTACGGAGACCTGGGCCGTGGAGATCTCATAGCGGGCGGCGATGTCGGAACGGCTGTCCATGAAGTAGTAGCGCCGCAGGAAAACGGCTCTGACCCGCTCGGGCTGGGTCCGCAGGAAGCGCCCCACCGCCTTGCCCAGCTCCTGGGCCATCAGCCGGCTCTCCGTATCGCTGCGGCCTGTGATCTGCCGCAGCTCGTCCAAGGAAACGGTGATCGCCTCGCCGCCCCGTTTGCGGGCGCCCTCTCTGCGGAGCCGATCCAGGCAGAGGTTTCGCAGGGTCCGGGTCAGATAGGCGCCCAGGGAGTCGGGCTGCTCCGGCGGAATGCGCTGCCAGAGCCGGAGATAGCTGTCGTTGATGCACTCCTCGGCGTCCTCCTGGTTCCGCAGGAGCCGACGGGAGAGCTTCCGGCAATGGGCTCCGTAGGACCGTTCCATTTCTTCAATGGCCCGCGGATCCCGCGCCCAAAATAGCTCCACGATCTGTCTGTCTTCCAAGGCGGCCGCCTCCTTTCCCATCTCTTCACCCGTAATGACGGGAAACGCGAAAAAAGCTTGCAGCTACAGCATAGCATTTTTTCAATAATTTTGCAAGCGTGCCTTGTGCGCCGCCTCGATTCGTGGTAAAATAGAACGCGAATCGGGAGAGAATGTGGCGCGGGCAATCTGCCCGCAAAAACGACACGCTGGCAGGTATCGAGTGGGCAGACTGCCCGCGCTGCAATGAAATAAATCCGAATCTGTACATTTCTTGGAGGTCTTATGTCTTTTTACGGTTCTGAAACTGTATTTCCCCCGGTGGACACCGGGCTGCCGGGGATCACGACGCCCCAGAGCTTATACCGGGCTCTGCTGGCCTGTTGGTGCGCCGAAACCTGCGCGCCCCGGATGCGGGCGGACTGGTCCGAGGAGGACCCCAGCCGGGGCCAGTGCTCCGTCACCGCCTTTCTGGCCCAGGAGCTTTTCGGCGGCGAGGTGCGGGGCGTTCCGCTGCCGGACGGGAATTACCACTGCTACAATATGGTGAACGGCCGGGTCTTCGACCTGAGCTCCGAGCAGTTCCACGGGGAGCGTCTGGACTATTCCGACAATCCGATCCAGCGCCGGGCGGATCATTTCGCCAAGGAAGAGAAATACCGGCGATATCTGCTGCTGCGCGCCCGTTTGGAGGCATTCACATGGGGAAAGCTGGATGGCTGATGTGATCTGCGTTCCCTGCGCCGACTACGAGCCCTCCCGCTGCCGGGAGGCCATGGCGCAGCTGCTGGCCGGAGCGGGCGGCTTGGACTGGGTCCGTCCCGGGATGCGGATCGGGATCAAGCTCAACCTGGTCTCCGCCATGGCGCCGGAGGCCGCCGCCACCACCCATCCGGCCCTGGCGTCCGCTTTGGTTGACATCCTCAAAGAGAAGGGCGCGGTCCCGATGCTGGGCGACAGCCCCGGCGGCCTCTACAACGCGGTCCATCTGAACCGGGTCTACGCGGCATCCGGTATGGATCAAACCGGAGCGGAGCTGAACCGGGACTTCTCCACCCGGGAGATCCGGCTCCCCGAAGGGAAGATCTGCAAGACCGCCGCCGTCACCGGCTGGCTGTTGGATTGCGACGCCGTCATCAACTTCGCCAAGCTGAAATCCCACGGCATGATGGGCCTCTCCGCCGCCGCCAAAAATCTCTTCGGCTCCATTCCGGGCACCATGAAGCCCGAATACCACTACCGCTTCCCGGATCCGGCTGACTTTGCCGATATGCTGGTGGATCTGGACGAGTTCTGGAGGCCGAAGCTCCACATCGTGGACGCCGTCGTCGCCATGGAGGGCAACGGACCCACCGCCGGGACGCCCAGGGCCCTGGGCTGTCTGCTGGCGGGGGAGAACCCCCACCGGATCGACCTGCTCTGCGCGAAGCTCATCGGCCTGGACCCGGCCACAGTCCCGACCCTGCGGGCGGCGCAAGCCCGGGGGCTCTGTCCGGAGCGGGTGGAGGCGCTTCAGATCGACGGCCCCTGGCGGGACTTTGTGACCGATGACTTTGCGATCATCACCGAGCGCAACGGGCTGCAGTTCCAGCAGATGATGGGCGGCGGCCGGCGGGGAGAGCTGTTCAGCAGCTTTGCCGGTCGTTTGATCGCCGCCCGCCCCGGGGTGGAGAAGGCGCTCTGCGTCGGCTGCCGCAAGTGCGAGCAGGTTTGCCCAGCGAAGGCTATCACCATGAAACGGCGCCGTCCGGTGGTGAACAGAAGGGCCTGCATCCGCTGCTTCTGCTGCCAGGAGTTCTGCCCCAAGGGGGCCATGAAGGTGCGCCGCCCCCTGGCCGCGAGAATCCTGGAGCGGGGCTAGCCCCCCGGACCCGCCCCGCGTGCAGAGAGAACCTTCCCCGTAGGGAGCGATGCCCTCATCGCTCCCCCCGGACCCGCCCCGCGCGCAGAGAAACCACCCGGATTGTCATGGACAGGGAGGAGATCGGAATGACCGAAAAACTGAAACGCTTCGACAGCTCCCGCCCGGCCCGGGCTGCGGTCCTGATCCTGCTCTGGGCGGTCCTGTTTGCGCTCAATCGCTGGACCCCCTATCTGGCGGACGACTTCCGCTATATGTTCGGCTTCGACACCAAAAAGCTGCTGAGCTCCGTCTCCGGGCTGATCCCCTCTATGGAGGCCCATGCCCGGATGATGAACGGCCGGGTGATCGCCCACGGCCTGGAGCAGCTCTTCCTGCTGATGCCGAAGACCGTGTTCAACCTGCTCAACGCGGGGGCCTTTCTGCTCACGCTCTGGCAGGCCTGCCGCTTCTGCCTGCCGGAGGGGAAGCGGAGCGCGCTGCTGCCCCTGGTATTCTTTGCCGGAATCTGGCTGGTTCTGCCCGTCTTCGGCCAGGTCTGTCTCTGGCAGGTGGGCGCGCTGAACTATCTCTGGTCCGTAGGCCTGGCCCTGGTCTTTCTGCGCCCCTTTCTCCGGGAGTACGAGGGCGGGGAGACCCGCCTTTGGAGGCGTCTGCTCTTTCTGCCCTTCGCGTTTGTGGTGGGGATGTACACCGAGGTGGCGTCCCTGATCGCCCTGCTCATGGGCCTGGCGCTGACCCTTCTCGGGGCGCTTCGCCGCCGGAGCCTGCGGAGCTGGCTCTGGCTGCCGCTGCTGTGCGGCGCGGCGGGCTTTTGGCTGCTGCTGCAGATGCCCGCCGAGGTCCGCAAC
This sequence comes from Oscillospiraceae bacterium, assembly GCA_017509485.1. Lineage (GTDB taxonomy): Bacteria > Bacillota > Clostridia > Oscillospirales > Oscillospiraceae > JAFRPC01. Next base: position 67,570 of record JAFWPP010000017.1, on the reverse strand, counting down.
AAGATGGGGGGTATGGAGCTGCCCCGGATGCTGGAGCGGCTCGGGCCCATGGCGGAGAGCTTCCTCCGCCATTTCGCCGTACCGGCGGCCCTCTGGGTCCTGCTGACGGTCCTTGCTCTGCGCAGCCGCAGAACCGGCGGCTGCAGCGCCCTGCGGCTGACGGAGTCCCTGGTCTTCTTCCTGGGGGGCGTGGCCGCGAGCTTTGAGCTGATCGCCGCCGCGGACGCTCCGGAACGCTGCCTGAGCATGTCGGCCTTTCTTCTGCTCATTGCCTGCGGAATTCTGCTCTGCGAGCTGATGCCCCGGACAAGGCTGCACCCCCTGCTGATCTGCGCAGCCCTGGTCCTCTGGGTCTTCTGCGGGCTGTCCTTTGCCGGAGGCGCCCGTGACGTGCGGAGCACCTGGTACCAGTGGACTGCCCGGGAGAAGTCCATCTATGAGCAGAAGGCGGCCGGGTATCGCTGGGTGTACGTGACGGAGATCAAGGCCGAAACCCCCTACAGCCCGGCCTGGCAGATCCGGGATCTGCACAAAAAAGACACCACCTGGCCGAACATCCACATGGCAAGACTCTACGGGGTCAAGCGGGTCGTTTGGATCGAGAACCCGGAAGCCTGGGCGGACATGGACCCGAACCCCGATCCCTGGACGGAATACAACGAGACGCCGGCCTCCCGGCAGCGGCGCGCAGACACGCGCAGGCGCCCGGAGCGTGGATAAGAAAAATAACTTGCAATTTTATCCCTGCTGTCATATAATATACGATAGCGTTTTTTGGCGCGAAATCGGAAAAGAGAGATGATTGAACAATGGGTATTTCCGTCCAAGCCCCCTGGCTGAAGTTTTACGGCGAGATGCCGGCGCATCTGGACTATCCCCGGCTGACCATCTACCAGATCATCCGGCAGACGGCCCGGGAACACCCCAATCTGGTAGCCTACGAGTTTATGAATAAGGAGACCACCTACGCGCAGTTTCTGCAGCGCATCCACCGGGTTGCGCGGGCGCTGAAGGCTCTTGGCATCGGCAAGGGCGACCGGGTGACGATCTGCATGCCCAACTGCCCCCAGGCCCTGGATACCTTCTACGCCCTGAACCGCATCGGCGCGGTTTCCAATATGATCCACCCCCTGTCCGCTCCGTCGGAGATCGCTTTTTATTTGAACTTTTCCAAGTCCAAGGCTATTCTGACCCTGGATCAGTTCTACCCCAAGATCAACGAGATCCGGGACCAGCTTGAAAACCCGGTGAAGATCATCCTGGCCTTCATCAAGGACGAGCTGCCCGCCCCGCTGAAGCTGCTCTATCCCGTCTCCAAGGACGCGCGAAAGGTCCCCAAGCTCCCCAAGGAAGGCGATTACATCCTCTGGCGGGACTTCCTGCGAGGCGCCGGGAAGATCGATGAGCTGCCCCCGGAGGACGTGATGCAGAGCCGGGAGGGCGCCTCCATTCTCTATTCCGGCGGCACCACCGGCACCACCAAGGGCATCCTGCTCTCCTCCGACAACTTCAACGCCACAGCGCTGCAGACCATCGCGGCCTCCGGCTGCAAGCAGATCGTGGGGAAGAAGATGCTCTCCGTCATGCCGGTTTTCCACGGCTTCGGCCTGGGCATCGGCATCCACACCGCCCTGGTGGGCGGCGCCTGCTGCATCCTGGTGCCTCGCTTCAGCGTGGAGACCTACGCCAAGCTGCTGATCAAGAAGAAGCCCAACTTCATCCCCGGCGTGCCCACGCTCTTTGAGGCCCTGCTGCGCACAGACCTGCTGGACAACACCGATCTGAGCTTCCTGGACGGCATGTTCTCCGGCGGCGACTCCCTCTCCATCGAGCTCAAACGGAAGGTGGACGCCTTCCTGAAGGAGCACAAAGCGAAAATCCAGATCCGGGAGGGCTACGGCACCACCGAATGCGTCACCGCCTCCTGCCTGACCCCCAAGGATTATGCCCGATCCGGCTCCATCGGCGTACCCTTCCCGGACACATATTACAAGATCGTCAACCCCGGCACCGAGGATGAGGTGGAGCCCAACATCGAGGGCGAGATCTGCATCTCCGGCCCCTCGGTGATGATGTGCTACATCGACAACCCCGAGGAGACCGCGCAGACCCTCCGCCGCCACGCGGACGGCCGCATCTGGTGTCACACCGGCGATCTGGGCACCATGGACGCCGACGGCTTCATCTACTTCCGCCAGCGCATCAAGCGCATGATCATCACCTCCGGCTACAACGTCTACCCCAGCCAGCTGGAGAACATCATCGACGGCCACGAGAAGGTCCTGCTCTCCTGCGTGGTGGGCGTCAAGGACAAGTACAAGATGCAGAAGGTCAAGGCTTACGTGGTCCTGCGTCCCGAATACAAGCCCTCCGATGAGATCCGCGACGAGCTGATGGCCTACTGCCGCAAGCACATCGCCAAGTACGCCATGCCCTATGAGATCGAGTTCCGGGAGGAGCTCCCCAAGACCCTGGTGGGCAAGGTGGCCTATCGGGTCCTGGAGGAAGAGGCCAACGCCCAGGTGGAAGCATGAACGAAGCGAATCGGGAACGGATCTGGGAGATCGACGCCCTGCGGGGCCTGCTGATCCTCTGCGTGATCGTCTCACACGCCCTGTTCTATCTGGCGAATGTGCTCCACAGCTTCCGCCTGCCGCCCCTGATCCGCTTCGTGATGCAGTACGGCGGCCTGCTCTTCGTGATCCTCTCGGGCTTATCCTCGACCCTGGGCCGGCGGAGCTTTCGCCGCGGGCTCATCGTATTCGTCGGCGGCATGCTGCTGACGGTGGGGTCGATCATCGCCGCGCAGTTTGGCTGGCTGTCGGAGGACATGATCATCCGCTTCGGGGTCCTGCATCTGCTGGGCTTTTGCATGATGCTCTGTCCGCTGCTGAAGAAGCTGCCGGACACGGTGCTGCTGATCCTGGGCCTGGCCCTGTTGGCGCTGGGCTACTGGCTGGACGCGAAGGGGGCGGTGACCGACAGCCGCCTGCTCTTCCCCCTGGGGCTGCGCTATCCGGGCTTTTCCTCCGGGGATTATTTCCCCATCGCCCCCCATCTGGGCTGGTTCTGCCTGGGAATCGTCCTGGGCAGGAGACTCTACGCGGAGAAGAAGACCCGCCTGCCGAATGTCAACGCCGAGGCCCCCGTTCTCCGCTTCCTCCGCTGGTGCGGGCGGAACTCCCTGTATATCTTTGTTTTGCACCTTCCCATCCTCGGCGCCGTCATGATGCTGCTGGCGTAATGCGCCGCAGGGGCGGCCACCGCCGCCCGCCCGAGGCAGAAGCTTCCCCAAAATAAGAGAAAGAGAAGATCGAAACCATGCCGAAAGAGAAGAAAGAAAAGATCCGCCGGGGCGACCGGCGGGACGGCGTCTGGCTCCGGGACGAGCCCGCGCTGAACCAGTTCATGGCCTATCTCTATCCCAACCGGGCAGACAACGAGGCCTACATCAACGAGGAGATCGACCTGCGGCCCATCGAGGCATACCTGGCGAAGAAGAACGCAGGCCGCACCGAAGACAAGTACACCTACTTCCACATCATCTGCGCCGCCGTGGTGAAGGCCTTCGTCCTGCGTCCCAAGATGAACCGCTTCATCTCCGGCAACCGGATGTATCAGCGAAACTACCTCTCCGTGGCCTTCGTGGTCAAAAAGAAGTTCTCCGACCGCTCCGAGGAGGGTCTGGCCTTCCGCAAGTTCGACGCGGATTCCACCATTGACAAGCTCCACGAGAGCCTCTGCCAGGAGATCCACACCCAGCGCCGGGAGAACGTGGTGGACAATTCCACCCACTTCATGGGGATCCTGCTGAAATTCCCCCGCTTCATCCTCCGGGGGATCATGAAGGTCCTGTTCAGCTTGGACAAGAAGGGGAAGGTCCCCTACGATCTGATCAAGGAGGATCCCAACTATTCCTCCATCTTCCTGACGAACCTGGGCTCCATCGATCTGAGCTGCGGCTACCACCACCTGTCCAACTGGGGCACCTGCTCCTGTTTTGTGGTGATCGGGAAAAAGCACCTGGCGACGGAGTGCCATGAGGACGGCTCCGTCACGGTCCGCCCCGTGCTGAACGTGGGCGTCACCCTCGACGAGCGCATCGCCGACGGCTATTACTACTCCAAGACCATGAAGCTGGTCAAATACCTGCTGGCCAACCCCGAGCTGCTGGAGCTCCCCGCCGGCGAGGAGGTGGACTATCTCCCCGCCAATGACAAGCGCTTTGCGCTGGACCGGGAGAAGGTCAAGGCGTAAGTAACTGCCATGAAACAAACGGAATTAAGGTATATCGAGTTGAAATCCGGCTTCCACGACGACGGGCCGGCCTGGATCGGCTATGTGCTGCCCTCCAAATCGGGAAGGACCCTGTATTTCAACGACAGAGCTTTTCAGCCAGAAAACGGCGGGAACTCCAATTACGTGGACGTGGAGTCCGGGGAACGATTCTGGATTTCCGGCGTCAAAAAGAATGAAAGCAATCGCCACTGGGCTGCCCGCGCCCGGACGCCGATCCGGATCGACCGCCGCGCCGTTGCCGCGGTTTGCGCCATGACCGGACAGGAACGGCTCGATCCCGGGGCCTTTCAGATTGTGGATCTGGAGGACAGCTTCCCCGTGGAGCGGATACGCATGCTCGAGAACAGAAAAAACGCGGAAGACTTGTAACAGAATGATGGGCTCCGGAAGTCCCCGGAGCCTCGAGACCTATCCGAAAGTGTGAGGTACTACCATGAAGCTTTCTCTGATCGTCCCCATGTACAACGAGGCTGCCATAATCGCGGACAGCGCCCGCACCTATTTTGAATACCTCTCCACCCACTTCGAGGAATTCGAGCTGATCTTTGTGGACGACGGCTCCTCCGACGACTGCGCGGCCCGGGTGGAGGCCCTGCAGCTGCCCGATACGCAGGTGATCCGCTATACCCCCAACCAGGGCAAGGGCAACGCGGTGCGGACCGGCATGCTGGCGGCGACGGGAGACGTGCGTATGTTCCTGGACGCCGACGTGGCCTACGGCACCGAGGTCATCGGCCGGGCTGCGGCGCTCTTCGCGGAGCACCCGGAGAAGGATCTGGTGATCGGCTCCCGCCCCATCCACCCGGAGGGCTACGCGGGCTATACCCCCCTTCGCAAGCTGGCCTCCGCGACCTACATCAAGGTGCTGAACCTGGTGGGAGGCTTCCGTCTGTCCGACTCCCAGTGCGGCTGCAAGGCCTATCGGGGCGCCGTCGCGGATCTCATTTTCGCCCGCACCGAGACCAAGGGCTTTGCCTTCGACTTTGAGACCATCCTGTGGGCCCAGAAGCTGGGCTGCGGGATACTTGAGATGCCCGTCAAGATCATCAACCACCGGGCCTCCAAGGTCCACGTCTTTCGGGACACCTTCCGGATGCTCAAGGAGCTGCGGGCCATCAAAAAGCGGGTACAGAAGGAATAGGGATCAGGAATTAAGGATTACGGATCAGGGATCAGAGGACGGAAAGGAAGCGTGGCCATGCACCCGATCAAGCACTTCAGGACGATCACGAAGCATCGCCACATGGTGATGGTCTCCTGCATCCGCGTCGGACTGATCCGGCAGGGTTTGGCCCACGACCTGAGCAAGTACAGTCCCGCGGAATTCTGGCAGGGGGCCAAATACTGGCAGGGCACCCGCAGCCCCAACGCCGGCGCCCGGGAGGCGGAAGGTTATTCCACCGCCTGGATGCACCATAAGGGCCGCAACAAGCACCACTATGAATACTGGACCGACGTGCCGCCGGGGGAGCACGACTACAAGCCCGTTCCCATGCCCACCCGGTATCTGGTGGAATCCGTCATGGACCGGATCGCCGCCTCCAAGGTCTATCTTGGCGAGCGCTATGACGACGGCGCGGCTTTGGCCTACATGGACAGGGAACACGCTGCCGATAAGCTCCACCCCGACAGCTATGCCAGGATGCGCTTTTTGCTGACCCTGCTGCGGGACAGGGGAGAGGAGACGCTCTTCCGCTTTATCCGGCGGGTGGTGCTCCGGGAGATCCCTTTCGATCAGTGGGAAGAGAGGAAGAACACACTGTAATGATGATACTACGGCTGGCCGGCGTTTTGGTCGGGATCGACAACCAATATGATTTTTCCGACCGCGTCCGGCTCTGGCTCGCGGATGGCGCGCCGGATTTCACGGTCCGGGTGGCTCCGGAGGAGCTGGAGCGGGAGGATGAGGGCCGCGGCCTGCCCAGGGAGTACCTGGAGTTCGTCTGCGCCTATCGGCACATCGCCGAGCGGATGCCGGACTATGACGCCTTCGTCTTTCACGGCGCCGCCGTGGTGGTGGACGATCTGGCCTATCTGATCACCGCACCCAGCGGCACCGGCAAGACCACGCAGACCCGATTCTGGCGTTACGGGCTGGACTGCGGCGCCTGGGTCCTGAACGGAGACAAGCCCATCCTGCGCAGGGACCCCGGCGGGTTTACGGTTTGCGGTACGCCCTGGCGCGGGAAGGAGGGCCACGGGATCAACGCGGAACGTCCCATCCAGGGCCTATGCCTCCTGCAGCGGGGAGAGGAGATCCGCATCGCCCCGGCCCGCCCGGAGGAGATGATCCGCTTCCTGATCCGGCAGATCTACATGCCCAGGGATCCCGCCCGGGCCGATAAGCTCCTGTCTCTGCTGGACGAGTGCTGCCGGACCGTCCCCATCTGGAGCCTGCAGAGCAACCTCAACATCCGTGCCGCCCGCGTAAGCTATGAGGCCATGCGGCCGAAATAAAACCCGCCTTCCCGAGGAAAACGCGCGGAGGCGGAGTCCAGAGCAAAACAGGCGTGACCTTCGCGGTCACGCCTGTTTTTTCCGGGCTTTGTCTTCTATTTTTTCATCCGCCGGATATCGTCCCCCAGGAAGTAGATGACCCGGTAGCTGCCCACGAGACGGGAGGCGATCTGACCGCCATAGCGGGCTTCCAGGTCGTGCTCATTGAGATTCGTGGAGATCAGGCAGGTTTTCTGGGCAAGCAGGCGGGAATTGACGATCTCATAGAGGGCCGCCTTGACGAATTCCGTGGTCATTTCCGTGCCCAGGTCGTCGATGATCAGCAGATCGCAGTCCCGGTAATCCCGGAGGCTTTCCGGCTCCGCCCGTTCAAATTTGACGGCTTCAAAATCTGCGAAGAGCTTTCCCGCCGTGACGTAGGCCACGCTGTGGCCGCCCTCGGCTGCCTGCCGGGCGATGCAGGCGGAGAGGAAGGTCTTCCCGAGCCCCGTCGCCCCGGAAAAGAGCAGGCTCCGGGCGCCGGGCCGGAAGTCCTGGGCATATTTTTTACAAAAGTTGAGGTTTTTCTGCATCAGCGTCCGGGCGGAGCCGCCCAATTCCGGATAGAATCGATCCGGATAGAGCTCCAGCGAAAAATTCTCAAAGCGCTCCTTTCCGGTGGGCAGCAGGGAGGCCAGCTCCCGCTTCTGCTCCTGTCGGCAGAGCTCCCGCAGGCATTCGCACATTTTCGAGCCCACATAGCCGGTCCCGCCGCAGAGGGAGCAGATGGGGCTGTCGTCCAGCCAGCCGTCCGGCAGCTCCGCCTCGTCCAGGATCCACTGGCGCTCGGTCTGCAAAGACTCGTTTTCGGCCCGCAGCCGGGCCAGCTCCTCCCGGGCGTCTGCTTCGCTGCGGAAAACCAGCATGGCCAGCCGTGAGGCTGTGCTCCGCAGGGCCCGGTCGATCTCCCGCAGCCGGGGCCGCAGGGCATAGGCCTTTGCAAGATGGTCCTGATATTCCGCCCGCTTGCGTTCGTTCTCCTGGCTGAGCCGGGCCTTGGCGCGGTTCAGAACGGTATTGGTGTAGGCCATGGTCAACCCTCCTCCAGCATCTGCTTCGCCGCGTCCAGCATGGCGGAGCTGGGCGCCTCGCCGTGGCGCTGATAGCCGCCCTTGCGGCTCACCGCCGCCGGCTTGCGGTCCAGGGCACGAATCTGATCGGCCGTATAGAGCCCCTGGGTGTTCCAGCGCTCGAGAATGCTGTTCATATACTTCCAGGTGAGACCGCCGGTATTCTCGCAGGTCTTCTCATAGGCCAGCTCGATGGCGTCGTTGGCGAAGCCCATATCCCCCCAGGCCTGGAGATATCGCTCCTCGGCGGGGGTCAGACGGCGGCCCGTGATCCCCAGCAGGGTGCAGAGCTCGCCCATCCGGGTGTTCTTTTTCGTCTCGCTCAGCATGTAGGCCGCGGCCTTCTCCAGAGTGTCGATCCGGGCGTCCGCCCAGCGGTAGGCTTCTTTCTCGATCATGCGCATGGAGGGCATCCGCCCTGCGCCCCGGGAGCGGCTGCGCTCCACACAGTAGTGGACCAGCACGTTGATGACCTCTCCGGGCAGGCCCAGGTATTCCACCATCGCCAGCAGGATCTTCAGCTCCTCCGTGCTCAGCATACGGCCCAGGCAGCGCTGGACCTCGCCCACCAGGGGCTTGAAGCCGGCCCGCGGCAGATCCATCTGCCTGCGCACGTCCTCTTCCGAATATTCCGGCCGCTGAGCGGCCTCCTGAAACCGGGGATTCCGACTCTCATCCAGTCCCAGCTGCCGCAGCAGGGTGCTGGCGCATTCCAGCCTTGCCTCGGTGAAGCCCGTGACCACATCGCTGAGCTCCGCCGCTCTGCACAGATACAGAAGGGCGCTGTCTCCGTTGCCGGCAGCCAGCAGCTTTCGAATGCTCTGACTGGACAGGATCACCTCAGACATGGCGTTTCACCTCCAATTGACAGTAAACAACATTATATCACAGAATGCCCCGGCGTACAAGCCGGAGACTTATCAGAACTTCTCACAAAAAACGCCGGGGATTTTTGGCATGGGGCTACATTTTGTGGGCCGATCTGTTTTTGTACCCAATTTACAGAAAATTCGCTTTTTCCCCATTGAAACTTCACGGAAAATATGCTATGATGCTGATAATCTGCATGATTTCACACCATAAAAAAAGAAAGCGAGCTTACAATATGAAGACAAAGAAAGCACTTTATCTGGTCGGCGGCATTCTCCTGGCAGCCGCCCTGATCGTGGGCCTCTATTTCGGTGTTCAGGCGCTGAAAAACAAGACGGCCCAGCATACGCCCTCCTCCGCCGCGGATTCCACGTCGGCTGTGAACGACGCTACTGACACGAAGCCCGTCGACACCGGCGAGACGCCGCTCGTTACCTCCGATGCGGCAGCCGCCACCGAGCCCCTGGAGTATCCCGAGGAGATGGAGGCGGTCAAGGCCAAGGAGGTTTACACCGTGGACGAGCTGCAGAGCGACGATCCCCGGCTGGACCTGACTGTCGCCAGCTGCGAGGACAGCAGCATCACCAATCGTCAGGCGCAGATCTACTATCTGCTCCAATTCTACAGCTTCATGAGAGAGTACGGCGATTACGCGGAAATGTTCGGGCTGGATCCCACGAAGGCTCTGAGCGAACAGCCCTCCCTGTCGGGCGATCTGACCTGGGAGCAGTATTTCCTGATGGCTGGCATGCAGCAGTATCAGCAATATGCCGCGGTTTATGCCGAGGCTGAGGCCCAGGGATATCAGATCACGGCGGAGGAAGCCGAAAAGCTGAGCGGACTGCGCGACAGCATGGAGAAGGAAGCGACGCAGTATGGGTACGAATCCGTCGACGCCTATATTCAGGCCTCCTTCGGCCCCGGCGTCCGCTATGCGGATTACGAAGCGTATCTGAAGGTCTATTTCAAGGCCATGTCCTACGAGAACCATCTCTATGAGAGCATCAGCTGTACGGAGCAGGATCTGAAGGACTATCTTGCCGCGCACCCCGACGAATTCGAGGACTCGGATACCGAGACGCCGAACATCAATGTGCGGCACATCCTGATTTCCTCCGACGCCGACGGCGACGGTGAAACCACCGAGGAGGAGCGCGCCGCGGCCCAGGCCAAGGCGGAGGAGCTGCTGGCCGGCGTTCGGGCCAATCTCACGGAGGAATACTTCGCGGAGCTTGCCAAGGAGAACTCCGATGATCCCGGCTCCAAGAACAACGGCGGTCTCTATGAAGAGGTCTATCCCGGGCAGATGGTGGCGGCCTTCAACGAATGGTGTTTTGCCAAGGAGCGGAAGCCCGGGGACGTGGATGTGGTAGAGACCAGCTACGGCTTCCATGTGATGTATTTCGTCAAGCAGACGGACAGCTACCACTGGAGGGCCGTTGCCGAAGACAACCTTAAGAGCGAGACCATGGACAAGCTGCTGCAGGATATCATCTCCCCCGCGAAGCTGACGGTCAACTACAAGGACCTGATCCTGGTTCCGATCCCCCTGGGCGAGGAGGAATAATAGATCTTGTACGGCATATTTCCCTGGGCTTTGCCCAGGGCGGCATCCACAGAAAGTGGATGCCGGATAAAAAGGCTTCTGACTTTTTGATCAAATATTCGTATCAGCCCCTTCGCAGCAGACAAAAAGCACCCCACCGGACAATGACACTCAGACAGTGGCAGCGCCCGGATCGGGGTGCTTTTTAATTGGAAAGGAAGGAGCAGAGACGGGGCTGCAGCGGCCCACGGGATAGGCCGTAAGCTGCGGCGCTGGATTTGGATCAGCGCTTCCGCTCGTAGGGCGTTCCCGTCAGGGGGAGACTCGTCCGGCGCAGGCCGTCCCGCTGATAATAGGCCTCCGCGATGGCGGGAGCGGTGGGGATGGAGGTGATCTCGCCGATGCCGATGGCGCCGTTGGCGTAGGGGAGCCCCGGCTTATCCACCACAACGGCCTTGATCTCCGGGATCTGATCGGCCTTGAACAGACCCAGGGTGCCGAATTTCCCGGTGGGTCTGCAGTTGTCGTCGATGGGATAGCGCTCCGTCAGGGCGAAGCCCATGGACATCACCATGCCGCCCTCGATCTGTCCCTCGCAGGAGAGGGGATTGACGGCCTTTCCCACGTCGTGGATACCGATGAGCTTTTTGATCCGGCCGCTCTCCCGGTCCAGGACGCACATCTGGGTAGCGTAGCCGTAGGCCACGTGGCTGACAGGGTTCGGCACGTCGGCGCCCAGAGGGTCGGTTTTCGCCAGGTATTCCCCATAGAAGACCTGACCCTTCAGATCCGCCAGAGGCTGATCCGCGAGGGCCTTTTCCAGCTTTTCGCAGGCACGGCGGACGGCCTCGCCGGTGATCAGGGTCTGACGGGAACCGGAGGTGTCGCCGGAGTCCGGCGCGATCCAGGTGTTGGAGCGCTCGTACACGATCTGATCCGGCCGCAGGCCCGCGTTGGTGACCACCATCTGGACCAGCACGGTCCCCAGACCCTGGCCGATGCAGGACGCGCCGGAATAGATATGCAGCTTCCCGTCGTCCTCCACGATCAGCTTTGCCCGGCCCCAGTCCGGCAGGCCGACGCCCACACCGGCGTTCTTCATGGCGCAGGCCAGACCCACCGGGTCCCCGGCGGCCAGGGCTGCGTCATAATAGGGCTTCGCAGCCTCCAGGGTCTCCACCAGGCCCGTCTCCGGCCCCACGATCTGGCCGTTGGGCAGGACGCCGCCGGGTCGGATGGCGTTCCGCATCCGGATCTCCCAGGGGGAGATGCCCACGATCTCCGCCATCTCGTTCAAGAGGCTCTCGATGGCGAAGCAGGTCTGGGTAACGCCGAAGCCCCGGAAGGCGCCGGCGGGCGGATTGTTCGTATAGTAGGCGGTGCCGTCGATCTCAAAGTTTTCATAGGCGTAGGGCCCGGCCGCGTGGGTACAGGCCCGCTCCAGCACCGGTCCGCCCAGGGAAGCGAAGGCGCCGGTGTCCGAGACCACCTTGGCCATCACGCCCTGGATGACGCCGTTCTCGTCGCAGCCCAGGGTGAAATCCATGGAGAAGGGGTGCCGCTTGGGGTGGACCAGGATGGACTCCGCCCGGCTCAGCTTGACCTTGACGGGCACCCTTGCCACATAGGCGATCAGTGCCGCGTGATGCTGAACCGACATGTCCTCCTTGCCCCCGAAGCCGCCGCCCACGAGCTGGTTCTCCACCAGGCAGTGATCGTAGTCCACCCCCAGCATGGCGGCGCATTCGTGGAGGGTGGTGTGGGCGCTCTGGTCGCTGGTCAGCAGCTTGACGCCGCCGTTGTCCAGGGGCAGGGCCACGCAGCACTCGGGCTCCAGGAAGGCGTGCTCCGTCCAGGGCGTTTCAAAATGCCGGGTCAGCACATGGGCCGAACGGGCGATGGCCCCCCGCGCGTCGCCCCGGGAGACATGCTTGTGCGCCTGGATATTGTCCCGGTCTGCTTCGAAAACCAGGGGAGCGTTCGGCGCAGCGGCCTCGGCCGGGTTGTGGACCGCGGGCAGGACCTCATACTCCACCTTGACCAGCTTTTTGGCGGCCTCCAGGGTCTCACGGTCCCTGGCGCAGACCAGAGCCACGGAATCGCCCAGATAATGGGTCAGCTCCCCGACGCCGATCAGGGTGGGCTGATCCTTTTTGATGTGGCCCACGTTGACCTGGCCCGGAATGTCCTTTTGGGTCAGCACGCAGACCACGCCGGGCAGGGCTTCGGCTTCGGTCGTGTCGATGGAAAGGACCCGGGCTCTCGGGTAGGCGCTGCGCACGGCGGAGCCATAGCACATGCCCTCCACGTACACGTCGTCCGGATACTTGCCGCGGCCCTGCACCTTTTCCGCCACATCGATCCGGGCCACGCGGCTGCCCACCCGCCAATCGGAGTTCTCCGGCGCAGGCAGGCGGCCTGCCCGGAGGTACTTCGCCGCCAGCAGGATGCCGTCGATGATTTTCACATAGCCGGTGCAGCGGCAGATGTTATTGCGGATCGCGTAGCCGGCCTCGGCGCGGGTGGGATTGGGATTGACGTCCAGCAGGGCCTTGGCGGCCATCACCATGCCCGGGATGCAGAAGCCGCACTGGACGGCCCCGGCTTCGCCGAAGGCCCGGGTAAAGACCTCCTGTTCAAAGGCGGACAGCCCTTCTGTGGTCAGCACATGCTTGCCCGCCAGCTTGTCCGTCATGGGAACACAGGCTTTGGTGAGCTTGCCGTCAACGAGGACATGGCAGGTACCGCACGCGCCCTCGCTGCATCCGTCCTTGACGCTGGTGAGATGGAGCTCATCCCGCAGAAAGCGAATCAGCTTTTGATTCCTCTCCGCCAGGACCTCCTGTCCGTTGACATAGAACGAAGCCATAAGCGACCTCCTTTGAAATATTATTCAAATCCGGCGATCAGTTCTTCCAGCATGGAAAACAGCTGGTTTTCCGTTTGATAGGGATAGATGTGAAAATACGGATCCCCCGTCAGCATGGCGGAGAGCTGCGTTTTCGTTTGATTGTAAAACAGATAGCAGGGCTTCCCGAAGCGCTCGGCATAGGCCAGCTCGTAGCCCACCCCCAGGGAGGGGTTCGTGCATTCGCCGATCAGCAGCTCGCTCTCCCGCAGCCAGGCGGTATCCTGGGCGTAGATGGCGCCGTCCTTGTTCCGGCCCTGCTCCAGCAGGTTCAGCTCCGGGTGTCCCACGTGCTCCGTCAGAACCGCGTGACCCTTTTCCTTCATAAAGTCGATCATCCGGGCGTAGAGCCCCGCGTCCGCCCGCCCGCCGCGGATGGAGCCGGCGAAGTATATTTTTTTCATAGAATCAGCTCCATTCAATTATTCGTCCCGGACATGAAGCAGAGCGTAAAGCCCTCATATTCGCAGAATATCATGCCGAAAATGAAGAACATGGGCCCATAGCCGTCGGGACCGTCCAGCTCGTCGCAGAGGGCCGCGCTGTCCTCGAAGACCATGACGCGCTCCGGCGTGCCGAAGAGCTCCTCCGTCAGATCGGCGATGGGGGTAAAGACGTCGTCGCCGCTAAGCTCCCGCAGGTTCTCCCGGAAGCTGCCCTCCCCGGGGATCAGCGTCAGATCCCGGTTTTTGATCTCATAGAAGTCCAAAAACGCGTCCAGATAGTTCTCCGCGGGCAGCGCCTGCACGGCTGTCTCATAGCGCATGGCAAGCCGATCCAACTGATTCGCCCTGTTCAAAAGCTCCGGGGCGACCAAATTGCGCTTATACTTCATAGAGGCTCCTCCATCGGTTCATGATACTCTGCGCCGGCTCCCCCGGCGTTACAGCGGACACTGAATGAGGAACGCCAGATTGAGCACAGCCGTGGCCACGTTGGACCAGAGGGCGTAGATGACGCTTTTCTTGCTTTCGTCTTCATCCAGCAGCCACCAATAGATCGGGATCTGGAAAATGAGGATGATCAGCATCAAGAGAAAATGAACCGCGATCATTTTGGGGTTGTAGTTGATCCAGTTCGATACAAAGAGGCTCAGCGCCCCCTGACAGAGCAGGTTGGTGACGAGGGCCGTCATCCAGCTCTTCTTCCAGCGATATTGGAAGAAGTACAGGATCAGCAGCGCGGCCGCCAGGGTGATGACAAGCCGCAGGGAGAACAGCAGGATCGTGCGCCAGAGGGGGAGCCCATAGCGCAGCGTGAAGTCCTTGGCGTCCAGCATATAGAAATCGTTCATCGTCAGCTTTTCCAGGGAATCCTCGGGAAGGGGGATCTGAATCTCACGACCGCCCGTTATGGCCACAAGCACGGCGTTCCTGAAGTCAGCCCGATTCCCGTACCAGATGAAGTCCGACGGCGCGGTCTGGCGATACAAGCGGTAATAGCTCTCCCAAAGGCGGGTCTCCATGTAGAGATAAACCGGGACGATTTCCCCGTTCCGCTCGAAATCAATGCGCAGGATCATATCAGACGGAGCGTTCTCCACAACGAAGGTCACAGCGGGACGGTAGTATACGCCGCGGCTGGCCGCCTCCACGCTGACGGGCAGCGTCAGCGTCAACAGCAAAACGAGCAGAACAGCGACAAGGGATCGCTTCCTTTTCGTCATAATCACACCCCCTTGTAATCACAATGAATATACCATAGAGCGCCGGAAAAAGCAAGAAAAATCAAAAGCGGAGCAGGCAAGCAAAATCCCCTCTGCCTTGCGGCAGAGGGGATGCTTTGCGGGTAAGGCGGACAGCGCGCAGGAACGGAAGCCTCGCGGCGGCCTGGGGCGCTGCCGGGGATCCAGCGGCTCAGAGCGGGATTACTTGTCGCCCTTTCTCTGCTCGCTGAAGGTCTTCTTAAACTCTTCCCAGCCGGCCAGCAGGCTCTTGAAGCCGGCGGAGGCCACGTCCTTGAGCTCGGCGCCGGCGTCGGAGGCGACGGTCTGGAGCTTGTCGGCGGCGTCCTTCAGAGCGGCCTTGGCAGCCTCGACCTTGCGCTCGACCTCGGCCTCGATCTTGGGCTCTTTGTCAGCGGGGGCCTCAGCCTGCGCGTCCTTGATGGCGGCCTGCGCGGCAGCCAGACGGGCGATGGGAACACGGAAGGGACTGCAGGAAACGTAGTCCAGACCGATCTTGTGGCAGAACTCCACGGAGGAGGGGTCGCCGCCGTGCTCGCCGCAGATACCGATGTGCAGGGAGGGACGGACGGGCTTGCCCAGCTTGATGGTCATTTCCATCAGCTTGCCCACGCCAACCTGGTCCAGCTTGGCGAAGGGATCGTTCTCCAGGATCTTGGCGTCGTAGTAGGCGTTCAGGAACTTGCCGGCGTCGTCGCGGGAGAAGCCGTAGGTCATCTGGGTCAGGTCGTTGGTGCCGAAGCAGAAGAATTCGGCCTCCTTGGCGATCTCGTCCGCGGTCAGGCAGGCTCTGGGGATCTCGATCATGGTGCCGACCTCGTACTTCATCTCGATGCCGGCGGCTTCGATCTCGGCGTCGGCGGTCTTGACCACCTCGGCCTTGACGTACTTGAGCTCCTTGACCTCACCCACCAGGGGGATCATGATCTCGGGGACCAGCTTCCATTCGGGATGGGCCTTCTGGACGTTGATGGCGGCGCGGATCACGGCCTTGGTCTGCATCCGGGCGATCTCGGGGTAGGTGACAGCCAGACGGCAGCCGCGGTGACCCATCATGGGGTTGAATTCCTTCAGGCTCTCGATCAGGGCCTTGACCTCCTCAACGCTCTTGCACTGGGTGGCGGCCAGCATCTCGATGTCCTTCTCCTCGGTGGGCACGAACTCGTGCAGCGGGGGATCCAGGAAACGGATGGTGACGGGATAGCCCTCCAGGGCCTCGAAGAGCTGCTCGAAGTCGTTCTGCTGATAGGGCAGGATCTTGTTCAGAGCGGTCTCGCGGTCCTCGGCGTTGTCGGCGCAGATCATCTCACGGAAGGCCGCGATGCGGTCCGCCTCGAAGAACATGTGCTCGGTACGGCACAGGCCGATGCCCTCGGCGCCCAGCTCGCGGGCCTTCTTGGCGTCGCGGGGGGTGTCGGCGTTGGTGCGGACCTTGAGCCGGCGATACTTGTCGGCCCAGCCCATGATGCGGCCGAAGTCGCCGCCGATGGTGGCGTCCACGGTCTTGATGATGCCGTCGTAGATGTTGCCGTTGGAGCCGTCGAGGGAGATGAAGTCGCCCTCGTGGAATTCCTTGCCGGCCAGAGTGAAGCGCTTGTTCTCCTCGTCCATGGTGATGTCGCCGCAGCCGGAGACGCAGCAGGTGCCCATGCCGCGGGCCACGACGGCCGCGTGGGAGGTCATGCCGCCGCGAACGGTCAGGATGCCCTGGGCGGCCTTCATGCCGGTGATGTCCTCGGGAGAGGTCTCCAGACGGACCAGGACCACCTTCTCGCCCCGGGCCTTCCAGGCCTCGGCGTCCTCAGCGGAGAAGACGATCTTGCCGCAGGCGGCGCCGGGGGAGGCGCCCAGGCCCTTGCCGATGGGAACGGCGGCCTTCAGAGCGGCGGCGTCGAACTGGGGATGCAGCAGGGTGTCCAGGTTTCTGGGGTCGATCATGGCGACGGCCTCAGCCTCGGTGCGCATGCCCTCGTCCACCAGATCGCAGGCGATCTTCAGGGCGGCCTGGGCGGTACGCTTGCCGGAGCGGCACTGCAGCATATAGAGCTTGCCGTTCTCCACGGTGAACTCCATGTCCTGCATGTCGCGGTAGTGCTCCTCGAGCTTGGCGCAGACGTCCACGAACTCGGCGTAGGCTTCGGGGAACTTCTCGGCCATCAGGTCGATCTTCATGGGGGTGCGGACGCCGGCCACCACGTCCTCGCCCTGGGCGTTGGTCAAAAACTCGCCCATCAGCTTCTTCTCGCCGGTGGCGGGGTCGCGGGTAAAGGCGACGCCGGTGCCGGAGTTGTCGTTCAGGTTGCCGAAGACCATGGGCATGACGTTGACGGCGGTGCCCCAGGAGTAGGGGATGTCGTTGTCACGGCGATAGACGTTGGCGCGGGGGTTGTCCCAGGAGCGGAACACGGCGCGGATGGCTTCGTAGAGCTGGACCTTGGGATCGGAGGGGAAGTCGCTGCCGATCTGGGCCTTGTACTCGGCCTTGAACTGCTCAGCCAGCTCCTTGAGGTCGGCGGCGGAGAGCTCGATGTCCAGCTTGACGCCCTTTTCGGCCTTCATCTTGTCGATGAGCTGCTCGAAGTACTTTTTGCCCACCTCCATGACGACGTCGGAGAACATCTGAATGAAGCGGCGGTAGGAGTCGTAGACGAAGCGCTCGAACTTGGGATCGGGGTTCCCCTTGATCATCGCGTTGACCACGTCGTCGTTCAGGCCCAGATTCAGGATGGTGTCCATCATGCCGGGCATGGAGGCGCGGGCGCCGGAACGGACGGAGACCAGCAGGGGATTCTTGAGATCGCCGAACTTCTTGCCGTTGATCTCTTCCATCTTGGCCACCCCGTCCATGATCTGGCCCATGATCTCGTCGTTGATCTTGCGGCCGTCTTCATAGTACTGGGTGCAGGCCTCGGTGGTGATGGTGAAGCCCTGGGGAACAGGCATGCCGATGTTGGTCATCTCGGCCAGATTGGCGCCTTTGCCGCCCAGGAGCTCACGCATTTTGGCGTTGCCCTCGGTGAACAGGTAGACATACTTTTGGGACATATGGGTTACTCCTTTCAATTGATGCGGTGATCCTTACCACAATGAATTGCAATGATAGCGGGGTTTTCTGTAAACGCATTTTACTATAACATTTTTTTCCAATCTTTTCAACGGTTTTTGAAAAAAAAAGACGCGGAAACCCGGAATATTTTTGCAATTATTCCCGACGTGACGAAAAAACAAACGCCGGGACTGGAAATCCCGGCGCCGTTGTGCTACAATAGGGCCAAAGATGCAAAACAGGAGAAAGCAAAATGAATTATGAGCAAATGCTTGGTCAGATCCTGGACCTCGGGACGGAAATGATCTCCTGCGGAGGAGAGACGCACCGGGTCGAGGACACCGTCTTCCGGCTGTTGGCCGCGGAGGGCTTCCGGAGCTGCAACGTGTGGGTGGTCCCCTCCAATCTGCAGGTCACGGCGACGGATCCCGACGGCCGTACCTGGACCCAGATCCGTAACGTCCACGGCTCCGGGGTCGATTTTGAAAAGCTGGACCAGCTCAACACCCTCTCCCGCTGGGCCTGCGCGGAGCACCCGGATTCGGAGCGGCTCGCGGAGCGGATGGAAACCGTCCGTTCCGCCGCGCCATCCCGGGCCTGGACCAGCTATGTGGGCTGTCTGCTGGGCGGCTGGGGCTTCGCGCTGTTCTTCGGCTGCAGATTTACGGATTCGCTGATCGCCGCCCTGGCCTCCCTGCTGATCGTCCTGCTGGTGCGGCGGCTCTCGCCCCGGGAGGGCAATCCGCTCATTCTCAACTTCACCGTATCCTTCCTGGTGGAGCTGTTTATCATCCTGACCATGAAGCTGGGGCTGTGTCAGAACGCGGACTGCGTTACCATCGGCGTCGTCATGCTGCTGATCAGCGGCCTCGGGGCCACCAACGGTCTGCGGGATCTGGTCCACCTGGATACGCTCTCGGGCCTGATCAATCTTTCGGCGTCCTTCACCGGCGCCATCGGCATTGCTCTCGGCATCGCCCTGCCCATCCTGCTCTTCCATGACGGCGGCGGCGCCGCGGTCTCGGGGCTGCATCCCAATGTGATCGTGCAGCTGTTCTCCGGGAGTATGGCCTGCGTGGGCTTTGCGATTTGGTTCCGGGTCCGGGGGAAGAAGGTGGCCTACTGCGCCCTGGGGGCCTTTTTGACCTGGGGCGTCTATCTGATCTCCTATGCGCTGCTGCCCTCGGATTTTGCCGCCACCCTGTTTGCCTCTGTGTTCTGCGGCCTCTTCGGGCAGATCATGGCCCGGGTGAACAAGACGCCCGCCACGATCTTCACCACCATCTGCATTCTGACGCTGATCCCCGGATCCTCCCTGTACTACGCCATGTACGGCGTCGTCACCCGCAACGCGGAGCTGAGCTATACCAAGGGCATTGCCCTGGGCATGACCTGCTTTGGCATCGTCCTGGGCTTTATGGTGGTGGAGGTGGCCAACCGGTTTCTTTGGCGGCATCCCCATTGAGCGTTGATTGACGGACAACACCGCGATCAACGGAAACCTTCCCGTTTTACGGAGGCGCAAAGATGAAAACGATCCGTTTGCTGGCGCTTTTTCTGATCGCCCTGCTGCTCTGCGCCGGGCTGTGCGGCTGCGGCGCCGCCGAGCGCGCTGTCCGTTCCGTCCCCGCCCATCCGGAGGGGGGAGAGGAAGGGCGCTCCGCCCCCCTCGCGACGCTGCATGCGGAAAAAGCGCTCCCTGCGGAGACTGCGGCAAACGAGGGCGGATCAAGCGCAGGGGAGCGGGAGACGCAGACCGCGCGAACGGACGCATCGAATGGGGAAAGCGCGGCAGCTGAGCAGCCCCCGCGGACAGCTCCCGCGAGCACGGCCCCGGAGCCGGACGCCGCTGGGGAGCCGGAGGAAGAGGCGACCTACATCCTCAATACGAATACCAAGAGATTCCACCTGCCGAGCTGCAGCTCCGTCAAGGAGATCCGGAAAAGCAACCGGGAGGAGCGGAGCTGCACCGCCGCCGCGCTCATCCGGCAGGGCTATAAGCCCTGCAAGCGCTGCATCCCCGCCGCAGGCGCCGCGGAACCGGGAAAAGACAAAACCGAGCCGGCCCGCAGCAGCCCCACGGAACCGAAAAACGGAGCAGAGAGCCCGGTGACTTATGTGGTCAATACCAACACCCGCAAATTCCACCTGCCGAGCTGCAGCTCCGCCGGGGAGATCAAGCAGAGCAACCGCATGGAGTATACCGGCTCCCGGGAAGAGCTGATCGCCGAAGGCTATGAACCCTGCAAGCGCTGCAATCCCTGAACAAGCGAACACCCGGCCGGGGAAAACTCATTCAACGCGGCAAAGGGAGCGCTCCGACGATCCATCACCGAAAGGCCCGAAGACCGATCCCCCCAAGGCCGAACGCCGAAAAGAAAACAAACGTCCGAAAAACTGCAAGAAAACGAACGAACGAAAAAAGAAAAGCGAACGCCAGAAAAACTAACGCTTGATTTTCTCCCGTCTCCCTGCTATAATGACCCCGCAAAGCTACGGAGCGGTATCGAAGTGGTTATAACGGCCCTGACTCGAAAGATTCGATCCCAAAGGTCAGAACGTCCGCGAACTTTTCCGACTGCACAAGAGATCCGCCGGGATCGAATTTTCACAAGTTCATATCGTTCTTGCGTGTTGTCTTGCTTTTTTCCAAAACAGGATATACACTGAGATACACGGAGGGTTATCGAAGTGGTCATAACGGGGCTGATTCGAAATCAGTTTGGGTGAAAGCCCACGTGGGTTCGAATCCCACACCCTCCGCCAGAACCCAGTCATATCAAGGCTTTCAGCCGATATGACTGGGTTTATTTTTTTGTCCCAATCAGACATTGACGCACATGACTTCCGGCAAGAAATCCTGCCGTCCGGCCCGCCGGAGTGAGGCCTAACGGGATCGGAATGGTCAACGTGTACTTTCATGCAAACGGGTCAGATTGAGCAAAATCAACGCGATTTTCGGAGAGCGGCGGGGCCGTCAGCAAAGCGGTTGACAGTCCCCAAGAACCGATCTCTCCGTGAGCAATCTGCCAATCGTAGACAACATTTTCGGCAAGAACTCAAGCGCGCCATCCGGCCTGTGCGGTGTCTGGCAAGGTGAGGATATTGTCCATCACATTTGCCGACGTGAGCTTGGATTTGTAATCCAAGTGGCTGTAGATGTTCGCCGTGGTGCTGATGTCGCTGTGGCCCAGCCATTCCTGGATCTGCTTCATGGGTACGTCGTTGGCCAGCAGCAGCGAGGCGCAGCTATGCCGGAGATCGTGAAAGCGGATATGCCGCAGGCCGGCCTTCTCAAGGAGTCTGCTGAAAACGGCGGTCAAGGTCTTGGGGTTGAACAGATTTCCCATGGCGTCCACAAAGACGTAGCCCTCATACTCCTTGCCGTAGCAGTCTCCGCAGATCCGCTTGTCCTCCTTCTGCTGCTCCTTCAGGGCCAGCAGCTTCTCCCGGATATCCGGCACCAAGGGGAGAGAGCGCAGGCTGGAGGTGTTTTTCGCCCGGTCTGCGCGGATGACCTCATACTTGCCGTCTACCTTGGCCGTTGTTACAATATGCCTGATGGTGATGGTGTTACGCTCAAAGTCGATGGCGTCCCATCTTAGGCCAAGGGCCTCGCTGCGCCGCAGCCCATAAAAGGCGGTCATCTGGATCAGCAGAGAAAAGGGGTGATCCTTCGTCGCCTCAAAGAGCTGCTCCAGCTCTTCCAGACGGTAGTAGTCCGCAATATACTTCTGCTTCTTCGGCCGCTCCACCTTGTCGGCGGGGTTGTACGGAATGAGGTCCATCTTGACGGCATATTTCAGAGCTTTGTGAATGTTTGCGTGTTCTTTGATCACCGAGTTTGGGCAAATGGTTTTCAGCTCATGCAGATAAAAGCTCTGAATATGCCGCGCCTGAAGCCCACCCAGGGAGACGCCGGTTTCGCGGAAATACGGCACGATTTTTCCCATCACCATCTGCGTGTAAGAGGAAAAGGTCGTTTTCTCCACGGAGCCGCGAATGATTTCCAGCCACAGCTCCATATAATCCGCGAAAAGCATGTTGGTGGAAAACTCACCGTTTCCCTTGCTGGCTGCCGGAGGGACGTAGCTCTGCCGCAGCTCCATCAGCATCTTCTCGGCGCGTTTTTTGTTTCCCTTTGCGGGAAGTCCCGTCGCGACCCACGGCTGTCTCCGCTTGCCGTTGACGTCCGTATAGTTCAGGACCATAAAATAGTAGTCGTTTTTGATTTGCAGGTGTCCCGCTATCATTCATCTATACCTCCTTTTCTGACAGCGTATGAACGGGCACCCTTTCGGACCGCTTTTATTATAGGGTCTACTTGGGTGCCCGTCCAATGTGTCATTTCAGTTCAAATCTGTGTTATGCTGTTACGCCGCCGGCTGGGGATTGCCCGCCGAGAGGGCGTAGCGGATCACGTTGATCTTCGGAACGCGGTAGGCGTTTCCGATCTTCATGCCTGGGATATACCCGTCGCCGATCAGCTCGTAGGCCAGATGGCGGCTGATACCCAGCATGGACTGGACCTGGGCGACGTTCACGATGTCGGGGTAGTCCGTGAACATCACCTCATACATGGACTGCAGCTCAGTCTTCGTCACCGAAACCACCTCCTCCATCGTCACGCGAATAGGTGTATAGCTTCCTGTCGATCATGTGAAGCACATAGTGAATTTCAGTTTGACTCAAAATAAACGACAGAGAATGACCCTCCTCATCTGTGAACTCAACCATCATGCGGCCATCGCTCAGATCGTTGTTGCCATAGTATTCCGCGATCAGGTCAGCGAAGAGATCGTCTACCAGCACACAACCTCTTTCAGAGAACTCGTCGACCATAAAGTCCAAATCTTCCATCCGTTCAGTGTTCAAATCAAATTTGATTTCTTCTTTCATTGTAAAATCTCCTTTCAGCGGGCGTCGCGGTCTCGGCGCTGACGCTCCAAATGTTTGTTGTAAAAGTCCATAGCCTTGACAAGTGTCTCGGTCATCTGTTTTATAGAGGTGTCCGGGCGGAAAAAGCTGCGGAGCTTGTCCACCGGCACCTTTACATATTCCACCTGATTGCCCTTGACTTCGGACATCAGCTGCATCACTGCACTGTCAGTAAACCTCTGCTCCTCGCTCATGCGCCGCAAACGCTGAGCTTGGGACAGCGACGGCGTCACCTCGTCGCAGTCCATAATGGAGAAGAGTATTTCCTGCTCGGACGGCTGCAGATAGGACAGCTCCACCGCCGGAGTCAGGGCAATCTTTCCGTCATCCACCATCTGGAGGATTTTGGGGATCAGGTTGGTGAGGCGGATATAGCGGAAAACTTGAATTCTGCTATCGTTTCCGCTTTTCCCAATTTCACTTGCAGCGTCATACTTTGTACCAACTTGGTACGAAGTTAGATCAGTTCGTTTCCCCTGGCTCTTCAGCGCGTCCATTTTCATCTTGTACGCGAAGGCCTTTTCCGACGGCAGAATGTGCTCCCGCTGCAGGTTGCTGTCCACCATCGTAATGACGGCCTCCTCGTCGGTCAGCGTGCGGACGATCACCGGCATGGTGTCCATCCCCAGCGCTTTGCAGGCCGCCAGCCGACGGTGGCCGGAAATCAGCTCGTACCCGCCGCCCTCCCTGGGCCGCGCCAGGGCAGGCGACAGCACGCCGGCGTCGGCAATGCTTTTCATCAGCTCCGCCATCTCCGCGTCGTTCTTCACCTTGAAGGGGTGATTCTTGAAGGGCGTCAGCTCGGTCAGCGGAAGCTCCTCCACCTTGGGCTTGCGGGTGTCGGCGCGCTCCTGCTCGGTCATGAACAGCTCGTCATAGCCGCTCAGGCCCAAATCAATGGTTTGGTTTTTCAATTTCATCATCTCTCTTTCTGCTGTAATCAGTGTTCATACTGTTTTTCCTCTCTCACCGGAGCGTTCTGCTGCCGCAGGGCACTTTTCTCCCGCTCTGTGAGATAGGGGTCGTTCTCCAGCCGCGCCTCAAATTCACTCTCCAGAAGCTCCCGGAGCTTCGGGTGATCCTCGATGATGTCGCAGGCTGTTTTCTTTTTCTTACGCAGGTCAGCCAGTACCGTGGTGCAGGCGGCGCACTGCTTTTTCAGCTCAACCATCCGCTCCGGATTGGTGCAGTTTCTCTGCCTGTTGCGGACCTTGCTGCGGGTTGCGGTCACCTCGTCGATTTCTGCGTTGACCTGCGCGATAAAACGTTGCAGATCCTGCGGCGTCTCCAGATGCTCCCGCTCCACCAGTGTCATTTCAGCGGTGTAGCGGTCCAGACGGCGGCAGGCCTCCCGGCACTCCGCCGACAGCGGCTTTTGGTACTCCTTTTCGTACATGGGCGCGACGCCCAGCACAATGGCGACGGCCCGGAAGAAGCTGACGTATCCGGTGATGCGCGGCGCCTTGAAGTAGAAGTCCCGCTTGCGGTAGTACGCCTCCGTGGGCGGGTTTTCTCTTGCGTAGTTCCTGGAGTAGGGCCTCAGAAAGGCGTAATAGCTCTGTGTGATCCGGTAGTCCCGCTGGTTTTCCAGCAGCCGCTCCCGCATGGCCTCCTTTTCGTAGGCGGGGCCCAGCCGGAAGGTGCGGGTGCACTTCTTGGAGCGGAAGGGCCGGATCGTAGCGTACTTGTGGGTTGGGCCGCACTCGAACTCGTAGCCCAGCTTACGGAGCACCGTGGTCATTTCCGACCAGCTGCTGCACAGGTTTAACGCCTTGTCCAGCGCCTCACGCATCAGATTGAAGCGGGTGGGCTCACCGTTCTTCTCGGCAAAGTAGACCGAGCGCGCGGTCTTGTGTCGCTGCGGGTTTTGCACCACCGACAGGCCGTGCTCCTTGCAAATACGGTCCGACATGGCACGCAGAGCGTAGTAGACGCCGTATTTGGCCTCCAGCTTGCGCCCGTCCCACATGCCCACGGAGTTCACGACGAAGTGGTTGTGGTAGGTTCCCGTGTTGAAGTGGGTCGCCACCAGCACCTGGTAGCTGTCGCCCCAGAGCCGCCGCGCGGTCTCCGCACCGATCCGGTGACACTCCGCCGCCGACACCTCGCCCGTCTTGAAGGACTGGTATGCGTGGTATGCCACGTTGCCGCCGGTTTTGCCAAAGCGCCGCTGGGTGGCTGACATCTCCTGCGCCGCCGTTTCTGTGCGGCAGTTGACGCCGGTGACGGCGTAGCTCTGCTCGCCCTCGTCCAAGGTTTTGGCCTTGTTGGCGGCGTAGATGAGCACCTGCTCCAGATCCGTCAACCGGGTCTTCTCCGGGTTGCTGCAGTAGTCCACCACGCGGGAAACGCTGTCATGGATCGCCCAAATCTTCGTCACCGCCATTGGCATCGTCCTCCTCTCCGTGATAGGCCTGCAAAAGCAGGTCTTCAATTTCCGTCAGCGCATCGCTGAACGCCGCCATGGAGACCTCGTAGCGAATGTCGTCATGCAGCCGCGTCAGCTTTCGGTAGGCCTGCATCAGTTCTTCCTTGGGCGCCTCTCTGACCACCGTGTCCGTCCCCAGGGTGCGGAGATATTCCGACATGTTCATGCCGCATTTCCGCGCCTTCCTGCGGATCAGATTCTTCTCGGTCTTAAAGACGCGCACATTGATTTCCTCCGTGCGATTGCGCATATCGTTCACCTCCTTCGGGCGGGGTTACAGGGGCCGGCCCCTTTCGTATCAGCGGATACGGGGGAATTGGGAGCCGGACGGCTACACAAATCCCATGCTCGTTACCCTTACGGATAAAAAGGGCGCGTATAGCCACGGGCCTTCCTGCGTTACGATGCTTCATTCCCGTCGGCCTCCTTCCGTGACGCAGATGACGGCTGTGACGGTAAAAGGGGAAGCGGGGCGGTACCGTCATTTGCAGATTGCTGTGACGCAAGCCCCTCGCTCCCGGAGGCATCGTCATGACCGTCAGCACCGTCATGCAGCTCCAGGATGATCAGCCGGGCCGCCGCCGTTTTGCGGTACTCATAGCTGATCCCCATGGGGAGGAGAACCTCGCTGTAATACCGCGTCAGATACTTGCTGGCAATGTTGGGCTTCAGCTCGGTGTTGCCCACGGCGGCCAGCAGCTCGGTGGCGGTGCCCTGGAATTTACTGTGCTCAAAAAGGAACTCCACGACCGCGTACACAAAATCGGGAATCCGCTCCCGGCGCAGGTCGTCGGCGTTGAGCTCCTCGGTGATTTCCCAGCGGACGCCGCACATCTGCATTTTCAGCTTCTTTTCTTCTACGTCGCGCCCTGTGATGCAGAGGGCGGCGGCGTCTCCGAAGCGCTCCTCCTTGCGGAGGATCATCACCGTGTCCGCCACGCCCATGATGCCGGTGGAGCCGGTCATATCGTTAAAGATATTGCTGCTGTCCCGATCCTTGCGGGTGTGGTGCACCAAAAAGATGCAGATGCCGTGATTGTCGGCAATCTTCTTAAGGGAGGACAGGTCCCGGTAGTCCTGGGCATAGGCGTTGACCTTCCCGGAGACGTTGTCCCGGATCATCTGCAGCGTGTCAATGAAGATCAGCCCGGTGGAGGGGTAATCCTGCAGCACGGCCTCGATCTGGCTTTCCAGCTCAGAGCCCAGCTGACCGCAGGAAAAGCCGAAATGCAGGTTCTCCGGCGGCGCTTCGGTCAGCTCCTGCATCCGCTGCTGGATGCGCCACTCCCGGTCCTCCAGCGCCAGATACACCACGTCGGTTTTCCGGGTAGGGATGCCCCATACCGGCTCGCCCTTGCTGATCTGGAGGCAGAGCCAGAGGACCATCCAGCTCTTTCCGATCTTGGAGTCGCCGGCCATGACCGCCAGCCCGTCGGCGAGGATGCCGTCAATCAGCATCCTTGGGTGCGCCAACGGCTTGTAGTACAGCGTCTCCGCGTCAATCAGTTGAATCTTGTTCATGTGTTTTCACCTTCTTTCTTTTTAGCTGGTAATTGTGTTTTTGATTAGGTTTCAGCGCCGTCCTTCCAATACGGTTTTTGTGTACCTGCTCCGGGTTCTCCGCAGCGTCGCTCCGCTCATGTCTTCGCAGAGTCATATCTCTTTTGGTGACGGCTATTCAGTTGTCAAGGTGCAATGTGGGGAAAGATCCCTTCACTAGCTAGTAAGTTCAGAGGGGTGCTTTGGAAGGTACTTGCCGAAATTCTTTCTCCCGATGATGGCTATTCAGTTGTCGATTCGTTATCACCTCCTTGTCGGGTGAGGGAAATCGGATGCTCCTGAGGAACCCCTCCACTAGTTAAGCCATTTGAGAGGCCTTTTTTCAGGGTGCCGGAGAAAACTTTTTCTCTCTCAAGTGGTAGATCACGTGAACGGTGAATAATTAAGGCTTGGAGAAAATATTTTCTTGTGATCGCCGTTTTTCGATATATCCCCTCACTAAGGGATGAGTGGGAAGGGTCGATTTTATGGGTGTCGCCGGAAAAATTTGTCCCTCAAGTGGTAGGTCACGAGAAAGGCGAGAAATTAAGCTTTGTAGAAGGTTTTTTGAGTCCCCTCACTAACTTAGGAATGGGAAGTACCGTTTTTACGGGTATCACCGGAAAAATTCTTCCCTCAAGGGGTAGATCACGTGAAAGCGGAAAAATTAAGATCAGGCGAAAGTTTTTTTGATGGCTGCGATTTTCGAAATATCTCTTCACTAGTTAAGCGATGGGAGCCTGTCTTTATGGGGGTTATCGGCGAAAAATTTATCCGCTCTATTCGGTGGCGTACATCACCTCCTCACTAAGTAAGGAATGAGAGCGGGCATTTTTATGGGTGTCCCGGAAAATTTTCTTTTATGGCATCAATTTTGATGCCGCAGCCCGATTTGCCCTTTGAAGGTGGCATCAAAATTGATGCCACTCGACTAAAACCCGCTTTCGTCTTAGCTTTTTGGCGCCAAAACGGAGCCAACTGCCGGTGCTTTCTCACATCTGGCGCCAAAACGGAGCCAATTTCTTGCGAAACCTCCTCTCACCACCCTACCGCAACCTTTGAGCCTCCAAAACGACATTGATTTTGAGATTTTTTGAAAATACTTTTTGAGCGTCGTCTTTGCTGGCAACGAGAGACTGTACTCAGCTCGCCCTTCTACCTCCGTACAGCAACATGAAGGGCAAAAAAGCGACACGGATTTTCAAAAAATCTCTCTACTAAATTACCGAAGCCTGCACCCCTCAAAAAACGACATTTGTTTTTTGCTTTTCTTTTGAGGTGGTCTGCAGTAGCGGATTCTGGCGTGATTTTCTCAGCATTGTCCTCTACTCCTGTACCGCAACATCCAAAGCCAAAAAGTAAACACCGCATCGAAATCTTTTTTGAAAAGCCCTCTATTCCTGTACCGCAACATCGAGCGGAAAATTTTCAACATCAACTTTAAAAATGCTGCGAATGTCCCTCTACTCTCTTACCGCAACATCGGAGGCCGAAAAACGACATCGATTTTTGAAAGTTCTCAGAAGATTCACAAATTAATGGGATTTCACGGCTCAAAGGGCAAAAAGAGCGCCTGCCTCTTTTCAGAAGCAGACGCTCTTTTGGTAATATTCAGTTTTACTTCATCAGCCGGAGCAGCAGCTCGTTGACATCCTCCGTTGGCTTGCCGCGTGCCAGCAGTTTGTTCCGAAAGACCAGCATAGCCGTTGTCAGCAACCGGCGCTCATTGGCGCATAGCTCCAAAACCCGGTCTCTTTTACTCCGTCCGAACATGGCAGCACCTCAGCAGTAGACCAGCTCAGAGAAGACGATCTCCTCCGCGCGGCTGCAGATACTGTTCATCCGTCCGACCCATTCCATCTGATCCGCAGCCTTCAGCTGCTCGGTGACGCCTTCGGCCTTCTTCATTTGCTCCACGAGCCGGTCGAACATGGCCTGCGCCGATTCGCCGATCTCCGCGAGATGCCCATCCAGGGTCCCCGTCAGCAGCATCCCCGTGTAGATTCCGTCCATGTGTGTGCGCAGATATCTCCTCCGCGCCGCCGCAAATCTGTTTTCCATATCGTGTCTCCTTCATATACGCATTGTTCCTGGTTTTCCTTCGCGTATATGATAGTACCACGCAGCGCCGGAGTCCAATGTGCAATAATCAGATTTGCAGTCTTGACAATAGGATATATTTTGTGCGGCCTATTGATTTGTGCAAAATTGTGAGTATAATAGATATTGAAATGTGCGTGCTACACGGCGCGTAACAAGTTGAATTATGTGTTTCCCGGCGCGTTGACTATGCTGAAAAGTGCGGAGGTGCGCAATGTTATATCGAAAAATCCAACCGTATATTGAAAGCTATCTGAAATCCGATTCCAACAAGGTGCTGATTATCGACGGGGCGCGGCAGATCGGAAAGACATTTATTATCCGGCACGTCGGGCAGCAGCTCTTTGAGAACTATATCGAGCTGAACTTTGCGGAGGATTATAACGGCCCCCGGCTGTTTGAGCAGGTCCGCACCGTCAAGGACTTCTATTTCCAGGTCAGCACCATCGCCGGCGAGAAAATGGGAGAGAAGAAAAACACGCTGATTTTCCTTGATGAGATCCAGGCGTATCCGCACCTGCTGACCATGCTCAAGTTTTTGAAGCAGGACGACAGGTACACCTATATTGCCAGCGGGTCACTGCTCGGTGTGACCTTAAAAAAGACCACCTCGATCCCCATCGGGAGCATCGAGATCAAGCGCATGTTCCCCCTGGATTTTGAGGAGTTTCTGTTGGCAAACGGGTTTAATCGATTCGCCATCGATATGATGCATGAGAAGTTCCTAGCCGGCGAAAGCCTAGATGCGGCTATGCACGGGAAGGTGATGGACCTCTTTAAGAAGTACCTGCTGATCGGCGGGCTGCCCGACGCCGTGAACACCTTTATTGCAGACACCAATATCGTCAAGGTGCGGACGATCCATCGGGATATCCGCGCTTTCTATGCTGATGACGCGTCAAAGTACGAGGCGGACAACAACAGGAAGCTGAAGATCCGCAGGATCTACGATATGATCCCCTCCAATCTGGAGAGCAAGAAGAAACGGGTGGTCTTTCAGGATATCGAGGACAAGCGCGGCAAGCGTTTTTCAGACTATCAGGATGAGTTTGAATACTTGATTTCCGCGGGGATCGCCTTGGACGTAAACGCGATCACCACACCTGTCTTTCCCCTCACGCAGTCCGTCGGCAAAAACCTGCTCAAGCTCTATCTGAACGACGTAGGCCTTCTGACGGACGTTTTGTACGGCAGCAATATCCGTGCGATTCTGGACGATGAGACGGGGATCAATCTCGGCTCCGTGTATGAAAGCGTGGTGGCCCAGGAGCTGGCCGCGCACGGCTACAAGCTGTTCTATTACGATAACCGCAGCAAGGGAGAGGTGGATTATCTGATCGACGATTACGACAGTCTCTCCGCCGTCCCCATCGAGGTCAAGTCCGGTAAGGACTACACCGTTCACAGCGCTCTGAATACCTTTGTGAAGAACGACGATTATCATGTGAAAAAGGCCTATGTTCTGTCCAATACCCGCGAGATCACGACAAACGGCAAGATCACGTATCTGCCAATCTATGATGTGATGTTCTTTGGAACCACTTAGGAATTAAACCAACTTCAACAATTCGATTAAATGCGTCCATAATATAATGGAGGATATTGAACATGTCTTATCTTGAAAGAGCAATTAAAGACGGTTATGCGGTTATCACCGGACCGGAAAACAAACAGAAAATTATCTATGTCACATCGGATAATCACACAGAAAACTATAACGATCCCGAGGAAAAAGTTCGGGCTGAATTCTGGGCGGAACTGATCTACGAATACGACTACCCAGCACATCGCATTAAGGTTGAGGTGACGATCCCGGATCGTGTACCGACGGATCGTGCGGATATTGTCATTTTCTCCGATGATGAATGCAAAAAACCGTATGCGGTCGTAGAATGTAAACGAGACGGAGTTACAGACGCAGAATTTCTACAGGCGATTGAACAAGGCGTCGGCAACGCGACCTGGGTAAAGCTGCGTGCCAGCTACGTTGTCATTATCGCTGGCGCGACGCGCCGGGTTTTGGATTTCTCGAACGATAGCACCGGTATATTCGAACGCGAGAATAATATCATTGCCGATCTGCCGAAATCCTATGGGAAACCCCAGGAGTACCGTTTCTATAAGGGCGGAGTCTATACGGATGCGGACGGGAAGAAAAAGAATTGCCCGGACATTCACCCGGTTGCCCGGGAAGACTTAATTGCAGCAATCAAAAAATGCCACAATACGCTTTGGGGTGGTGGCCGTCTCTCGCCGCCTACGGCTTTTGGCGAGCTCTGCAAATTGATTTTTGTCAAAATCAGCGATGAACAGAAGCCACGGAAGAAAGGTGAGCCCTACCAGTTCCAGATCAAGACCCACGAACCCTCGTCCAAGCTGGCCAAAAGGATCAACGATCTCTACAATGAGCAGAAGGTAAAAGACCCCGAGGTGTTCACGGACTCCATCAAGGTCGATGATCGGGTACTGCGCACGGTCGTATCGCACTTGGAGGCAATCAACCTGAGCAAAACCGACCTCGATGTGAAAGGCGTTGCGTTTGAGCAGTTCATGGACGGCTTTTTCAAAGGAGATTTCGGTCAGTATTTCACGCCTCGCCCCATTATAGAGTTTGCAGTAAAAATGATGAAGCCGCAACATGACTGGGATGTTCTGGACCCGGCCTGCGGTTCCGGCGGCTTCCTTCTGCATGCGCTTGATTTCATGCGTACAAAGGCAGCGGATTATTTTGATCCCGGTACTGTCGAGTACTACAACTATTGGCACGAATTTGCCTCTAAGCATCTTTTCGGCATTGAGATCAATGACGAAATAGCCCGCGTTGCGAAAATGAATATGATTGTACATGATGACGGGCATACCAATGTCATCAGCTTCGACGCGCTGGACAGCATTGAAAAGATGCACGATCACAACCGCGGATTTGAAGAGGGCAAGTTTGATTTGATCCTGACTAATCCGCCGTTTGGTTCAACAATCAAGAAATCAGAAAAGCCTTATCTGTCAGGATACGAGCTTGGAAAGACGAAAGATGCCAAAGGAAAAGAGAAGGATCGTCCGCAGCAGAGCTCTGAGGTGCTGTTTATAGAGCGCATTTGGAGTTTTCTTAAGCCAGGCGGCAAAGCCGCTATTATACTGCCGGACGGAATTCTGACAAACAGCTCAGCCCAATATGTAAGAGATTATATTCTGGAGAAGTTCCAGCTGCTTGCGGTTGTGAGCTTGCCTCAGCATGCCTTTGCTCATTTCGGCGCGGGGGTCAAAGCGTCTATTATCTTTGTGCGCAAGAGAAAAGCAACCGAGAAGCCCGATCCAGACGAAGCGATTTTCATGGCTGCTCCGGAACTGATCGGTTATGATGCGACCGGTCGAAAGACTGCCTCCCAACTTGACGAGATCATAGAAAAGTATGAGGAGTTTCAAGAGGACGCGACACCTTTTTTCGCATGACCCCCGATGCGAATGACCTTTGCGTCTTCGCTGTCAAACGGGGGAGCATTGAAGGAAGAATTGATACACTTTACAATCACCCAAAATATGCGCAGGTTTTATCAGAATTGACTTCGCGTACCTCTTTAACCGCTTTCGGATCGATTATAGAGAGTATTTCTGGTGGCGCAACACCATTAAGGGCTCATGAGGATCAATACAGCAGTAGCGGAATAAAGTTTCTTCGAATTCAGAACATTACTCCTAGAGGATTTGATTTTTCTGATGTGAAGTTCATTACGGAAAACGTTCACAATGGTCTATTAAAGCGTTCTCAATTAGCAAGTGGGGATTTACTTTTAACAATTACTGGGCGAATTGGAACGAGTGCTGTAGTTACTGAGTCCTGTCTGCCCGCAAACATCAACCAGCACATTGTTAGGATTAGATTAAAATCCGGTGTGGATCCGTACTATTTGGCCGCTTTTCTTAACTCCAATATAGGCAGACTCCTTTCAAACAGAGGGGTTACAGGTACAACAAGAATCGCGTTAGATTATGAAAGTATAAAAAGGATTCCTATACCTGCAATAGACGACAAAGAATTACAGGCGGAGTTGGTGCAGCTCGAAAGAAATGCAATCAATCAATTTAATGGGAGAATAATTGATTCAAACAAGCTTCTTTCTGGAACAGCATCCTTTATGCTTACCAAGCTAGGCCTATCGTTTGATACCTCAGCATATATGTTATCCTATCAAACACATCTTTCTGACATAGATGGACGAATTGATGCAGATTACTACTCTCCCAGATTCGTTAGTTTTAGAAAGCAGATTGAACAATCCGCTTACCCCAATGCGTCCATTGCACAGATCAGCGAAAAGATCGTCTCAGGCTTTGCCGCTGGAAAGCAAGACCAAGCCGATGATTTGCCGGAGGATCAGCGAGTTCCTCATCTTCGCCCATTCAGCATAACACCTGAAGGCGAGCTGTCGTTTGAAACAAAGAAGTATGTGCCTAAGAGCCGACTAAAATCCGAAGATTATTGCAAAAAAAACGAGGTTATCTTCAACAATACTAATTCTCCGGATCTTGTTGGCAAAACGACCGTATTTGATTCAGATGTTCTTTGCGCAGCATCTAATCACATGACAAGAATAACCGTAAAAGAGGGTGTAAATCCGTATTACGTTGCAGCATTCTTTAATGTGCTGCTCAGCATTGGCTACTGGAAGCTGCTTTGCACGAATTTCAACAATCAAGCTGGTGTCAATACGGATACGCTGAAAAGGGTAAAGATCCCGCTCCCCCCGAAAGAAATACAGGATCAGATCGCAGCTGAATTGATGCAGCGTCGTAGTCAGGCTAACACTCTTAGAAAACAGGCTATAAAAGAATGGGCTGAGGCCAAGGTACAGTTTGAGAAAGAATTGCTGGGAGAAATATGAAGTGTGGAAAGATATCAAAGAAAAAGAAATGACCAGCACGCAGCGATATCTGCTTGCTTATCAGACATGCCAGTGGTGGAATGCCGTATTCGTACAAGCCAAACGTTTTTTTGATGTTCTGGACGAGAACCACGGAGGAACGCCTTGGGATCAGGGGGACGCAAACAGCATGTTTGTCGCTGAACGCATGTTTCTGATTATGGCGATTTATCACGCAATAGAGGATTTGGAGAAACTGGATTACGAATACCAGCGCAAAGGAGACACCTCGTTGCAGTCGGTTTTTCAGGCTATCGAAACGGTTGCACCTTTGCAAGATATCAAAAATCTCCGTGATATGAATGAGCATAATCTTGATTATCTCATGGACGAAGGCCGAAAACAGGATCAGTTTCGGTCAGTTGTCGAGAAGAATGGATATGCCATTCATACTACGGCAGCATGGACCATCGTACACGGTGATGCTAAGACCATGTTGCTTGGGACGGTGGAAATCGACAAACTCCTTCTCGTAATGAAAGAACAATTACCATTTGTGCGAGAAAAAACGAAAGAGGTTTTTGATAAAGAAATGACTGCAGCAGAATAGAACAGAAGAGGTAAGTATATGAATCCGTTGTTTATTGACATGCAGATAAACCAGCTTTCGGGCCGACTTCAACAGATTGCAAATACCCCTAATGTGTTGAATATGCAATTCACCGCTGTTGATGTCGCCGGTATTCGTGAGAGCATCATCACAATCGCGAATGCGTGTAAAAAAGATGATCCTCAGATTGCCCAGCAGCTGCTCGCAGCAAAGGATATCCTTTTCGCCGCTAACCAATTTGGACAAGCGTTTATTAATCCATACGCTATCGGGGAAATCCTCTTCGGCCTGGATTATCTTGCGGCCAAGGGCCAAAAACCGTCTGCAGAGGAACAAACAACTGCTGGCCTTTGGTCATACATACATCCGCTTATACAGAAGTCTTCAAAGAAGCTATATGAGGACGGTCATTTCGCAAACGCTGCGGAGGATGCTTTCATTGAATTCAACAGCAGAGCCAAGGCGATTTACAAGAAGCTTGTCCCCAGTGCTACAACAATTCCAGACGGAACAGATCTAATGCATAAGCTGTTTGGCAGCAATCCGCTTCTCTGCCCTGTTTGCGATACCAGCACAGAAAGCGGGGACAACTATCAGCAAGGATTTCACTTCATGACGGCCGGTGCCATGTCAGCTTTGCGCAATCCGAAAGCACATTCAAATGATGAAGTATTGACATCAGAAGAAGCCATGAGAAGGCTGATGTTTGCCAGTATGCTGATGTACAAGCTTGATGAAGCTGGTTTGTAAGAAAGAGAATTGCGAGGGATAAAGAATGATTCAACTTTCAGGAATCTTCAGTGAGTCTTTAGGTGGGACTTGTACAATTCGGGGATATGCCAAGTACAACGAAATCGTTGAACTGTCGTATCCACATCCGGGATACCAGCGTCCAGCAGAGGATGAACACGTTGCCGAGATTAGCTCGTTTATTACATCCGGAACTAATAGTTTTAGTCCAGAAGTTGTCCTCGCATACACGGCAAAGTACAACTATTACGCGCAAGGAGCATCTTCTGAGGTAGATGCTTTAGCCGATATTCGATCCGGAAAAGGTTTTACATCGAATGTTGATGGTATAGCATTCAAAAAGGAACGGGCAGCAGGTAATGGCTTCTTGTACACACTTTCCATCCCTGACAAAAAATACGATCACATAGAGGATAAGCCTTTCCGTAGGGTCGATGGTAATCATAGACTTTTAGCCATCGAAAAACTCATCGCTGAAGGGCAGATGCGCAGCAATTACCTAATTCCCTTCTGTATTATAGTGTTCCCAGATAATGTAAGTATGAAAGATGAAAAGATCATCTTTCACAACATTAATTCAAAAGCTGTACCCATCCGTTCGGAACGATTGCTGGAAGGTATTATTGTAGACAGCAAAGATGAGCTCTCTTTTTCTGATAAAGAACTAGATGATAGCTTTGGGCATGAATACTTGCTCGCTAGGAAGGTGTTGAAAAACAAGCCTCTGGCAATACGAAAGCTAAAAGCTATTCCTTGGATTCGATCAGATCTAATAACTGCGCTTATAGACATAATAGAAAGCATCCAAAAGCGATTCGGCAATATCCAGACAGCAGAGCATGAAGAGGCTTTTGGAATTGCATTGAGCAATGCTCTCAATGATGCAAAGCCAGGAGAGAACGGAACACTTCTAATATCGTCTGGATTGTTGTTCCTGCTGGTGGCTTTGTATTACAATATCGAAATATCCTCTCCTTCTGCTGACGCTGTTCAATACAAGGATAGGCTCTTAACATGGTCAGAAAAATACCAGATTACTGATGCGCAGATAGACACTGAACAAAATGCTGCAAGCAACGCAGAATGTATTGAAGCCATCTTCAATCGGTATGTTCGCTCGACAGAACAGACAATTTTCATGTCAAGGTGTTTTTCGGCAGAATACAATGAGACCGAAAATGCAATTCGTCGTGCAATTAATGAAATAAACAACGAAAAAAAGACAGGTATTATGCTCATAAGGGTAGATGAGCATCATGAAGGTGCGACTGGGCAGATTTCAGATCGGATTTTTCGAGACATTGAGAGCGCAGGGTTAGTCATAGCCGATCTTAGTAGTGGCAAGTTGAATGTCCCGCACGAGATTGGTTACGCAATGGGGTTAAAAAAAGATTTAATTCTTGTACATAACGGAACATCAGAAGAGGCTGAAAAACACATCCCGTCCAATATCAGAATGTTTGAGCAAATCCGCTTTAATGGAGATTACCAAACGCTTCAGAATGAGATAAAGCGCCGCCTAATTGATTATTATAAGTTGTGAGTATTCTCATATAATAATCGACTAACTATGTGAGAGCGAGGTGTCCAAGATGGATAAAACAGGCGTGATTTACATACTGACCAACCCGTCCTTCCCTGAATATGTGAAGATCGGGTATGCGGATGATATTGACAAGCGGCTGCAGCAGCTGAACCGGAGCGAGTGTATTCCCTTCGCCTTCCGCGTCTATGCAACCTACGAAGTCAACTCTAGGCTCTCTGATCTGAAGATCCACAGCATCATTGACAAGCTGAATCCCAACCTGCGCTCCATCGAGAACTTCAACGGGAAGCAGCGTGTGCGTGAGTTCTATGCCATGTCACCGGAGGACGCCTATTCTATCCTGGAGGCCATCGCAGAGATCCACGGCTGCGCGGACAAGCTGAAACGGATCGCCATGGACGAGGCTCAGAAGCAGGCGGAGGAAACCGCCCAGGAGATCGACGCCGAGCACAAAGAGCGCCAGTCGCCCTTCCGCTTTTCCATGTGCAAAATCAAGCCCGGCGAAGAGATCGAATACTGCAATAACCCGGAAATCAAGTGCACCGTCGTAGATGATAAGACAGTTAGCTATCAGGGGCAGACCTATTCGCTTTCTTCTTTAGCCCAGCTTCTCACAGGCAGCAAATACTCCGTCGCCGGCCCCCGCTATTTCAAATATAAGGGCGAGTGGCTGAACGACATCCGGCACCGGCTGGAAGGATCTGATTAGTAAAGACAATAGTAACACGCATGAGGAGATGATATAGTGGACAGTATTGTAGAACATGGATTAAAAATAGATTTACACATTCATTCATGCGCCTCTGCGCCAAAGGACGGGAGTAAAGTCAAGAACAACACTGTCGAAAACATACCCCTTCTTGTAAGCAAGCTAAATGAAAATGGTGTAAACATCTGTGCGATAACAGATCATGATACATTCTCTCTTGAAATGTATAGTGAACTAAAGAAAGCAGAATTAGACACCTCGTCTATTAAAAAAGTTCTTCCGGGAGTGGAATTCTCAGTTTCTTTCCTGGATCATGAAAAGAGAGAACAAGTCATTCATGTTGTCACAATCTTCTCAGATAAAGAGGGCGATAAGATTCCCATAATTGAGACCGTCCTGCAAAAATATCGCCCAGAAAGCAGCGGTGCTTACACAGAAGAATCCTTTCTGAAAGTGCTCCGCGAAATTGATTTGGACACGATCCTTGTTGCTCATCAAAAAAACACTTTATCGAGCAAGAAACCAAGGAAAAA
Organism: Oscillospiraceae bacterium; assembly: GCA_017509485.1. Lineage (GTDB taxonomy): Bacteria > Bacillota > Clostridia > Oscillospirales > Oscillospiraceae > JAFRPC01. Next base: position 29,639 of record JAFWPP010000017.1, on the reverse strand, counting down.
TGATGTCAATTCATTGGGCGAAACAAAATTTTTAGAACTTGTTGCCTCTGACTATTTTGAAGCCTATGAGTTTAAGAATAAACGCAACGAAGTGTTGAACAAAGACTATCTTCTCACAAAAGGAATAGATGATAAAGTAAGGTTTGTTACCGGAACAGATTGCCACGACTGGAGTGTTTATCCCAAGGAAGACCCATCAGATACTACAACAGATTTCCCCTATACTTTTGCAAAGTGCCTTCCAACGTTCCGAGGCCTGGTTATGGCACTTACAGATCAGCAACGATTAAAAAGAGTAGATAGCTTTTTCACTGCCGATAAGACCACTCTAGAGTATATCGAGATTGATAATAATGGAAAGACGGAGCGGATTCCGCTTTCTAAAGGTATTAACGTTATCATCGGCGATAATTCCGTAGGAAAGTCCATGTTGCTTCATGCATTATCCGGTTTTGAAAAGCCAGGGGAAAACCTAAGTAAGTCTTTAAAGGATGGTTATAAGGCTTATCTGAAAAAGAAGAATCTCAAAATAAAGAAGCAGCTTAAAAAGGAGAATGTCTTTGCATTTGATATGCAGGGGGAGGTTCGAAGGAAATTTGAGCAGAATCTACTTGTTGCATCTGAGTTTTCGAACTACTTTCCTCCAAATGTTAATCCCCAGCCATATAAAACAATAATATACAATGAGATTGATAGGCTTATCTCTTACCTTGAGGGTAAGTTCAAGCTCGATAATGAGATTAAAAAGCTGAGTACATTCAGTATTTATATTGATGAGGGGACTCCCGAAAGCCTTTCTTTTGTTGGTAAGTTAAGGAATGCGAAAGGAAAAGTTTCAGGCGTTGATTCAATTATCTCTGCCATAGATCAAGTGTTAGTTGATTATTCGTCCCTTATGAAACTGCATCTTGACGAGATTGATCTGGAAGTCTTGCGGCAACAATATAATGCGCTTTCGCAAATGAAGAAGAAATATGAGGCGCAAAAAAGAGAGATTGAACGCGAAAACGAGAGGATTGAAACCGTAGCCAAGGTAATTGATGAAACTGTCAGACGCCATAGCAAAAGCATTACTGATAGGCAAAAGAAAAGCACTGCTTTTCTTGAGAGAACGACTTCTTTAAAGGACTCTCTAAAAGAAATCATTGGCCAGAGCAAAAGTATACAGAGATATAGACCTACTATTGAGAATACTCAAGTAAATTTTTTAAGTAACACGGTACAAGATTATAGCTTTGTGTCTAGACTTACGGTTAAAGAAATAAACGCACAGTTTTTTATGCAGCATGTCAATAGCCTATTCAAGTCCAACACACGGGTTGACCTTAACACAATCACGGAAAGCAGGCTGAAAGAAAGCCTTCTTAAATATGATGGAACGCCAGTCCTTCAGTTCTTTAGGGAAGCACTTATAAAGAGCTTTGAAGATGATTTTGCACCTAAGCAGACGATAATTCTTAGAGAATCAGACAAAACAGAGGAACTATCTGCAGGATTGAATGCAAAGATTTACTTTGATTTGCTGTCCTATGAAAACAGCATGGATGGCGTATACATCATCGACCAACCCGAAGATAATGTTTCGCAGCCGGCAATTAAAGAGTATTTGTTGGATTGTTTTAGAGCTATGGGCGAGAACAGGCAGGTTATCATGGTATCTCATAACCCGCAGTTTATTGTTAATCTTGATGTAGATAATATTATTTATCTCTTTTGCGGAGACGATGGGAAACTTAGATTCCAATCTGGCGCGTTAGAATATGAATGTGCCGATTATAGTGTCTTGCAACTTGTAGCAGATAATATCGACGGCGGATTGGATTCCATACAAAAGAGGTGGAAGCGATATGAAAAGAACAATAGAATTTAACTATCAGGATGATGTTTTCTTCCTTCAGGAAGGAGACTCTCGTATCTTCACAATTCTGGCTTCAGATCTGAAATTCAATTCTGTTGATTTTTATTCTGGAGTATATAAAGGCAAAAGTGCGGACATCACATTGGTAAATAAATGTGAATCCGACCCATACAAAAAAGGAGCATACATTTTTACCTGGCTTTCCGATATCGTATTTGCAATTTCAAATGAATTTTCCGAGGAAGACTCCGCTGAAGAAATTGCATCTCCGGCCAGAGTGATTCCGCTGTTTGAGTTTTCTGCATGCGCTGGTGACGGTTTTTTCATTGATAGCAGTATTCCCCATTCTGACATTACCGATATAACTGGAATTGCCGACTTTGCCGTAACCGTATCAGGCAACAGTATGGAACCCACCATAAAGGACAAGAGTGTAATCTTCGTAAAGAAAGAGGAGACACCTGAGCACAAAGAAGTTGGTCTATTTGTCGTTGACGGAAGTGTGATGTGCAAGCGATACATAAAGCAGGGTAGGGGATACAAATTGGTGCCCGATAATAGTGAACACAAAACCATTCTAGGCAAAGATATTTCTTCTATAACCTATCTTGGGAAGGTTATCCTTGTGTGAGGAATACAAATATATGTACTTCTTTGCCTTGAAGCAGACGTTTTATTAACTTTCACATGAACAGGCGCTACAAAATTCGCTTTATTCACCCTTGAAGAGCGAATAAAGCGAATTTTCGGTGAATATTCGGCGAATTTTCAGTCGTAGAAGCGGAGAATCACACTTTTCAATAGAAAAACGGCGCTGAATAACGCACTTTTCAAATTCTGCCGCTGATCCTACCCCTCCAAGAAGCTCTCAAACGGGGCGTCTTCACTCAAAAACGTATCCATCATAAACCGTGCGCCGAGACGGAAGCCGGTGATAAAGGTGTCTAGCTCGGATTCGCCCATGAACTCGGCGTAGGCATTGCAAAAGCGGAGGAACAGCGCCTTGTTTTCGCCGGCGAGCTGCTCGGTGAGCTTTTCCTCCAGATCGTTCAGCGAGTCAGATGCCTTTTTCACGGGGGTCTTGGGGCAGTAGCTGTGATCCTGCGGGTCGATGTTGCCGTAATACAGCTCCTCAATGATATTTCCCCTCATTGCCCGTCACTCCATTTCTGTAGCTCCCAGAGCCGGTCGATATGGCGGCGGGATTTACGGAGGGTCGCGTTGTGTTCCCCCGAGGAAAGCCAGTCGATCAGATAGCACTTCGGGATCATGTACTTGTGCTGCAGCGCCAAGGCGCGGAGCTTGCCGAAGCGAATCCACTCGCAGACCGTGTGACGGTTGTAGCCGGTAAACTCCACGATGGAGGACACGTCGATCACGTCCGGGTAGGAGGCGAGCTTGCTTTCATAGTAGCGCCGCGTCTTCTGCGGATCGTTGGGGAGGGGCGGCTGAATGCGGATCTTGTAGGGCTTCACGTCCTCGTTTCCGTATTTGTACCAGCTGGTGGGTACGATGTACCGGCTGGGGTTGACCTCCCGGTTGATCATAAAATCGATGACGTCTTTTTTCTTGATGGCGTAGCAGCGGGTTTTCTTCCCGGTGCAGACGTGGGGGATCAGATTGAACTGCAGCAGATAGTGCGCCGTCCGCTTGCTGATGTGGCAGACCTTGCGCATCTGCTCCTTGTTCATGATCTCTGGGTATTGGGCGAGTTCCTTTGCATCGTATGTCATGACGAAGCTCCTTTCCTTTTTTGCGGTCCGAAAGGGTGCTTCATCGGTGCTGTCGGGGTCTCTGTTTTCTTGCCTGACTTCTTGCAAACGCGCAAGAACGGAGGCTTTTTACGCAAGAACGCGGTTTTATTTGAACTTTGGGGCGGTTCGAATCGCCTCTGGCCGATACGGGTCGGAATGTCCGCAACCCCTTGCGGCGTCTGCGTTTCTGCCTCTTAACAAAGCGGCCTGAAACGACCTGCTCCAGACGTGAATCTGCCAAAGTTTTACAACACTCGAAAGAGTGCAGGCCTTTGGTCAGTTCGTGTCAGAGAAAGCAAGGAATTGCAAGGCTTTTTCGGACGCTTCGATCTCACTTTCACTACTTTTTCTTGCCTGTTTTCTTGCATTTTTCCGGGCAAGGCAAAAACCCCGGTATTCACGGCAGTATCGCCGATTGAATATAAATAGAACAAAGTATCTTTGGAGCGGTATCGAAGTGGTTATAACGGCCCTGACTCGAAATCAGGTGTACCAGCAATGGTACCGTGGGTTCGAATCCCACCCGCTCCGCCAACGCGGTATCATCCGCGCAAGCCGCAAAGCAGAGATGTTTTGCGGCTTTTTCACAAAATTGTAGGAGGTATCTAAAATGGGTTGGACGTTTGGCAATCTTCACATTCAAAAAACCACTGAAGTGACTGGCGATACAATTATTGAAAAGTTAAAAGCCTACTATGCGCAATTCGGTTATGCTGCTTGCGAAGAAGATGAAGCAGAATTAACCATTGCGGTTTTGGAGGGCGACGACTCCGATTGGATTTCTGTTTACTCAGACTTTTTTGAAGACCCGCAGGATCGGGAAGCGCCTGGGCGCTGGCTTTCCGATTCTGAAAAGCTTCGAGTCCTGGATATTGGTTGCTTTGACTCCGACGTGCTCGGCTTGATTTTGTACAATCCTGAGGATGAAGAACCCGCACAAGCTGCAACGGGTTTTATGGCCCGGGATATGGGGATCTCAATTGAGCATGAAGAGGGATGGCAGACGATCGTATCCGATATGGAAGGATTCCGCAAGATTATTGATGCAGAGCATGTGCTTGCCGAAGAAGCAATGGATGATCTTGCAGGACATTTGAGACTTCCTCGCAATTATGTGGTAACAGATTTGGAGATTTTGGATGAAACAGCGGGCGAAGCCAAGGTGAGCCGACTCTATTTATCCCGCACCAAGAAAAAACCGTTCATTCAAATTGTTTAGGCAATCGAATCTGATCATGTGGGATTATCTTCGTTCCACCAATACGATCATGGAAAAGATCGGGATAGACGGTTATCCGTGGAGCCAGACACTGTATGACGCGCTCCGGTTTTTCTGGAACAAACGGGACTACATAAGGAACCTGCTCCTGCATACCAGCGGACACGACGCCTTTGTGCGGCAACAGACAAAGGCGCACATTGATCTGCTTGAGAACTATATTTTGAAGTCATCCGGGCAAGAGATTCTTGATGACGATACGAAAATCTTTATCCGCATGTACGTTTTTGCAACTGTCCAGATGATCAGCGAGTGGCTGACCGGCGAGATCGAATGCAGCACGGATCATTTGGGGCGATTATTTGAGGACATGGTCCCGGAAAAGCTGAAGCAATATCTCTATTAATTCGGGTCAATTCAAGAAGAATGTCCCGTTTTGGTACATATTTCTCTGATTCGGAATTGCCTTTTCCATCTTTTCGGCTATAATGATAATCGGAGTTTTCTACAATCATGCTGCGGGCAACCGCCACAATCGAGTTATAAGGAGGATATCGCAATGAACGAAAAGCAGATCATTCTGGAAGCCATGAAAAAAGCCGGTGAGCCGCTGAATGCGGGAAAGATCGCGGAGCTGACCGGGCTTGATCGCAAGCTCGTGGACAAAACCATGGCCGCAATGAAAAAGGACGGCTCCATCGTTTCCCCTGTCCGCTGCAAGTGGGAGCCCGCAGAAAAGTAACACGCGTATGGACAAAGTGGAAGTATCCCGCGAAAAAACGATCGTCAAGACCAGCATTATCGGGATCATCGCCAACGTGTTCCTTGCCGGCTTCAAGGCCGTGATCGGTCTGATGACCAACTCCATCGCCATCGTTCTGGACGCGGTCAATAACGTCTCCGACGCCGGCAGCTCCCTGATCACCATCGTCGGGACGAAGCTGGCGGGAAAAGAACCGAATAAGAAGCACCCGTTCGGCTATGGGCGGATCGAATACCTCAGCGCCATGATCATTTCGGTGATTGTACTGTACGCCGGTATCACGTCCTTTGTGGAATCGGTCAAGCAGATCATTCATCCGGAGACGCCGGACTACAATACGGTTTCCCTGATCATCGTTGGCGTTGCCGTGGTGGTCAAAATCCTGTTGGGTCGCTACGTCAAGGGCGTGGGCGTCAAGGTCAACTCCGATTCGCTGATCAACTCCGGCGAGGATGCTACGCTGGATTCCATTATTTCTGCCTCGACGCTGGTCTCGGCCGGAATCTTCCTGATTTTCCATATCTCTCTGGAAGCCTGGCTCGGCGCGATCATCTCCCTTGTGATCATCAAATCCGGCATTGAAATGCTCCGGGATACAATCTCTCAAATCCTTGGAGAACGGAATGACAAGGAGCTTGCGAAAGGGATCCATGATACCGTGCTGAGCTTCCCAGACGTGCAGGGGGCTTATGATCTGGTGCTGAACAATTACGGCCCCGACACCTGGAACGGCTCCATCCATGTCGAGGTCCCGGACACCTGTACAGCGGACCAATTGGACCAGCTGCTCCGTGAGATCACGATGAAGGTCATCCAGGAGCACCACGTCATCCTGACGGCGATCGGCGTATACTCGGTCAATACGAAGGACCCGGAGGTCATCGAGGCAAAGCGAAAGGTAGAAGAGATCGTGTTCGCGCACGAACACGTCAGGCAGATGCACGGCTTCTATCTGATCAAAGAACAAAACACGATGCGCTTCGATCTTGTAGTCAGCTTCGACGCAAAGGACCGCAAGACGGTATTCCGCGAAGCTGTTGCCGACGTACAGAAGGCGTTTCCGGACTATCACCTCCAGGCTGCAATGGATACGGATTTCACAGAGGAATAAACCAAGCTAAGTTTGTTAAAAGAACGATAAGGGCCACAGCCGCAAAGCGAGCGCTTTGCGGCTGTTTTCAGTTTCTCTGCCATCCGAACCCGCCGCCCCAATCCGGCAGGCTGAGGGCCTGGCTCATGGCGGCAGCGGACACGTCCTTGGCGGTGGCGACCGGGTGGGCGCAGATGTTCATGGTGGTGCTGATGTCGCCGGGGCGAAACGATCTCGAACAGGAAATCCATTTGGAAAATATTGTTATTGACATATGACAAAAACCGATTATAATAATAATTGACATATGTCAGAAAGGAGGGCCTATGCCAAGACCTGCCAGATGCCGGATCATTGAACAGATGCCGATCTATCGGAGCTTTTCTCCCGACGATGCTGCCGCCGGGGAGTTCGTTCAAATGACCGTAGACGAATTTGAGACCATAAGGCTGCTCGACGATCAGGGGCTGACGCAGGAAGCCTGCGCGTCCAGAATGCACATCTCTCGCACCACGGTCACGGCGATCTATGACAGCGCCCGGAAAAAGGTTGCTGACGTCATCGTTCACGGGAAACGGCTTTTGATTACCGGCGGCTGCTGCAAGTTTGAGCCGGTGGAACTCAACCAGACCATTATGGAGAAAGGAACCAAAGCAATGAGAATCGCAGTCACTTATGAAAACGGAGAAATTTTTCAGCATTTCGGACACACCGAACAGTTCAAGCTTTACGATGTGGAAGACGGAAAGATCGTGGGCGAGCAGATCGTTGACACCAACGGCAGCGGCCACGGCGCGCTGGCGGGCTTCCTGCAGGCGGCGAAGGTGGACGCGCTGATCTGCGGCGGCATCGGTATGGGCGCGCAGATGGCCCTGGCCGAAGCCGGGGTCCGGCTCTATGGCGGCGTTCAGGGCTCCGCTGACGCGGCGGCAAGGGCCCTTGCGGAGGGAAGGCTCTCCTACGACCCCAACGCACGCTGCGACCACCACGACCACCATCACGGCGAAGGCCACGACTGCGGGCGCCATCACGGCGAAGGCCACGACTGCGGCCATGGGAACTGTCACGCAAAGTGAGACAGGCCGATCCTGCCGGAGCTGCCTCTGTTGATCCTTCTCATTCCGATCCTTCCGGGCAAAAACCGGAAGGATCGAGGCCGGAAAAAACCGCGATTTCAAGGAATCGTGCTTGCGAAGTCAACAGTTTTCCGGTATATTGGGGTGGGTGATAAAGATGAACGCTGACGAGAGAATCGAAACGATCAAGGCTTGGTGGAACAAAACCGCCGACTCCGACTGGTACAGATCCCTGCGAACGGAAGAACAGATCGAAGGTCTGAGAAAAGATCCCGCGTCGGCTTTTCATCCGGCGGTCTGGGAGCTGATTCGCAGGTATCTGCCGGATTTGAAAAGCCGTCGGATCCTGCTGCCCTCCAGCGGCGACAACCACGCGGCCTTCGCGCTGGCGATGATGGGGGCGCAGGTCACTTCGTCGGATATCAGCGAAAGGCAGCTTGAGAACGCGGCGGAGCTTGCAAAGCGGCTTTCTCTGGATATGGAATTCATCTGCGACAATACGATGAAGCTTTCCCGAATTCCCGATCAGAGCTTCGATCTGGTTTATACGTCCAACGGGACGCTTTCCTGGATCGACGACCTGGACGGAATGAACCGAAGCATCCGCCGGGTGCTGAAGCCGGGGGGCTATGCGGTTTTGTATGACCTGCATCCGTTCAACAGGCCGTTTTCGGGAGAAGCATACAGGGAACCGCGAATCGTCAAATCCTACCGGGACGTTTTCCCGGATCTGCATTGGCGGCTTCAGGAAATTATCAATTCCCAGATCCGGGCGGGACTCCGCATCTGTGAGCTGGCCGAATTACCCGCCCTCGATGCCTCCTTCTGGTTTCCCTTTGCGGAGCTGCAGAACAAGAAGCCGGAAGAGCTGGAGGGGCTGAATGACTGGAAAAAGAACCCCCTTGCCGCGCTTCCCGCGTGGCTGGCAGTGGTCTCAGAAAGAACGGGATAACCTGACGCTGCCGGTCCGCAAGAAGCTCTGATTTCATACCCGTTCGCCAAAAAAGACGAGAACGCAGTTCCGCGTTCTCGCCTTTTCGGTATGCCGGGGCAGGAGCTGCTTACACGACCGACGGTTCCGTGAAGAGCTTGCCCTCGGCGAAGCGGGAGAGCTTGAGCCGGGAGGCGTCGATGGTGGGCGCCATGCCCAGGATCATCTCAGACATGACGGTGCCGGTGACGGGGCCGAACATGAAGCCGTGACCGCTGAAGCCGCAGGCCACGTAGAAGCCCTCGACCTCGTCCACCTTGTCGTAGATGGGCTGACGGTCCGGGGACATGTTGTACAGGCCCGCCCACTGGCGGATGACCCGGAGTTTGCCGATGGGGGGCAGCACCTTGTCGATGGTCTTGGCCATCTCCTCCAGGAAGTGCCAGGAGGAAGTGCGCCGCAGATCCCGGGGCTCCGAGGAGTCGCTGCGCCCCATGATGAAGGAGCCGTGGGGGGACTGCTGGACGTAGAGGTTCAGATTGAAGGCCATGACCATGGGGTCCTGCATGGGCTCCACGGGCTCCGTGACCAGGATCTGGTGGCGCTCGGAGTAGAGGGGCAGCTCCACGCCCACCATCTTTGCGATGCCCTGGGACCAGGCGTTGGCGGCGTTGACCACGATGGGGGTCTCGATATAGCCCTTGTTGGTCTCGACGCCCACGATCCGGCCCTTTTCCGTCTTGATGCCGGTGACCTCGGTGTAGGTGTTGAACTCCACGCCCAGGCGCTTGGCGGCCTTGTAGAAGGCGTCGGTGGTCTTGTGGGGGTTCAGGAAGCCGTCCTTCTGGCAGTAGGCGGCGCCGGAGAGGATGTCGGTGTTCAGGTGGGGAACGATCTCCTTGGCCTCCTCCAGGCTGACCATCCGGGAGGGGATGCCGCAGGCGTGCTGGACCTCGATGTTTTTCCGGAACTGGGTCAGCTCCTTTTCGGTGTCGGCGATCATCAGATAGCCGCTCTGGCGCAGCTCGATGTCGCCGTCGTATTCCAGGATGTCGTTGGCGTGTTCAAAGAACTCCGTGGAGAACTTGGACATGCGGCAGTTCATTTCCGTGCCCCACTGCATGCGGAAGCCCGCGCCGCAGGCGCCGGTGGAGCCGGAGCAGATGAAGCCCTTTTCCAGCACCACGATGTTCTTCGCCCCGCGGATGGCCAGGTTGTAGGCGATGGAGCAGCCGGACATACCGGCGCCGATGATCACGATATCCGCTTTATTCTTCATTTCTTTCGGCCTCCTCCGCGATCAGATGCAGCTTGACGCCCACCACCGGGGGACGAATGTTGTGGAATTTGAGATCGGCCATGCTCTGCCCCGTGGCGTTGGCAATCTCCCGCAGCACCAGCTGGCCGCAGGTCTTGCCCTGGCAGGGGCCCATGCCGATGCGGGTGATCCGCTTGATCTCGTCGTAGGTCACGTAGCCCTGGGCGATCAGGTCCCGGATATCCTTCAGGGTGATATCGGAACAACGGCAGATGATGGTATTCTCATCCATTTGCTTCCGCCTCCCTCCTGAAATTTCTGAAATCATAGAGATAGCTGCGGTCAACCTCCAGCGTGACCACCGGCGTGCGGTCGAAGGAGGGGGGATTCATGACCTTGAGGACCCTGGCTTTGCAGACAGGCTGTCCGGCCCGGTCCAGGCCGACGACGGTCTCCCCGGCCTCCGGCAGGGGCAGGAACTCATAGGGGATGCGGAACTGGACGGTGTCCGGGGATTTGGAGCCGTCCACGATCATGATGGCCAGGCCGGGGCACCTTGAGACGCAGATGCCGCAGCCGGTGCAGCGGCTCTCGTCCCGCTGGGGGATATTGTTGATGTCGTCGCCGATGCGGATGGCGCCGACGGGGCAGGCGGTCTGGCAGGGGTTGCAGGGGATCTTCTGATAGCACTCCACCACCGCCACAGGGCCCTTGTTGATCCGCTCAATGGAGGGAAACTTCTCCATGACCATTTCCCGGGAGGCCACTCCTGTTTTCTCAAACATCTTTTTTCCCTCCTTACAGCTGACTGATTTTCATGCCGGCACGGATGCGGTCCCCGACAGGGCCGGAGCGCAGATCTTCGAGCTGCTTGCGGTATTCCTGCCTGCGCTGCTCGAAGTCCTCGGGCACGTGGCCGAGCCCGGCGGCCGCGCAGAGACCGGCAAGATAACCCTCGGCCATGGCGGAGCTGGCCTCCTCGATGCCCGAGGCGTCGCCCGCCACGAAGATGCCGGGAATGCTGGTCTCGCAGTCCTCGGTCCGCAGGGGGACCTGTCCGCTGAGCTGGGGCACGTATTTCATTTCCACGCCCCGCATGGCCAAAAGCTCGTTCAGGGGACTCAGGCCCACGGAAATGCACATCACGTCCACGTCGTAGCGCTGCTCGGTGCCGGGGATGGGCCGGAACTTCTCGTCCAGCTCGCAGACGACGGCAGCTTCCAGACAGTCGGTGCCGATGGCCTCCTTGACGGTGTGGGAGGTGAGGATGGGCACGCCCATCCGGGCGAGCTTGGAGGCGTGGACCAGGTAGGCGCCGATGCGCGGGGCCGCGTCCAGGACGGCGACCACCTCGATGCCCGCCTGCAGCAGCTGATAGCTGACGATCACGCCGATGTTGCCCGCGCCCACCATCAAAACCCGGTCGCCGGGACGAATCCCGTAGACGTTCATCAGGGTCTGGACCGCGCCGGCCCCGTAGATGCCGGGCAGGTCGTTGTTGGGGAAGGCCAGGGACTTTTCAAAGGCGCCGGTGGCGCAGATGATGGACTTGGCTTTGATCTTGAAATACTCCTTCTCGTCCTTCAGGACCGTGACCACGTTGTCCTCGTAGAAGCCAACGGCGGTGCAGTTGAGCAGGAGCTCGATCCGGTCGCCGTATTCCTCCAGCTTTTTCAGCAGGATCCCGGCGATATCCACGCCCCGGTGGGAGGCGTACTGGCGCTCGGAGCCGAAGAACATGTGGGTCTGCTTGACAAGCTGTCCGCCGGGCTGGAAGCCGCGCTCCAGGATCAGCACCTTCGCGCCGGAGGAGGCCGCGGAGATGGCGGCGCAGAGGCCCGCGGGGCCGGACCCGATGATCAGCAGTTCGACTTCTCTCATTTGATCTTCCCCTTTCCTTCCTGAGTCTCCACCTTCATGCCCTCCCGCAGCAGGGTGATGCAGGTCCGGACGTTGGGCTCTCCGTCCACCACCATCTGACAGGACGCGCAGTTGCCGATGGCGCAGTAGAAGCCTCTGGGGCGGTGCTTTTCCAGACTCCTGGCGAGCACTTTCACGCCCGCGGCGTGGAGCGCGGCCGCGATCGTTTCCCCCTCATAGCCTTTCATCGGCTGGCCGTTGAAGGTGAAATTGATTTCCTTACCGCGGTCGAAGGTAAGGATCGGGTGCTGGGTAATCCTCATATCCGCATATCCTTTCATGAAAAATTGAAAAGTCCTCTATTCGCAGGAACAAGGCCAACTATTACTATAGCACTATCGACTGAAATATGCAAGAAGCGGAATGAAAAAATTGGTAGCTTTCACCAAAAAATCAGCGAAAAGCGGAGCGCTTCCCCTTTTTTGACCAAAAGACGCCGGACAAGCCCGAAGCCGTCCGGCGTCCTGTGATCCGGTTTATTTCCCATCGGCGGGGGAGCGGGCGGCCAGGAATTCCCGGGCCCTGCGCAGGATCGGCAGCTCCCTGGCGGCAATCAGCCTTCCGATGGGGGTGCAGGCCCGATCCTGGTATTCCCGGACGGCGTCCTCATAGCCCAGCCGCAGGGTGGACAGGTGAAAGTCCTCGATCTCGTCCCGGGTCAGATGCCTCTCGCCGAAGCGCAGCGCCCGGCAGAGATAGTAGTGGTTGAGATTGTGGCGGCGGATCAGATTGTAGTAGTCGCTGACCACGCCCAGCTTGCAGAGGATTTCCACCTCCGCGCCCAGCTCCTCCCGGAGCTCCCGCCGGATCGCGGCCTCCAGAGTCTCCCCGGGCTCCACGCCGCCGCCGGAGCTCTCGATCAGCGTCGCCCTTCCGAAGTCGTCGTCCCGGAAGGCCCGGACAAAGCAGAACTGTCCCGCCTCGTCTGTCACCATGGCCCGGACGATCAGCCGGTCATGGTCGATGCCGGTAAAGGGCCACTGATCGTCCCGCAGCTCCAGATAAAGTTCTTCCATGTGTTCCATATGGACTCCTTTCCAATAAAGCGTCAGATCAGCGGATCCACGGGACGCTACAGGCCCTGCGGGCCTTACGCGGGGCCTTCAAGCATCCGCCGCAGGCTCCGGCGCCCGTCCCGGATCACAGATTGGAGCAAGAACGAGCTCCCTTCGGGATATCGACCGCATCGATCATAGCACATGACCATCCAAGAAGCAAGCCCAAAGGGAGAAAAACGGGCTTTGTCGGGGCGTTTTCCGTGATGGCCGCCGTCCGCAGCGGCCGCTCCGGGCGTCTGAAGCCTGCAAATCCGAATGGAATCCCGCCCGTCCCTATGAATGGAATCCCGTCCGGTCCGAATTGAATCCCGCCCTGCCCTTTGTAGGTTTGTCAATCATAGTTTACAGCTAGGGAAAGAATAAAGAACGTCCTTTGGGGAACGCCATTTGAGGGGACGCATGGGGAAATCATTGTATTTCCACTGCCATACGGCAAGCTGCTTCTGGAAGTCTTCAAAGGAATAGAATTTGTGAGACGCATAGAAGTACTCGTTGTCTTTGCGGTGGCTGCGCTCAACTTTACCGTTGTGCCTGGGTGTGTAAGGTTTAATCAGTTTGTGCCGGATGCCGAGTTTTGCAAGCGTCGTCTCGAAGAGTGTGGGCTTGGTACTGTTTTTGGAATTCAGCCTGTTCGTGAACTCAGGACCGTTATCTGTTTGGACGCATTCAATCGCATAGGGGAACTTTTCTACGCAATGCTTGATAAATTCGGCAGAGGAATAGGTGCTATGCTCCTTGAATGCTTCCAAATAGCGGAATCGGCTATATTCATCAATGAAGGTGTACTGGAAGTAACCGCCAGTCTCCTTGGCGTCCTCGACTGCAGCTCCCACAAGGCAGGAGCTTGGCACATACTTGACGTCGATCTGGACCCGCTGGCCTGGATACTGCATCTTTTCGTACTCTTTGGGAACGTACTTGGGATTTGGCAGCTTGATTCTCTCTTGTTCACTCCGCCGCAGAACCCGATAGAGGCCTGAAATGGAGCGAGTATAGCCACGACGCATGAGCTTGACCCAGAGGACCACCAGCCCTGCGTTCGGGTTCCTGCGGCGAAAGTTCTGGATCATCGTCAGCTCTTCTTCCGTGTGCTGCCTGGCGTGGCTGTGAGGACGCCGTGACAGATCCTTTAGGGAGGATAGGTGCCCGTTGTAACGATTCCTCCACTTGTAAATTGTTGGACGGGATACATTGTAGCGAATCGAAGCTTTTGTTACGCCATATCGAAAAGAATATTTAACTACTGCTTGACAGCGCTTAAGGGTTTGTGTTAAAGTAGTCATGGCGAATAGGTCACCTGCCCTTCGGTTTTGTCTGAGCAACTTAACCATACTACAGGTGCTCCCTATTCGCTATCTTTTTTTCATCTGTTAACTATCATTGTAACACCTACAGTCCGAATTGAATCCCGCCCTGCCCTTATTCTTGACAGGGGACGGATTCCATTGTATAATAACATAATGTAAATTGGAAGATTATGGGCCGAAGGGAAGGGGAACGCTGTGAACAACGTACTGGAATACCTGCTGGCCACCGCCGGGCGGCTGCCGGACGCCCCCGCTTACAGCGACGAGAAGCAGAGCTTCAGCTTTGCCGGGACCCTGGACCGGGTCCGCCGTCTGGGTTGCCTGCTGCGCCGGGAGACCGGGGCGGAGAAGCGCCCTGTGGCCGTGCTGGTCCGGCGGGACGCAGCCTCGATCCTGGCCTGCTTCGGCGCGCTCTGGTCCGGCTGCTTCTATGTGCCTCTGGACCCCGCCATGCCCGCCGAGCGGCTGGACGGCATCCTGGAGAGCCTGGAGCCCGCCGCCATTCTGATCGGCGAGGCGGACAGGAAACGGGAAGAGGAGCTGGCCGCCTTCGGTCCCGTGTTTTATCACGACGCGGAGCTGCCCGAGGCCGACGGCGCCGAGCCCTGGCGGACGGTCCTGGATCTGGACCCCTGCTATATGATCTACACCTCCGGCTCCACCGGCGTCCCCAAGGGCATCCTGATCGCCCACAGGAGTGTGATCGACTTTACCGAGTGGTATGCCGCCCTCACCGGGGCTGACGAGACGGACGTGCTCGGCAATCAGGCCCCCTTTTTTTTCGACCTCTCCGTCAAGGACCTGTACTTGAGCCTCAAGACCGGAGCCCGTACCTATGTGCTGCCCAAAAAGTGCTTTTCCTTCCCCAAGCTGCTGATCCAGGCCCTGGACGAGCAGCGGATCACCACCCTCTCCTGGTCCACCGCCGCCTTTCACATGACCGCCAATTCCGGCGTCTTCGGGAAGTATCGGCCCCGATTCCTCAAACGGGCCCTGCTGGGCGGCGAAGCCCTTCGGGCAAAGCAGCTCAGGATCTGGCGGGAGGCCCTGCCGGACGTGCGTTATGTCAACCTCTACGGCCCCACGGAGACCACCGTGGACTGCACATATTTTCCCATTGAGCGGGACTACGGGGAGGGGGAGCCCATCCCCATCGGCCGGGCCTGCGAGAATATGGAGCTTCTGATCCTCAACGAAGAGGACAAGCTCTGCGCCCCCGGGGAGCCGGGGGAGCTCTGCGTCCGGGGCAGCGGCCTGGCCATCGGCTATTTCCGAGACCCGGAGAAGACCGCGAAGGCCTTCGTCCAGAATCCGCTGAACCCCCGCTGGCCGGAGCGGATCTACCGCACCGGCGACCTGGGCTGGAGGGACGGGGACGGGCTGATCTGGTTCGCGGGCCGCAAGGACAGCCAGGTCAAGCACAACGGCTACCGGATCGAGCTGGGGGAGATCGAGACCGCCCTCAGCGGCCTGCCCGGCATGCGGGAGGCCGTCTGCTTCTTCGACAGCGAGGCGGACCGGATCATCGCCGTCTACGCCGGCAGCGACGACGTGCCGGAGGTTGCGAAGGCCCTGCACAGCCGCCTGCCCAAGTATATGATCCCCGAGATCTTCCGCAGGCTTGAGGCCCTGCCCCATCTGCCCAACGGCAAGCTGGACCGGGTGCGCATCCGGCGGGAGAATCCGTAGCGCGGGCGATCCCCCGCGAAAGGGGCTGCAAAATGAAACAAATTACAAGTTATGGACCGCTGGCGGAGGCGCTCACAGCGGTTCTGAAAAACAGGATCGCCGCCAACTGCGCGCCGGACAGGGACAGCCTGGAAAAAGAAATCGCCGCGGGCCTGCTCTGGGGGGAGCGACTGCCGGAGGGGATCGTTCTGCTCCGGCGGGGCGGCGGGCCCCAGCGACTGCGCTTTCTGCTGACGGAGCCGGAGGCCCTCTGCCGCCTGTCCTTTGACCGGACCACGGTGCTGGAGCTGCCCTATCGCAGGGGAGACGAGAAGCTCCCCGCTCTGGCGGAGGCGCTGAAGACGCACGGCTGGGCCGAGGCCCTGCGCCGGGTCCGTCTGACGCGGAAGCCCGCGCCCATGGGTCCTTCTGAGCCCAGGGAAGGCTCCGTTTCTCCCGTCACTGTGATGACGATGCTCCGCGCCTGCTTCTCCCCCCTGACCGGCTGTCTGCCGGAGGAGGCGGAGCTGGCGGAGGATCTGGCGGCCGGCCGCGTTCTCGCCCGGGACGGCGGGCTGATCCGCTGGCGGGAGAAGGGGAGGGTCTCCGAGATCCGCCATCTGGCCGTGGACCCGGCGAAGCGGGGACAGGGCCTCGCCAAAGCCCTTGTCAGCGAGTACCTGGCCCAAAACGGCGAAAGGCTCTGCCGCGTCTGGACCGCCGCCGACAACCACGGGGCGAAGCGGGTCTATGAGCGCTTCGGTTACGCGGAGGACGGATGGGAGTCCGTCGTGCTGGTGTATTCGAGACCGATGCTTTGAGAAGCTTCGGAGCCATAACAGAGAAAGCGACATTTTGAACCGTTCAAGGAACGGAAAACGGAGGAAGCTATGAGAGAAGAGATCCTGGAGATCCTGCGGGACTGCTGCCCCGACGTGGATTTTGAGAACGAGACCGCCCTGATCGACGACGGCTTGCTGGAATCCCTGGATATCGTGATGATCGTCACGGATCTGAGCCACCGCTTCGACGTGGACATCAACGTGGACGATCTGCTGCCAGAGAACTTCAACTCCCTGGACGACATCCTGGAGCTGGTCCGAAGCAAGCAGAGATGAGCTTTTTTTCCTGGGAGTTCGCGGCCTTTGCGGCGGGCGCTCTGCTGCTGTACTATCTTCTGCCCGGGAAGCTGCAGTGGCCGGTGCTGCTGTGCCTCAGCCTGGGCTTCTACTGCTGCGGAGGCTGGAAGGCGCTGATCTGGCTGCTCTTCACCGCCGGGACCACCTGGGCCGCGGGCCTGCTGCTGGAAGGGCTCAACGCCCGGGCCGGGTCGGGCGGGAACGCCGGGATCAAGGGCAAAAAGCGTCTGGTGCTGACCCTCTGCCTGGTGCTGGACTTTGGCCTGCTCTATCTGATGAAATACTGGAACTTCACCGCCGAGGCCCTGGCCAAGGCGGGCGTCAGCCTGCCCATGAGCTCCCTGATCATGCCCCTGGGCCTCAGCTTCTACATGTTCCAGAGCGTGGGCTACGCCGTGGACTGCTATCGGGGCAAGTATCCGGCCCAGCGGAATCCCCTGAAATACCTGCTTTTCGTCTCCTTCTTTCCCCAGATGGTCCAGGGCCCCATCAGCCGCTATCACGAGCTGGAGCCCCAGCTGCTGGCGGAGCGCCGCTTTGACCCGGACGCCCTCAAATACGGCATCCAGCTGGTGCTCTGGGGCCTGCTGAAAAAGCTGCTGATCGCGGACCGGGCCGCCCTGGTGGTGAACACGGTCTTCGGCAAGCCCGAGGCTTACGGCGGGGCCCTCTGCGCCTTCGCGGTGCTCTTCTACTGCATCCAGCTCTACTGCGACTTTTCCGGCGGCATCGACGTCACCCGGGGCGTGGCCCAGATGTTTGGCATCCGCCTGGCGGAGAACTTCCGGCGTCCCATCTTTGCCCTCAGCCTGGCCGACTACTGGCGGCGCTGGCATATCACCCTGGGGACCTGGATGCGGGACTATGTGTTCTACCCGCTGGCCTTCTCCAAGCCCCTGGGGGCGCTGAGCCGCCGGACCCGCAAGCGCTTTGGCGGCAAGCTGGGCAAGGTCATCCCCACGGCCTGCGCCACCTTCGTGGTCTATCTGATTATCGGCCTCTGGCATGGGGCCAATTTCCGCTACATCTTCTTCGGCTTCTACAACGGCGCCATCATGACTTCCTCGGTGCTGATGGCCGCCCGCTTCTCCCAGTGGCGGAAGCAGCTGGGGCTCAATGATCGGCAGCCGGGCTTCCGGGCCTTCCGGCTGCTGCGGACCATGCTGCTGGTCTTCGCGGGGCGCTACATCACCCGGGCTCCCCGGCTTATGACGGCCTTTGCCATGCTGTGGAAAACGCTCCGCCACCCCTGCCTCTATCAGCTCCGGGACGGCAGCCTTGGGGCTATGGGCCTGACGATCCTGGACTACGGCGTGGTGGCGCTGGGCGTGACGGTACTGCTGCTTTTGGAGCGCCGCCAGGAAAAGGGCGTGGAGATCAGAAAGGCCCTGGAGCAGAGGAGTCCCTTTGTCCAGTGGCTGATGATGCTCCTGCCCCTGCTGGCCCTGCTGCTGCATCTTGTGTTCCGCGGCAGCGCCGTGGACGTGAGCCTGATCTACCAACATTTTTAAGGAGGAAACATGGAAGAGAAAAAACGCCTTTCCTCCAAGCGCTGGCTCCTGCTCTTTGCGGTCACGCTGCTGATCCTGGCCCTGCTGGTCCCGCTGTTCAACTTTGTCACGGATCCCTACGGGGCCTGCGGGGACCGCTTCCTGGGCTGGTGGAGCTATGACATGACCCTGAACCCCAAGCTGGCGAAAATCAGCTATCTGGAACAGCATCACGACGAGTACGACTCCTACATCGTGGGCTCCTCCGGCTCCAGCGCCCTGGATATCGCCGCTCTGAACAAGGCCCTGGACGCGAAATTCTACAACTGCTTTTTCTACGGCACCAACACCAAGGATTTTGAGGAGATCGCGCTGTATCTGCTGGAAAACTATCCCATGAAGAACCTGGTGCTGAACGTGTCCATTATGATCGCCTCCGCCTACGACGGCGATTCCGAGGCCCTGACGAAGCGGCAGTATTGGAAGGTGGACGGGAGCAGCCCCCTGCGCTTCTACGCCCGCTATCTGACGGTCAGCCCGGCGGAGGGCCTGCAGAAGCTGGAGCAGTGGCGGAAGCAGGGCTACCTGATGGACGCCTACCGGGTCATGCTCCCGGAGACCGGGGCCTATGACAAGAGCCGCCGGGACGTGGAGGGCATCGGAGCCCTGGACGACTATCTGCGCCGCCCCGCCTACGACGAATTCAACCATTACACGGAGCATCACTACCGTACCGGCCGCCTGGACGACGCCATGGGGACGGTGACCCTGATCCGGGATCTCTGCGCCGAGAAGGGCGTGAAGCTGCTGGTGATCTGCCAGCCCAGCTACTACAAGGATCTGGAGCGCTTCGATCGGGCGGACTGGGCGGGCTTCTACAACAGCCTGGCCCAGGTGACGGACTACTGGGATTTTACCCTCAGCTCCCTGAGCTGGGATCCCCGCTATTTCTATGACGACACCCACGCCCGCAACGCCCTGGGCACCATGGAGGCGGCCCGGATCTTCGGGGACGAGAGCGTGTGGATGCCGGAGGATTTCGGCCGCTATGTGCCGAAGGGCTCCGAGCCCGGGGCCCCGGGCTGCGAGCCGGTGCCCACGGAGGATTACAGCGTGCGGGTCCCCATCCTGCGCTACCATCACCTGGTGGAGGAAGGCGAGGCCGGAGATACGGTGCTGAGCGCCGCGGTCTTTGCCGGACAGATGGACGCGCTCAAGGCGGCGGGCTATACCACCGTGGATATCTGGCAGCTGCGGGACTACGTGGAGCACGGGACCCCCCTGCCGGAGAAGCCCGTGATGATCAGCTTTGACGACGGCTACGAGAGCAACTATTCCATCGCCTATCCCATTTTGAAGGAGCGCGGCTTCAAGGCGACGATCTTTGCCATCGGCGTCTCCATGGGCAAGGATACGTATAAGGACACCGGCAAGCCGATGATCCCCCATTTCTCCCTGGAGCAGGCGGCGGAGATGACGGCCTCGGGCCTGATTACCGTGGCCAGCCACGGCTACGACGTGCATGAGGTGGAGGGCTTGGACCCGGAGCCCGTCCGCAAGGGCCCCCTGCAGCGGGAAGGGGAGAGCGAGGCGGAATACGTGGAATTTCTGACGCAGGACGCGAAGCGGATGCAGGAGCTGCTGGGCGAGGCGGGAGGCTTCTTCTCCTACCCCACCAGCCGCCATGACGAGCGCTGCCTGGTGATCCTGAGCCGGGCCGGGGTCTTTGCCACGGTCTGCGGCGACGGCCCCTGCGCCACGCTGCTCAAGGGCCTGCCCCAGTGCCTCTACGACATGCCGCGCCAGCTGGTGACGGAGGATATGAGCGGGGCTGAGCTGCTGGCCGCCATCGAAAGCGTCGGCCCCGACGCGGAACGGCCCTGATACGGGGCGCAGGCTTGCGGTGACAGGCCGCGGGCCGGGAAACGAGAAGGAGGAAAGGCCTTGCGATATCGGACGATCCTGTTTGACTTTGACGGGACCCTGTTTGACACGGTGGAGGGGATCACCAAAAGCATCCAATACGCCCTGCGGAAGCACGGGCGGGAGGAAGCCCTGGACCGGCTCCGCTGCTTTGCGGGCCCGCCGCTGGTGGACAAGTTCATGGAGGTCTACGGCGTGCGCCAGGCCGAAGCGGAGCAGCTGGTGGTGGATTTCCGGGAGCGCTACGTGCCCGTGGGCGTCTATGAGAGCCGACCCTTTCCGGGCATCCGGGCGCTGCTGGAGTCCCTGCGGGCTGCGGGGCTGAGGACAGCCGTGGCCACCTCCAAGCCCCAGCCCATGGCGGAGCTGCTGCTGGACCGGGCCGGGATGCGGGACTGCTTCGACGCCGTCGTGGGCAGCAGCCCGGCGCTGAACAATGAAAAGAAATGGCAGATCGTGCGGCGGGCCATGGAGCTCTGCGCCTCGGCGCCCGGCGAAACGGTGCTGATCGGAGATACGAAATACGACGTCCTCGGCGCGGCCAGGGCCGGGATCCCCTGCATTGGGGTGGCCTGGGGCTACGCGGAGCCGGGGGAACTGGAGCAGGCCGGCGCGGAGCGGATCGTGGAAGACATGGACGAGCTGCTGGCCCTGCTGACGGCGGCGGAGCCCGCCGAATAATCGGGAGCAAACCGGCCGGAGGCGCAGGGCGCCGGGGGGAAGGGGAGCGGAGATATGGAGAACGAACAGACGCCCGCGCTGATCCCTCACCCCGAGGACGCGGCGCTGCGGGAGGAGATCGCCCGCCTGCGGGCCGCGCTGACGGCCCTGCTGCTGCAAAAGGACGAGCTGCAGCTGATCCAGTGCCGTCGGATCGAGGCCGCCTACCTGCGGCGCTTCGGCGCCCTGGAGCTGAAGCTCTACGAGACCTGGTGCGGCTGCCTGCGGGCCAAGCGCAAGGCCAAGCTGATCCGGGCCCGGCACAACCGCCGGGCGGCCGCCGATCTGGAGCAGATCGAGGCGGAGCTGGACGGAGAGCTCTCCGTCTACCGGGAGGAGCTGGAGGCCCGCTGCCAGAAGGTGGCCGGCGTCATGGAAAAGCACGAGGGACCGGGCCTCAGTCCCAAGGGCGCCAGGGAGCTGAAGGAGCTCTACCGCCAGGCGGTCAAGTCCCTGCACCCGGATCTGCATCCGGGGGAGGACGAGACCCGGGCGGCCAGGCTGGATCAGGCCATGCGGGCCTACCGGACCGGGGATCTGGCCATGCTTCGCAACATCTGCGACAGCCTGGACGGCCCCGTTGAAGGGGAGCGCGCCGGTCTGGAGGCGCTGCGGGCGGAGGCCGACCGGCTGCGCGCCGCCGTGCGGGAGCTGGACCGGCAGCTGAATGCCATCAAGCAGGTCTATCCCTACAACGCCCGGCCTCTGCTGGAGGACGAGGCGCTGGGGCGGGCCCATGAGCGGGAGCTGGAGACCCAGCTCCGGGAGCTGAACCGGCGGACGGCCCGCTATGAGGCGGCCATCGAAGAAATGCTGGCCAAGGAGGAGGGAGACGCGCTGTGAGCAAGGAGCTGATCCAATCGGGCTCCGGCGGCCTGATCCGGACCCTCCACGCGGCGCTTCAGACGCCCGCGCCCTATTCCGAGGATATCCTTCTGCTGACGACCCTGGTGGCCGGGACCACCCACACCGCGGGTCTGGAGGAGCTGGAGCCCTTCCTGCGTCCGGGGGAACGGCTGATCCTGAGCCGCATGCCGGAAAACCCCTCCGACCCCAACGCCATCAAGATCTACACCCGGGAGCGGGTCAAGCTGGGCTACGTGCCCCGGAGGGACAACCAGATCCTGGCCCGGCTCATGGACGCCGGAAAGCTGCTCTACGCGGTGATCCGGGAGAAGCAGCGGCAGGAGAACTGGCTGCGCATCGGGATCGACATCTATATGACCGAGGATTGATCCGTCGCAGCGGCGCACTGCGCGCCGACGATCCGCATCGGAAGGAGGGAAAGCCTGTGGGCGACGACAGCTATGTGGTGTTCGACGTGGAGACGCCAAACAGCCGCAACGACCGCATCAGCGCCATCGGCCTGGTGCTGGTGGAGAACGGGGAGCAGACCACCCACTTTTATTCCCTGGTGAATCCGGAGACAAGCTTCGACGCCTTCAACATCCGGCTGACGGGCATTACCCCCCGCATGGTCCGGGACCAATTGAGCTTTCCGCTGCTCTGGGAGCTGCTGCGGCCGCTGATGGAGAAGGGGATCCTCTGCGCCCACAACGCGCCCTTCGATCTGGGGGTTTTGGGCTGCTGCCTGCGGGATTACGGGATCGCCTGGGAGCCCTGCCGCAGCTACGTCTGCACCTGCCAGATGGGCAGAAGACTGCTGCCCCAGGCGCCGAATCACAGACTGAATACTCTTGCAGAAATGCTGGGCCTGCCCCTGCAGCACCACAACGCGCTGAGCGACAGCCGGGCATGTGCGGGACTTCTGCAATATTACCGAAATATGACGGATATAAGACAATTCCAAAGGAGCTACGATTTCCGGGAGCTTCGGACCCGCAGCCCCCGGGAAATGGATGGGGCCGCGGAATAAAAATGTAAATTTTTGTATTTTTACCTGCTTTTTTCCTCTGCCCGCCTTGACATGCTCTTCGTTCGCGGCTATAATCTATCTAATATAACGAAAGCCATGAAACGGAAGGACGGAGGGCCTGGTTATGAAAAACCCCCTATCCCCAAATGAATTCAAGATCATGCAGCTCTTATGGAAGGAAGGGCGGCCCCTTTCCCGGCCTGAGATCATCGAGCTGATCCCGGACCGCGATTGGAATCCGAATTCCATCCATCTGATCCTGAACAACATGATCGAAAAGGGCGTGATCCGCGTGGAGGGCATGACCCGCTGCGGCCGGGGCTACGGCCGGACCTACGCCGCCACGGTGGACAATCTGGAATACGCCGTGAACCTGCTCAAGGACGCCACCCCGGAGACCGACCCGGACGAACGGGTCCTGGGCGTTCTGAAGCTCCTGCTGGCCGACGGCGTCAAGCCCGAGACGGTTGAGGAGCTCAAATCCATTCTTGCGGCACGCTGATCCACGTTTTTTCGGGAGCACCCCGCGATAGGCGCAGTGTTGCGCTGGCGGGGTTTTGTTATACTTAGTATACTTAACCCATACACAGCTTGGATATGACGAAGGAGATTCAATATGATCACAGTATCCGATCTTGGCATGCAGTTTGCGGGCTCCGTGCTCTTTCAGCACGCGGATCTGCAGTTTACAGCGGGCAACTGCTACGGCGTCATCGGCGCCAACGGTTCCGGCAAATCCACGCTGGTCCGGATCCTCTCGGGGGAGCTGGAGCCCACCAAGGGCTATGTGGCCGTCAAGCCCGGCGTCCGCATGTCCGTTCTGAAGCAGGATCAGTTCCGTTACGACGCCTATTCCGTCATGGATACGGTCATCATGGGGAACCTGCATCTGTATGAGATCATGAAGGAGAAGGACGCCATCTACGAAAAGGAGGACTTCTCCGACGAGGACGGCCTGCGGGCTGCGGAGCTGGAGGCGGAGTTCGCGGAGCTGAACGGCTGGGAGGCGGAGTCCGACGCCAGCCGCATCCTCCAGGGCCTCGGGGTGGACGTGAGCAAGCACTATGACCGGATGGCGGACACCGACCCCCGGGACAAGGTGAAGGTCCTGCTGGCCCAGGCACTCTTCGGCAACCCGGACATCATCCTGCTGGACGAGCCCACCAACAACCTGGACATCGAATCCATCAACTGGCTGGAGGACTTCCTGCTGGACTACCCCGGCACGGTGATCGTGGTCTCCCACGACCGCCACTTCCTCAACACCGTCTGCACCAATATCGTGGACATCGACTACGGCAAGATCAAGATGTACGTGGGCAACTACGACTTCTGGTACGAGTCCAGCCAGCTGGTCCAGGCCCTGCTGCGCAACAAGAACAAGCGCAACGAGGAGAAGATCGCCGAGCTCCAGGCCTTCATTTCCCGCTTCTCCGCCAACAAGTCCAAGAGCAAGCAGGCCACCGCCCGCCGGAAGCTGCTGGACAAGATCTCCCTGGAGGAGATCCCCTGCTCCACCCGCCGCTATCCCTTCGTGGGCTTCACCCGGGAGCGGGAGGTGGGCAAGGACGTGCTCTTCGTCACCGAGGTCAGCAAGACCGTGGACGGGGTGAAGCTGCTGGACAAGGTCAGCTTCATCGCGGGCCGCAATCAGAAGATCGCCTTCGTGGGGGAGAACGAGCTGGCCCAGACCGTGATGTTCAAGATCCTGATGGGGGAGCTGGAGCCCGACGAGGGCACCGTCAAGTGGGGCGTCTCCACCTCCCGCAGCTACTTCCCCAAGGACAACACCGCCTACTTTGAGGGCCACGACGAGTCCCTGGTGGACTGGATGCGGCCCTTCTCCGAGAAAAAGGACGACGTCTATCTCCGGGGCTTCCTGGGGCGGATGCTCTTCTCCGGCGACGAGGTCTTCAAGCCCGTCTCCGTCCTCTCCGGCGGCGAGAAGGTCCGGATGATGCTCTCCCGGATGATGCTCTCCGGGGCCAACTGCATCCTGCTGGATCAGCCGACGAACCACCTGGATATGGAATCCATCCAGGCGGTCAACAAGGGCGTCACCGCCTTCCCGGGCAACGTCTTCCTGGCCTCCCACGACCATGAGCTGCTGTCCACCACCGCCGACCGCATCATCGAGTTCCTGCCCGACGGGAAAATCATCGACCGGCTCTGCGGCTACGACGACTACCTGGATTGGAAGCGGGAGAACGGCCGGCAGCCGCACGGGAAGGGATGAGAATTTTTACTTTTCATATGGACTTTTTCCCGCGGAATTGCTATACTGTCCATTGGAAGCAACGCGCTTTCTCAGAATGAATCACACAAAAGGAGATCAAAGCATGAAACAGTTCAAAAAGCTTACGGCGCTGCTGCTGACAGCTGCGCTGGTGCTGAGCCTCTTCCCGGCGGCTGTCTTCGCCCTGGAAGGGGAGGAAGCACTGCCCACCCCGGAAGCGCCCAACTACGGCCTGATTAACAAGTATCACGAGGGCACGACTGCGGTCACCGACGCCTATCTGCGCGGCGAGACCCTGGAGATCAACGGCGTTTCCGTCGGGAGACCGGTCCAGGATCTGCCCAGCTCCTGGGACAGCCGCACGCACGGCTGGGTCACCTCCGTGAAGAATCAGAACCCCTACGGCTCCTGCTGGGCCCACGCGGCCCTGGCCAGCGTGGAGGGCTACATGATCAAGCACGGCGTCCCCGTGGGCGCCGGGGCTGCCGCCACCACCAGCCTGAACCTGTCCGAGACCCAGCACTGCTGGTTCAACTACAGCTACGCCTACGACGCCGAGGGCATGCTGAACGGCGACAAGTCCACGCCCCAGGATACCTGTCTGGATCAGGGCGGCAACGGCGAGATGTCCGCCTACACCCTCCAGCGCTGGACCGGCGCCGCGGATGAATCCGTCGCCGCCCTGACCTATGGCAACGCCAGCTCCGTCAACTACAACGGGCTGGACAGCCAGTACGCCTACCAGTACAACGTCAGCCACGTCCAGAACTCCGAATGGATCCCCGGCACGAACGTGGACGCCGTCAAGCAGGCCATCATGGACTACGGCGCAGGCAACATCAGCTACTACGAGACCGGCTACGCCTATACCTATATCTGCAATACAGGCAGCAATTACGCAAACCACGCCATTACCCTGATCGGCTGGGACGACAGCATCGCCGTCTCCAAATTCCAGCCCAACCGGCCCTCCAAGCCCGGCGCCTGGCTCTGCAAGAACTCCTGGGGTACAGGCCAGTTTGACAATGGCTACTGCTGGATCTCCTATGAGGACACCTCAGTTCTCGAGGGGTACATCTTCTTCTACGACGCGGAGCCCATCGACAACTATCAGCACAACTATCAGTACGACGGCACCTGCAACGTGGTCTGCTACGGCAAGGGCTGGAACAACAGCATTGACTACTACGAGGGCTTTGCCAACGACACCAAGGTCGCCAACGTCTTCACCGCCAAGGGCAACGAGAGCCTGCGGGCTGTGGGCTTCTGCAACTGGGACGAGGCCATGACCTATACCGTGGAGATCTACAAAAATCCCAATGTCGGCAATCCCTCCTCCGGAGAGCTGTTGGCCTCCCAGACCGGCTTTCTGACCTTCTCCGGCTACTACACCATCCCCCTGGAGAACCCCGTCGCCCTGTCCGCCGGCGATACCTTTGCCGTGGTGGTCTCCCAGAACGTCCCCGTGGCCGACGAAAACGGCAAGTACGTCCACACACCCTACGACGCCACCTTCAACAACAGCGATGTGATTTCCTGGGCTTCCTTTATCCATGCCAACCACGGCAATACCTCTTATTACAAAGAGCCCAACGGCGCCTGGACCGACTGCCCGGAGAACGGCGACTACCGCATCAAGGCCTACACCGACGACATCCTCTTCAACCTCACCGCCATCTCCAACAACGAGGCCTGGGGCACCGTCCAGGTGGACGGCGCCAGGATCCTTGCCAGCCCCGCGGAGGGCTACTACGTGGAGAGCTGCGAGGTGCTTGAAGGCGCCGCCGTCTGCACCATCGACGTCAACACGATCCTGGTCTCCGCCTCCGAGGACTGCACCGTTCTGGTCAATTTCGCCCCCAAGCCCACCTTCACGGTGAACTTTATGGTCTCCGGCACCCCGGCCGGCAGCCAGAGCGCCCTGATCTATGACGAAATCACCCTGCCCGATTCTGTTTCCGTTGATCCCGAGGGCTGGAGCTTCTCCGGCTGGACGACCCGGCAGATCGAGGAGACCACCGATGCGCCGGAATTCTACGCCCCCGGCGCTGCCTACATGGTCACGGGCAGCGTGACCCTCTATGCCCTCTTCACCCGGGTGGAGGAGGGGACCGGCGAGCTCTGCTACGAGCTGCTCAGCGCCGCTCCTGCTGATTGGACCGGCAACTACGTGATCACCTACGGCACCGACAGCAGCCTTCGGGTCATGAAGGGCGTTACGGTCAGCTCCAACGGTGCGGAAATTGAGAACAGCGCCAACGCCGCCGCTCTTTCCGCCAGCGGCATGAGTCTGAATGGGACGCAGCTGACCAACGCCGCCAACGCCTATGTGTTCAAGGTGGCAGCCAGCGGAAACTACTACACCATCCGCAGCGCTTCCACGAACGTCTACGTCGGCGAGACCACCAGCAACTACCTGGGAGGCTATAACAGCTACGTCTCAGGCTACTGCGACTGGTCGCTGGGCACGCAGACCAACGCAAGCTCCGCAACCTGTGTCAATGGCGGCAGCTATCCCTATCTGAGCTTCAATCCCTCCGGCAACTATTTCTGGACCCAGGGCAGCAACGGTATTTCCAACGGCTACGTCTACAATATCCGCTGGTGGAGAGAGACCCAGCTTGATACAACCTACTACTGGACCGACCCCGTGGCCGGCGAGCACGACCATGTGCTGGAGCATGTGGAGGCCGTCGCCCCCGGCTGCGTGGAGGGGGGCAACATCGAGTACTGGCGCTGCACGATCTGCGGCAAGTACTTCGCCGACGCCGCCGGGGAGGAGGAGCTCAACCCGGACGCCGTCCTCGTGGCCCCGCTGGGACACGACTATGTGGCGGTCGTGACGCCGCCCACCCCGGATGATCCGGGCTATACCACCCACAGCTGCACCCGCTGCGGCGACAGCTACGTGGATTCCTACACCGATCCGCTGGGCTACGATTACACCGTCAGCTTCAGCACCCCCGCCGGCATTGCGGCCCCCGCGCCCATGACGGTGAACTCCCTGGCCGGGGCGGAGCTGCCCTCCGCCGAGGCCCCCGCGGGCTACAGCTTCCTGGGCTGGGTGGCGGACGACTATGACAACGTGCGCACAAAGCCCGCGGAGATCTTCACCGGCCTGTACAAGCCCGCCTGCGATCTCACCCTCAGGGCCCTGTACAGCTATGAGCTCGACGAGAGCACGCCTCCCGCCATGACCCGGATGAGCACCGCCGACAGCCTGGCCGCGGGGGACCGGATCGTGATCACCGCCGCCGGTACCGGCTTCGGCCTCTATCAGCAGAACAGCGAGGGGCTCAGCGGCCACGTCCAAAACTTCGCCTTTACCGAGGACGTGGACGCCATACTGGAGGACGGAAAGCGCTGCCTCGACGTCAGCCCCGCCGACAACGGCTGGTATCTGGGGGACGAGGAGAACGGCTTCCTCCACAACCCCGGCGCCAACAGCCTGACGGTCTCCGACACCGACAAGACGGCATGGACCCTGACGGTCAGGAACGGCTGTCTGGCCCTCACCGCCAACGGGCGCTTCCTGTACTGCCGGACCACCATGACCAACGCAGCCGCCAACCAATGGCGCTTGATCGAGGCGGCCAGCAGCACCCCCACCAGCACCCTGGAGATCTACAAGGTGACCGGGGGCGCGGCCGTCACCGTCTGCTACACCACCGTCATCGCCCCGCCCCATGAGCACAGCCCCGGGGAGCCCGTAAGGGAGAACGAGCTCCCCGCCACCTGCACCGAGGCCGGCGGATATGATACGGTTACGTATTGCTCTGTCTGCGGCGAAGAACTGGAGCGCGTGCACACAGAGATCCCCGCCCTGGGTCATACGCCTGCCGATCCCGTCAAGGAAAACGAGCGCCCCGCCACCTGCACCGAGGCCGGCGCCTATGATACCGTGGTCTGCTGCGCCGTCTGCGGCGCCGAGCTGAGCCGCGCTCACGTGGACACGGAGGCGCTGGGCCACGAATGGGACGAGGGCGTTGTGACGGTGGAGCCTACCGAGACGAGCACCGGCATCCTGCTGTATACCTGCGTCCGCTGCGGCGCGACCCGCGAGGAGGAGATCCCCGTTCTGCCGCACGATTGCAAGATCGCGCAGTTCACCGACGTCATGGAGGCTTACCCCTTCGGCACGCCTGAGCACGAGGCCATTGAATGGGCCTTCACCGCCAATCCGCAGGTCACCGCCGGTACCAGCGAGACCAGCTTCGGTGTCGGCAAGGCGGTCAAGCGCGGCGACGCGATGTTCTATCTGTGGGTTGCCGCCGGCAAGCCCGAGCCCACGCTGACCACCAGCCCCTTCACCGATGTGACCGATCCCAAGGCCTACTACTACAAGGCTGTGCT
>JAFWPP010000053.1:0-11616 GCA_017509485.1 Oscillospiraceae bacterium | reverse complement strand
TATATACAGCCGCGTGATTTCGCGTCCGGCTCAGATCCCTGCAAGCAGGGCATCTGTCCGGACATCCGCTCGATCCGCAGCTGTTCCAGATACCGGCAAGCAATGCATTTGTGCGCACAATCCCGCTTTGCCGTAACCGGCAAGCTGGGCATTTGTGCGCCATATGCAAAAAATGACCGTTTTCCTGAAATCGGAAAACGGTCATTTTGCTTGCCTGGCTTGTTGGGGAAACCCCAAACCCTGTATGTGTCATTCGACACAGCTGCGCGATTTCTGCGAAATCGCTTCCGAGGGAAATTGAAAAAACGGAAAAGCCGCGTCACGCAGATCACGCAAGAATGCTTTTCGCCCACGCGAGCAATCCTTCCGATTCCTCGATCACGAGCTCCTGCCAGATTCCGGCGTAGTACAGCCCGTCTCCCTTCGCCGCGTTTTTCCGGTTTCCGTAAACGTGTTCCGGCATCAGAAACGGTTTTGCGGTCCAGGTGCCCCGCGGCATATTCTCCATCGTGAGGACGCGGTCCGCGCGATAATCCAAGGTTCCGTATCCGGGCAGCTCCGGGTTCCAGGACAGATGCTCCGCAGGGAGATAGAGCGCATTCGCTTTGTTTTTGAGAAACGCCTCCGAAGCGTGCGGGTGCCAACTGTATTTTGCAATGTCATCCGGCTTTGTGAGGATTTCTCCGATCTGAAGATATCCGTAGATCACATGAAGATCAGAACTGCGGAAGAAGTCTCCGCATTTTCTGACAAAGCGGTATCCGTTTGGTCCGCATTCCGTCGGACGGAACCAGCCGAAGAAAAGAAACAGATCGCCTTTTTCCACCCCGGCGTTTTTCAAAACACCCTGCGCGGCGTCGGTCTGGCCGAAAGCCGGTTTCCAGCCTTCCGGCGCGGCGGAGCGCAGGCCCGGCCGCAGGTCCGGATCGACGTGACAGTGCGAGAACGGTTTTCCCGGCCGGAGCTGCCGCAGCAGTTCCGCATAATTGACGCCCCGGCAGGACAGCTCTTCGTATGTATCCCGGTCATTGGACGGGATCGGCATGGACAGCAGCGTCCCGTCCGGCAGGATCGGACTCGGGCAGCCTCCGTTGGAGGAATCAAAGCCTTTTCTGGATAAAATGATTTTCATCTTGTCACCAACTGCATTATATGCGCTGTGCGCTGTTTTTCTGTTTTCATTATATCTGCTTTCTATTCGAAAAGCAACCGGTTCGATATATCATCTGACAGGCGACGCAAAGGAAGAATATATCGGAAGCACATTCACGAAAGACACAGAAGGGAGTGATGCCATGAAAGAAAGAAGCTATCAGGACTACAAGCGGTTGACCCAGGAGCAGATGCCGGGGGTGCGGAGGCTGGTGCGGCAGTGCTGCAATTACGATCACGGGGAGTGCGTCGCGCTGGACGACGGGGCCGGGTGCTGCTGCGTGCAGACGATCTCGTACTCGCTGCTGTGCAAATGGTTCCGGGCGGCGGTGCTGCCCTTGGACCCGGTGCTGGAGGCGTCTCTGCTGGGCGGGCCGACCAAACGCTGCGCCGGCTGCGGCGAGGCATTCGTCCCGGGCTCCAACCGGGCGAAGTACTGCCAGCCGTGCAGCAAAAAAAGGAGGAAAACAAAGGAGGCGGCAAGGCAAAGGGAACGCTATGCAAGAGTCAGCTGAGTCCTTGTCATTCCGAGCCAGTGACCGTGTCACTGGCGTGGGAATCCGTCCTCTCCACGTCGGAATACGGATTGCCGCGACCGGTTTGCGAACTGGTCTCGCAATGACAGATGGGAGGGTTGCTTTCTACGCATTTAGGGCTTCAGAAACCCTTGCAAAATCAGGCTTTTTTCGCACCGGAAATGAAGGGGGAATATAGTTGCTTGGCCCGGTGCGGAATCGGAGGAATGAAAGAAGAAAACAAGACGAACGATGTAAAGAAGGAGGTATGTACTATCGACAAAGAGACGATGACAAGGCTGCGGGACAAGCTGCGGCCGAGACTGATCGAGTACCTCGACAGGGAGCAGATCCCTTACGACGCGCGGACGCTGGTCCGCTGTCCCCACTGCGGCGAGCAGGCCACGGCCTATGACGACGGCACCTGGTACTGCAACGGCTTCACCGGCTGTCAGAAGCAGGGCGACGTGGTGGATTACGCCATGACGGTGCAGGGCAAGGGCGAGGCCGACGTGCTCCGCTATCTTTGCCGGATGTTCGGGCTCAAGATCACGGAGCTGGAGTTCGTGACCTCCGATGAGGTCATGGACATGGAGTTCTCCGAGCCGGTCTACGTGGTGGAGAACCTGATTCCCAGGGGCCTGTCCCTGTTCTGCGGACAGTCCAAGATCGGCAAGTCCTGGCTGGCTCTGTGGCTGGCGCATCACATCTCCACGGGGCAGGCCGTCTGGGGCTTCCCGGTCCGGCAGTGCGAGGTCATGTACCTCTGCCTGGAGGACACCCTGGACCGGCTCCAGCGGCGGCTGGTGGAGGTCACCGGCGGCGAAAGCGGCAGGATCTATCTGGCCACCCAGGCGGAGATCATGGGCAGCGGTCTGGAGGAGCAACTGACGGGCTTTCTGACGGCCCACCCCGACGTGGGGCTGGTGATCATCGACACCCTGCAGAAGATCCGCGAGCTGAAATCCGAGCAGTGCAGCTACGCCGGGGACTACAACGCCATGAGCCGGCTCAAGACCATCGCAGACCGGTTCGGCGTGGCGGTGCTGGCGGTGCACCACACCCGGAAGGCCAACTCCGTGGACCCCTTCCAGCGGGTCTCCGGCACCACGGGCCTCATGGGCAGCGCGGACTCCACCTTCGTGCTTCTGAAGGACGAGCGCGCGGGCAGCGAGCTGAAGCTCTTCGGTACCGGGCGGGACGTCCGGGACCTGGAGCTGGGGCTGTGCTTCCGGCACAACCCCGTGGACTGGGTGCTGACGGAAAGCTCCGTGGGGCAGTTCAAGCCCTCCCGGGACCGGGAGCTCAAGGCCATCGCGGCCTTCGTGACCCGGACGCACTCCTGGGAGGGGACGGCCACGGCTCTGACCGAGCGTCTGGCCGCCGCCGATCCGGCTTTGCTGCTGGCGCCCAACGCGGTGACGCGCATCCTCAACGCCGCGGGCGGCGTGCTGGAGAAGCAGTACGGCTTCACCTGCCGCCCCCGCCGCGACGGGAACACGAAGCTGCTGCAGCTCAGCGCCGCCAAGGGGCCGGTGTCATGATCCGGAACATGATTTGTCATTGCGAGACCAGTCCGCAGACTGGTCGTGGCAATCCGTATTCCCCAACGCAAAGAAACGCAGATTGCCGCGTCGCTTCGCTCCTCGCAATGACAGAGAGGGTGACGCGTCCGGTATGTGCGATATGTGCGGTATTTTTCCGCACGTTCGGATATCGTACATACCGTACAAACCGCACAGGTACTCTGTTTGAAGTTATTGTCATCACGGAGGCGGAGGGCAGCTCCGCAGAAAGAGAGGTTCTATGACGTCTGCTTATCGTACGATTGAAGAATATCCCATCGCTCTTTGCGCCGAAGACGTCGGCACCATCCTCGGGATTTCCAGATCCAACGCTTACAAGCTTATGAGGGCCAAGGGTTTTCCTACGCTGCACATCGGAAAGCGGATGGTCGTTCCCAGGGACAAGCTGGTCAGCTGGATGAACGAGCAGGTGGAACAGACGAGCTGATCTGACATACCGTGCGGCGTCCGGCAGGAAATACCTGTCGGACGCCGCTGACCGGGCATGCTGCACAAAAACAGCTTTCGTATTTTGGCAGGGAAAAAAGAAAAACGCTCTTGCCTTCTCAAAATTTTGGGTTATTATGTAAACAGTAAAATGGACTGGCTGAATCCTTTTACGAGTCTGCAGAAAGAGAGGTACTATGCCAAAGAAAACAAGAAGGGCGGCCGGAACCGGCTCGCTTCGTAAACGCCCGGACGGACTGTGGGAAGCACGTGCCACCACCGGTTATGACCCGAAAACAGGAAAACAATTGGCAAAATCCGTCTACGGCAGAACCCAGGCTGACGCCCGGATCAAGCTGAACAAAATGATCGCAGAGATCGACGAGGGGACCTATCTGGAGCCCTCAAAGATGCCTCTGGAGGTCTGGGTGAAGCGGTGGCTGGAGGAATACACCTTCGATAAGAAGTACTCCACAATCAAGAACTACAAAACCATATTCAACTCCCAGATTCTTCCGAAGCTGGGGAAACTACAGCTCTGTGAGCTGGACCGAATGCGCATTCAGCGGTTCTACAACGAGCTCTATTCCCCGCGGGACGGCAGCAAGGGGATCTCCGCCAAGACGATCCGCAACGTCCACGGACTGCTCAACAAGATTATGGGGCAGGCTGTCATGGACAATCTGATCCGAATGAATCCCTGCTCCGGTGCGGTCCTGCCCCGGAAGGAGAAGACGATCATCAAGCCCCTGACGGACGAGCAGCTGAAGGACCTGCTTCTCGCGGCCGACGATGATCCCGATTACGGGAATCTGATCAAGCTGGTCGCCCTCACCGGGCTGCGGGAATCCGAGGCCCTCGGCCTGACCTGGGACTGTGTGAACTTCAAGCGTGGAACGATCCTGATCGAAAAGCAGCTGCTGAAACGACCTTTGAAAGACGGCGGCATCTGCTTTTCCTCTCCGAAAAACAGCAGACCGCGATCCATCATGCCTGCGCCTTACGTCATGGAAATCCTGGAGGACCAGAAGAAGATGCAGGAGCGATACAAGCGGATTGCCGGCAGCTGTTGGGAGGATTGGAAGGACGAAAGCAGGCCGAAGTGCCGTCTGGTCTTTACAACCATCACGGGTTCGTACATCAGTCCAGGCACCATGCGGGTCCACTTCAAGAAGATCGCCGAGCAGATCGGCTGTCCTGAAGCCCGGGTCCATGACCTCCGGCACACCTACGCGATGGTCTCTCTGGAGAACGGAGACGACATCAAGACGGTGCAGGGCAACCTTGGACACGCCACTGCGGCTTTCACGCTGGACGTCTATGGCCACGTTTCGGATCGAATGAAAAAAGAAAGCTCCTCCAGAATGGAGGAGTTCATCCGTTCCCTGACGGAGCCGGAGGACAAAACCCCCGGGCCAATCATCAAAATAGTTAATGGGTAGTTTAATGGGTAGAAATTTATTCCGTCAAAAATATACAGTCGAATTTGTGTAAATTGCCGATGAATTTCGGGCAAAAACCCGCAAAAACAAGGAAAAACAGGCCATTTCCGAAGAAATTGACCTGTTTTCCTTGGCAGCGGGTGAAGGATTCGAACCCTCACAAACGGAGTCAGAGTCCGGTGTGCTACCATTACACAAACCCGCTATCGTGCGCTCTCCTCTGACGATTTCGCAAGCGCATTATTATTATATGCATATTTTGGAAAAAGTCAAGGGAAATTTTATGTTTTTATAGGTTTTTTTCTGAAACGAAAGCCGGAGGCGTTTTCCTCCGGCTTTCGTTGGATCTCCGATATGTCCGAAATCCCTTATTTCTTCTTCAGCTCCAGCAGGTAGAGGATCGAAACCGCAGTCAGACCTGCCTGGAAAATCAGGAAGAACCAGCCGCCCACGGACAGATGGACGGAAGTTGTATAACCCATGAGGTTGACGCCGGCAATCCAGACGATCACATAGAGCAGCAGGATCAGCGCCGCAGAGCCGGCGATGAAGTACCACAGCCACTTGAAGCTGAACTTGTCCAGCGCATCCATCACATAGAAGGTGATGCAGAGCGTAAACAGGACCGTGGAGATGAAAAACAGCCAGGTGGGACCGAAGCCAAGGCTGAAGGCCACGCCGCTGTTGGCGAACACCTTGAGCAGGGACAGGATCATGCACACCACCAGAAGAACGCCGATGCAGCCATAGTAGATCTGTTCAAGACCTTCCTTCGCGTTGAACTTGTCGGTCAGTCCGCCCAGCGCGGGGAGCTTAAGGGGTTTCTTCAACGCAGCGGGAGCCTGAAAGGCGGATGCCGCGGGGGCTGCATAGGTTCCGGCCGGGATATTGTTCGCGCCGGGATTGACGGGGGCCGCAGGCGCTTCGGGCGCAGCGGGCTCAGCCATACGATTGCCGCAGTTGGGGCAGAAGGGCTGGCCGTCTTCGATTTTTGTGCCGCACTTTTCACAGAACATAGTCTTTCCTCCGATCTGATTTTTTTCATTTACAGTCGCTTTTTCACTGCAATTTCATCATACTCCTGTTTGTGGGAATTGTCAATGCGCCATTCGGAAAAAATGTTCCGTCAATAGCCTCTTCGCGGGATTTTGGCAGCCCGCAGAGGTAGAATGTGGCTGCAAACCAAGATCAATCGGAGGAGATTTGATGCAAAAGCAAAAATCCAAGTGTTCCGGGGCCGGCGGACGACTCCTGCTGCTGCCCCCGGAGCGGATCCGCCCGAACCCGGCTCAGCCGCGGCGCAGCTTTGATCGGGAGGGTCTGCAGGAGTTGGCTGCCTCCATCGCCCAGCACGGTCTGCTGCAGCCCATTTCCGTTCGCAGGCAGGGCGAGGTCTATGAGCTG
The DNA here is from genome assembly GCA_017509485.1 of Oscillospiraceae bacterium. GTDB lineage: Bacteria > Bacillota > Clostridia > Oscillospirales > Oscillospiraceae > JAFRPC01. Next base: position 5,091 of record JAFWPP010000053.1, on the reverse strand, counting down.
ATCGCCGGAGAGCGCAGACTGCGGGCGGCAAAGCTGGCGGGTCTGACGGAGATCCCCTGTCTTCTGTTGACTCTGGACGAGGAACAGAGCGGTATGCTGGCCCTGGTGGAGAACCTCCAGCGGCAGGATCTGAACTACTGGGAGGAGGCCGAGGGCATCGCCCGGCTGATGCAGCTCTGTCATCTGCGGCAAGAGGAGGCCGCTGCCCAGCTGAGCAAAAGCCCCTCCGCCGTCGCCAACAAGCTGCGGCTGTTAAAGCACTCCCCCGCTGTTCGGGCAGCGCTGCAGTCCCATCAGCTCTCCGAGCGGCACGCCCGGGCGCTGCTCCGGCTTTCGGACGAGGAGGAAAAGCTGCGGGTCATTGAGCTTATTGTCAAGCGGGAGCTGACCGTAGCCCGCACGGAGGCCTATATTGATCAGCTGCTGACCCAGCCCAGACATTCTCCAAAGCCCCGGAAGCTGCTGCTCAAGGACCTGCGTCTGTTTCTGAACTCCGTGGACCGCCATCTTGAGACGCTGAAGCAGGCCGGGATCGCCGCGGGGATCCGACGGGAAGAAACCGAGCAGGAAATCGTCCTCACCATCCATCTGCCAAAGCAGCAAAAAACAGCGCAACCCCCTTGCGAAACGGAGGGCTTTGTGCTATAATTCTATGGATAGAGAATAATACAACCAGATCTCACAAAGGAGAAGGGTCATGGAGAAAAAACACATTTTTACCGGCGTTGGCACTGCGCTTGTCACGCCGATGAAGGAAGAGGGCGTAGACTATGAGGCCCTCGGAAGACTGATTGACTGGCAGATCGCCTCCGGCGTCAACGCTCTGGTGGTCTGCGCTACCACCGGCGAAGCCCCCACCCTGACCGATAACGAGCACTGCAAGGTTCTGGAGTTCGCCATCCAGCGTTCCGGCCACCGCATCCCCATCATTGCGGGCACCGGCTCCAACGACACGAGCCACGCCATTATGATGTCCCAGTTCGCCTGCGCCATCGGCGCCGACGCGGTGCTCTGCGTGACCCCCTACTACAACAAGCCCACCCAGAGCGGTCTGATTGCCAGCTACACCGCCATCGCGGACGCCTCCACAGCTCCGGTGATCCTCTACAACGTGCCCTCCCGCACCGGCACCAACATCGAGCCCGAGACCTACGGCGTCCTGGCGGAGCATCCCAACATCTGTGCCATCAAGGAGGCCAACGGCCGGATCTCCAAGATTGCCGAGGCCTTCCGGGTGGTGGGCGACCGGCTGGACATCTATTCCGGCAACGACGACCAGACCCTGCCGATCCTGGCCTACGGCGGCAAGGGCGTGATTTCCGTGGCGGCCAACGTGGTTCCCGACCGGATGGTGGGCCTGTGCCGCAAGTTCTTCGCCGGCGACCTGGCCGGCGCCGTGAAGGATCAGCTGGCACTGCTGCCTCTGATGCAGGCCCTGTTCAGTCAAACCAATCCCATTCCCGCCAAGGCGGCCCTGGCCCGTATGGGCATGATCGAGGATCGGCTGCGCCTGCCCCTGACCCCCATGGAGGAGCCGCAGCGCTCGAAACTCTATGCCAGAATGGAAGAGATGGGGCTGATTTGATATGATGATTATACTCAACGGCGCCAATGGACGCATGGGGCGCGTTTTCCGGCGCGTCTTCCACGAAAAATGTCCCGATGACACGTTGATCCCCGTGGACATCATGGGCGAGGAAGGGGAAACCTACAAGGCCCTGGCCGACTATGACGGTCCCGCCGACTGCATCGTGGACTTTTCCCACCACACGCTGACGCCGGCCCTCACGGCTTACGCCGCGGCCCGGAGGCTGCCCCTGGTCATCGCCACCACGGGCCAGACCGAGGAGGAGCTGGCCTGCATCCGGGAGGCCGCGAAGACGGTCCCCGTGCTTTTTGCCAGCAATTTCTCCCTGGGCATCGTGGTGCTGACGAGCCTGGCCAAGCAGGCCGCCAAGGCCTTCCCCGACGCAGACATCGAGATCGTGGAGGCCCATCATAACCGGAAGCTGGACGTGCCCAGCGGCACGGCTCTGACCCTGGCCCAGGCGGTGCAGTCGGTCCGACCCGGCAGCCATCTGGTGATCGGCCGCCATGAGAACGGCAAGCGCCAGCCTGAGGACATCGGCGTCCACTCCCTGCGCATGGGCAACGTGGTGGGCGTTCACGAGATCCATATCTGCACCGACACCCAGACCCTGACTTTCCGCCACGAGGCCCACGACCGGGCCCTCTTCGCCGAGGGCGCCCTGACCGCCGCCCGATGGGTGATCACCATGGAGCCGGGCTTGTATGACATGCAGAGCATCCTCAACGGCATCCTGCAATAAAAACGATACGGCGGCCAGGTCCCTGGCCGCCATACTTGATACGGAGGTAAAACACCATGAAGACCCGCATCGCGATCCTCGGCTACGGCAATCTGGGCCGCGGGGTAGAAGCCGCCATCGCCCAAAACGACGACCTGGAGCTGGTCGTCGTCTTCACCCGGCGGGACCCTGCCGCTCTGCGCATCAAGACACCCGGCGTCCCCGTTCTGTCCGCGGACAAGGCCGCGGAATACAGGGACCGGATCGACGTGCTGATCCTCTGCGGCGGCAGCGCCACGGATCTGCCTGTCCAGACCCCCCAATACGCCGCCCTGTTCAACGTGGTGGACAGCTTTGACACCCACGCGAAGATCCCGGAGCACTTTGCCGCCGCCGACGCGGCCTCCAAAGCCGCCGGAAAGCTCAGTCTGATCTCCTGCGGCTGGGATCCCGGTCTGTTTTCCCTGGCCCGGGTCTACGCCGGAGCCATCCTGCCCGTGGGCAAGGACGAGACCTTCTGGGGCCGGGGCGTCAGCCAGGGCCACTCCGACGCCATCCGCCGCATTGAGGGCGTGGTGGACGCCCGGCAGTATACCGTCCCCATTCCTGCCGCGGTGGAAGCCGTCCGCCGGGGCGAGCAGCCTGTGCTCACCGCCCGGGACAAGCATCTGCGGGAATGCTGGGTGGTGGCCGCCGAAGGCGCCGACAAGGCCCGGATCGAGCGGGAGATCAAGACCATGCCCTATTACTTTGACGAGTATGACACCACGGTGAACTTCATCAGCGCCGCCGAGCTGGCCCGGGATCACGCCGGCCTGCCCCACGGGGGCTCTGTTCTGCGCAGCGGCGTCACCGGCTGGGAGCAGGAGCACCGGCACACCGTTGAATACAGCCTGAAGCTGGACTCCAACCCCGAGTTCACCGGCTCCGTCCTGGCCGCCTGCGCCCGGGCGATCCATCGGATGCACCAGGAGGGCATGACGGGCTGCAGGACCATTCTGGACATTCCCCCCGCTTACCTGAGCCCCATCCCCGCCGAAGAGCTGCGGGCCCATTTCCTGTAAGATGAAACAGTTCCTCTATCTGCTCTGCCAGTGGACCTGGGGCCTGCCCCAGAACCTGGTGGGTCTGGCGCTGTATCTTTATTATCGGATGAAGGGCTGTCCCAACTTCCGCTATCAGGGCGCCTTCGGGATCATCTGGACCCAGCGCTCCGGCTCCATGTCCATGGGCAGCTTCCTCTTTATGCACCCGACCTGGACCCCCGCCGACAAGGAGCTGCTGGCCCACGAGTATGGCCACACGATCCAGTCCCTCTTCTTCGGTCCCCTCTACCTGCTGACCGTCGGCGTCCCCTCCATTCTCTGGGCAGGCCTCCCCTGCTTCAAAAAGCTCCGCCGGAAGGGTCGGGGCTACTACACCGTCTACCCGGAGAAGCAAGCCACCAGGCTCGGCAAGCGCTACGCGAAGAAGGCCGTTCCCCGCCTGTAGGGGCGGTCATTGGCCGCCCTTCGTCCCCCGTCCGTAGGGGCCGATGCCCACATCGGCCCGCCGCACCTGCCTGTAGGGACGGCACTCTGCCGTCCGCGCACCCCCACACGTAGAAAGCAACAGGCAACAGGCAACGGGGGATGCGGATTGCCACGCCAGTTTGCGAACTGGCTCGCAATGACAGAATTGGAACCGGTTCCCGCCGTAGGGGGCGGCGTCCCCGACGCCCCGTATGTCTCGGCACGGAATGAGGCAACGGGAGACGGACAACGCAACTTTTTTGAAAAATGTTCAATAAAACCGTCAACCTTTTTGCGGCCCAATGCGTCTAATAGAGTGAAAGGCCGATCAAAAGACGCCTGGAAGGACCTAATTGAGGTCTTTCCAAGCGTCTTTTGTTGTTTTTCAGTATTTTATTATTGACTTTCAATAATTTTAGTGCTATGATACGGAAAAAAGGCAAGAAATGGAGGCCTGAATATGACAAACAAAGCTGTGAAATTATCCCTGGCGGCGGTGGCGGTATTTTTGGCCGCGGCAATCGGATTGGCCATCGCCATGCCCTGGCTGGTTCGCTTGTACGCCCAGTATCGGCGCATCCTGGAGAGTGGGCAGATCGCGATTATGGTGGCCTTTTACGGCTGCCTGCCCTTTGCAGTGACGGCGCTGGTCTGTCTCTGGCGGCTGCTGCGGAACATCCAGCGGGAGCGGGTTTTCTCAGAGGAAAACAGCCGCTTGATGGCGTCGGTGAGCTGGTGCTGCGCGGCGGTGGCCGCGGTGACCCTGGGGGCCTTCCGCTGGTATCCGCCTCTGATCTTCATTACCCTGTCCATGGCCTTTCTCTTCCTGATTGTCCGGGTGGTGCGCAACTGCTTCATCGCAGCCATCGCCCTGAAGGAAGAGAACGCCCTGACGATTTAGGAGGGAGCCATGGCGATTATTGTCAACCTGGACGTCATGCTGGCCAAGCGGAAGATGAGCTCCCTGGAGCTGGCGGAGCGCATCGGCATCACCCCGGCCAACCTCTCCATTTTGAAAACCGGCAAGGCCAAGGCCGTCCGCTTCTCCACCCTGGACGCCATCTGCAAAGCCCTGGACTGCCAGCCGGGAGACATCCTGGAATTCAGAATTGAGGATTGAGAAGTTTGAGTTCGGATTTGTCGGGATGCCTTCCCCTTGGGGGGAAGGTGGCGCGAAGCGCCGGATGAGGGGAGGTATCGACGACAGAGTCGCTCCGTAGGGGCCGATGCCCACATCGGCCCTCACACCGATACGGGATAGGGCCGATGTG
>JAFWPP010000052.1:0-25461 GCA_017509485.1 Oscillospiraceae bacterium | reverse complement strand
TGCATTCGTTCCGAATGCCGGGACGCTCACCCTGACGGGTAAGAGCGTCCCCTACGGTGTCGCGTATCGTGCGGGCAGATTGCCCGCGCTACAGGCGTAGGGGCGGCGGGCGCTACAAAAGGGGATATAGGGACGAGCATTGCTCGTCCGCGCATGCGAAGCATGCATCGTTTGCGCAAGCAAACGATCCGATTTGCCTTACGGCAAATTGCATTCGTTCCGAATGCCGGGACGCTCACCCTGACGGGTAAGAGCGTCCCCTACGGTGTCGCGTATCGGGCGGGCTGATAGCCCGCGCTACAGGCGTGGGCCCTGTTCTCTGATCCCTTCTCCCACCCTAATCCTTAATCCCTAATCCTTAATCCCTAATCCTTAATCCCTAATCCTTAATCCCTAATCCTTAATCCCTAATCCTTAATCCCTAATCCCTATTTGATGGTCGCCGTGGTGTCCTTCTGGATCACGTCGTGGGCGCCGCCCTCCACGATGGAGGTGGCGGAGACCAGGGTCAGCTTGGCCTTCCGCTGGAACTCGGGGATGTTCAGCGCGCCGCAGTTGCACATGGTGGAGCGGACCTTGCTGAGGGTCAGGGCCACGTTGTCCTTCAGACGGCCGGCGTAGGGCACATAGGAGTCCACGCCCTCCTCGAAGCTCAGCTTCTTGTCGCCGCCCATGTCGTAGCGCTGCCAGTTCCGGGCCCGGGCGGAGCCCTCGCCCCAGTACTCCTTGTAGTAGGTGCCGTTGATGGAGACCTTGTTGGAGGGGCTCTCGTCGAAGCGGGCGAAGTAGCGGCCCAGCATGATGAAGTCCGCGCCCATGGCCAGGGCCAGGGTGATGTGGTGGTCGTAGACGATGCCGCCGTCTGAGCAGACGGGGACGTAGACGCCGGTTTCCTTGAAATACTCGTCCCGGGCCTTGCAGACCTCGATCAGCGCCGTGGCCTGACCGCGGCCGATGCCCTTGGTCTCCCGGGTGATGCAGATGGAGCCGCCGCCGATGCCCACCTTCACGAAGTCCGCCCCGGCCTCCGCCAGGAAGCGGAAGCCGTCGGCATCCACCACGTTGCCCGCGCCCACCTTGACGGCGTCGCCGTATTTCTCCCGGATCCAGGCCAGAGTCCGGCGCTGCCATTCGGAGAAGCCCTCGGAGGAGTCGATGCAAAGCACGTCCGCGCCCGCCTCCAGCAGCGCCGGGACCCGGGTCTCATAGTCCCGGGTGTTGATGCCCGCGCCCACCAGATAGCGCTTGTGATCGTCCAGCAGCTCGTTCTGGTTCTGCTTGTGGGAGTCGTAGTCCTTGCGGAAGACAAAGTAGCAGAGCTGGCCCGCGTCGTTGACGATGGGCAGCGCGTTGAGCTTGTGGTCCCAGATGATGTCGTTGGCCTCCCGGAGGGTGGTGCCCTCGGGGGCGTAGATCAGCTTTTCCAGGGGGGTCATGAAGGAGGAAACCAGGGTCTCGGGACCCATGCGGCTGACGCGATAGTCCCGGCTGGTGACGATGCCCAGCAGTCTGCCCGCTGCAGTGCCGTCGTCGGTGACGGCCATGGTGGAGTGGCCCGTCTGCTCCCGCAGGGCGATCACCTCGCCCAGGGTCATATCGGGCCGCAGATTGGAGTCGCTGCGGACGAAGCCCGCCTTGTAGTCCTTGGCCCGCTTCACCATGGCGGCCTCGTTCTCCACGGACTGAGAGCCGTAGATGAAGCTGACGCCGCCCTCGGTGGCCAGGGCCACCGCCAGCCGGTCCCCGGAGACCGCCTGCATGATGGCGGAAACCAGGGGGATGTTCAGGTGCAGCGCGGGCTCCTCGCCCCGGCGGAACTTGACCAGGGGGGTGCGCAGATTCACATTGGCCGGGATGCATTCCGCGGAGGAATAGCCTGGAATCAGCAGATATTCGTTAAAGGTGCGGGAGGGTTCGGATATGAAGGTCGCCATAGCTTTCTCCTTTTCTTTTCGTATATGGGAGGTGTTGCGTTATACGGACGCCACCTCATCCGGCGCTGCGCGCCACCTTCCCCTCAAGGGGAAGGCTGCGTTTCTACTTTCATTTTTGGCGTAAAATGTGCGCCGCTGCAGCGTTACAGGCCGCGAAAATAGTTCACGGCGGATTCAAACAGCTTCGCGTCATAGTTGCCGGGGACGTTTTGGTAGAGGCCGGAGCCCACCCGCTCGGAGTGTCCCATCTTGCCCAGCACCCGGCCGTCGGGAGAGGTGATGCCCTCCACCGCCAGGACGGAGCCGTTGGGATTCGCCCGCAGATCGGAGCTGGGCACGCCGTTCAGATCCACATACTGGGTGGCGATCTGTCCGTTCCGGATCAGCTCCGCCAGCAGCGGCTCCGAGGCGATGAAGCGGCCCTCGCCGTGGGAGATGGGTACGTTCACGATCTCCCCCACCCGCAGTCCCCGGAACCAGGGGGACTTGTCGGAGACGATCCGGGTCCGGACGATGCGGGACTGGTGGCGGCCGATGGTGTTGAAGGTCAGGGTGGGGCTGTGCTCGTCGGGCTCCACGATCCGTCCGTAGGGCACCAGGCCCAGCTTGATCAGGGCCTGGAAGCCGTTGCAGACGCCCAGCATCAGGCCGTCCCGCCGTTCCAGCAGCTCCGTGACCCCCTCCCGGATCTCCGCGTTCCGGAAGAAGGCGGTGATGAACTTGCCGCTGCCGTCGGGCTCGTCGCCGCCGGAGAAGCCGCCGGGGATGAACACGATCTGGGCCCGCCGCAGCGCCTGGGCAAAGCGCTCCACGGAACGGGAGATGCCCTCGGCGGAGAGGTTGTTGACGATCAGGATCTCCGGCTCCGCGCCCGCGTCCCGGACGGCCTTGGCGCTGTCATATTCGCAGTTGGTGCCGGGGAAGGCGGGGATCAGCACCCGGGGCCTGACGCAGCGGACCGCGGGGGCGGAGCTGCGTTCGCTGTGATAGGAAAGGGCCTCATAGCGCTCGATCTTCTGATCCAGACCCACGGGATAGACGGATTCCAGAGGGCGCTCCCAGCGCTGCCGCAGCGCCTCGGTCTCCAGGTAGGTATCCCGGTACACAAATTCCGGCTCCGCCCGCAGAACGCCGATGGGCGCCGCCCCGGGGATCTCCTCGGTGATCTCGGCCACGAAGGCGCCGTACTGCTTCTTTCGGAGCTCCGACACGGACAGCCCTTCCCGGAAGCGGAAGCCGAAGCCGTTGCCGAAGCTCATCTTCAGCACCGCCTCCAGCACGCCGCCTGCGCCCACGGCATAGCAGGCTGTGATCTTCCCGGCCCGCTGCAGGGCGGTGATCCGGTCAAAGAGGGCCAGCAGGGACCCGGGCCTGGGCAGGCCGTTCTCGTCCCGCTCCGGGGCCAGCAGGACCACCGAATGGCCCGGGGTCTTGAATTCCGGGGAAACGATATGCTCCGTCCGGTCCGTGGTGACGGCAAAGCTCACCAGGGTGGGCGGCACGTCCAGCTTCTCGAAGCTGCCGGACATGGAATCCTTGCCGCCGATGGCGGCGACGCCCAGATCCATCTGGGCCCGGAAGGCGCCCAGCAGGGCGGAGAGGGGCTTGCCCCAGCGCTTGGGGTCCCGGCCCGGCTTCTCGAAGTACTCCTGGAAGCTCAGGTAGACCTCTTCAAACTTCGCGCCGCTGGCCACCAGCTTGGCCACGGAGTCCACCACCGCCAGATAGGCCCCGTGGTAGGGGCTGGCGGAGGACAGATACGGGTCGAAGCCGTAGGCCATCAGGGAACAGTCGTCGGTGTGGCCCTGCTCCACGGAAATCTTGTGGACCATGGCCTGGATGGGGGTCAGCTGATTCTTGCCGCCGAAGGGCATCAGGACGGTGCCCGCGCCGATGGTGGAGTCGAAGCGCTCCGACAGGCCCCGCTGGGAGCAGAACATCAGATCGTCCGCCACATGCCCGCAGGCCTCGGCAAAGCTGAGCTCCTTGGGGGCCGCCTCCCGCTTGGGGGCCGCGGTCTCGATCTCGATGTGCTTTTCCGCGCCGTTGGAGTCCAGGAAGGCCCGGCTCAGATCCACGATCCTTTTGCCGTTCCATTCCATCACCAGCCGGGGCTCGGCGGTGACCTCCGCCACCACGCAGGCCTGGAGGTTCTCCTCCCGGGCCAGGGCCAGGAAGTGCTCCGCGTCGGCGGCCTCCACCACCACGGCCATGCGCTCCTGGGATTCGGAGATGGCCAGCTCTGTGCCGTCCAGGCCCTCGTATTTCCGGGGCACGGCGTTGAGGTCGATGCGCAGCCCGTCCGCCAGCTCGCCGATGGCCACGCTGACGCCCCCCGCGCCGAAGTCGTTGCAGCGCTTGATGAGGCGGGAGGCCTCGGGGTTCCGGAACAGGCGCTGGAGCTTGCGCTCCTCGGGGGCGTTGCCCTTCTGGACCTCGGCCCCGCAGAGCTCCACGGACTTCTTGGTGTGGGCCTTGGAGGCGCCGGTGGCGCCGCCGATGCCGTCCCGGCCCGTGCTGCCGCCCAGAAGGATCACCAGATCCCCGGGCAGGGGACGCTCCCGCCGGACATTGGCCTGGGGCGCCGCGGCGATCACCGCGCCGATCTCCATGCGCTTGGCGGCGTAGCCCGGGTGATAGAGCTCCTCCACCAGCCCGGTGGCCAGGCCGATCTGGTTTCCGTAGGAGGCGTAGCCCGCGGCGGCCGTGGTCACCAGTTTGCGCTGGGGCAGCTTGCCGGGGATGGTCTCGGAGACAGGAGCCGTGGGGTCCGCCGCGCCGGTGACGCGCATGGCCCCATAGACGTAGGCCCGGCCCGAAAGGGGGTCCCGGATGGCGCCGCCGATGCAGGTGGCCGCCCCGCCGAAGGGCTCGATCTCCGTGGGATGGTTGTGGGTCTCGTTCTTGAACAGCAGCAGCCAGGGCTCCGCCTTCCCGTCCACCTCCACGGTGATCTTGACGGTGCAGGCGTTGATCTCCTCGGACTCGTCCAGCTTGTCCAGCTTGCCCCTGCGCTTCAGATCCCGGACCGCGATGGTGGCCAGGTCCATCAGGCAGACGGGCTTGGTCCGGCCCAGCTCCCGGCGCAGGGCCAGGTAGTCCTCCCAGGTCCTTTGCAGCTCCGGGTCCGCGAATCCGGCCCTATCGATGACGGTATGGAAGGTGGTATGGCGGCAGTGATCGGACCAATAGGTGTCGATCATCCGCAGCTCGGTGATGGTGGGGTCCCGGCGCTCGCCCTTGAACCAGGCCTGACAGAAGGCGATGTCCGCCTCGTCCATGGCCAGACCGTATTCCCGGATCATGGCGGCCAGGCCCTTCTCGTTCAGCTCCCGGAAGCCCTCCAGGCTTTTGACGCCGGTGGGGATCTCATATTCGGTTTTGAGGGTCGCGGGCAGCTCCAGGGAGGCCTCCCGGGCCTCCACGGGGTTGATGACGTATTTCTTGATCTGGGCCAGCTCCTCACTGCTCAGCCTGCCGTAGAGGGCGTAGACCCTGGCGGAGCGGATCAGGGGCCGCTCCGAACGGAACATCAGCTGCACGCACTGGGCGGCGGAGTCGGCCCGCTGGTCAAACTGGCCGGGCAGATACTCCACGGCGAAGACCGCGTCCGCCCCGGCGAGCTCCGGCGTCTCCAGGGCGGTATCCACCTGGGGTTCGGAGAAGACCGTGGGGACGGCGGCCTCAAACTGCTCTTTGCTGATAAACTCCGCGTCGTAGCGGTTCAGCAGCCGCAGCCGTTCCAGCCCGCTTATGCCGAGAAAGCCCGTGAGCTCCCGGCGCAGAGACTCCGCCTCCTGGGCGAAGCCGGGCTTCTTTTCCACATAGATGCGATAGACCATCTCAGCCCTCCTGTGCGGCCAGGGCGCGTTTTCCGATGTCCCGGCGATAATATGCGTTCTCAAAGTGGATGCGCTCCACGGCGGCGTAGGCCCTGTGAAGGGCCTCCGGCAGGCTCGGCGCCACGGCGGTGACCCCCAGGACCCGGCCGCCGGCGCTCACCAGCTGTCCGGCCTGTTCCTTCGCCCCCGCCACGTAGACCCGGGCGTCCAGGTCCGCGGGGATGGCGATGGGACAGCCCTTTTCATAGCTGCCCGGATAGCCCCGGGAGGCCAGGATCACGCAGGCGGCGGCTTCGTCGGAGAACTCCACGGGGCAGTCCGCCAGACGTCCCTGGGTGCAGGCCCGCATGACCGTCAGCAGATCGCTTTTCAGCAGAGGCAGCACCACCTGGGTCTCCGGGTCGCCGAAGCGGCAGTTGTACTCGATGACCTTGGGGCCGTCCTTCGTCAGCATCAGGCCGAAGTAGAGACAGCCCCGGAAGGGCCGGCCCTCGGCGGCCATGGCGCGGATCGTGGGCAGGAAGATCTCCCCCATGCAGCGCTCCGCCACCGCGGAGCTGTAATAGGGGTTGGGCGCCACGGTGCCCATGCCGCCGGTGTTGGGGCCTGTGTCCCCCTCCCCCGCCCGCTTGTGGTCCATGGAGGAGACCATGGGGATCAGGGTCTCGCCGTCGGTGAAGCAGAGCACGGAGATCTCCGGCCCCTCCAGATATTCCTCGATGACGATGCGCTCGCCGCTCTTGCCGAAGCGCCTGTCCGCCATCATGGCCCGGACGGCGGCCTCGGCCTCCTCCAGGCTCCGGGCGATGATCACGCCCTTGCCCAGGGCCAGGCCGTCGGCCTTCACTACCGCGGGCAAGGGGGCGGTCCGCAGATAGCGGAGGGCCGCCTCCATATTGTCGAAGCTCTCATATCGGGCGGTGGGGATGCCGTGGCGCTGCATCAGCTCCTTGGCGAAGACCTTGGAGGCTTCGATGATCGCGGCGTTTTTCCGGGGCCCGAAGCAGGGCACCCCCGCAGCCTCCAGCAGATCCACGGCCCCCAGGGCCAGGGGATCGTCCGGCGTCACCACGGCGTAGTCTATGCTCCGCTCCTTTGCGAAGCGGACGAGGCCCTCCAGGTCTGTGGCCCCGATGGGGACGCAGACCGCGTCCCGGGCGATGCCGCCGTTGCCGGGCAGGCAGAAGAGCTCGGTGATCTCTTTGTTTTCTTTCAGCTTTTTGACGATGGCGTGCTCACGGCCGCCGCCGCCGACTACTAACACTTTCATCATAGCTCCGTTTTCCTTCTGTCGATAAGCTGGTGTGGGTCGAATTGAGAATTGAGAGGTGAGAATTGAGAATTGTGGAGTTTTTCAGATTGCAATCTGAAAAACACATTAACTTTTCAACTCTCAATTCTCAATTCTTAATTCTCAATTGCTGTCAGTGGTGGAACAGCCGCAGCCCGGTAAAGCACATCACCATGCCGTGCCGGTCGCAGCAGTCGATGACCGCGTCGTCCCGAATGGAGCCGCCGGGCTGGGCGACGTATTTGACGCCGCTGCGGAAGGCCCGCTCGATGTTGTCAAAGAAGGGGAAGAAGGCGTCGGAGCCCAGGCTCACGCCCGAGACGGCGTCGAGATAAGCGCGCTGCGCTTCCTTGGAGAAGGGCTCCGGCCGATGGGTGAAATAGCGCTGCCAGACGCCCTCGGCGCAGACGTCCTCCTCGTTCTGGTTGATATAGCCGTCGATCACGTTGTCCCGGTCGGGACGGCTCAGCTCCGCCCGGAACGGCAGCTCCAGCACCCTGTCGCTCTGGCGCAGGAACCAGGTATCCGCCTTGGAGCCCGCCAGCCGGGTGCAGTGGATGCGGGACTGCTGGCCCGCGCCCACGCCGATGGCCTGTCCGTCCGCCGCGTAGCAGACGGAATTGGATTGGGTGTATTTCAGGGTGATCAGCGCCACGATCAGGTCCCGGGCCGCGCTGTCGGGCAGCGTCTTGTTGGCGGTGACGATCTGATTCAGCAGCGACCGGTCGATGCTGCAGTTGTTTCTCCCCTGCTCAAAGGTGATGCCGAAGACCTGCTTGCGCTCCCGCTCGGCGGGGACGTAGTCCGGGTCGATGCGCACCACGTTGTAGCCTCCCTTGCGCTTGGACTTCAGGATCTCCAGGGCCTCGGGGCTGTAGCCCGGGGCGATGACGCCGTCGGAGACCTCCCGCTTGATCAAGGAGGCCGTCAGCGCGTCGCACTCGTCGGACAGGGCCACCCAGTCGCCGAAGGAGCACATCCGGTCCGTACCCCGGGCCCGGGCGTAGGCGCAGGCCAGGGGGCATTGGTCCAGCCCGGGGACGTCGTCCACGAAGCAGGCCCGCTTCAGCTTCTCCGGCAGGGGCAGACCCAGGGCGGCGGAGGTGGGGCTCACGTGCTTGAAGGAGGCGGCGGCAGGCAGACCCAGGGCCTGCTTCAGCTCCTTCACCAGCTGCCAGGCGTTCAGGGCGTCCAGGAAATTGATATAGCCCGGGCGGCCGTTCAGGACCTCCAGGGGCAGCTCGCTCCCGTCCGCCATCAGGATGCGTGCGGGCTTCTGATTGGGATTGCAGCCGTATTTCAGTTCCAGCTCGTTCATGGGGCCTCCTTATGCGTGTTTGTTGATCAGCCGTTCCTCATAGGCCCCGGTGGAGAGCTCCACGAAACGGACGTAGAGGGAGATCCGATTGTCCTGATCCAGGCTGTCCCAGAGCTCCCGGGTCAGTTCATCGATGTCTCTTCCGATCCGGACCCGCTCCGGCTCCCCCCGGAAGCTGGGGATGGGGTTCCCGTCGCAGACGTAGGTGTGCAGAAAATGACCCAGACCGGGCACGGCGGGATAGCTGAAGGTATAGCGGGCGCAGCCGCTTCCAAGGGCGTCCACGCTCTTGAGAATGCTCATTTCGTAGCGGGGACAGGCCGCGTCCAGCCGCAGCATCGCGCTGATCCGGGGGGTATAGTTGGGCGCGTCGGGCTCGAAGCAGCGGCGCTCCAGGGCCTGTGCAAAGGACTCTCCCCGCTTCAGGCCCTCGTAGATCGTATCGGTCTGGCTGCCGTTGGTGACGATCAGCTTGTCCTCGAATTGGCGGATGGCCGCGTAGATGATCAGGCTGGGGTCCTCCACCCTGGAGGGGTCGAAGGGCTCCGTGAAGAGCTCGCCGTTTTTGAGCAGAAAGACCCGGTTCCGGGAATTGGCGCTGCGGCCCATGATGAAATAGGCCGCTGCCGCCCGGGTCCCGTCCTCCGTGAGGCCCGCAACGATGCCGCGTCCGGGGTATGAATTGCCGCGGAGCAGCTCCGTGAAGGAAAGCGATTCGTAATTATTCATATTATGCTCCTGAAAGGATTTTTTGGGAAACAAGTTCCACGGCCTGGGGCAGCAGCAGCCATTCGGCCCGCTCCATGACCCGGCGCTGGAGGGTCTCCGGGCTGTCCCCGGGCAGGACCTCCACCGCCTTCTGCAGCAGGATCTCGCCGCCGTCGGGGATCCCGTTGACGTAGTGGACCGTGGCTCCGGTGAGCTTCACGCCCCGGGCCAGGGCCGCCTCATGGACCCGCAGACCGTAGCAGCCCTTTCCGCAGAAGGCGGGGATCAGCGCCGGGTGGATGTTCAGGATCCGGTGGTCCCAGCGCTGGGTGAAGGCCGGAGAGAGAATGGTCAGAAAGCCCGCCAGTACGATCAGCTGGATTTCGTTCTGTTCCAGCGTTTTCTGCAGCTCCGCTTCAAAGGCTTCCCGGCCGCCCAGCTCCCGGGCGGACAGGGTCAGGGCCGGGACCCCGGCGGCCTTCGCCCGTTCCAGGGCGTAGGCCTTGGGGTTGTTGGAGACCACCAGCGCGATCTCCGCGCTTTGGATCACCCCGCCCCGGGCGTCCAGCAGTGCCTGTAAATTCGTGCCGCCGCCGGAGACCAGCACCGCGCTTCGGATCTTCCGTCCGTCCTTCAGCATAGCTCGATCCTCTCGCCGCCTTCGACGAGCTCGCCCAGCAGGTAGGCCTCCTCGCCCTGCTCCCGCAGGACGGACAGGGCGATTTCCGCGTCCTTTTCCTCCACCGCCAGGACCATTCCCACGCCCATGTTGAAGGTGTTGAACATATCCCGGCGGGAGATCTTCCCGGTCTCGGCGATCAGCTCAAAGATGGGCGGGACCCGGACCTCCGCCTCCCGGATCCGGGCGCAGAGCCCCTCCGGGATCATGCGGGGGATGTTCTCATAGAAGCCGCCGCCGGTGATGTGGGAGATGCCCTTGACCCGCACCCGGTCCAGCAGGGCCAGAACGGGCTTGACGTAGATCCTCGTGGGGGTCAGCAGGGCCTCCCCCAGGGACTGCCCGCCCAGGGCTTCCTGGGGCGCTCGCAGATCCGCGTGCTCCACGTCGAAGACCTTGCGGACCAGGGAGAAGCCGTTGGAGTGGACGCCGCTGGAGGGCAGGGCGATCAGCAGATCGCCGGGCTTCATGCTGCTGTGGTCCAGGATGCGGTCCTTGTCCACCACGCCCACGGAGAAGCCCGCCAGGTCGTACTCGTCCGCGGGATAGAAGCCGGGCATTTCGGCGGTCTCGCCGCCGATCAGGGCGCAGCCCGCCCGGACGCAGCCCTCGCAGACGCCCTTGACCAGGCTTTCGATCCGCTCGGGGACGTTTTTCCCGCAGGCGATATAGTCCAGAAAGAACAGGGGCCTGGCGCCGCAGCAGATGATGTCGTTGACGCACATGGCCACGCAGTCTATGCCCACGCTGTCGTGCTTGTCCATCAGGAAGGCCAGCTTCAGCTTGGTGCCCACCCCGTCGGTGCCGGAGACCAACACCGGCTTCCGGATCCCGCTCAGATCCGGCTCGAAGAGGCCGCCGAAGCCGCCGATGTCGGAGCAGACCCCGGGGATCATGGTTTTCGCGATATGTCGCTTCATCAGCTCCACAGCCCGGTATCCGGCGGTGATATCCACGCCGGCGGCTGCGTAAGCTTCCGATTTGGAGAGTTCGTTCATGCTTATTCCTTTCCGTTCCAGCAATAGGTACACAGCTCGCAGGCGGGCAGGCCGATGGCCTCGATCACGCCCTCCAGGGACTGGAATTCCAGGGAGGAGAAGTGGAAGCGCTCGCAGATATTGGCCCGCAGCTCTTTTCCGCGCTGGGTGCTGCCGTCGGCGTATTCCTCCAGATGCGCAAAGCCCTCCTCCCCCTCCAGCTCCAGGATCACCCGGCGGGCGATCAGCTCCAGGTCCGAGGTGGCCCGGGAGAAGTTCAGATACTTGCAGCCGAACATGATGGGCGGGCAGGCGGAGCGCATATGGACGGATTTGGCGCCGTTCTCATAGAGGAATTCCACCGTCTCCCGGAGCTGGGTGCCCCGGACGATGGAGTCGTCCACGAAGAGCAGGTCCTTGTCCTGGATCAGCTCCTTGACGGGGATCTGCTTCATCTTGGCAATGGTGTTTCGGTCCACCTGCGCCGGGGGCATGAAGCTCCGGGCCCAGGTGGGGGTGTATTTGATAAAGGCGCGGGCAAAGTGTTTCCCGCTCTCGTTGGCGTAGCCGATGGCATGGGGGGTGCCGGAATCGGGGACGCCGCCCACGTAGTCGATGTTCCGCACGTCCCGGCGGTTTTTGTCCGCCTTGGCCAGAATGGCGCCGTTTCGGTAGCGCATGGCCTCCACGTTGACCCCCTCGTAGGTCGAAGTGGGATAGCCGTAATAACTCCAGAGGAAGGAGCAGATCCGCTTCTTCTTCTCCGGCGGACAGAGCTGGGTCATCTCATCCGGCGTCAGGGAGACGATCTCGCCGGGGCCCAGCTCCCGGGTGAAGACGTAGCCCAGCTTTTCATAGGCGAAGGACTCGAAGGACACGGCGTAGCCGTCCACCCGTTTGCCCACCGTGACCGGGATCCTGCCCAGCAGATCCCGGGCGGCAATCAGGCTGCCGTCGTCCTTGAGGATCAGAATGGAGGCGGTGCCGTTGATGCAGCGCTGCGCAAAGCGGATGCCCTCCACAAAGCTGTTTTTCTCATCGATCAGGGCCGCCAGCAGCTCCACCGCATTCACCGCGCCGCCGGTTTTTGCGTCGAAGTGACGGCCGGAGACCGTGAGGCAGTGCTCGATCAGCTCCTCGGAGTTGTTGATCCGGCCGATCATGCAGATGGCGTAGGCGCCCAGCCGGGAACGGATCAGCAGGGGCTGGGGCTCGGAGTCGCTGATGCAGCCGATGGCCGCTCTGCCCCGCATCTCCTGGAAAATGCGCTCAAAGCGGGTGCGAAAGGGCGCGTTTTCGATGCTGTGGATCTTGCGCTGCAGGCCGATCACCGGATCGTAGGCCGCCATGCCCCCCCGGCGGGTGCCCAGGTGGGAATGGTAGTCGGTGCCGAAGAAAACCCCGGCCATGCAGTCATATTTGGATGTGATTCCGAAAAAGCCTCCCATATTGGGGTCCTCCTGAAATGCGGATTGTATCCCTCGCGGAACGAGAAGCATCCCTGGCGGGAAATGTAGCACGCCTGACGGCGTATGAAGCATCTGCTTCGCAGATATCATTCATATGGCGAAGCCATGCTTCATATGGCGCAGCCATGCTTCATATGCGAAGCATGCTTCATATGCGAAGCATGCTTCATGCGAAGAACAGCTTGGACAGGGTCATGGGATCCACATACTTGCCGTCCTTGTAGACGCGCATATTGCCGGAAGCGATCTCGTCGATCAGCATGACCTTGCCCTCGGGATCGTAGCCGAACTCGAACTTGATGTCATAGAGCACCATTCCCCGGGCGGCCATCTCGTCGGCCACGATCTGCGTGATCTGCTGGGTCATGGCCTTGATCTCGTCGTACTGCCGCTCCGTCATGACGCCCAGAACCACCAGGCCGTCCTTGGTGACCAGGGGATCGCCCTTGGCGTCGTTCTTGAAGGTGGTCTCCACATAGGCGGGCAGGTCCGCGCCCTCCTCGATGTATTCGCCGTAGCGGCGGAAGAAGCTGCCCACGGCCTTGTGGCGGCAGATGACCTCCAGGCCCTTGCCGAAGACCTTGGCGGGCAGGACCTCCATGGTGGTGTCGGCCAGATTGGCGGAGACGTAATGGGTCCGGATTCCCGCGGCGTTGATCTTCTCGAAGAAGTAGATGGACATGCGCAGATTCACGTCGCCCACGCCGTCGATGGTCAGGCCCACGCTGTTTTCGCCGGGGTCGAAGACGCCGTCCTTGCCGGTGCAGTCGTCCTTGAATTTGAGCAGGTAGTTGCCGTTGGGCAGGGCGTAGACGTTCTTGGTCTTACCGGTATACACAAGCTTATTTTCCATGGTTATTTCTCCTTGTATCAATGTATCAAAATGATCTCTGTTTCCGGAGGTTCAGATGCCTTCCAGCTGCAGATCCCGGTTCTGGTCCAGGATCTTCTCGGCCATGGCTGTACGGTGGTCCACCAGACGCTGGGCCAGGACCATATCGTCCACCGCCAGGATCTCGGCTGCCAGCACCGCGGCGTTGGCGCCGCCGCCCACGGCCACGGTGGCCACGGGGATGCCACTGGGCATCTGCACCGTGGAGAGCAGGGCGTCCAGGCCCTCCAGGTTGGAACCGGGGCAGGGCACGCCGATCACCGGCAGGGTGGTGTTGGCGGCGATGACGCCGGCCAGATGGGCCGCCATGCCCGCGAAGGCGATGACGCAGGCGAAGCCGCGGCCCCGGGCGGAGCGAGCGAATTCCGCCGTCTCACCGGGGGTCCGGTGGGCGGAGAGGATATGGGCCTCGTAGGGGATCTCCAGCTCCTTGAGCATTTCGACGGCCTTTTGGACCACAGGGAGGTCGCTCTTGCTGCCCATGACGATTCCGATTTTCTTCATGATCTTCAAGCTCCTTTCGAGAGGTGACGCCGGAACGCCTCAGCCGCCTGCCTTGGTCTCGCAGTAGAGGCAGCGGTAGATCTTCTTCTCCCGGTCCGACAGGCGGAATACATGGTGCAGCTCCTGCTCGGTGGAGCTGATGCAGCGGGGATTCTTGCAGAAGAGCACGTCCGTGAGGATCTCGGGCAGCTCCATCTGGCGCTTCTCCACCAGCTCGCCGTTTCGGATGATGTTGACGGTGGCGCCGGGGTCCACATAGGCGATGACGTCCAGATTCAGGGGAATGTCCGCGTCGATCTTGATGATGTCCTTCTTGCCCATCTTGTGGCTGACGACGTTGCGGATGATGGCGACGGAGAGCTCGGTCTCGTCCAGCTTCAGCAGATGGTAGAGCTTCATGCCCTGGCCCGCCTGGATGTGGTCGATCACGACGCCGTTCTGGATGGAATCAATGTTCATAGTCTGCCGGCCTCCTTGAGAAGTTTGAGAATCAATGCCATACGCATATATTTGCCGTTCAGGACCTGCTTGAAGTAGCAGGCCCGGGGATCGTCGTCGATGGCGACGCTGATCTCGTTGACGCGGGGCAGGGGGTGCAGGATCGACAGATCCGGCTTGGCGTTCTTCAGCTTGTCCGGGGTCAGGATGTAGCTGTCCTTCAGACGGAGGTAGTCCTCCTCGTTGAAGAAGCGCTCCCGCTGGATCCGGGTCATATAGAGGATGTCCAGATCCGGCATCACGGCCTCCAAATTCGTGGTCTGCTGATAGGGAATGCCGTACTTCTTCAGGCTGCCCTTCTTGACGTAGCTGGGAACCTTCAGCTCCTCGGGGGAGATCAGCACGAATTGGTTGCCGTTATAGCGGGACATGGCGTTGATCAGGGAGTGGACCGTGCGGCCGAATTTCAGGTCGCCGCACAGGCCGATGGTCAGGCCCTCGAAGCGGCGCTTCTCCCGCCAGATGGTCAGCAGATCCGCCAGGGTCTGGGTGGGATGGCAGTGGCCGCCGTCGCCGGCGTTGATCACCGGAATGGTGGCGTTGGTGGCCGCCACATAGGCCGCGCCCTCCTTGGGATGGCGCATGGCGATGATGTCCGCGTAGCAGGAGACGGTCTTGGCGGTGTCGGCCACGCTCTCGCCCTTGGCCGCGGAGGAGGACATGGCGCTGGACACGGAGATCACGTGTCCGCCCAGCTCGTACATGGCCGCCTCGAAGCTCATACGGGTGCGGGTCGAGGGCTCAAAGAACAGGGTGGCCAGGATCCTGCGGTCACAGGCGTGGGCGTATTTGTCGGGGTTCGCGATGATGTCCTCCGCGGTGGCGACGAGCTCCTCCAGCTCCTGGGTGCTCAAATCCAGAATGTCAATGACGCTGCGTTTCATTTGTTTCCTCCTATCCAGCTTTCGTCGGAGGGATTGTCGCGGAAGGCGATCAGCCGTTCCACATCCTCCGCTTTGATATAGCCCTGTTGGGCTGCGACCGCGGCGATGCGGTCAAAGTTTGTCAGGGAATGGTTTTCCACCTTTGCGGCAGCCAGGCGTTCCAGGCCCTTCCGCATGCCGTAGGTGAAGATGGACACGACGCCCAGAACCTCGGCGCCGGCCTCCCGCAGGGCCTCCACCACCTCGATGACGGAGCCGCCGGTGGAGATCAGGTCCTCCACCACCACGACCTTCTGGCCGGGCTCCAGGCGGCCCTCGATGCGGTTCTGACGGCCGTGGTCCTTATTGCCGCCCCGGACGTAGCCCATGGGCAGCCCCAGGATGTGACCCACGATGGCTGCGTGGGCGATGCCGGCGGTGGAGGTGCCCATCAGGACCTCGACGCCGGGATAATTCTCCCGGATCAGCTGCGCAAGGCCGTTCTCCACGTCATTGCGCACCGCCGGGGCGGTGAGGGTCAGGCGGTTGTCGCAATAGACCGGGCTCTTGATGCCGCTGGCCCAGATGAAGGGCTCCTCGGGGCGAAAGAACACCGCGCGGATGGATAGCAAATCTTTTGCGATTGAAGTGGACAGATCCATTTGCGTTCTCCTTTTTGTTTGTAGGGACAAGCATTGCTTGTCCGGGATTCGTTTCGCGTTTGTCTGTGACGGGCGGACAAGCAATGCTTGTCCCTACTTTCAACTTTAATCGCGGTCGATAAACTCGGAGCAGCAGCGCTCATAGGCTGCCACCGGATCGGCTGCGGCGGTGATGGGGCGGCCGACGACGATATAATCCGAGCCGATCTCCTTCGCCTGCGCCGGGGTCATGACCCGCTTCTGGTCTCCCCTGTCCCCGTCGGCAAAACGGACGCCGGGGGTGACGGTCAGGAAGTTCGCGCCACAGCGGGCGTGGACCTTTTCCGCCTCCAGAGGGGAGCAGACCACGCCGTCGAGACCGGCGCGCTTCGCGTTTTCCGCGTAGGCCATCACCACCTCGTCGATGGGCCTTTCGATCAGCAGCTCCCGCTCCAGGGCCTCCTGGTTGGTGGAGGTAAGCTGGGTGACGGCAATCAGCAATGGCCGGGTGCCGTCGGGCCGGGTCAGGCCCTCCAGGGCAGCGCGCATCATCTCGGCGCTGCCGGCGGCGTGGAGATTGCAGATGTCCACGTCCAGCCGGGAGAGCACGGCCATGGCTTTTTTCACGGTGTTGGGAATGTCGTGGAGCTTGAGATCCAGAAAGATCTTATGGCCCCGGGCCTTGATCTGCCGGACGATGGCGGGACCCTCGGCGTAGAAGAGCTCCATGCCGATTTTGACAAAGGGCTTCTTCCCCGGGAAGCGGTCCAGAAAGGCCAGGGTCTGCTCCGCGCTCGGAAAGTCGCAGGCGATGATAACGTCCTTGCCCATAGATGAATCCTCCTGATTGTATGATTCATAGAAAACTGATCATGGAAATCGGAAAAACTCCGACAATTCTCAGTTCTCAATTCTCAATTTTCAATTCCCGCAGGGTCTTGATCCCGTATCGGTCCATGGCCTCGGGAAGGGCCTCGATGATCTTTTTGCAGGCGAAGGGGTCGATCAGGTTGGCCGCGCCCACCTCTACGGCGGTCGCACCGGCCATCATCATTTCCAGCACGTCCTCCGCGCTGCTGACGCCGCCCATTCCCACCACGGGGATCTTTACCGCATGAGAGACCTGCCAAACCATCCGCAGGGCCACCGGGAAGACCGCGGGACCGGAGAGGCCGCCCATGGTATTGGCCAGGATCGGCTTTCTCGTTTTGAGGTCGATGCGCATACCCAGCAGGGTGTTGATCAGGCTGACGCCGTCCGCGCCCGCGTCTTCACAGGCCCGGGCGACGGAGACCACGTCCGTCACGTTGGGGGTGAGCTTGATGATCACGGGCTTGGTGCTCACGACCTTCACCGCCTTGACCACGGCAGCCGCGGCGCCGGGATCCGTGCCGAAGCTCATGCCGCCGCCGTGGACGTTGGGGCAGGAGATGTTGACCTCCAGCCAGCCCACCTGGGGCTGCTTGTCCAGCTTTGCGCAGGCATCGGCGTAGTCCTCCAGGCAGAAGCCGCTGACATTGGCCATGACCGGCTTGCGGAAGCACTTGGCCAGCCGGGGCAGCTCCGTATCGATGACCCGCTCGACGCCGGGGTTCTGCAGACCCACGGCGTTGAGCATCCCGGCGGGACACTCGGCGATGCGGGGCGTTGGATTGCCGAAGCGGGCTTCCCGGGTGGTGCCCTTGAAGGAGAAGCTGCCTAAGACATTGATATCGTAGAGCTCGGCGAATTCATAGCCGTAGCCGAAGGTGCCGGAGGCCGGGATCACGGGATTGTCCAGCTCGAAGCCGCACAGCTCGACGCTCAATCTTCCCATAGGATCTCCTCCTTTTGCAGCACAGGGCCCTCCCTGCAGATCCGCTTATATCCGGCGATGGTTTTGCAGCTGCAGCCCATACAGGCGCCGAAGCCGCAGCCCATGCGCTTCTCGAAGGAGAAGGAGCCGCCGCTTTCGATCCTTCGGTACACAGCCCGCAGCATGGGCTCCGGGCCGCAGGTATATACATGGCTGTATTCGGCGGGCAGGGCGTCGGTGACGAAGCCCTTGACGCCCCGGGAGCCGTCCACGGTGGTGACGGTGACCCGGCAGCCCAAAGCGCGGAACTCTTCCTCATAGAAGATCTCCGCAGCGCTGTTGAAGCCCAGGATCACGGAGACCTGCTTTCCCGCCGCCCGCAGGAGCTTTGCCGCCAGGTACAGGGGCGGTACCCCCACGCCGCCGCCGATCAGCAGGGGCTTCTCCCCTGCCAGGCTCAGGTCATAGCCGTTGCCCAGGCCGGTCAGGATGGGGAGCTTGTCGCCGGGCTCCATGCGGCTGAGGGCTTCGGTCCCCGCGCCCACGCGCTTGTAGATCAGGGTAAGCGTATCCCCATCCAAATCGCAGACGGAGATGGGGCGGCGGAGATAGAGACCGTCGATTTTCAGGTTGACGAACTGGCCGGGGCGGGTAATGTGGGAAGTATCCCCGGACAGCTTCATTTCATATACGCTGTCCGTCAGCTTTCGCTGGGAGATGATAGCAAAAAGTGAGTCTTTCATGGCAGTTCCTTTCGGGAGCGTCGCGGCGCAGGGGCCGATGCCCACATCGGCTCTTCCCACGCTGTGCCGTTCTGGGCCGATTTGGGCATCGGCCTTTCCCACGCTGTGCCGTTCTGGGCCGATTTGGGCATCGGCCTTTCCCACGCTGTGCCGTTCTGGGCCGATGTGGGCATCGGCCCCTACGATCAGGCTTCTGTGGCGCACACTGTGCGCCGCTGCGGGCTTGTGTGCCAGACAAGCTTGCCGCCGCAGACGGTGGCCAGGCAGCGGCCCCGGACCTGCCAACCGGCAAAGGGGGTGGCGCGGCCCATGGACAGGAATTCCCCGGGATCGATCTCGTATTCCGCGTTCAGATCCCAGACGGAGAAGTCCTCCCCCAGGGGGATGGAAAAGCGCTTTCTCGGGTGATACACCAGCAGCTCCAGCAGCTTTTCCATGGATATGATTCCCGGCAGGACCAGCTTTGTATACAGCACGGGTAAGGCCGTTTCCAGGCCCACGATGCCGAAGGCGCTGCCCTTCAGGCCCTTCGCCTTCTCCGGGGCGCTGTGGGGCGCGTGGTCCGTGGCGATCATGTCCACGGTGCCGTCCAGGATCCCTTCGATAAGGGCCTCCCGGTCCTCCGGGGCGCGGAGGGGCGGGTTCATCTTGAAGCGGCCGTCCTCCTGCAGATCGTTCTCGTCCAGCACCAGATAGTGGGGGGCGGTCTCGCAGCTGACGTCCAGGCCCTCCCGTTTTGCCTGCCGGATCAGAGCCACGCTCTCCTTCGTGGATACGTGGCAGACGTGGTAGGCGCAGCCGGTCTCCCGGACCAGCTCCAGGTCCCGCCGGATCTGGCCCCATTCGCTCTCGGAGCAGATCCCCGCGTGGCCGTGGGCTTTTGCGTAGGCTCCGTCGTGGATATAGCCGCCGCGGAGCAGGCGATTGTCCTCGCAGTGGGCGGCGATCAGCTTCCCGAGGCGCTTCGCCTCCGTCATGGCCGCCCGCATCATTTCATCGTCCTGCACGCCCCGTCCGTCGTCGGAGAAGGCGATCACCCGGGGCGCCAGCTTTTCCAGATCGGCCAGAGCCTCTCCCCGCTCGCCCAGGGTGATGGCGCCGTAGGGATAGACCTGCACCTGCGCCTGGGCTTCGATCAGGGCCTCCTGCGGGGCCAGGTGCTCCGGGCTGTCCGGCACGGGGTCCAGATTCGGCATGGCGCAGACGGCGGTATAGCCGCCCCGGGCCGCCGCGGCGGTGCCGGAGGCGATGGTTTCCTTATAAGAAAAGCCCGGCTCGCGCAGATGTACATGTACATCGCAAAAGCCGGGTAAGACCGTATACAGATCGGAAAGAGGCAGATTGCCTCCCAGAACAAGCGGAATGAGGCTCTGCATATGGGTAGGAACGTACTGGAACTGACGGAGCTTAGCCATATCGTAACCCTCTCTGCGCCTGGAACGGATCATCTTTGCCCATACTCTATCACATCCCTTGCAGCTCTGTCAAGAAAGAAAGCCAATCTCTGTTTTTTTTGTCAGTTTCGTCAGATTCCCTTTGAATTTTCATCTTGTTCGCCGTTCAAAATGCCATGGGTCCCGGGGGAGCCCGCAGAGGAACCGGGCTCCCGTCCGAAAACGAGAGCCCGGAGCGACCTTTCCGGCTATTGTCCGGGTCCGGGAAAGCGCAGGGTGACCACGGTGCCCGCGCCGAGCCGGCTCTCCAGCGTCAGCTTCGCGTTGTGATACTGGGCGCCGTGCTTGACGATGGACAGGCCGAGGCCGGTGCCGCCGATCTGCTTGGAGTGGCTCTTGTCCACCCGGTAGAAGCGCTCGAAGACCCGGCTCTGTTCAGCCTCCGGGATGCCGATGCCCGTATCGCTGACCCGCAGGAAGGGACAGCCCGCTTCGCAGCCCACGGTAACGGTGACGCTGCCGCCGGGCCGATTGTACTTGATGGCGTTGTCGCAGAGATTGTAGAGCATTTCGTTGAGCAGCCGCCAGACGCCCTGAAGCTTCACCGCTTCTCCCTCCGCCCGAAGCTTGACCCCCTGTTGGGTCGCCACGGCGCGGAGGCTGTCCAGCACGTCCTCCGCCAGCTCCATCAGATCCACGGTCTCCGGCGCAGGCAGCCGGGCGTTCTCGTCCAGCTTGGACAGCTTGATGATGTCCTCCACCAGACGGATCAGCCGCCGGGCCTCCCGCTGGATGTCGTTGGAGAACTCGACCACCCTGTCCTGGGGCACCGTGCCCTGCGCCATCAGCTCGGCAAAGCCGGAGATGGAGGTCAGCGGGGTTTTCAGCTCATGGGAGACGTTGGCGGAGAACTCCTGCCGAAGACGTTCCCGCTGCTCCCGTTCCGTGACGTCCAGCCACAGCAGGACCGCGCCGACGATGTGCTCCCGTGCGCTGACGGGGCTCGCCACCAGCTGCCAGTTCCGTTCGTCCCGGACAAGGACCGTCTCGCGGCGGCTGCCCTTCAGGGCTTGCTCCGCCGCCTGTCGGGTCCCGGCGTCGCAGGCGGGAGGCAGCGTCTCGCCGACGACGGCCTCCGGCAGCAGGTTCCTGGCCATGGCGTTGACGCTGATGACCCTGCCCTGGCTGTCCAGCAGGAGGAAGCCCTCGGTCATATTGTCGGTCAGCGCCTCGAATTCCCTCTGTCTGGTATGCAGCTCCTCGATCTGATCCTGGATGGTCAGACGCTGCTCCTGGAGCCGCGCCGCCAGCGGGGCCAGCTCCGGGTAGATGCGGATCTTTCCGGGCTCGTCCAGATCCATCTCGTTGACAGGCCGCACGATCTGCTTGGCCGCCTGGAAGGACAGGACGCTGGAAAAGGTCAGCACCAGTACAAAGACCCAAAGCACCGGACTGACGGTGATCAGCGCCTCCCGCACGGCGCTGACGTGGTTGGACAGACGGACGACGGTACCGTCCTCCAGGCGCTGGGCGTAATACATATTGACGACGCCCTCGCTCCCGGAGGAGCGCGTCGCCTGACCGGAACCGTTCAACAGAGCGGAGCGTACCTCGGGCAGCTCCGCCTGGTTGGGCAGATTCGGGCTCTGACTGTCGTAGAGCACCCGTCCGTCGTCGTCGATCCAGCTGATGCGCTTGCCCGAGTCCAGCTCCTCCAGATACCGTCTGCCCTCCAGCGCTATGCCCCGGGAGACGTAGACGGTCTCCTGCCGCAGAGCTTCAAAGGCCTCGTCGATGGTCCGCCGATACTGCAATCCAAAAAACAGCATGGCACAGAGCAGCAGCGCCAGCGCGCCCACCAGAAAGGCATAGCGAAAGATCTTACCCGTCATGTCAGTTCCCCGTTCATCCGATAGCCCACGCCCCGCACCGTTTCGATATAGCGTCCGGCGGTGCCCAGCTTGGCCCGCAGGGTGCGGATATGGACGTCCAGGGTCCGGTTCTCCCGCTCCGCGGACAGATCCCAGATCTTGTCCATCAGCACAGAGCGGGTCAGTACGCTGCCTTTGCCCTCCATCAGCAGCTTCAGCAGCATGAACTCCTTATAGGTCAGCTGAACGGGCTCGCCGTCCACCCGGACCTGATGACGGCCCGGGTCCAGGCTGAGCAGGCCGACACGATACTCCCGATCCGCGTCGGGCTCCGCCGTGCGGCGCAGCAGGGCCCGGACCCGCGCCACCAGCTCCATCATCCCAAAGGGCTTGGAGATGTAGTCGTCGGCCCCCAGGTCCAGCCCGTAGGCCCGATCGTACTCGGTGTTCCGGGCTGTCAGCATGATGACGGGCAGCCGGGCCGTAGCCTCGTTCTCTCGGAGCCTGCTCAATATGGAGAGCCCGTCCTCCTGGGGCAGCATGATGTCCAGCAGCACAAGCTTTGGCATCCGCTGCTTCATGGCCGCCCAGAATTCCGCGGGCATGGAAAAGCCCTCGGCCTGATAGCCCTGACTCTCCAGGGCGTAGATGACCAGCTTGCGGATGCTGTCGTCGTCCTCCAGCAAATAGATCATAGCGACACCTCCTGTTGGAATGACTATACCATATCTGCCGGGAAAAGAACAGATGATCCCTCTGGATTTAACATAGATTTAACAATACCCTGGTGGCAGATTTAACCTCAGGATGATACCTTAAAGATAGAAAAGGGGTGGAATTATGTCTGTTTCTGAAATTATTTCCCTGCTCAGCGGCGTCGCCATGTTCCTCTTCGGCATGACGCTGATGGGAGACGGCCTCAAGCGCGTGGCCGGCAGCAAGCTGGAGCTGGTGCTCTACCGTCTGTCCAACACCACCTTGAAGGGCGTCCTGCTGGGCACCGGCGTCACCGCCGTGATCCAATCCTCCTGCGCGACCTCCGTGATGGTGGTCGGCTTCGTCAACTCCGGTATGATGAAGGTCCGACAGGCCATCAGCGTCATCATCGGCGCCATTCTCGGCACCTCCATCACCGGCTGGGTCATCAGCCTGAGCTACATCGAAGGCAGCTCCGGCGTTTTGAGCCTGCTGTCCACGGCGACCCTCACCGGCGTCGTGGCGGTGGTGGGCATCTTCCTGCGGGTCTTCTCCAAAAAGCAGGTCCATCACCATATCGGCGATATTCTGATGGGCTTTGCCGTTCTGATGTTCGGCATGAGCGCCATGAGCGGCTCCGTGTCCAACCTGGGCAAGCAGGTCTGGTTTACGAATTTGCTGACCTCCCTGTCCAATCCTCTGCTGGGTATCCTGGCGGGCGCCGTTTTCACGGCGGTGCTCCAGTCCGCCTCCGCGGCTGTCGGTATCGTCCAGGCCCTGTCCGTCACCGGCGCCATGAGCTTTGACGCCGCCCTTCCCCTGCTGATGGGCATCGCCATCGGCGCCTCCGTCCCCGTGCTGCTCTCCGCCCTGGGCGCCAGCACCGACGGCAAACGGACCGCCCTGGTCTATCTGGTGGCGGAGATCGTCAGCGTCACCGTCTGCGCCGCCATCTTCTATGTGGCCAACGCCATCTTCCGTTTCAGCTTTACCAGCCAGATCATGAATCCCTTCTCCATCGCCTTTGTCAACACCATCCTGCGTCTGGCGATGGTCCTGCTGCTGATCCCCTTCACAGATCTGCTGGAGGCCCTGGTGGCCGCCCTCATCCCCAAGAAGCCCGAGCCCGCCGACGAGCTCTTCGTCCGGCTGGAGGAGCGCTTCATCGCCCACCCGACCCTGGCCGTGGAGCAGAGCCGTCTGACCATCAACGATATGGCCCTCAGCGCCAGAGAAGCTCTGAACGAAGCCTTCGGCCTTGTGACCAACTTTAACGCAGAGGGTCTGGAGCACGTGAAAAAGCTGGAGGACGACGGCGACCGTTACGAGGACAGCCTGGGCTCCTATCTGATCCGCATCACCGGTCAGGAGATGACCCGTCAGCAAAACGCCGACGTTTCCAAATATCTCCACTCCATTCCCGAATTCGAGCGCGTCTCCGACCATGCCCTGAACATCGCCGAGAGCGCCGCGGAGATCCATGACAAGGGCATTGTCTTCTCTGCCAACGCCCAGCATGAGCTCTCCGTGGTCACCGCCGCGGTCAAGGAAATCATGGACATCACCACCCGGGCCTTTGTGGACAACGACCTGGATCTGGCCATCCGCATCGAGCCTCTGAAGTCCCTGATCGAGCAGCTCAGCGCCGAGGTCAAGATGAACCACGTGGAGCGGCTCCAGAAGGGCCAGTGTACCATCCGTCAGGGCTTCGTGCTCAACGACCTGCTGACCTATATGGAGCGCGTGGGCGACCACTGCTCCAACGTCGGCGTGGCGATGATCGAGCTGGCCAGCGACGCCTTCGAGACCCACAAGTATGTCCACGACCTCAAGAACGACCAGTCTCCCGAGTTCCGGGCCAGGTACGAGGAATACAAGCAGACCTTTGCCCTGTGATTTTTTACAAATTGTTTATTGACATCGTGTTATGAATGATGTAAACTAATATCGCATATTAGTTGACAGGAGGGTTTACCTTGTTTCAGGTCATAACAGATACTTCCGCCAATCTCCCCTCGGAGCTTGCGGCGCAAAACGATATTACCGTCATCCCCTTCCCCTATTTCGTCAACGGCGCACGGCACACCTGTCTGGACACCGGCGGCTTTGACGGCGAGACCTTCTACGGCGCCATGCGGGAGGGCGCGGAGGTCACCACCTCCCAGATCAACCCCCTGCACTATATCGAGGTTATGAAGCCCATCCTGCAAAGGGGTCTGGATATTCTCTTTGTGGGCATGTCCTCCGGCATCAGCGGCTCCTTTCACTGCGCGGAGCTGGCCACCGCGGAGCTGGCCCCGGAGTTTCCGGATCGGAAGATCCGTTTGGTGGATACCCTGGGCGCTTCCCTGGGCGAGGGCCTGCTGGTGCTCAAGGCGGTGAAGGACAAGCTCATGGGCGCCTCCCTGGACGACATCTACAAGAAGCTTCTGGATCTGCGGCACCGGCTCTGCAATATCTTCACCGTGGACGATCTGAAGTACCTTCGCAGGGGCGGGCGCCTGTCCAATCTGGGCTTCATCGTCGGCACCCTGCTGCAGATCAAGCCCCTGCTGAAGGGCAACGAGGAGGGCAAAATCGTGGCCTTCGCCAAGCTCCGCGGCCGGAAAAAGGCCCTGGAGGAGCTGGCCAGGCGCTATGACGAATATGTGGTGGACGCGCAGGAGCAGATCATCGGCATCGCCCACGCCGACTGTCCCGAGGACGCCGAATATCTGGCCGCCATGCTGCGGCGGAACCATCCGCCCAAGGAAATCCTGACCGTGGGCTATGAGCCGGTCACCGGTTCCCACGTGGGCCCCGGCACCCTGGCCCTCTTCTTCGAGGCCAGGGAGGGCTGCCGCTCCATGTAGGATCCCCGGCGTATCGAACCCCACCGTATTGTCAAGTGTTATTTTTCCGGAAATGAAAAATAACACTTGACTTTTTTCCCCTTCCAAGATATAATACTTTAGCGTCATGAAAGCACCGATGCGGGAGTGCTGGAATAGGTAGACAGGCAGGCTTGAGGTGCCTGTGTCCAACCATAGACGTGTGGGTTCAAGTCCCATCTCCCGCACCAACAAAACAGAGCACACATTTGTGTGCTCTGTTTTGTTGTGTGACCGTATTTGTAGATGGGACTTGAACAGGGCAACGGCAAAGCCGAAAAAACAGTCCGGTGGACTGTTTTTAGCCCGCGGGAAAGTCCCATCTCCCGCATCATCTAATACTATTCTCAAATAAAACACTTTAAAATTTAAGCAAGGTGTGCTATAATGTATCTGGGTGATGAAAAATGTCAAGCAGATACAAATTTACAGCAGAAGAAATCGCGGCAATCGAGGAAGCACGGAAAGACAACAAG
>JAFWPP010000051.1:0-7198 GCA_017509485.1 Oscillospiraceae bacterium | reverse complement strand
GATTATCCGAAAGGGCACGTCATGTATTGCATGCAGAAGTCTCTTTGATATGGACTTAAGCAAAATCCGGTTTGCCGAGACAATGAAATCGATCCGGGTGCCCTGACTCAACTGGTCAACGGCATATTCCTAACGCCGAGGGTCGTGGCAACAGCGTTGATAACGGCATTTTTATTCACGCTGTTGTCCCAAGGCATGTCGAGACGGTTGTTCAGTTGGTCAGAAAAACGCCGGATATGAATATCAGCGTCACGATTGATCCGGAGGACGCCGATCTGACGGCGGCGGAATAAAAAACCGCCTATGAGCAGATGGAGAAGCCGCTTTGAAAGAGAAAAAATGATGGCAAATATCATAACGGGAATCAGAATTGTGATCAGCGCAGTTTTGCTGTTTTGCCCCGTATTTTCCCCGGCGTTTTTGGCACTCTACATGACTGCCGGAATCACCGATATGATAGATGGCGCAGTGGCGAGGAGAACAGCCGCGGTCAGCGAGTTCGGCGCAAGGCTTGATACCGCTGCAGATATGGTATTCGCGGCGGTATGTCTGTGGAAGCTGCTGCCTGTACTGCATGTGCCGGTATGGCTTTCCCTATGGATCGCAGTCATCGCGCTCATAAAGGCGGCGAACATTGCAGCGGGATATATCCGACAGAAGGAGTTTATTTCGGTGCATTCCATGATAAACAAGCTGACCGGAGGGCTGCTGTTCGCTTTTCCGCTGACACTGGCATTCATAGATTTGAGGTACAGTGCTGCGCTTGTCTGCGCGGCTGCGACTGCGGCGGCGATCCATGAGGGATATCTGATCAGACGGAAGAGGACGGATTCACATAATAATATCTGATTTCAAAAGGATGAAAACGGAAAGCCGACAGGAGAAGATACCGAA
Source organism: Oscillospiraceae bacterium (assembly GCA_017509485.1). Lineage (GTDB taxonomy): Bacteria > Bacillota > Clostridia > Oscillospirales > Oscillospiraceae > JAFRPC01. The sequence goes on along the minus strand of JAFWPP010000051.1, from coordinate 6,304 downwards.
TAATGAATCCCGCATGTGAAGGTGCATCAGGCTTCCCGCAGTGAGAGCGCGAAAAAAGCGGAAACGGGAGGCTTTTGTTGTTTCCGGCGGAGCTTTCCGGTTGCTTTTTTTCAAAAATCCTGTATAATATAAGCAGAATGAACAATCTCATGCAGCACGGTCTGTTTGAGAAACATAGGGGCGGTAGGGATGGAAACCACATATGCCTTTTTTTCCAGGCTGATCGGCACGCTGGCGGTGATGCTGCTGGCGGCGGCCTACGCCGGAAGCTCGCAGCTGTTGAAAAAACACATCGGCAAACAGAAAACCTGGAAGGTCATCGCAGCCATCGGCCTGTTCGGCGGTCTGTTTGGGATCTATGGCAACATCGCGGGCATGGAGCTGAACGGCGCCGTGATTTCTGTGCGGGACATCGGGCCCATGCTGGCGGGCCTCATGGGGGGTCCCTTCAGCGGCCTGATCGCCGGCGCCATCGCGGGGGGCCATCGGCTTACCATGGGCGGCATCACCGCGGAGGCCTGCGTGGTGGCGACCTGCTCGATCGGTCTGATCTGCGGCATACTTTCGGTCAAGCTTCCCGCCGTTCTGAAAAAATACTGCTGGACGCTGCTGATCGGCGTGGCCATGGAGATCCTGCACCTGGGCGTCGTGCTGCTGATGGTGAAGCCCTTCTCCACGGGCTGGGACATCGTCCGGCAGATCGCCCTGCCCTTTATTTCGGTCAACGCGGTGGGCATCGCCTCCATGATGAGCATGATCCACTACATCGAAAGACAGCAGGCCATGGCCCTGGATCGGGAGCGCATGCGCTCGGAGCTGGAGGTGGCCAGCGTGATCCAGCACTCCCTGCTGCCCACTCTGAACGAGAAATACCCGGGCCGCCTGGAGATCGCGGTGAGCGGCTCCATGCAGGCGGCCAAGGAGGTGGGCGGCGACTTCTACGACGTGTTCTTTGTGGGCCCGGACAAGCTGGCCCTGCTGATCGGCGACGTCTCCGGCAAGGGCGTCCCCGCGGCCCTGTTCATGGCCTCGGCGAAGATCATTCTGCAAAACTGCATCCGGGATATTCCGAAGCTTTCCGACGCCCTCTTTACGGGCAACAATCTGCTCTGTGAAAAGAACGAAGCGGATATGTTCGTGACGGTCTGGGCCGGGGTTCTGGATCTGCGGAGCGGAATACTGAGCTACGTCAACGCCGGACACAATCCGCCGGTGCTCCTGCGGGAAGGGAAAGCGGAATATGTGAAAAGCCGCGGCGGTTTTGTGCTGGCCGGGCTGGAAAATACTCCGTATCAGGAGAAGGAGCTGCAGCTGCAGGCCGGGGACGGACTGTTCCTGTATACCGACGGGGTGACCGAGGCGACCTCGCGGGAAAACGAGCTCTACGGCGACGGGCGGCTGCTGGACTGCCTGACCCAAAGCCCCGGGGCCGACGTCCAGACCATGCTGGAGCAGGTCAAGCATTCCGTTGACGCCTTTGTGAAGGACAATGAGCAGTTCGACGACATGACCATGCTCTGCGTGAGGTGGAAATAATCCTGTTCTGCGATCCCCAAAAAACGAATCGGAGGAGGAATTCTTATGAAGCTGCGGCAGGTGGCGGAGCTCCTGCAGGCCGAGGTGCTGACCGACGAGAGCCTGCTGGAAAACGAGGTGGACAACGTCTTTTGCTCGGATATGATGGCGGACGTGCTGCGCTATGCCTCCAGCGACACGGTGCTGGTCACCAAGCTGATCAATCTGGCGGTGGTGCGCTCCTCCATGATGGCGGAGGTCCACTGCGTGGTCTTCCCCGAGGGCATGGAGCCCCCGGCCCAGCTGCTGAACATGGCTGAGGCCCATGACATCGCCGTCATGGCCACGGAGCGGAGCATGTTCGAGGACGTGGAGACCCTCCTGAACGCCGGTCTCTCCGACGCCTCCTGGGTATAACGCCGCAGGGGCGCTCATTGAGCGCCCGCAAGCTGCCCGCAAAATAATCGTAGCGCGGGCAATCTGCCCGCAAAATAATTGTAGCGCGGGCAATCTGCCCGCAAAATAATCGCAGCGCGGGCAATCTGCCCGCAAAATAATTGTAGCGCGGGCAATCTGCCCGCAAAGTAATTGTAGCGCGGGCAATCTGCCCGCAGAATAATCGTAACACGGGCATTCTGCCCGCAGAATAATCGTAACACGGGCATTCTGCCCGCAAAAAGGCCGGCGTCGCCGCTGCCGACAGCAGCTGCGACGCTGGCCCATTTTGTCTTTTTGATCGGCTTTCGCCAGCGGATTGCCCGTAGGGGCGGCCATTGGCCGCCAGACCGAGGCAGAAAGCTAAAGCCCCAGGAAGCGACAGCCGCTGCGGGAAGGGAATTACGGGTTCTGAGGCGCCCTTCACGGCCGGGACAGATACTCCCGGCAGACCCGGTTGGCCTCCTCGGCCAGCCGCAGCTCGTCCACACCCGTGAGGCGGCCCTTCCGCACGGTGAATTTGCCGTTTACCATGGTGTAGTCCACCGGCTGGCGGTAGCCCACAGTGGCCGGCAGGCTCTTCGGGTCCTCCAGGGCCCCGGCCAGCTCCGGCTTGCGGCAGTCGATCAGGAAGAGATCGGCGCATTTGCCCGGGGCCAGGCAGCCGATGTCCTCCCGGCCCAGCAGGGCGGCGCCGCCCCGGGTGGCCAACTTCAGCACCTGGTAAGCCGAGGGGGCCTCCCGGCTGCTGGTGAGCCGGTGGAGCAGATAGCAGAGCCGGATCTCCTCCAGCAGATCGGAGCCGTCCTGGGAGGCAGAGCCGTCCACGGCCAGCCCCACCTTCACCCCCCGCCCGCAGCAGCGCCGGCAGCCGGGCCACCTCCGAGGAGAGCTTCATGTTGGAGCCGGGGCAGTGGGCCACGCCGGTGCCCGTCTCCGCCAGCAGGCGGATCTCATCGTCGTGGAAGTGGATGCCGTGGGCGTACCACACGTCGGGCCCCACCCAGCCCAGCCGTTCCAGATAGGCCAGGGGCCGCAGGCCGAAGCGCTCCAGGGTGTAGCGCTCCTCGTCCTTCGTCTCGCAGAGGTGGGTATGCAGCCGCACGCCCCGCTGTCGGGCCAGCCTGGCGCTCTCCCGCAGCAGGGTCTCCGACACGGAGAAGGGGGAGCAGGGCGCCAGCGCAAGCGTCCGCATGGAGCCGAAGCCCGGGTCATGCCATTTCGTGATGGCCTCGTCGCAGTCCCGCAGGATCTCGTCCACGGTCTGGACCACGGAATCCGGGGGCAGTCCCCCGTCCTTTTTGCTGAGATCCATGCTGCCCCGGCTGGCGGCAAAGCGGATGCCCAGGGTCTCCGCCGCGGCGAACTGGGCCCCCAGCAGATCCCCGCTGCCCCGGGGGAAGACATAGTGGTGGTCGAAGCAGGTGGTGCAGCCGTTCTTCATCAGCTCCCCCATCCCGGTGAGGGCGGAGAGCCGCACCAGCTCCGCGTCCAGGTTCTTCCAGATTTCGTAGAGGGCCCGGAGCCAGTCGAAGAGCTCCAGATCCTGGACCGCCGGCAGATTCCGGGAGAACTGCTGATACAGGTGGTGGTGGGTGTTGACGAGCCCCGGATAGCAGAGCATCTGCGAGCAGTCCAGCACCTCGTCGGCCTGCTGGGGCAGCCCCTGGCCGATGGCGGCGATCACCCCGTCCTTCGCCAGCAGGTCGACCCCCTCGTACACCCGGTCGTCCTCGTCGCAGCTCACCAGCCAGCGGACGCCCTTCAGAAGAACGGTTCCCATATCCTGCGCCTCCCCGTTTCTGCCGAAGCTTTGCGGCAGTTTTTTCATCTGCCATTATACCACAGCTTTCCTTTCCTGACAAGACAGGATCCGCCGCCGACCCGTCGGCGTTGAAAATTCGGATTTGCCGGAATGCCTTCCCCTTGGGGGGAAGGTGGCGCGAAGCGCCGGATGAGGGGAGGTATCGACGACAGAGTCGCTCCGTAGGGGCCGATGCCCACATCGGCCCCTACGAAAGAAAGATCCCGATAAATCCCGATTTTTTCGGGAATGCAAATAGGGCTATGCTTTTTCTCCCGGGTATGATATAATCAAAAAAACGAAGTCCGGGAGGAATCCAAATGAACTACCAGGACCGCAACGCCCAAACCATCGACCGCTGGATCGAGGAGGGCTGGGAGTGGGGCATCCCCATCTCCCATGAGGCTTACGCCGCGGCCGGGGCCGGGCGCTGGGATGTGCTGCTGACCCCCACGAAGCCGGTCCCCCACGGCTGGTTCGGGGAGCTCCGGGGCAAAAAAGTCCTGGGCCTCGCCAGCGGCGGGGGCCAGCAGATGCCGGTCTTCGCGGCCCTGGGGGCGGTCTGCACGGTGCTGGACTACTCCGAGGGCCAGCTCGCCAGCGAACGGCTGGTGGCGGACCGGGAGGGCTACGACATCGAGATCGTCCGGGCGGACATGACCAAGCCCCTGCCCTTTCCCGACGGGAGCTTTGACCTGATCTTCCACCCGGTCTCCAACTGCTATGTGGAGGCCGTGGAGCCCATCTGGCGGGAGTGCTTCCGGGTCCTGAAGCCCGGCGGGGTCCTGCTGGCGGGGCTGGACAACGGGATCAACTTCCTCTTCGAGGGCGAGGACGAGACCCGGGTGGTCAACTGCCTGCCCTTCAACCCCCTGAAAAACCCGGCCCAGATGGAACAGCTCCAAAGGGACGACGGCGGCGTCCAGTTCTCCCACACCCTGGACGAGCAGCTCGGAGGTCAGCTCCGGGCGGGCTTCCGGCTCACGGCCCTCTATGAGGACACCAACGGGTCGGGACGGCTGCATGAGATGAATATTCCGTCGTTCGTGGCGACGAGATCGGAGAAACCGTTATGAAGCAGCTGCTTGGATTTTTGAAAAAGGAACTGATGCTGACCCTCTCGCTGCTGGCGGCGGGGATCGCCCTGCTGATCACGCCCCCCTCGGCCCGGCTGCTGAAGGACATCGACTGGCGGACCCTGGGGACCCTCTTGATGATGCTCTGCGTGCTGGAGGGCTTCAAGCAGGAGAACGTCCTGCGGCCCCTGGTGCGGCTGGCGGGCGGGCTGAAGCGGATGACGAGCCTTTCCCTCTTCCTGATCTTCGGCGTGTTTTTCAGCTCCATGTTCGTCACCAACGACGTGTCGCTGATCATTTTTGTGCCCCTGACGATCCTGCTCTTCCGCAGCGGCGGCAAGGAGAAGTACATCCTCCCCGTGATCTCCATGGAGAACATCGCGGCCATCCGGGGCAGCCTGCTGATGCCCTTCGGCAGCCCCCAGAACCTCTTCCTCTACGGCCAGTCCGGGGTGAGCGCGGGCCACTTCATGCTCCATATGCTGCCCCTGTGCGCCATGAGCGCGGTCCTGCTGGTGGGCTTTGTGTTCTTTCTCTACCGGAAGGATCTCAAAGAAGAGATCGCCGCCGCCGGGGCCGAGACCCCCTGGGACCCGGCCCGGAAGAAGCAGCGGATCGTTTACGGCCTGCTCTTTTTGCTGATCCTGAGCGTGATCGTCTCCCGGACCCCCTGGTGGTATCTCGCCGTGGCGGTGGTCCTGGGGACCATCCTGCTGACGGACCGGGGGCTGTTCCGCAAGGTGGACTATGTGCTGCTGGTGACCTTCCTCTGCTTCTTTGTGTTCTCCTCCTCCATCGCCGCCAACGAGAAGATCGCGGGGGTGCTGAAAAAGGCCGTGGCGGGGAACGAATACTGGTGGGCCATTGGCCTGAGCCAGATCATCTCCAACGTCCCCGCCTCCATCGTCCTCTATCCCTTCACGGAGAACTTCGCCGGACTGATCTACGGCGCCGACACCGCGGGGCTCTGCTCCCTGATCGGCTCTCTGGCCTCGGTGATCAACTACCGCATCTACGTCCGGGAGTACCCGGGCCGGGGCGGCGCGTTTGTAAAGACCTTCACGCTGGTGAGCTGGGCCTTCTTCCTGATCGTGGTGATCCCTGGCCTGCTGCTCTCCGCCTGGTCCTTTTTTTGATACGGTCCTCCAATCAAAAGCTTTCAGATCTTTGCGGTCAGATTTGTGTCATACGTCGTTGCCGTCCTTGCCGGGCGGCAAGCCCGCCTGCGTCCTCCGCCTCGTCTGACGCAAATCTTTATAAATTATTCTAATGGAGAACAGTATGAAAAAACGGCATCCCCGGTCCTGTGCCCTTCGCACAAGACCGGGGATGCCTCAGCGTGTCAAAAAAGTTCGGAACACAGTATATCCGGGAGGGAACAGGTAATCGGAGACGGCGGATGCGGGTCGACAGGCAGCCGCCCCGCCTGTAGCGGCGCACAGTGTGCGCCACCCTGCGCCGCCAGCCTCCCGGG
>JAFWPP010000037.1:0-16464 GCA_017509485.1 Oscillospiraceae bacterium | reverse complement strand
CGACGCCAAGAAGCGCGGCTCTGTCTGGGTCGCGGATTACGATGGCTTCGAGGCGGAAGACATGCGGACCCTGTACGACTTTGTACCGGTGGCGGACGGCGAAGAGACCGGCACGCCGCTGACCTGGTCCGTGGAGGGCTACGCCCGGGAGGCCCGGCTGAATCCGGATGCCACGGCTGCGGAGCTGAATCTGTTCAACGCCCTGCTCCACTATGTGGACGCGGTCAAGGCCGCATTTCCGTCGTAAAACCCGCGCAAGCTGAAAAATTGTTCACTGGCAAACAAGACCCGCGGAGCTTCGGCTCCGCGGGGCTTTGACAGGCTGACAGGAAGCTTTTTGAGCTTCCTGTTTTTTATGCGCGTATGATCCGCCGCTCCAGTTTCTGCAGCAGCTTTGTCAGGGGAACGATCAGGGTTCCCAGAGCCAGATTGCCGACGGCGTGGACCACGTCCCAGGGCAGACCCGCGGCAATCCAGGCCAACAGCTTGTTCATATCCCAACCCAGAAAGGCCGCTGCCTGCCAGGGAGCGTAGAGGGTCCCGTAGTAGAGGCCGAAGAGCGCGCAGGTTCCCGCGTAGACCGGGATTTGCAGCCAGCCCGGGATGTTTTTGGGCAGGGCCATAGTCACGGCCCAGAGCAGCGGCCAGAGATAGAGATAGGGGACCCACCAGACCGCAAACCCCCAAAGTACCCCCTCCATCAGAATAAACAGAAAGATGGGGATCAGGGCCTTGCGCCGGTAGACCAGGGTGTAGACCATGGTGAGGGTGCTGACCAGCTCCACGTTGGGCAGGAGCTCCAGGAACTGCTTGGCGGCAAACTGAATGGACCCCAGCATGGCGAAGATCGCCAGATGCCGCAGATCCAGCCGGGCCTTGGGCTCCATGTCAGCCCGCGGTGGCGGTCAGAGCGTAGTGCCCCTCCGGAGCGATGGGGGTTTCGTCCAAACCGGTCATGGCGTATTCTCCGTCGATGTAGAAGGCCCAGTACATGTGATCGGCGTTCCAATCCAGAGTCTTGCCGAAGACGGTGTCGTACAGGCCGTTGTCGCCGTGGATCAGATCCAGGTTGGCCAGGGCCGCGCCCACCGTGTCGGCGTCGGTGTGAATGGCGTAGGAGGAGGTGACGTTGTCCTTGTCGGTCACGTCCAGGTAGAAGACGGTGACGCCTTCGCCCAGCTCTTCCGGCTTGCCGGTGTCGGCGGGGACCGCTTCGGTGTCAGCGGGAGCCGCCGCGGTGGTGTTGGGGGCGGCCTGGGTCTGGGCCTCGGTCTTGGGAGCCTCGGTGGAGGCGGGTTTGTTTTGCGTGCATCCGGTCAGCGCCGCCGCCGCAAGCAGCAGGACCAGGAGCAGGCACACGAGTGTTTTGCGGGAATGCTTCATATCGTGTTCTCCTTTGTATTTATTTGTTTGTCCGCAAAGGCTCTGCCGTCCTGGGGGAGGCGGAGGTCCCCTCCCTGCGGTCTGACGGACCGCCCCGGAGCTCGCGGCGGCGGCATTGCGCGGGTCAGTCTTCCGGCTCATGGCGAGCCCGGCGGACCTTCTCAAGGCTGACGCCTCAATGGTCTGTTCCCGCTTTGCGGCAAGCGGTGAGCCGGGTCTGTTCTGCCATCTACGGCCACGGTCTGGCGCGGGGCTTGGACCCGCTTCCTGATTAAGTGCTGTGCACGCCCGTCTTTGCAGCAGACATTATACCCGACGTCGGCCGGAATGTCAATAAAAAACGCGGGGAGATCCTTCGTCGAAGGACCTCCCCGCGGAGCCTGCTGAAATTTATTTTTGAAAGCTGGGCAGTTTATTGGAGAAGAAGCTGATCAGAGGCCCCATGAAGAAGGCGGTGATGATGGTGGCAGGGCCGATGAAGGCGGTCACACCGCTCCAGGTTTTGCCTCCGAGCCGCAGCAGCAGGGCCGCGACACAGACGCAGATCACGTCGCTGATGATCCGGCACCAGCGGAAGGGAATCCGGTTCTGACGCTTCGCCGCCACACGGGAGACCGCGTCGTAGGTGGAGACGCCCAGATCCGCGTTGAAGTACAGAGCGGAGCTGAAGCAGAGCAGGACCAGGGCGACCGCCAGGAGGAGCACGCGCCCCGCCAGGCTCGGCCCAGGAAAGAGGGAGCGGAGCAGCTTTTCGGAGAACTCCGCCACATAGCCCAGCAGGGTCAGGTTGATGATGGTGGCCAGGCCGATCTGCCGCCGATCAAAGATCAGGGAAAAGATCAGCAGGACAGCGTTGACGATCACATACAAGGTCCCGAAGGAGATGGGGATCACCGCCTCCATGCCGCTCATAAAGGACTGAAAGGGATCCACGCCCAGCTCGGCGGTTCGGAAGATGCCTACGGTTATCTGCGCCATGTCTACTACGGCCGGCGCATCGGCGATGAGAATCTGAGCTATCTGCACAGGAACTATGATCACGGCTTTTCCGGCAACCCCTATCTGACCAAGCCGGACCGGAGCTATTCCCTGGACGCGGTCTGTCAGGAATTCAGCTCCTGCGGCGTGGGCGATTTCCGGATCCCCAGCCTTGGGGTGCAGAACCCGGACGGCAGCCGCTGCGCGGATCTGCGCTACGTCAGCCATGAGATCCGGCCCGGCAAGTACAGCCTGCCCGGCCTGCCTGCCGCCTGGGACGCGGATTGCAGCGCGGAGACCCTGGAGCTGACCCTCCGGGACCCGGTGAACGGCCTGACCGTCCGCCTGCTCTACGGCGTCTTTGCGGAGAAAAACATCATTGCCCGGGCCGCTGTCTATGAGAACGGCGGCGAGGGGGAAATGATCCTGGAAAAGGCGGGCTCCGCCTGTCTGGAGCTGCCCTACGGAAACTGGGATCTGCTCCACTTCCACGGCAGACACTGCCTGGAGCGGCAGCCGGAACGCCGGCCTGTGATGAACGGGATCCAGACCGTGGGCTCCCGCCGGGGGATGTCCAGCCACGAGCACAACCCCTTTCTGATCCTCTGCGACCACCGGGCCACCGAGGATCACGGCGACTGCTACGGCATGATGTATCTGTATTCCGGGAGCTTCCGGGCGGAGGTGGAGCGGGAGCAGTACGGCTCCGTCCGCGCCGTCATGAGCCCCGGGGACGAGAGCTTCCGCTGGCGCCTGGCGCCCGGCGAGCGCTTCGCCGCGCCGGAGGTCCTGCTGTCCTGGGCCGACGGCCTGACCCGCCTGAGCCAGCAATATCACTGGATCGTCCGGGAGAACGTATGCCGGGGCGCGTACCGTCTGGCCCACCGACCCGTGCTGATCAACAGCTGGGAGGCCACCTACTTCGACATCCGGGCGGACCGCATCCTGGATCTGGCCCGCCGGGCCAAGGATCTGGGGGTGGAGCTCTTCGTTCTGGACGACGGCTGGTTCCAGGGCCGCAAGGACGGCAACGCCGGCCTGGGAGACTGGGTTGAAAACAAAGAGAAGCTGCCGGAGGGCCTGGGCAGCCTGATTCAGGGCATCCGGGACCTGGGCCTGCTCTTTGGCATCTGGGTGGAGCCCGAGATGGTGAACGAGGACTCGGATCTCTACCGGACCCACCCGGACTGGGCCCTGGCGGCTCCCGGCAGAAAGCCCACCCTGGGCCGGAACCAGCTGGTGCTGGATCTGTCCCGCCGGGAGGTTCAGGACTTCATCATCGACTCCATCTCCAGGCTCCTGACCGAGTATGATATCTCCTATATCAAGTGGGATTACAACCGCGCCGTCTGCGACCTCTACTCCCACGCCCTGCCTGCCGAGCGGCAGGGGGAGACGGGGCACCGCTATATGCTGGGCCTATACCGGGTGCTGGAGACCCTGACCTCCCGCTTCCCCCAGGTCCTCTTTGAGGGCTGCTCCGGCGGCGGCGGACGCTTCGACGCGGGCATGCTGCACTACACGCCCCAGATCTGGTGCTCCGACGACACCGATCCCATTGAACGCCTGACCATCCAGCGGGGCACCAGCTTTGCCTACCCCATCAGCACCCTCGGCGCCCACGTCTCCGCGGCCCCCAACCACCAGACCGGCCGCACCACACCCCTCCAAACCCGGGGCTATGTGGCCATGTCCGGCGCCTTTGGCTACGAGCTGGACCTGGCAAAGCTCTCGGAGGAAGAGCTGGAGGAGATCCGCCACCAGATCGGCCATTTCCAGGAGGACGAGGAGCTGCTGCAGCGGGGCCTCTACTATCGGCTGGATGAGTTTACCGAGGCCCAGGACGCTGCGGCCTGGCTCTTCGTCAGCCAGGACAAGTCCAGGGCCCTGCTGAACGTGGTGGTGAAATCGCCCCACGCCAACGGCCCGCTGCTGCATGTGAAGCTGAAGGGCCTGGACCCTGAGGCCGTCTACGCCATGCAGGAGGACGACACCGTCCGCTCCGGCGCGGCGCTGATGTACGGCGGCTACACCCTGCCCCAGCTGCTGGGGGACTATCCCGCCGTTCAGCTCCATCTGCACAGGGTCAACTGAACAAAGAGATCCCCGCGGCGGCCGCTGGATTCAGCGGCCGCTGCGAAGGCGGAAGGGAGGACATGTCCATGGGAGAACGGCTGAAGCAGTGGCGGGACACGGAGCGGAAAAAGCTCCGGAGCCTCAGCGGGAAGGAAGCAATCGAATACATCTGGAACTACTACAAGCTCTGGATCATCGGGATCGCCTTCTTCCTGTTCATCACGATCTTCCTGGCCGTCCGTATCTCCAACAACATCGAGGGCTACTGGCTCTACGGCATCTTCGCCAACACCATGACGGAGGCCGGCACCGGCTCGGAGCGCTGGGAGGATTTCACGGACTATGCCCAGCTGGATCTGAGTCAGAAAAAGGTGGAGTTCAACGCCTCGTCCTATTTTGACTACCTGAAGGACCAGGCCAAGGGCAACGATTACTACAACGCCTTCGTAGCCCTGGCGGACGCCGGGATCCTGGACTTCGTTACCATGGAGCCGGCCTCCCTGGAGGCGCTGGCCCAGTCCGGACGGCTGACGGATCTGCGCTTGGAGCGCTGCAAGCCCCTGCTGGAGCGATACCGGGACCGGGTGATCTGGTTCCACAGCGCCGAATCCGGAGACATCCCCGTGGGCTTTGACATTTCGGACAGCCTGCTGGTGACCCGGTACCGGCTGTATCCCACGGGCTGCGCCCTGGGCGTCGCCGCCCATTCCGAAAACCTGGACAACGTCGCCCTGTTTTTGCAATTCGTTCTGAAGGAGGGCTGAGCCTTGCGCGAACGCATCAACGCTTTTTTATTCAATGAGAGCAGCTTCGGCAAGCTGATGACCAAGCTGGGCATCATCATCGGTGCGAACCTGATGTTCGTGCTCTTCTGCATGCCGGTCGTCACCATCGGCGCGGCCTGGGCCGCCCTGGACCATGTCATGCTCAAGACCCTCCGGGGCGACGGGGTGCTGAACCCCTTCAAGCAGTTCTGGGCGGGCTTCAAGTCCAACTTCAAGCAGGCCACCATCGCATGGCTCGCGGTCCTGGCCGTGGCGGCCCTGGGCTGGGTCGACGTGCGCTTCCTGCTGCACATGGGCGGCGCCATGGTCAAGTTCCGCTACGCCATCTACGCGGTGGGCGTGGTGCTGCTGATCGGCGTGATTTACCTCTTCCCCACCATGGCGGCCTTCGCCAACCGGCTGCCGGTGCTCTTCCGCAGCGGCTACTACTTCGCTTTCAAGAAGCCCCTGAAGCTCCTCGTCCTGCTGTTCTTCCATGTGTTTCCCCTGCTGCTGAGCTATTTGGACGCCCAAATGATGCCCCTCTACGCCTTCATTTGGACCTTCTTCGGCTTCGGAGCCATCGCCATGCTGACGGCAAAGCTGTTGCTGCCCCAGTTCAAGCCTCTGCTGCCCCTGGTGGACGATGCCGGCGACTTCATTCTCGACGAAAACGGAACCCCCCTGATGCCAGGCCAGGAGGATCAGATCCCCGGAGAGGGAGCCGGGGAAAAGAGCCAGGCGGAGATCCTGGAGGAGATGAAAAAGCTGGGGATGTGACCCCACGAAGAACACGGCGCGAAGGGCGGCGGGGGAGACTTTTCCCACGCCGCCCTTCGCTTTCTGCGTATTCCTAAATTGACTTTAGACGTGGAGCGTTGTATAATAGAAGCGGAAGCAGATCCGTATATGACTTCAGTAGTTTTGCGAAAGGAATGATCGGCATCTTATGAAGAAAAAAACCATGGACGGCAACGAAGCCGCTGCGTACGCGAGCTATGCTTTTACAGAGGTAGCAACCATTTATCCCATCACCCCCTCCAGCCCCATGGCGGAGCACGTGGACGTCTGGGCCGCCAACGGCATGAAAAACATGTTTGGCCATCCGGTCAAGCTGGTGGAAATGCAGAGCGAGGCCGGCGCCTGCGGCGCCATGCACGGCTCCCTGGAATGCGGCGCCCTCTCCACCAGCTACACGGCCTCCCAGGGCCTGATGCTGATGGTGCCTCCGCTCTACCGCATCGCCGGTCAGCTGCTCCCCGGCGTCATCCACGTGGCTGCCCGTACCGTGGGCACCAGCTTCTTCTCCATCTTCGGCGATCAGTCTGACGTCATGGCCTGCCGCCAGACAGGCTTTGCCCAGATCGCCTCCTCCTCGGTGCAGGAGTGTATGGACCTGGCCGCGGTGGCCCATCTGTCCGCCATCAAGTCCAGCGTTCCCTTTATGCACTTCTTCGACGGCTTCCGCACCTCCCACGAGCTGCAGAAGATCGACGTGTTGGACTTCGGCGACCTGGCCAAGATGGTGGACATGGAGGCCCTGAAGCGTTTTCGTAAGCGCAGCCTGAACTCCGAGCGCCCCGTCATGCGCTCCACCGTCCAAAACCCCGACACCGCCTTCCAGTGCCGCGAGGCCGTCAACCCCTATTACGACGCCGCTCCGGCCATCGTCGAGGAATACATGGAGAAGATGAACCGGCTGACGGGCCGGAACTACCAGCTCTTCAACTACTTTGGCGCCCCCGACGCGGAATATGTGGTGGTGGCCATGGGCTCCGTCTCCGACTGTCTGAAGGAGGTCGTGGCTTATCTGAACGCCCAGGGCCGGAAGGTGGGCTTCATCCAGGTCCATCTCTACCGTCCCTTCTCCGCCGAGCATCTGCTGAAGGCCATCCCCGCCACCTGCAAGGTCCTCACGGTGCTGGACCGCACCAAGGAGGCCGGCGCCAACGGCGAGCCTCTGTACGAGGACGTGGCCGGCGTGCTCTTCAACCGTGAGAACCGTCCCGTCCTGCTGGGCGGCCGCTACGGTCTGTCCTCCAAGGACACCACCCCCGCCATGATGAAGGCGGTCTACGACAATATGCTCGGCGCGCGGAAGGACCACTTCACCGTGGGCATCGAGGACGATCTGACCTTCCGTTCCCTGCCCGTGGGCGAGAACATCGTCACCGCCGACGAGAAGACCATCTCCTGCAAGTTCTGGGGCCTGGGCTCCGACGGCACCGTGGGCGCCAACAAGAACTCCATCAAGATCATCGGCGACAACACCGATCAATACGTACAGGCGTACTTCGAGTACGACACCAAGAAGTCCGGCGGCGTCACCAAGAGCCACCTGCGCTTCGGCCACAATCCCATCCTCTCCACCTACTACGTCACCATGGCGGACTTCGTGGCCTGCCACAATGAGAGCTACGTCAAGAAGTACGACATCGTGGAGGAGATCAAGCCCAACGGCACCTTCCTGCTGAACACCGTCTGGAAGGGCGACGAGCTCATCGCCAACCTGCCCAACAAGCTCAAGCGGACCCTCGCGGAGCGGAACATCAAATTCTACACCATCGACGCCACGGACATCGCCGCGGAGATCGGCCTGGGCAACCGCACCAACACGGTGCTGCAGTCCGCCTTCTTCAAGCTCTCCGGCGTTCTGCCCATCGACGACGCGGTGCGCTACATGAAGGACGCCATCACCAAGACCTACGGCCGCAAGGGCGAGAAGGTCCTGAACATGAACTACACCGCCGTGGACCGGGGCCTGGACGGCATCGTGGAGGTCCCCGTGGATCCCGCCTGGGCCAAGCTGCCCGACGAGGTCAAGCCCGTCAACGAGAACCAGCCCGATTACATCAGGACCATCATGCGCATGGTCAACGACCAGCGGGGCGACAAGCTCCCCGTCAGCGCCTGGAAGGACATGGCCGACGGCACCGTGCCCATCGGCACCTCCAAGTACGAGAAGCGCGGCTTCGCCGCCTTCGTCCCCGAGTGGGACGCGGAGAAGTGCATCGGCTGCAACATGTGCTCCTTCTACTGCCCCCACGCCGCCATCCGTCCCTTCCTGCTGAATGAGGCGGAGGTCCAGGCTGCCCCCGCGGGCTACGTCACCAAGGAGGCCAAGGGCAAGGGCTTCGAGGGCCTGCGCTACCGCCTGCAGGTGGACCCGCTGGACTGCACCGGCTGCGGCACCTGCGTCACCGCCTGCCTGGCCAAGGACAAAGCCCTGGCCATGAAGCCCATCGCCAGCCAGCTGCCGGAGGCGGCCAACTGGGAGTACAGCATGGGCCTCAGCGAGAAGAAGAACCCCATGGACAAGTTCTCCGCCAAGGGCAGCCAGTTCGAGCAGCCCCTGCTGGAGTTCTCCGGCGCCTGCGCCGGCTGCGGCGAGACCGCCTACATGAAGCTGCTGACCCAGCTCTACGGCGACCGCATGATCGTGGCCAACGCCACCGGCTGCACCCAGGCCTGGGGCTTCTCCATCCCCAGCTATCCCTATGCCACCAACAGCCGCGGCCACGGCCCCGCCATCTCCAACTCCCTGTTCGAGAACAACGCCGAGTACAGCCTGGGCATGGTCCTCTCCGTCCAGGCCCAGCGCCTGGCCCTGCGGACCAAGGCCGAAGCTTACATCGCCGAGGCGAAGGACGAGAGCCTGAAGGCCGCCCTGGAGGCCTGGATCGCGGGCTACGAGGATGACGAGAAGGCCCGCGCGCTGGCCGACGCCGTGCTGGAGGCCCTGGCGAAGACCGCCGAGACCGGCGAGAACGTGGAATACATGAAGGAGAACCAAGAGCACTTCGTCCGCAAGAGCATGTGGATGTACGGCGGCGACGGCTGGGCCTACGACATCGGCTACGGCGGTCTGGACCACGTCCTGGCCTCCGGCATCGACGTCAACATCCTGGTGGTGGACACCGAGGTCTACTCCAACACCGGCGGTCAGGCCTCCAAGGCCACGCCCATCGGCGCGGTGGCCCAGTTCGCCGCTGCGGGCAAGCGCACCGTCAAGAAGGATCTGGGCCTGCTGGCCGCCGAGTACGGCGACGTGTACGTGGCCTCCATCGCCCTGGGCGCCAACCCCAACCAGGCCATCAAGGCCATCCGGGAGGCCGTGGCCCACAAGGGCCCGTCCCTGATCATCGCCTACGCCCCCTGCATCAACCACGGTATCGTCAAGGGCATGGGCTGGTCCACCGAGGAGGCCAAGCTGGCGGTCAACAGCGGCTACTGGTTCCTGTACCGCTACAGCCCCGAGCTGCGAAAGGCCGGCAAGAACCCCTTCGTCCTGGACAGCAAGGAGCCCACGGTGCCCCTGGAGGACTTCCTCAACGGCGAGGTCCGCTACGCCTCCCTGCGCCGCACCTTCCCGGCGGACGCCGACGCCCTGCTGGCCCAGGCCAAGGCCTTCAGCGCCGAGAAGTACAACAAGTATCAGAAGCTGGCGGAATAAGCCGCAGGCTTCGTTCCCTCCGCAGACGACCCCCGGATTTCCTTGGAAATCCGGGGGTTTCCGCGTCCGACAGGGGAAAAGCCCTTGACAAACATCATCAACTGTATTATAGTAATAGTACAATCAGACAGAAAGGAGGGGATGCCATGCGATGGGCATTTCACAATGACGCCCCCATCTATGCCCAGCTGGTGGAACGGATCCAGCGGATGATCGTCTCCGGTGTTCTGCAGCCCGGCCAGCGGCTCCCCTCGGTCCGGGCCTTCGCGGAGGCGGCGGGGGTCAATCCCAACACCATGCAAAAGGCGCTGACGGAGCTGGAGCGGAGCGGGCTGATCTACAGCCAGCGCACCGCCGGCCACTTCGTGACCCAGGAGGAGGCCGTCATCGCCGCGGTTCGGGAACGCCTGGCCGCGGCGCAGATCCGGCGCTTTTTGCAGACCATGACCGAGCTGGGCTACGGACCGGCGGAGGCCGAAGCGGCGCTTCACAGGCAGGTGGAGCCGGAAAGGAGAGCGGAACAAGATGCCAATTCTGAGCTGTGAGCATTTGACCAAAAGATATGGCCCGGTGGCGGCCCTGGAGGATGTGAATCTGAGCCTGGAGCCGGGACGGATCGTGGGCCTGCTGGGCCCCAACGGCAGCGGCAAGACCACCCTGATCAAGCTGGCCAACGGCCTGCTGACCCCCAGCGCCGGCCGCATCCTAATCAACGGGGAGGCGCCGGGCACGGCGAGCAAGCGCATCGTCTCCTATCTTCCGGAGCGGACGTATCTGGCGGACTGGATGAACGTGCGGCAGCTGCTGAACTACTTCGGCGATTTCTACGCCGATTTCGACCGCCAGCGGGCGGAGACCATGCTGAACCATCTGGGAATTTCCGAAAACCAGCGCATCAAGCAGATGTCCAAGGGCACCCGGGAGAAGGTCCAGCTGATCCTGGTGATGAGCCGCCGGGCCAGGCTCTATCTGTTGGACGAGCCCATCGGCGGCGTGGACCCGGCGGCCCGGGACTACATCCTCCACACCATCATCGGCAACTACGACCCCCAGGCCGCGGTGGTCATCTCCACCCATCTGATCGCCGACGTGGAGCAGATCCTTGACGAGGTGATCTTCATCAACGGCGGACACATCCTGCGCCACAGCTCCGTAGATCAGATCCGCGAGGAGCTGGGCAAGTCTGTGGACGCCCTGTTCAGGGAGGAATTCAGATGTTTCTGAAGTTAGTGAAGCACGAGCTCCGCGAGAGCTTCCGCCTGCTGCTGCCGGTTTTCGGCGGTCTGCTGCTGATGGCGGGCCTGGCCCGGGGCTCCATCGCCCTGCTGGAGGGCGTGAACGACGCCGCCATGCGGGTGGTGGGCGTGACCTTTGTGGTATTCTTTTTCCTGGGCTGCGGGGCGGCGGTGGTGCTGACGGCGGTGTTCCTGATCCAGCGCTTCACCCGCTCCGTCTACGGGGACGAGGGCTATCTGACCAACACCCTCCCCGTCAGCACCCATGCCATCCTGCTGAGCCGCCTGCTGGTGAGCGCCCTCGCGGTGCTGGCCTGCTACTGCGCCATCGCCGTCAGCGTGCTCCTCTGCCTGGCGGGCGTCCGCTTTCTGCAGGAGCTCCATGACACGGTCGGCTCCATCTTCGGCCATGTAGAGCTGGACCTCAGCGGCGCAGTGCTGAAATCCGTCGCCACCGGTACGGTGGGCCTGCTGACCATGATCCTGCAGATCTTTGCCGCCGTTGCCATGGGCCACAGCTGCAATCGCAGCAAGACCGGCATGAGCATCCTGTTCTATTTCGCCCTTGCCATCGGCAAGAGCCTGATTTCCAATCTGTGTACGGCGCTCCTGCGCAGCGGCGCCTTGCAGAGCGCGTCCGTCACGTTCCAGAGCGCGGTGGACTTCTCCATGCTCTACAGTCTGGCCTGGAACCTGGTTTTCTGCGGGGTCTTCTACTTCCTGGCCTGGTTCATGACCCGCAGGCACCTGAACCTGGCCTGAGTCTGCCAAAAGGGTGACCGCCATGAAACTGAAATCTCTGCTGATCCTGCTGTCTGTGCTCCTGTGCGTCTTCTGTCTCAGCGGCTGCGGCCTCTTTTCCGCGGTCTTCGGCCTGTCGAAGGCGGCGGACGGAGACGAGCTCCATGAGGATATTGCGGAATACGAGGCCCTTCTGGGCCCCGGCGCCGCCGGGAAGCTGCGGGGCAGCTTCGGCCTGAACGAGGGCATTTTCCCCGCCGCACTCACGGAGGACATGAAGGTCGCGGGCTTCCGCTATCTGGCCCACAGCAGCCTGGACCCGGCCTTCCTGGCCTATCTCACGGTGGACTATACGCCGGAGGCCTATGCTCTGGAGCTGGAGCGCCTGGCCGCTCTGCCCCGGACCGAGTACCGGGGCGTCTACTCCGTCACCGGCTTCGCAAACGGCACGGAGCCCTTGGCTGTTTCCGCCGGCGAGACGGGCTTTGTCTACGCCGTCAAAACTCCGGCGCGCAGGGACAGCGTGAGCTATGTGCTGCTGGAATTCTATGACCGTTTCCTGGAGCTGGAGCCCGGGGATTACATCCCGGAGGCCCTCCTGCCCCTGGGCCTGGACACGGCCTTGAACAACCCCTATTCCCGGCAGATCGCGGCGGAATACGAGCTCTACGACAAACTGCGCATAGAGACCCTGGACCTCTGCGAGCCCCTGGACCCGGCGCTGCTGCTGACCCGGACGGAGCCGGAGGCGGTCTTCTACCGGGCAGACGAGTTCAACATGGAGTTCTCCTGCGGCGGCCTGTTCAGCTATTTCGCCAATCCCGGCGGGCGGGAAGTCGCCCCCGCTTTGTTGGAGGATCTGGACCGGATCGGCGCCGTCGAGCACAGGACGGTGCTGGAGCAATTCCTGGAAGACAATCAAATCGACCTGCGGGCGCTGTCCGGCTTCGATTGGTCCCGGCAGCAGGAGCTGTACAAGCGTTACGATTTTGACGGCGTCGACGCGAAGCTGGGCGCCCTGCGGCCCCTTTGGCAGATCCTGAACGATTACGCCAGGGCCCACAGCGAGCGCTTTGAATGCCTGCGGGACGGGGAAGGGCCGGAAGCCGATACAGCCGCAAAAAGGCCTTGACAATTTTGCAAAATTCGATTACATTTAGGACACATAAGAAATTTTTTAGATATGAAAGGAGAATGTGATATGAAGAAACTGATTGCGATCCTTCTGGTTCTGCTGCTGACGGCAAGCCTCTTTGCCGGCTGCCAAAACGAGAAGAGCCCCGCCACCACCGCCGCCCCCGCCACCACTGCGGCCCCCCTTGCCCCCGCTGAGTCCGATACCCAGCACCAGAGCGAGCCTGCCGGCACGGAGGCTCCCGCAACGGATGCCCCCGTCACCGAGGCCCTCGTCACCGAAGCTCCTGCCACCACCGAGGCCCTGGAGCCTGTGGACGTGGACGGCGCCCAACTGCTGAAGGTTGCTGCGGAGAAGATGAAGGAGGTCAAGTCCCTGCGCTTCAAGATGGAGATGAGCATTGAGATCATCGCCGATCAGCTGGGCTCCATGGAAATGATCTACAGCGCCGACGGCGAGCATACCGCCGATCCCAACGCCACCCATCTGAAGGGCAACGTGTCCTTGTTCGGCTTTATGGAATCCCCCATCGAGGAGTACACCTTTGTGGAGGACAACAAGAGCATCTCCTACGAATGGGACAACGACGCGCAGACCTTTGAACGCTCCGAGACCGAATTGGGTGAAAAAGAGGACGAGCAGCAGGAAGCGAAAGAGTTCGACTACAGCACCCTGGACGCCGTTACCGCCAAGGACGGCGGGGAGTATGTGGTGACGGTCAACGCCACCATGAAGCAGGCTCGCGTGCTGATGCAGCTCGGCGCCGGTGTTCTGAGCGGCAGCGAAACCACGGAGATGCTGGATGCGGACGACAGCGAGGACGAGGACGAGAAGGATGTGAAGCTCCCCATGATCTTCCGCATCGACGAGGCCAGCGGCCGCATCACCGGCTTCATCCTGGATCTGGACGAGATGCTGGCGGAATCCATGGCCGAGGACGGCGAGGACTCGGAGGATGTCGGCGAAATGCACGGCAAGCTGGCGCTGCACTACTCCGACTTTGACAGCGTTGAGACCATCGAACCCCCTGCGGAGTATGTGGAGGCAGAGCCCGACGATTGGGACGAGGAGCCCTGAGCCAGAGCTCTGAGAACAGAACGAACAAGACCCCTGCGTCTGCGGACGCAGGGGTCTTGCGGATTTTCGAGGGGAATTACGGCGTTCAGATGGAAGCTTCGCGTCAGTAGTCGCCGGTGGGCTCCACCCGGTCGGTAAGGATCTTGCCGTCCTGCCAGGAACCGCTGACGATCACCATGGTGCCGATGGCGGGAAGCTGCTCCCCAACCTCCAGCATCTGGGTCCAGGCGTTGTCGTAGTAGGGGTGCTGGATCGTGGTGGGGTTCAGAATCCGCCCGTAGAGCCGGAGGGTCTTGCCCGCGAAGGCGGCGGGCTTGTACTGCATGTTCAGCAGCTGGACCCGCTCCAGAGTGGCGTCCATGGTGGTCATGTCCACCTCGCAGGCGGCGGGCTGATAGGCGGTCAGCAGCTCTACGCTGGCGTCGGTAAACCAGATCTTGTCCAGCGCGGCGTCGTCCCGGAGCATGGTGCCGGTCATCCGGACCAGGCTGCCGTTGGCGGGCAGGCTGTCCGGGTCCTTTGGGAGGAATTCCCACTGCCAGTCACAGCATTTGGTGGCGTCCATGTATCCCCAGACATAATAGCGGGTCTTCTCGCTGAAGGCGTCGTAGAGGCGGGTGAAGGTGCCCTCTTTGGTAAAGGTCTTGCCCAGATAGTCGTCAGCCATGTTGTTGAAGAAGGTGTTCTGATACAGGACATATTCGGTCTGGTTCAGCAGGGTGGGCATGCTCTGCGCCTCCCGGGGCTTGAGGTCTTCGCTGTCCTGGGTGCCGCCGGACTCCGCGCTGCCCGGCGCACCGGCGGGATTCTTGCCGTCGGAGCCCTTGCAGGCGCTAAGGCTGATCAGGACCAGCAGGGACAGGAACAAAGGAATCAATTTCTTCATGGGTGATACCTCCGATTTCACTTGGTTTATCTGGAGCGGAGAAAGCCCGCCAGGGTAAACAGGCCGAAGACGGCAATGTTGGCCACCACGATGGTGGAGCCCACGGGAGTGCCCGCCACGGCGGCGGTCAGGATGCCGACGACCGCACAGAGCACGGAAATGCAGGTGGCACAGACGGACACCGAGCGGAAGCTCTTGAAGACCCGCATGGCCGAGAGGGCCGGGAAAACCACCAGAGCAGAGATCAGCAGAGAGCCCACCAGCTTCATGGCCAGAACCACCACCACCGCGATGATGACGGCGATGGCAAAATTGTACAGCCGGGTGCGGGAGCCGGTGGCGGCTGCGAAGCTCTCGTCAAAGGTGACGGCGAAGATCTTGTGGTAGAACAGCAGGAAAAAGATCACCACCACCACCGACAGGGCGATGGACAGCCAGACCTCGGCCTTTGTCAGGGTCAGGATGGAGGTGCCGCCGAAGAGGGTGGTGCAGACGTCGCCGGAGATATTCCCCTTGCCCCGGGGCGGGAAGAGATTCATCAGCAGATAGCCTATGGCCAAAGCGCCCACGGAGATCATGGCCACGGAGGCGTCGCCCTTGATCTTCGTGTTGGTTCCCGCCGCCAGCAGCAGCACGGCGCAGAGGATGGTGACGGGCATCACCAGCAGCATATCGTTGGTGAGCCCCAGCACGGCGGCCACCGTCATAGCGCCGAAGGCCACGTGGCTCAGGCCGTCGCCGATGAAGGAGAAGCGGCGCAGCACCAGGGTCACCCCCAGCAGGCCCGCGCAGAGGGCCACCAGCGCGCCCACCAGCAGGGCGTTCTGCATATAGCTTTTTTGCAGGTATTCCAACAGCATGCTCATTGGGCTTCGCCCCCCTTCGCCAGCCAGCGGGCGCCGGTCTCGGAGCTGAGATAGCCCTCCACGGCGCCGAAGTAGATCCGGGCGCCGATGTGGAGGATGTGGTCGGCGTAACGCAGGGCGGCCTCCAGGTCGTGGGAGATCATCACCACAGTGATGCCGTCCTTCCGGTTGAGCTCCGAGATGAGCTGATACATCTCCGCCGTGACCTTCGGGTCCAGGCCCGCCACGGGCTCGTCCAGCAGCAGGAGCTTTCGGGTGGCGCAGAGGGCCCGGGCCAGAAGGACCCGCTGCTGCTGGCCGCCGGAGAGCTCCCGGTAGCAGCGCCGGGCCAGATGCTCGATCTCCATGCGGCGGATATTCTTCCAGGCCAACTCCTTGTCAGCCCGGGTGTAGAAGGGCCGCATGCCCTGCCGTCCCTGGCAGCCGGAAAGGACGATCTCATAGACGCTGGCGGGGAAATCCCGCTGAACCAGGGTCTGCTGGGGCAGGTAGCCGATCTCATTCTGATGAAGACCGTCCCCCGTGAGGACCTGCCCCTTGAGGGGGCGGATCAGGCCGAGGATCGTTTTCATCAGGGTGGATTTGCCGGAGCCGTTTTCTCCCACGATGCAGAGATAGTCGCCGATATTCACTTCAAAGTAAATGTGCTCCAGGATGGGCTTTCCCTCATATCCGAGGGAGAGATCCCGGCAGCTGAGAAGGGCCATCAGAGGGCCTCCTTTCCGCACGATTCGGATTTGTCGGGATGCCTTCCCCTTGGGGGGAAGGTGGCGCGAAGCGCCGGATGAGGGGAGGTATCGACGACAGAGTCGCTCCGTAGGGGCCGATGCCCACATCGGCCCTCACACCGATACGGGATAGGGCCGATGT
>JAFWPP010000050.1:0-19127 GCA_017509485.1 Oscillospiraceae bacterium | reverse complement strand
TTCGGATTTGTCGGGATGCCTTCCCCTTGGGGGGAAGGTGGCGCGAAGCGCCGGATGAGGGGAGGTATCGACGACAGAGTCGCTCCGTAGGGGCCGATGCCCACATCGGCCCTCACACCGATACGGGATAGGGCCGATGTGGGCATCGGCCCCTACGAATGATCCCGACAAATCCCGATTTGCTCAGTTCAGCGCTTGCTTCAGGACCTCCAGGTTTTGCTCCATGACCCCCAGGTAGGTGACGCCTTCGTCAATCATCCGGGCGGTGACGGACTGGAGGGAATTGATGCTCAGAACCTGGGCGCTCTTCGCCCGGGAGTTTGCGATGATGGTCTCAGCCAGCCGGGTGTCCCCGCCCTCCAGCACCAGGATATGAGAGAGCTCCAGCTCGTCCAGCTTGTTCACCAGGAAGTTCACCGTCTCAAAGCTGGCCTCGCTCTCGGCGGAGCAGCCGGAGAAGGCGGCGAAGCAAGTCAGATCGTAGTCCTTTGCCAGATAGAGGAAGGGGAAGCGGTCGGCAAAGAGCAGGATCCTGCGGGGGGCGGCGGCGATCGTCTCGGCGTAGGCGTGCTCCAGCTCGTTGAGCTTCTCGTCGTAGGCCTTAAAGTTGGGCCAGTAGGTTTTTCCCCCGTCGTCATCCAGCCCGATCATCGCCTCCCGGATGGAGCCGCAGAGGGTCCTGGCGTTCCGCAGGGAGAGCCAGATGTGCTCGTCGTAGGAGGGACCCTCCGCTTCCTCCTCCTCGTGCGCCTCCGCGCCCTCCGGAGCTTCCTCCTCCCGGACGGCGCTGCCCAGGGCGTCCAGCAGGCAGAGCACGGTCATATCCTTGTTGGTGGCCTGAGCCAGGGCGTCGGGCACCCACTTGTCGGATTCCCCGCCCACGTAGATAAACAGATCGCAGGTGGAGATTTTGTAGATGTCCTCCACCGTTGGCTGATAGCTGTGGAAATCAGCGCCCTTGTCCAGCAGCAGGGTCAGGGCGACCCGCTCGTTGTCCTCTCCGATGATCTGGCGGGCCCAGTCGTAGGCGGGGAAGACCGTGGCCACCACGGAGATGGGCTTGCCCTTCACATCGGGGCGGGTGGTGGAGCCGGTGGCCCCGGTGCTGTTGTTTCGGCCGCAGCCCAGCAACAGGGCTGAGAGCACGAAAAGGACAATCAGAAGCTTGCAATATCGCATAAGAAATTCCTCTTTCTATTCAGAGTGCTGGCAGCCAGAGCACAGTCCGTAAAGAACGGTGTCCGTCCGGTCCACGGTGAAGCCGTCCAGCTTGGCGATGGCGTCCAGCAGGGCCTCGGTCTCGGCCTCGTCCATGTGGAAGGTTTTGCCGCACTTTTTGCAGCTCAGATGGAGGTGGTCCCGGCACTCCTCGGCCTTCAGATATTGATAGAAAACCTCCCGGCTGCCGCCCTTGGCGACCTTCCGCACGGCGCCGTCCTGCTCCAGGGCGGAGAGATTGCGGTAGACCGCGCTGACGCTGATCTCCGGCAGGTCCTGGGCGATCTGCCCGGCCGTCAGGGTTTCATCGGCGTGCTGGTGGAGATAGTTGAGCAGCCGCTTCCGGGGCTGGGTCATATAGGCTTGCATAGGGAGCCTCCAATCTGCGAATGATTCGCAATTTTGCCGACCTTCAATATAGCACGCCGCAGGGCGTTTGTCAAGGAAATTTGCAAATCATTTGCAAATTTGAACTTGCGGAAACGACCCTTGCTTTTTTTCGCCCGATCCTGTATGATACAGAAAAGAGAAAACGGAGGAGAGAGCATGAAGCTGATCGCGCTGGACCTGGACGGAACCCTGCTGACGACGGAGAAGGAGCTGAGCCCGGAAAACGAGGCCGCGCTGCGGCGAGCCGCCGGGATGGGGATCGAGATCGTCCCGGCCACCGGGCGCTTTTACAACGCCATTCCGGAGAACGTCCGGAGCCTGCCTTACCTTCACTACGCCATTACCATCAACGGGGCGAAGCTCTGCGACGTCCGGACCGGGCGGACGATCTTCCGGGCGGAGATTCCCTGGCGGCGGGCAGTGGAGATCATGAGCTTCCTGGACAGCCTGCCGGTGATCTACGACTGCTACATGGACGACTGGGGCTGGATGAGCCGGGCCCACTATGAGCGGGCGGCGGAGTTTGCACCCCACAGGCACAGCCTGGAAATGCTGCAAAAGCT
Organism: Oscillospiraceae bacterium; assembly: GCA_017509485.1. GTDB lineage: Bacteria > Bacillota > Clostridia > Oscillospirales > Oscillospiraceae > JAFRPC01. The sequence continues at coordinate 16,956 of JAFWPP010000050.1, read as the reverse complement.
CCGTACCCCGGTGCCGGAGCTCAAGGCCCATCTGGCCCAGGTGGGCCATGACGTCCAGAAAATCATGATGTTTTTCCGGGATGAGGCGCTGCGGCAGCGAATGATGGGGGAAATGGCCCGGCGATTCCCGGATCTGGCCGTTACCAGCTCCATTCCCCGGAATGTGGAGCTCAACAGTCTGGATGCCCGGAAGGGCGCAGCCCTGACGCGGCTGGCGGCGTATCTGGGGGCCGAACCGGCGGAGACCATGGCCTTTGGCGACGATCTGAACGACATTACGATGCTGAAGGCCGCCGGCATCGGCGTCGCCATGGGCAACGCCAGCCCCGAGGCCAAGGCCGCGGCGGACTATGTGACCGCCTCCTGCGATGAGAGCGGCGTGGCGCAGGCGCTGGAAAGACTGCTCTTTTCTTAAGCGCGCAAAGCACCGGATGAAACGGAGAATCCGTTTCATCCGGTGCTTCTTGTCTGTATGCGCCTGTCCCGGGCTTATACGAATATTTGATAAAAGAGTTTATAACCGTTTCATCAAATAATATAGTATTATTCCGCGATCAGCAGCTCCGCGATCTGGACGGCGTTGGTGGCGGCGCCCTTGCGGATCTGGTCGCCGCAGCACCAGAGGCAGAGGCCGTTCTCGTCGGTCAGATCCGGGCGGATACGGCCCACGAAGACCAGATCCTGGTCGGAGCTGTCCAGGGGCATGGGATACTGGGCCTCGGACAGGTCGTCCACCAGCTTGCAGCCGGGGGCGAACTGGAGGGCCCGCCGGGCCTCATAGACGGAAAGACGGCGCTGGAACTGAATGTTCAGGGAGATGGAATGGCTCCGCACCACGGGCACCCGGACGCAGGTGCAGCTGACCTTCATGTCGGGCAGATGCAGGATCTTGCGGCCCTCGTATTGGAGCTTCATCTCCTCGGAGGTGTAGCCGCTCTCCTGTTCGCCGCCGATCTGGGGGATCAGGTTGAAGGCGATCTGGTGGGGGAAGACCTTGTGCTGGGTGGGCAGACCCTTCATGACGGCGCTCACCTGCTCGCTGAGCTCCACGGGGCCCGCGGCTCCGGCGCCGGAGACCGCCTGATAGGTGGAGGCGACCATGGAGACAATGGGCGAGAGCTGCCGAAGGGCGTTGACCGCCGTGACGGCGATGATGGTGGAACAGTTGGGGTTGGAGATGACGCCCCGGTGCCGCTTTACGTCGTCGGCGTTGACCTCCGGCACCACCAGAGGCACGTCTTCCCGCAGCCGGAAGGCGGAGGAATTGTCGATAAACACAGCGCCGGCCTTGACGATGGCGGGGGCGAATTGCTTTGCCACATCGCTTTCCGCGGCGCCCAGGACGATGTCCAGACCCTCAAAGGCGTCCTCCGCGGCCAGCTCGATCTGGATGGGCTTGCTGTTCCATGCCACCACCTTGCCCGCACTGCGCTCGCTGGCGTAGAGATGGAGCTCGCTGATGGGGAATTCCCGCTCCAGCAGGATCTTCATCATCTCGCGGCCCACGGAACCGGTGGCGCCGAGAATGCCGACCTTGTACTGCTTCATAGGATAAACCTCCTTTTGATATGAGTTACGATTTCGCTTCGCGAAAGGTATGATTTTGCTTCGCAATTGTTATGATTGTGCTTCGCACAAGCTGCTCACTGCCGCAGGCATCTTAACTTTGCCGTCAGGCAAATCATAACTTCGCCGCAAGGCGAATCATAATTTGCCCGCAGGGCAATCATAACTCATTTTACAAAGCTGTTATAGAGTACCCGCACGGCCCTTGCGTAGTCCGCGTTGTCCACGCCCAGGATGACGTTGACCTCGCGGGGGCCCTGGGAAATCAGGCGGATGTTGATGCCCTCGTCGCCCAAAGCGGAGAAGATGCGGCCGGAGATGCCGGGGCGGTTGGCCATCCGGCGGCCTACGGCGGCCACGATGGCCAGGCCCTTGGTGACGAGGATCTCGTCCGGAGCCAGCTTCTCCTGGAGCTGGGCTACGATGCTGTGGACCACCTTCTCCAGCTTGGCGCCGTTGACCACCAGGGAATAGGTATCCACGCCGTTGGGGGTGTACTCCACAGCCAGACCGTGGTTCTCAAAGATCTCATAGATCCTGCGGATGGCTCCGATGCCGGAGCTCAGGCCCCGCTTGGAAATGCTGACCACGGCGTAGTCCTTCCTGCCGGCGATGCCGGTGATGAAGCGGCGCTCGTCGCCGGCCTCCTCGCTCTCCTCGAATTTTTCCATGATGATGGTGCCGGGGTGCCCGGGATCGTTGGTGTTGCGGATGTTCAGGGGGATGTGCTTCTCCGCCACGGGGAAGATGGTGTCCTCGTGGAGGACCTGGGCGCCCAGATAGCTGAGCTCCCGAAGCTCGGCGTAGGTGACGCAGGGGATGGACTCCGGATTTTCCACGATGCGGGGATCCGCCATCAGGATGCCGGACACGTCGGTCCAGTTCTCATAGACGTCGGCGTCCAGGGCCGCGGCGGCCAGAGCGCCGGTGATATCGGAGCCGCCCCGGGTGAAGGTGTGGATGCTGCCGTCCGCCGCCCTGCCGTAAAAGCCGGGGGTCACGATCTTCCGGCCCTTGGCCAGCTCCCGCAGGGCTGCGTAGGAGCGGTCCCGGTCCACGGTGCCGTCCATGCGGAAGAAGAGCCAGCTGGTGGCGTCCACAAAGTCGAAGCCCAGATAGTCCGCCGTCAGCACCGCGGAGAGGTACTCGCCCCGGGAGACCAGGGCGGCCTCGGAAAGGCCGGCGTCCATGGCGGCCCGGATTTTCTCCAGCTCGCCCTCCAGATCGGTTTTCAGCCCGAGATCGTCCCGGATCTCCAGATAGCGCTGGGAGATCATCCCGAACACGGAGTCGCAGGACACGCCGTAGCGCATGTGGGCATGGCAGAGATAGAGCAGATCGGTGATCTTGTGATCGTCGCCGCTGCGCTTGCCCGCGGCGGAGACCACCACCACGGAGCGGCTGTCGTCCGCCTCCACAATGGCCTTGACCTTGGCGTACTGGGCGGCGCTGGCCATGGAAGAGCCGCCGAATTTCAGAACCTTCAACATAGGCATACTCCTTTCTGCCTTATTGTATGCGGATCCGCCGGGATCCGACACGAGGCGCGCCGATCATTTCGGCGTGACGTCCAGCCAATAGTCGATGTGTCCTGTGCCCAGGCCCTCCACCGAGATCGCGTAGGACACGTGCAGCTTGCCGCCGCACAGGGTCATCTCGTCCTCCACAGCCAGGGTGCGGACCGTGATCATCAGGGCGCCCTCCTCCATATTGTAGAGGGACTCGTGGACCTGACCGGGAACGAAGATCATCTCGCTGGTGACGGCGCCGCTGCGCCGCAGCACCACCTTGCCCCGGTGAAGCTCAAAGCAGGTCTCCGTGCCCTCCAGCCCCGTGAGCTCCGACTCCTGGTAGCGCAGGAACAGCACCCCGTCCTCCCCCGTGAGGGAGGCCTCGGTGGTCAGCTCGATGGTGTCCGGCTCCCGACCCTGGTACTGCTGGGCGCCCTTCACATGGAGCAGGAAATCACATGCCATAGCGGGCCTCCAGGGCCAGGGAGATCAACCGGTCCAGCAGCTCCCCATAGGGAATGCCGCTGGCCTCGAAGAGCTTGGGATACATGGAGATGGAGGTGAAGCCGGGCATGGTGTTGATCTCGTTGAAGACGACCTCCTCCTTGTCGAAGCCCACGAAGAAGTCCACCCGGGCCAGGCCGGAGCAGCCCATGGCCTGATAGACCTTCACCGCGGTCTGCCGCACCTGCTCCGAGGCCTCCTCCGAGATCCGGGCGGGGATATAGAGGGTGGAGGTGTCGGTGATATATTTGGTCTCGTAGTCGTAGAACTCGGCGCCCGCGTCGATCTCGCCGCAGACGGAGGCCGCGGGGGTGTCGTTGCCCAGCACGGCCACCTCCACCTCCCGCCCGTGGATGAACTCCTCCACCAGCACCTTGCGGTCGAAGCGGACGGCGTTTTCCAGGGCGGCCAGCAGGGCCTCCCGCCCCCGGGCCTTGCTGACGCCCACGGAGGAGCCGGTGCCGGCGGGCTTCACAAAGACGGGGTAGCGGAAGCGGCCCTCCACCCGGTCCAGAGCGGCCTCGGGCCGGGTGCGAAGCTGCTCCCGGGTCACCAGCTCCCAGTCTGCCTGGCGCACGCCGGTCATGCCGGCGATGAGCTTGGTCAGGCACTTGTCCATGCAGGCGGCGGAGGCGGCCACATGGCAGCCCACGTAGGGGATTCCGGCCAGCTGCAGCAGGCCCTGGACGGAGCCGTCCTCGCCGTTCTCGCCGTGGAGGACGGGGAAGACCACGTCGATCCGCTCCCGGACCACGTTGTCGCCCTCAAAGGACAGCAGGCCCTGGCCCCGGATGGGGGAGATGGCGGCGGTGCGATTGGCGGGATGGTGCCGCCAGGAGCCCGTGGGCAGCTCGGCGTAATCCCTGCCTCCAAAGAGGATCCAATTGCCCTCCTTGGTGATGCCCACGGGGTAGAGATTGTATTTTTCGGGGTCCAGATGGTTCAAGACCGACTCCGCGGAGCGCAGGGAAACCTCGTGCTCCGGGGAGACACCGCCAAACAGGACGCAGACATTGAGCTTTTTCATGCAGATATACCTCACAGAATTGGGTAAAACTTTGGATATCTAATAAATTATACAGCAAAGCCGCGAAAAATACAAGCATTTTTCGCAAAAAGCGGGTCCGACCGTTTCAAATGCTCCGGTCGGACCCGCGTTCAATGGGCTTACTGCTTTTTGTAGACGTAGTTGTAGGTGAAGGGGTCGTTGGGGTCGCCGTTGAAGATGTCCAGCACGCCGTCCTTCAGGGTGCCGCTGTACGCAATGGGATCTCCGATGAAGCTCTCCTTCATGGTGAACTTCTCCCCTTCCAGGGTCCAGCTAACCTTGAATTCCATGCCGTCCCGGGCGTGGGTGCCGCTGCCGTCGGCATTCAGGGTCAGGGTAAAGGGCTCCTCGTTTTTGGTTTCGTCTCCCACCAGCTTGGTGTACTGGCCTGTGTATTTGCCGGCGGCGGCTCTCATGGCGGGGTCGCTGCAGGCAAGCAGCAGAGCGGCCAGCAGGCAGAGGGCCAGAGCCAGGGCGATCAGCTTGGCGTGTTTCATAGATAGATCCTCCTTATTCTGTTTCATTCATTGAGAACGCGCGTTTTCTCAAAGCGGGGACAGGCTCAGGGAATGTCCTCGTTGATCTCCATATCCGGGTCGTCCAGCCGTTCGGGGTGGAGCAGCAGCTTATGGAAGAATTTGATCAATGTGGCATAGTAGAAGCCGTCCACGATGCGCTCGTCCACGTTGAAGGTGTAGTCGATGTACTTGCGGCTGACCACGCTGCCGTCCTCCTGGGTTTCGTTGACCCGGAACTTCCGGCCAAAGGCCAGGAAGATGGGCAGATTGCCGAAGTTGTAAAGGTGGTGGAAAACCGCCGGAATGCCCAGAGATCCCATGGAGGTGAAGAAAATGGACCCGTGGAAGGGGCTGAGCTCCAGGATGATCCGGGGCAGAAGGCCGAAATAGTCCAGGAATTTCAGCAGCCAGATGGCGAATTTCAGCAGGACTCCGGGGATCATGCCGAAGAGCTTGGCGATGCCGTCGAAGCTGGAGTCCAGCTCCATGGATTTTTTGGCGTCGTCGATGGCGTCGTGGAATTTGTGATAGACGGTGTCCAGGCTGTCGCCGGGGCGCAGATGGAGCTTGATGATGGTCTCAGGCGCGTCGTTGGACATCTCTTTTTTGATGGTCATGCAGAACTGCATATCCTCGCCGCGGCTGTAAATTTTCTCACCGGAGATGAAGCGGTTGGCGCCGGGGAACTTGGAGACCGTCCGCACATAGGCCGCCAGCAGGGCCTCGGTCATGCCGAACTGCTCGTAGCCCGCGGCGCGCTTGGCCCGGATGTATTTTTCCAGGGCCGTGATTTCCAGCTTATCCTGGAAGAAGACGTTGGCCTGATTCCGCTCCGGCATGATGTAGGTGCCGACGACGTTGATGGGATCCAGGCTGCGGAGCTTGCGGCCGTCGTTCCGGTCGCCCCAGGTGGGGTGGTATTTCCCGTCCTCCAGCTTCTTCAGGGCGAAGCAGAGGGGCAGATACGCCGCCAGAAGCAGGAGCTCCGGCAGCCATTCCAGCCAGTGCGGCGGGAACTCCGCCGGGTCCCGGAATACGGTTTCGACCGCGGACATTTTGGAGAGGATCACGCCGCACATCCACAGCCCGGGCAGGACGATCAGCAGCCAGTCTCCCTGCAAGGTCCCGGCCAGCGCCCGGTGGAGCAGATACGCGCCGACCAGACCCGCCAGGGTAAGCAGCAGGGCCCAGTACCATGCCAGGGCGCCCCAGGCGGCGTAGAGAAGGCTTGCAGTCAGCAGCCAGAAGGGCAGGGAGAGGCGGTAAACCCGGTCCCGGCCGCGAACCAGCAGCTGATAGACAAAAAACAGGGCGGCCAGCGCCGGGAGAATGGCCCGGAGCCAGAGGGTCCAGCAGCCGACGTTCCAGCCGGGCCAGACGGCCCGGGCGATGAAGCCCGCCAGCGTCGCCAGGGCCAGCAGCGCGGAGAGCCAGACCAAGGGGTTTTTCAGCGAGGTCGTGTAGGAGATACGATTCGTTTTCATTTCTTACCCTTCTTCTTTTCGATTTTCAACTGCTTCGTGCGGGGAAACGGCGATCGGGGATTAGCCGGTTTTCAGCCGGGCGCTCAGCAGCGCAACGGCTTCCTTCGCGTTCTCCTCAGCCAGAGCCCGCAGGCGCTGCGCGGCGTCCCGGAAGTCTGCGGGATCCCGCAGGCAGAGACTGTCCACCATGCTGCAGAGCCGTTCCGCGTCCGCTTCCTCCAGGGGACAGCAGAGCCCCTGGCCGATGTAGTCCACGAAGCCGGCCACCTTGGGGTCATAGGAAACGCCGGCGAAGGGGGTGCCCTGGGCGGCGGCGAAGATCAGGGAGTGGAGCCGCATGCCCAGCACTGCGTCCGCCTGACGGATCAGGCCGACCACCAGGCCGGCGTCCTCCGGAGCCTCCACCACCGGGCAGCTCAGACCGCTTTCCGCGGCGATGGCCGCTGTCTCTGTGCAGATCTGCAAATCCTTCCCGGGCTCCATGGCCAGCAGTACCGGCAGCAGGCCGTAGCTGCGCTGGGCGTGGACCGCGGCGGCGGCGAAGGCTGCCGCGTGGGCCCGGCTGCCGCCCCAGGGACGGGGAGCAAGGATCAGCAGGCGGCATTCCACGGAGAAGGGACGCTGGGGATTGGACTCGCAGAAGGCCGCCACCCGGTCCGCCAGAGCCGGCGCCACCAGGAAGGCCATATCCGCCGTGACCCGGGTGGGGACGCCGCGGACGCCCAGCTCCTCCAGCTCCTGGAGGGAGGCGGGATCCCGGAGTGTGATCCGGTCCACGCAGCGGCGGATGGTATTGGCGGCCCGCCGGCGGTTGCGCTTCCGGTTCACGGGACCGATGCCGCAGCCGTACATCATCACCGCGTTGCCGTGCCGTTTGGCGGCGCGGATGGAGTGCAGATAATACCAGAGAGAGCGGGAGGAGGTGGAGTCCTGGATCAGACTGCCGCCGCCGGAGAGGTAGAGGGCGGTGCGCCGCATGCGCTGACGCACCTTCCAGGGGTGGAAGGTATAGACCGTTCCGATCCCCGCGTCCCGGGCGGTCTGCGCCGGGGAGCGGGAGGTGGCATATAGGGGCAGGTCCGGGTCCTGCTCCCGCAGGGCGTGGACCATGGCGTTGAGGATGGCGTCGTCTCCGGCGTTGCCCTTGCCGTAGGCGCCGCAAATCAGCACGCCGTCCCGGCCCCGTTCCGCGGCTCGGGCCGTGCGTCGCAGCACCGCTTCGTAGATCTCCTTCTGGCGGGCTACCGTGGCGTCCACGGAGTAGCGCTCCCTGGCGTCGGCGTAGAGCCGGTTCCCGTAGGTCTTCAGCAGCTCCGGATCCCGGGCCAGCCGGATCATATGGGCCGCCAGGGTCTCCACGTCCCGGGGCTGGAAGAGCAGACCGTTGATTTCGTGCTTCACCAGGCTGGGGATGCCGCCCACCCGGGAGGCGATGGTGGCGCAGCGGCGGCTGGCGCCCTCCGGCAGGGCGTAGGGAAAGCCCTCGGAGAGGGAGGTCAGCATATTCACGTCGATGGCGGAATAGAAGCTGTGGGTATCGTTGATCCAGCCGGCAAAGGCCACGGTCCCCGGGGGACAGAGCTGGGCCGCCAGGGCTTCCATTTCGGCGCGCTGCTCGCCGTCGCCGGCGATCACCAGCCGGGCCTTGGGGCAGGCCTCCACGGTTCTGGCAAAGGCGCGGATCAGGGTGCCCATGTCCTTGACCGGGCTGATCCGGGCGGCGATGCCGAAGACCGTCATCCCCGACTCGGGCGTGAAGCCCAGGCCACGCAGCCAGGTATCCCGATCCTGAGCGGGGGCGCCCAGGTCGAAGGGCACGCCGTTGGAGATGGCGAAGGTCCGGTTGGGGTCGAAACCCCGCTCGTGGAGCATGGTCCGGGTGGGCTCCGAGACGGCGATCCAGAAGTCCATGCGCCGCAGGGCGGCTTTGTTGATGCTGCCGTAGGTCAGAGCGGCCAGAGGGCGGCCCAGGTAGTCCAGGCGGTAATCGCTGTGGACGGTGGTGACGGTGGGCAGGCCGGTCTTCTTTTTGAGCAGACTGCCCACCAGATTGGCCCTGGCGCCGTGACAGTGGAGGATCTCAAAGCCCTCCTGCTGCACCAGCTCCGTCAGCTTTTTGACGGCCTTGGGCACAGAGCAGCTCAGGACCCGGACCGGGATCCCCATGGCCCGGGCCTCCTCCACAAAGGGGCCCTCCATGAAGCAGACCAGCTGCACGGTTTCGGTTTTGATGAGGCCTGCCAGCAGCGTGTGGACGTGGGTTTTGGCGCCGCCCACGTCGCCGCCGGAGATCATATGCAAGATGTTCAAGATCGGAACCTCCGTTGGTATGAGAGATCAGAGATTTGAGATGCGGTGGTTATAGGGTCTTCAGGACCTCCTCCAGGGAGGGCAGACTGTCGGCGGCGCCGGGACGGGTCACGGTCAGGGCCGCGGCGGCGCTGGCCAGAGTCAGGCTGTAGCCGGGGTCCGCGCCGTCGGCCACCGCGGCCAGGAAGAAGCCGATGAAGGCGTCGCCGGCACCGGTGGCGTCCACAAGCGCTACCCGGCGGGCCGGGATGAAGAGAGACATCTCTCCCCGGCGATAAAGCACGCCGTCGGCCCCCAGGGTCAGAATCAGCTCCAGCTTGGGCAGCTTCTCGCAGAGCCGGGCGGCGCAGCGCTCGGGCTCCGTCTCGCCGCTCAGGGCGGCGGCCTCCGTCTGGTTGAGGATCAGCCAGCGCACCAGCTCCAGGGGATAGTCCCGGACCGCCTCGGTCATGGGGGCGGCGTTGAAGGCAATCTCCATGCCCCGGGCGGCGGCCTGTTCCATCAGATAGGGGATCTCGTTGGTCTCATTCTGGATCAGAAGCAGATCTCCCGGGCCGAAGCAGCTCAGGACCCGGTCGATCTGGCTCCGGCGCAGGCTGTGATTGCAGCCCGGGAAGAGGACGATGCAGTTTTCCCCTGCCCGGTCCACCTGGATCACCGCGTGGCCGCAGGGCTCGTTTGTTGTGCTCAGAAAGCCGCAGTCCACGCCGCTGTCCGCCAGCCGCGTTCGGAGGAAATCCCCGTCCCTGCCGATGAGGCCGGCGTGGTAGACCTCCGCTCCGGCCATGGCCAGGGCCACGGACTGGTTCAGTCCTTTGCCCCCGGGCTGCCGGGAATAGTCCGCCGTCTGGGTTTCCCCGGGCCGGGTCAGATGGTCCACCCGGTAGACGTGGTCGATGTTCAGAGAACCGAAGTTCAGGATCCGCATTCCGATTCGCTCCCTTCCTGTTGGGCCGGGGCCTCCGGCCCTGCGGCGCTGTCTTGCTTCCCGGGCATCCCGATCTCGCAGCGGTGGATGGGCGTGCCCAGAGCGTGAAATTTCTCCTCATAGCCCGTCATGACCCCCGCGACGCCGTCCTTATGCAGGTCGTCGGTGACGTTTTTGACCGGATAACCGTATTGGGCGAACTCCTCCAGGGACCAGGCGAAGAGCTGGGCGTTGTCAGTCTTGAAGTGGATCTCCCCGCCGGGCTTCAGCACGGCCCGGTATTTCTCCAGAAATGTATGATAGGTCAGACGGCGCTTGGCGTTTTTGCTGCGGGGCCAGGGGTCGCAGAAGTTCAGATAGATCCGGTCCACCTCGCCGGGGGCGAAAAGGCTTTCCAGCAGGGCTGCGTCCGCGGAGATGAAATACAGGTTTTTCAGGCCCGTGGCCACGGCTTTTTCCATGCCCAGGAGCATGGCCTCTCTGACCCGTTCCAGGGCGATGAAGAGGATATCCGGGTGAAGCTCCGCCATCTCCACGGTGAACTTGCCCTTGCCGCAGCCGATCTCCAGGTGCAGCTCCCGGGCTCCGGGCAGCAGGCTCCGCCAGCTGCCCCGGCGGGCCTCCGGGTCCCGGATCCAGACGGCGGAGGCCGCCTCCATCCGGGGCTCCAGATTGTTGCGTTTGCGCATGCGCATGGTCTTGTGCTCCTTTCGCGGCCCCGGCCTTCCGGGCGAAGGGCCGCGTCTGTTGATGATTTCTCTTTATTTTATCAAATAATTGTCCATCCGTAAAGAGCTATTTTCGGGAATGCGCGGAGATTATGGGGAAAGGCGGCCTCTTTTTTCGTTCGGGGCCCGCCGGAGGGCCGCGGTGCTTGACAAACCCAAGGAAAACAGAGTATAATAAAACAAAACCTATGAGAACAGGAGGAACTGCAAATGCCAAGAAAGAAAACTGTCACCGAGAACGCCCCCGCCGCCGCTCCCGCGGAGGCGGTCATGACGCCCGCCGCCCCGCTGCCTCAGCCCCGGCGCAGCGTGGCCTTCATTGGCTCCGAGTGCTATCCCTTTGTGAAAACCGGCGGTCTGGGCGACGTGATGTACGCCCTGCCCCGGGCGCTGTCCAAGCTCAACTGCGACGTGAAGGTGATCCTGCCCCGCTACCGCTGCATTCCCCAGAAGTGGCAGGAGAAGATGGTCTATCGGGGCTCCTTTATGATGGACCTCTGCTCCGACGGCCGCTCCTTCTATGTGGGTATTATGGAGTATGTCTGGGACGGCGTGGTCTATGACTTCATCGACAACGAGGAGTTCTTCTGCTACGGCAACCCCTACACGAATTTAGTGGACGACATCCCCCGCTTCTGCTACTTCGGCAAGGCCGCCCTGGCCGCGCTGAATTATCTGGACTGGGTGCCCGACGTCATCCACTGCCACGACTGGCAGGCGGGCCTGGTGCCGATCATGCTGCGGACCTTTTTCGCCAACACGCCCCTGCGGGACACCAAATCCGTGCTGACCATCCACAATCTGCGCTTCCAGGGGGTCTACAACATCCCCACCATCCAGTATTGGACCAATCTGCCCGACTATGTCTTCAACATGGACGTGCTGACCCAGAACTGGGTGGACGCCAATATGCTCAAGGGCGGTCTCACCTACTGTGACCGCATCACCACCGTCAGCGGCACCTACGCCGGAGAGATCCAGACCCCCTTCTACGGCGACGGTCTGGACAGCCATCTGCGCTATCACGCCGGCAAGCTCCGGGGCATCGTCAACGGCATCGACGTTGAGCAGTGGGACAGCCGCACGGACAAGCTCCTGCCCGCGCCTTACGGAGTCGAAGACGCCGTGGCCCGGAAGAAGGAAAACAAGCTGGCCCTCCAGGAGCAGCTGGGGCTGGAGAAGAACACGGACAAGCTGGTGCTGGGCCTGATTTCCCGACTCACCGATCAGAAGGGACTGGACCTGGTGAACGCCATCCTGCCCGCCCTGCTGGACGGCAACACCCAGGTGGTGGTCCTGGGCACCGGCGACGCCCGCTACGAGGAGAGCTTCCGCTGGTATGAGAACAGCAACAAGGGCGCCGTCTGCGCCTATATCGCCTATGACGAGGCCCTGGCTCACCGGATCTACGCGGGCTCCGACGCCCTGCTGGTGCCCTCCCTCTTTGAGCCCTGCGGCCTGACCCAGCTGATCGCCATGCGCTACGGCACCCTGCCCATCGTCCGGGAGACCGGCGGCCTGAAGGACACGGTCCAGCCCTACAACCAGTACACCAACGAGGGCAACGGCTTCACCTTCGACCGCTACGACGCCGGCCTGCTGCTGGACGCTGTCAACCGGGCCAAGACCCTCTACTTCACCGAGCGGGAGCGCTGGGATGAAATGGTCCGCCGGGATATGGAAAAGGACGTCTCCTGGGAGAACTCCGCCCGCCAGTATCGGGACCTCTATCTGGAGCTCAAGCCCTAAACAGCATGAACAGTTTTTTGCGCGCCAGGACAGAAAGAAGGATCTGAATTGACACTGAACCAGCTGAAGCCCGGCCAGTCCGCCCGGGTGGAGACCGTGGGGGGCGAAGGCGCTCTGCGGCAGCACTTTCTGGATATGGGGCTCATCCCCGGCACCGGAGTCACAGTGATCAAGCTGGCCCCTCTGGGGGATCCCATGGAGCTGCGGATCCACGGCTATGAGCTGACCCTGCGGCTGGCGGATGCGGCGAAGATCGCCGTATCCGAGCCCGCGCACCGGGAGCCTGCCCCCAAGGCGGAGCGTCGGCTTCGGAGCCGGGAGCACCCCGGTCTGGGCGAGGAGGGCAAGTTCCACCCCAAGGGCAGCGGCGATCCCCTGCCCGATGGGGAGCTGCTGAGCTTCGCCCTGGTGGGCAACCAGAACAGCGGCAAGACCACCCTCTTCAACCAGCTCACCGGCGCCAACCAGCATGTGGGCAACTTCCCCGGCGTCACCGTGGACCGGAAGGACGGCGCCATCCGCCGCTTCCCCAACACCCGGATCACGGACCTGCCCGGGATCTACTCCATGTCCCCCTATTCCAGCGAGGAGCTGGTGAGCCGGGACTTTGTGCTGCAGGAGAAGCCCCGGGGCATCATCAACATCGTGGACGCCACCAACATCGAGCGGAACCTCTATCTGACCATGCAGCTGCTGGAGATGAACGTCCCCATGGTGGTGGCCCTGAATATGATGGACGAGATGACCGGAAACGGCGGCAGCGTGGACGTGAACGCCATGGAGGAGATGCTGGGGGTCCCGGTGGTCCCCATCTCCGCCGCCAAGAATCAGGGCATCGACGAGCTGGTGAAGCACGCCATCCATGTGGCCAGGTATCAGGAGCGTCCTCTGCGCCAGGACTTCTGCGGCGCGGAGGATCACGGCGGCGCGGTTCACCGCTCCCTGCACGCGGTCTGCCATCTGATCGAGGACCACGCCCAGGCTGCGGAGCTGCCCCTGCGCTTCGCCGCCAGCAAGCTGGTGGAGGGCGACCGGGAGATCCTGGGCCAGCTGCGTCTGGACCGGAACGAGGGCGAGATGCTGGAGCACATCGTCCTGCAAATGGAGAACGAGCGGGGCATGGACCGGAGCGCCGCCATCGCGGATATGCGCTACGCCTACATCCAGCGGGTCTGCGAGCGCTGCGTGATCAAGCCCAGGGAGAGCCAGGAGCAGCTGCGCAGCCAGCGCCTGGACAGGATTCTCACGGGGAAATACAGCGCCATCCCCGCCTTTATCCTCATCATGGGCCTGGTGTTTTATCTGACCTTCGCCCTGATCGGCCCCTTTTTCCAGGATCTGCTCCAAACCGGCATCGACCGGCTGGCGGAGCTGATGGCGGCGGCCATGGAGCGGGGGAACGTGAACCCCATGCTCCGGAGCCTGGTGCTGGACGGGATTTTCGAGGGCGTGGGCTCCGTGCTGAGCTTCCTGCCCGTCATCGTGACCATGTTCTTCTTTCTCTCCCTGCTGGAGGACAGCGGTTATATCGCCCGGGTGGCCTTCTTTATGGATAAGCTGCTGCGGAAGATCGGCCTCTCGGGCCGGAGCATCGTGCCCATGCTGATCGGCTTCGGCTGCACGGTGCCCGCGGTGATGTCCACCCGGACCCTGCCCTCGGAGCGGGACCGGAAAATGACCATCCTTCTGACCCCCTTTATGAGCTGCACCGCCAAGCTGCCCATTTACAGCTTCTTTGCCCTGGCCTTTTTCCCGGGCAAGAGCTGGCTCGTCGTCACGGGCCTGTACCTGCTGGGCATCCTGGTGGGGATTTTGATGGCCTTGGTCTTCAAGAAGACCCTTTTCCGGGGCGAGGCGGTGCCCTTTGTGATGGAGCTGCCCAACTATCGGCTTCCCAGTCCCCGGAACGTGCTGCAGCTGCTCTGGGAGAAGGCCAAGGACTTCCTGCAAAGGGCCTTTTCCGTGATCCTGATCGCCACCATCGTGGTCTGGGCCCTGAAGAGCTTCGATTTCCGCTTCAACCTGGTGCAGTCTCCCCATGACAGCATCCTGGCGGCGGCAGCGGGCCTGCTGGAGCCCCTGTTCCGGCCTCTGGGCCTGGGGGACTGGCGCATGGTGACCGCCCTGATCACCGGCTTCATGGCCAAGGAGAGCGTGGTCTCGGTGCTGGAGCTTTTCTTCGGCGCCGCCGGCGGCGTGAGCGCCGTCATGACGGCGCTGAGCGCCGCGGTGATGCTGGTGTTCAGTCTGCTCTACACCCCCTGCGTGGCGGCCATTGCCTCCATCCGCCGGGAGCTGGGCCGCAAATGGGCCTGGCTGGTGATCCTCTGGCAGTGCGCCGTCGCCTGGCTTGTGGCCCTGCTGGTCCGTCTGATCGGCCTGGCAATTGGATTGGGTTAGAAAGCGGGATTTGTCGAATGAAAAGGGACAAGGGATCTGCGAACTTGCACCTTGCACCTTGGACCTCGTCCGTGCGGGGAGGGGCGGACAAGCCATGCCTTTTGGCGGCTTGTCCCTACAGGCGGGTCTGGTGACTGACGCCTGTTGACTGGTCCCTCAGCTCCACAAATCCGAATCTGCGGAGAGATTTTTATGAACTTTTGGGATTATTCCATACTGATTGCCGTGGCCCTGATGGTCGGTGTCGCTCTGTGGCGGATGCGGAAAAAGAAAAAAACCGGCTGCCCCGGCTGCTGTTCCTGCTGCCAGGGCTGCCGGCAGAGCGATCGGCCCACATAGGGCCGAACGCGCAGAGGCACGAGTGCGCCGCGTCGTCCCCTCCGCAGCGCGGGCAATCTGCCCGCCGTTTCCTCCGCAGCGGGGGCAATCTGCCCGCCGTCCCCTCCGCAGCGCGGGCAATCTGCCCGCCGTCCCCTCCGCAGCGCGGGCAATCTGCCCGCCGTCCCATGTTATAACAACGGCAGGAAGCCGAAACGGGCTTCCTGCCGCTGTATTTTTTTATCTTGTCTATCTGCGATGCCGCTCCAGGAAGGCGGACAGGGCCTCCATGGCCTGGGCCAGACGTTCCGGCTCCGGGAGCATGACAATGCGGAAGCGCAGGTCCTCCTGCCAGTCGAAGCCCGTGCCGGGGACCACCAAAATGTGTTCCTCCTCCAGCAGGCGGATGGCGAAGTCCGGCGCATCGGAAAAGTCGAAGCGGCCCGGCTCCAGCCCCGGGAAGAGGTAGAAGGCCGCGGAATTGGGCACGTAGCTGACGCCGTCGATGCCGTCCAGGACCCGCATCACCGCGGCCCGCTGCTCAAACAGGCGGCCGCCCGGACGGAGCATCTGCCGGGTGCTCTCCGCATCCCGCAGGGCGGCGGGGATCACCAGCTGGGTCAGAGCGTTGCCACAGATCCGCATGGAGGCCAGGTTCATGACGCCCTCCTCCACCGCGGCTCGTTCCTCCCGGGGACCGGAGAACACCATCCAGCCGCAGCGGAAGCCGCAGACCACGTGGCTCTTGGACAGACCGTTGAAGGTGACGCAGACCAGATCCGGGGCGATGGAGCCCATGGAGTCATAGGGAGAGTCGTCCAGAATCAGCCGGTCGTAGATCTCGTCCGCCAGCAGCATCAGGTGGTGCTGCCGGGCAATCTCCGCGATCTCCGTCAGGACCCGGCGGCTGTAGACCGCGCCGGTGGGGTTGTTGGGGTTGATGACCAGAATGGCTTTGGTGCGGGGGCTGAGCTTGGCGCGGATGTCCGCCACGTCGGGGTTCCAGCCGTCGGCGGGATCGCAGCGGTAGAACACCGGCCTGCCGCCGTTGAGCCAGGCGTTGATGCTCCAAAGGGAGTAGCAGGGAGAGGGCACCAGGATCTCGTCCCCGGCGCAGACCAGGGCGGTCATCAGCATGGAGGCGGCCTCGCTGACGCCGTTGCAGATGAAGATATCCTCCGGGGTGACCTCCGGAAGGCCGGCCTTTCTGTGATAGGCGCAGAGCAGCTCCCGGGCTTCCGTCATGCCCCGCACGTCGGCGTAGGGCACCGCCTCGTCCAGGTGATTCGCCAGAGCCTGCCGGAGGGAATCGGGCAGGGGGAAGCCAAAGCGGGCGGGATTGCCGGCGTTGAGCTTCAAAACGTCGACGCCCTGGGCTTCCATGCGCAGGGCAGCCTGATACAGGGGCCCGCGAATATCATAATGGACGTGCTCCAGGCGTTCAGAGCAGGGAAACATAGCGCATTCCTCCAGTATGTTTATACGGCCAATAATACGAATATTTGATAAAAAGTCAGTAACTTTTTTATCCGGCATCCACTTTCTGCGGACGCCGCCCCGGGCAAAGCCCAGGGAAATATGCCGTACAATATCTATGATTGCAAATCCATATGGATTTGCGAAGCGCAGCTTTGCTGCGGTTGTTGAAACGGGTTATAACCGTTAATTCAAATAATAGTATTATAGCATGAAAATCCGGTTTTGCAAGAAAAATCTGAAATAAGAAAAACGCGCCGAGAAAGGCGCGTTTTTCTGAGCGTGTCGAAAAACTTATTTTCGACACGCTGGCAGACTGCCAAAAAGGCCGGAAGACAAGCAGCGCGTGGCCGTCGGCGTACAGAGGTACGGTAGGCCGCGCGCTGCGCAGTAAGTCAAAATCCTTGCGAAGCAAG
>JAFWPP010000016.1:0-176001 GCA_017509485.1 Oscillospiraceae bacterium | reverse complement strand
CGGCTGGAAGTCGCCAATTCAAAAACGGCAGGAGTTGGAGGCCGCCCGCATGCTCTGACTCCGGTCGGGCTACGCCCTCCCTCCGTCAGAGCACGCGGAATCCCACTTCTAACAACTCATCTTTTTTTCGGTCTCACATCATTGACAAACGTACACAATACATATTTTATTGTATTTTGCATTACTAAATGTAGGTTTGTCAATCATAGTTTACAGCTGGGGAAAGAATAAAGAACGTCCCTTGGGGAACGCCATTTGAGGGGACGCATGGGGAAAGCGTTGTATTTCCACTGCCATACGGCAAGCTGCTTCTGGAAGTCTTCAAAGGAATAGAATTTGTGAGATGTATAGAAGTACTCGTTGTCTTTGCGGTGACTGCGCTCAACTTTAATAGACAATATGGCACTTGCTAATAATCGCCTTATGGTTTCCAGCAGCTTTCGCCGCTGTTCTTTTTAGTCCTCAATAAAATGAGTTTCACAGCCCTTCCTCCCGGACGAAGGCGTAGAATTCCTCTTCGGCATGTTGGTCCTCCCGGCAGATTTTGCCCACGGGCATTGCATAGAAGATGGTTTCCTCCGCTCCGTCCAGGGCGAATGCTTCGTTGGCTGCCGGGGGATCCACGGCGGCGATGGCGCAGCCGCCCAGGCCGATGGAGGTGGCGGCCAGGTAGAGATTCTCCGTCACGTGGCCGCTGTCCATGAGGATTGGAGCGTGGGCCCAGATGCCGTAGCGCCACTCCGCCCGGTAGAAGACGCAGCTGTAGTAGAACACCGCGTTGGCCTTGACCGCCCAGCTCTGCTCGCAGAGGGAACGGGAGATGAAGTCCTCCAGGTCTTCCTTGGGGCCCAGGTACTCGATTTGGTGCTTCATGGGCAGATAGTGATACAGGCCATCCTCCAGGCCGGTGACCTTCCGCAGGGCCAGATAGCATTCAAACTCATGCCGGGCGCCGCCGCAGGGTACTGTCCGCAGGGTGGCGTAGGCCTTGCCCCGGACGGATTTTACGCCCTGGGTGCACCAGAGCAGATAGGACAGCTCCAGCAGCGCCATAGGCTCCTGGGTGTAGACCCGGTGACTTTTGTGGCTGTTGATGATGCGGAGAAAGTCTTTCTCGATGGGCAGGGAAGAAAAGTCCGTGGGCAGGTCCAGAATCAGGTCTGACATGGGGGCCTTGGCCAGGGGCGGCTGGGGCTTTTTCAGCTCCTGGTCCGTGGCGTAGTCCTCGTCCATGCCCTCCTCGTCGCCGAACTTGGTGACGAAAGAGCGGCCCAGCTGAATGCGCCGCTGGATTTCCTTGGGGTCCATTGCGATTCCTCCTTAATATTATTCGTAGTGGCCGCTGACCCAGCGGCCATATCTTATCTCGTTCAGTCCAAAAGCTTCTTTGGCACCCAGCGCAGATAGTCGCCGGAGACCAGACTGTACTCGATGGAGCGGAAATTGCCCTCGATGCTGTTGTGGAAGCGGGGCTCTCCGTGGCTGTGGGCGTAGATCACCTGATGAGCGCCGTACTCCTCCGCCAGGTCGGTGAAGGGGCTGCGCTTTTCCAGAATGGAGGTGGGCGGGTAGTGCAGGAACATGAGGAAGCGGTTGTGGCCGTCCTTTCGGGCGGCCTCGAAGGACTCCCGCAGCCGCACCAGCTCCCGCTGGACGATCTTCTCCGCCTTCGCCTCGGCCTCCTCGTCCCAGCGGATGACGCGGCCCTTTTTGTCGATCCAGAAGGGCCCCTCGAAGCAATAGCCCTTGGTGCCCACCAGGGCGTAGCCCTGGTAGGTGTAGTAGTTGCCCTGGAGGAAGCTGAGCTTCCCGGCGTAGAGGGCGTTGAGCTTGGCGGTCTTGCCGGCGTCCCAGAACATGTCGTGGTTGCCCCGCAGCAGGATCTTCCGCCCCGGCAGGGCGGCGATGTAGGCCAGGTCCTCCTCGCACTGGGCCAGATTCTTGCCCCAGCTGTGATCTCCCAGCAGAACCAAGGTGTCCTCCGGCGTCAGGCGCCGCTGACAGTTCCGCCGGAACACTTCCTCATGGTTCCGCCACACCCGCTCCGTCCGCTGCATAGGCGCTTTGCACTCCGACTGAAAATGCAGATGCAGATCCCCTATGGTGTATAAGGCCATGCCCGTCACCCCGCTCTCGATCCAATTATACAGCAAGCCCATCGGTATTGCAATCGTCGATTCCAACGAACCTTTAGAGAAGAACGCCTCTGAACCACATGGGTTTGGAGGCGCCCTTCTGTTGCCTGCGTACATTTAGGAAGTGCTTGTTGCTTTGACTGAGGTCTGGGATGCCAAAGCGTCAGCGTCCGGGTCGATAATCCGCAGGGCTTCCTCTTGGCACAGCGTTCCGGCGCGGTATTGATTGCGGGCGTCTTCCGCGGCTTCAAGCCAGGCGTAATAGGCCTTCGCGTCCAAGGCTTTGTCTGGGGTGCACATGCCGTACAGGAAACGCTCCATGCGCTTGTACATGCGGCGTTTGACCCGGTCGAAGGTTTCAATGACCGGATCGCTCAGGGCTTCCTTCCTGTGGTTGGCCGCCGGCCCCAACTGCCGGCAGGACCGGCCTCTGCGCTGGATACGATCACAGTACTTTGTGTTATTTTTAGAGCTTGGAGCGAAATATCCGCCGCAGTAAGCGCAGCGCGCCACTGGAAGCTCCACATTGCTGATCAGAACAAGCAAAAAACGGTAATATTGTAAGGGAGAATGGAACGTATACTGCTGGTGAATGTCATCCGAATACCGGAAGATCCCCTCCGCCGAACGGCAAAACACCTGGGGGACCTCCAGATATTCAGGTACCGGAAAAGGAATGCTAGGATTGCTTACCATATGAGCCAAATATATTTCACAGTATATTTGGCTATGTAAAAGATAGTTTGGAAGTTCCGCGCCTTTGCGCATGGCGTCAAGCACATCAAAAGTGTCAAAACAGGCCAATTCCAGAAACTCTTCCTCGGAATTATCAGTTTCTTCGTCTTCCGCTTCTTTGCGATCAGTTTCGTTTTCGTCCTCTTCTTCATACCAGATTGGAGGTGTGCCTTTTTCTGTTTTGTACAGATAGTCGAATTCGTCCTCCATCAGGGAGAACACTTTAGATTCCTTAAGGTATGCTTCCGCAAGACGCCCCAGGAGGGCGTTTTCTTTTTTGACAAGGTCGCAGAAGTCAAAAACACGCTTGCGAAAGGAAATAAACTGTTGGGACTCGATATACCTGGGAGATACCAGAAGCGGTCGAACCTCAGCTTGAAAGTCCTCTAAATACGAAACCAGAAACGAAAGATTTGTCTCCGTTAATGCGAGAATCTCTGCCATCGGATCGCAGAGTTCCGGCTTTTTTCTCCATGACTCCGGCTCCTCACCCCTGTACCAGAGACCGTCTGCGGTCTGTACTAAGTAAAAGTTAGTCATCGTGCATTCCCTTTCTGTGTCTTAAAGTGTGTTATTTGCTCATAATGAAAAACCACTTTGAGATAGCAAACATTTGTTTGATATTATAATATAACAGCGAGCCGTGAAAATCAATCATTATTTACGAAACAAAAAGAAAAAGGAACGGCTTCATGACAATCGCTGTTTTTTGGTCTAGACACGTGGAAAATGGAAATCAGCCGACAAAAAGTATGCTGACCGTATAACGGATCGGTAGAGATAGTTTTATCAGAAAAACAGCGCTTTTTTTCCGGATCTTGACCCGGGAGGGAACGGCCAAAAACAAGATTTCCTCTTACGAGAATGGAGGGATGTCCCTTGATCTGATTTTTGACAATTGAATACCCTGCCGGGTCAATTAGGACGGACGGACTCTGCGAGGATCCATGGGAAGCTGTGGCGAGCGGAGACGGGAGAACGTCAATACGCGGTCAGAAACGGAGCGCAGGAAGCAGCCCGGAGAGACAGGGAAAGCAAGTGAAAACGTACTATAGATACTGCTCCCGAGACAAGACGGGAGCAGGGAGGAGGAATGATATTTTGGTACCGAAAAACTTTGAGGGACTGTATGGACCGCAGTTCCGAATGCACAACAATTGTCTTTGCGAGGAGAAATACAAAAACGGTAAGCTCGTTTTGCCGAAGCTCTGCAATTTCGCACCTTATATATCCAAACAGATTTCCCTGGACGATGGTGTGGAGCCCACCAACCGGATCCGCCTGCAGGGAATCCACGAATGCGGGGCAGAACTGCCGGAGATCGAGATTGCCGCCACCGAGTTGAATGCCTTCAACTGGCTGCCGGAACACTGGGGCCCGGACTGCATTCTGGAGATGGGAAGAGGCATCATAGACAAAATCCGTTACGCCATTCAGACCAGCGCCTCCCGGGCAGAGCGCCAGAAGGTTTATACCGTGACCGGCTGGCGCTGGATCGACGGCAAATGGGAATATCTGCTGCCCGGGAACACGGAGCATACTGTCACGCTCCTGGGCAAAAGCCGGGGCTACAGGATGGACGGAGACGCCACGGAACTGGACCTGGTTTATCTGACCCGCTTGGCGTCGTCAGGGCCGGTCCCGGATCACATGTGTTTCCCGCTGCTTGCCTTGGTGTTTCTGTCTCCGCTGAATCACTTTTTGAAGCTGGCAGGATGCGAGCCCAAGTTCGTTTTGTTCCTGATCGGAAGAACGGGAACGAGAAAAAGTACACTGGCCGCGCTGCTGCTTTCCTTCTTCGGAAGGTTCACGGCGGCGGATCTGCCTTTATCCTTTCAGGACACGGCCAACAGCATTCTGTATCACAGCTTCGCCCTGAAGGATGTGCTGACTTGCATCGATGACTTTCATCCTGCGACGCGGTATGAAGAGCAGAAGCTGACGTCCACGGCACAGACCGTGCTCCGGGCCTATGGCGATCGGGTGGGGCGAGGCAGGCTCCGCTCGGACTGCTCTCCCATGGATGCCAGGCCGCCCCAGGGCAACGCCATCATCACGGCGGAGTTCCCGCCGGACATCGGCGAGAGCGGAACGGCGCGATACCTGTCCCTGGAGCTGCGCGAAGGCGATGTGGACCTGCACAGCCTGTCCTTCTTCCAGGAGCTGGCGACGGAAGGCGTCTTCTGCCGCTGCATGCATCGCTTCACGGAATGGCTGAAAGAGACGCAGCTGCGGGAAAAGGATCGTCCTGAGGACTTTCTCCTTCTGCTGCAGAATCTCTTTCGCAGATACCGCGGGGAATTCCAGAAGAGCGGTATCGTTTGTCACGGCAGAATTGCCGAGACGGTAGCCTGGCTGCGGATCGGCATGGACCAGTTGGCCGGCTTCCTGGAGGCCAATCACGTTATCACTCCAGTGGACGCCACGTACCTCCGGGAACGCTGCTGCGAGATCCTGTATGAGCTGGCCAGGAAGCAGGCGGCGAGTATCGCAGAGGATCGTCCGGCGGTACGCTTTCTAAAAAAGCTGATGGGGATGCTGGAGGCCGGACAGGTCTGTCTGCTTTCGAGGGAACATCCCGCAGAGTACCAGCCCTCCAACTGTATCGGATATGAGGACGACAGCTTCTGGTATCTGTTCAGCGATCCTGCCCACAAGGCAGTACGGGAGCAGTGCGAGCGGCAGGGCGAGGCGTTCACCATAAGCTGCAGGGAACTGCTCAAGGCTCTGGCGGCGGAGGGGTGTCTGGAAACCGGCCGGGGAGAAAGCACCAAGAAGATCCGCGTCGACGGAAAAGCGATCCGCGTCCTCTGGATTCACAAAGAAAAGGCCAGGGAGATTGTGGAGGGCCAGGCAGAGAAAGACAGGGAACTTCCAGAGGGGGACTCTCCCGCGCAGGAGCTGTCACAGCCGGGACAGGAGGATGTCAACCCTTGCACCGTCTCAGGTTCCGCTGTTCCGGCATCCTGAAACCAGCCGTCCACTGCCGGACTGCCGCCGGGACAGCAGATTTTTTGTTCCGGCACTGGTCCGCCTGTGTCCGGCAGATGAGGCGGAACCCGGGCCTCCGCAAACCATTGCCACGCCTCAAAAAACAACGGCTGTTCCGGTTATTCCGGCAAACGCCACGATACCCCAGCATCTGCGCACGTGAGGCCTGTCATCGGCCTGTGCGGGCTTTTCCTAGACGCAGCGGGAACGTGCCTCCGTTCAGAGCAGAGAGTTATTTGAGGAGCGTCGCAGGAAAGGGGAGACGGACCGCAACTGTCATTCTGAACGTAGTGAAGAATCCGCCCCCCTCGTTGCTCGCCGTAATCGCCCGGAAGCGGGGAATGCGGATCCTTCGGCTTTACTGAGCTCTGCTCAGGAGGAAGGAAACACAGGACTGATGCGGAGAACGGGCACATTCTGTGCGCCGCCGTAATTGGAGCAGATGTCTATTTGACGCCTGTGCATATTGCCCAACGGGAATTTGAATCGCCCCAGCGGGGCGGGTCGATAACAAGCAGGAGAAAGCGCAGGGATCGTCACACCCCTGCGCGGGTCACACCGGACGGCAACGCCGACCGGGGAAGGGCGGTAAAACCGAGGGTTTTGGCATCGCCTGTGCAAAGCGCACAAAGGGGTTGCGGCTTGTCAAGTCACACAGCCTTTGTGTGACCAAGAGCCCGGAAAGCCCGAGTTTCCGGGGGCTTTCCGGGTAGGAGAACACCGGAAAAGAAAGGAAACGTGAGATTATGACCCAAAATATCAACAATATGAATTTCGAGACGAAGGGCAAGCGTACCTCCATTTACATCGATGAGGCGCTGATCAAGAAGGCGGAAATTCTCTACGGAGAGGCAGGCGTCAGCACCTTCTCCCAGTTCGTCCGCAAGGCGGTGGAGGGCTACATCGACCAGCTGATCTTGGGACAGCACTCGCCCCAGCTCACCGCGGCTCTGCGCCAGGCGGTGGCGGAGGAAGTGAAGCCCATCGCCTCCAGACTCTCCAAGGGCCTCTACCGTTACGCCGTGGAGCTGGACATGATGACCCAGCTGATGGCGAAGAATCAACTGCCCAAGAGTGCCTTCGATGAGCTGTGGAACGAGGCCAACTACCATGTATCCAAGAACCGGGGCAGGCTGGATCTGGATCAGGTGCTGACGGAGGAGCGCTACCGCTTCGCTTTGGCCATGTGCGAGGAGGAGCAGCAGCGGGAACAGGAGATGGAAGGGGAGATGTACGAATGAAGCAGCGCAATCAAAGCGGAAGACGCCCGGGAGCCGTGGCTCCATCCTTTCCTGTGCTCCAGCTTCGGGAGCCGGATCCTCTGCTGAGCAGCAGGGAGATCATGGACTACCTGGGCATCGGACGGAGCACCCTCTGGCGGCTCTACCGGGACCCGGAGTTCCCGGCCTTCCGCACCAGTGCCAAGGGCGCCTGGAAGATGCGGCAGTCTGACCTGGACCGCTGGATTCGGGAGACGGTGAACCGCAGGACCAAGAGCGCTCCCGGGCCCTCGGCGTTCTGAACAATCTGCAAAGCCTCAGGGGAAGCGGGGCAGAGATGCTTTCGTCGGAACCGTAGAAATTTCCGGACCGTCACGCTTTGACCTTGACTTGGGGAGACCCGGCGGGTAGTATGAGCTTGGTGATGCAAGGTACTCATACACCCGTCCCCCTGGGGACAAATCCAAACACAGGAGGTATCGCAATCCATGAGTACCACAAATCAAATGATCAACAAATTCTTTGACAAGACCGGACCGGTGATTTACCGTAACTTTATGGAATCAGATCTGGAACACCTGCCGGAGATTCACAGCTATGAATCCCACGGGTCCGTGCTGTTCAGAGCCCGGATGCAAATCGGGTACGAGCGGAAGAGCGGCAAGGCCCTGATGAAAAACTTCTATGCCAAAACCCCGGAGCTGGTGGAGAAGAAGCTGCGCGCCTACATTGAGCGGGAGCTCAGCGGCTGCACCCTGCGGGGCAGCGAGGGCCGAACTGTGAACTATCAGTTCCAGCTATGGCTCCGCTGTGAAAAGATGGGGCGGGTCCGGCCCCGGACCTATGACAGGCTGGAGGCCGTGTTCCAGAATCAGATCAAGCCCTATCTGGAGGGCATTGAGATGAAGGAATTGACGAAGGCGGAGTGCCAGCAGGTGCTGCAGCGCAACATTGAGAAGGGCTACTGCGCCAGCACCATCCGAAAGATCTCCGTCCTGATGCGGGAGTTCCTGCGGATGAAGGCAGAGGAGGACCCCAGCTTCCGAAACCCCATGGCCACCCTGAAAAATTACAGCGACGAGTATATCCAGGACTGGCAGGACAAGCTCCGGGAACTGCGGGAGGAGGTCCGGGCCAAACAGGCGGCGGGAAAACATCTTACCGAGGCGGAACAGAGTCTGGCGGATTCCACCCTGCCCATGCAGAGCATGGAAACCCGGATCCTGACGCCGGAGGAGGTGGCGAGGCTCAAGGACGCTCTGCGGGGGATCTGTCCCGGCTGGGAACAGGAGGAGAAGGAAAATCCGGAGAAGAAGCATAAGCCCCTTCCCCAGCCGGAGTTCTTCCTGTTCATGGTGAACACCGGACTGCGGGCAGGGGAGGCCATCGCTCTGCGCTACACGGATGTGGACTTTGAAAAGAAGCTTCTCCATGTGAACAGGAACCGGGGCATCGCGAAGCGCCGGGACTCTGACGGCAATCTGCTGGGCGGGAACGTCTACCTGGAAGGAAAACCCAAGACCAAGGCCTCCCGGCGGACCCTGCACCTCAGCAAGGCGGCCATGAGATATCTGGAGCAGCTTCGGGCCAAGGAACGGAAGGGCTACGATGGCTACATCGCCAACCAGAAGGGGAAGCCCATTTCCGCCAACACCCTCCGGAATCGCTTCGATCGGCTGCTGGATGCCGCACAGGTTGAGCACCTGGGCCTCCATATGCTGCGCCACACCTTCGCCACCCGCTACTACGAATACTGCAACGGCAGCCGGAAGCTGGTGGGGGATTACCTGGGTCATTCCAGCCGGAACATCACGGAAGCCGTGTACGTCAACCTCTCGGACAAGTACCTGGACAGAGCCATTGAGGATTTTGAAATCTGAACATTTCAAATGTGACGGTCCTGTCCAGGGACCGTCACGGGTTCGGAAACACAACGGGAAAACCAGCCGAAAAACCGGTGTCCTCAGACGTAGCTTCCGCAATTAAAATCGCCAAAAAACAGGATATTTTGGAACCTTTCGGTACACTTTGGGATGGTGGAAACGTGGTGGAAATCATAGATGTCCCGGAAAGGGCAGAAAAATGAAACACGAAATCTTACTCCAAATCGCTGGAAGACCGAAAAATCAACGGAATTTCTCCCCGAAAACGAAAAAAAGAAAGCCGCTTAACGCGACTTTCTTGTGGAGGTGACGACCAGATTTGAACTGGTGAATGACGGTTTTGCAGACCGTTGCCTTACCACTTGGCTACGTCACCGTATGAACTTTGGCAGGGAAGGGGCAGAACTGGAACGGCGGAAGCTGTCGCTTCCGCCGTTCGTCGTGCGGAATGCACGTTGGAGCGGGTGACGAGGCTCGAACTCGCTACCTCCACCTTGGCAAGGTGGCGCTCTACCGGATGAGCTACACCCGCAAATGGTGCCTCAGGCCAGAATTGAACTGGCGACACGCGGATTTTCAGTCCGCTGCTCTACCTACTGAGCTACCGAGGCGGATAAAAGAGCCAAGCCAAACGGCTTGGCTCGTGAGTGGCGACCCGGAACAGACTCGAACTGTCGACCTCCAGCGTGACAGGCTGGCGTGCTAACCGACTGCACCACCGGGCCAGATATGGTGGAAAGTACAGGGCTCGAACCTGTGACCCCTTGCTTGTAAGGCAAGTGCTCTCCCAGCTGAGCTAACCTTCCGTACTTTCGCCGCCGATGTCCGGCGACGTATGTGATTATACACAAGGGCCCCGGGTTTGTCAAGAACTTTTTTCAATTTTTTCGAATTGTTTTTTCAGAAAAAGTAAAAATAATGCTTGCATTTTGAAAAATGTATGCTATAATAAATCGGCCTATGAATGGAGCGGTCCTCTGGCACTGCCGGCGCGGGAGCGCAGCGGCATTTCCTGTGACATGAACGCCCAAATATAAAGGAGGACAAGATCATGGATCTTATGAAGGCTCTGACCAGTCAGTACATGAAGGAAGAGCTCCCCGTGGTTCGGGTGGGCGACACCGTTCGTGTGCACGTCAAGATCAAAGAAGGCTCCCGTGAGAGAGTCCAGGTTTTTGAGGGTACTGTCGTTGCCAAGAAGCACGGCGGCATCGAGGAGAGCTTCACCGTCCGCCGCCTGAGCTACGGCGTGGGCTGCGAGAAGGTGTTCCCCATCCATGCGCCCAACATCGTCAAGGTCGAGACCGTTCGCCGCGGCAAGGTTCGCAGAGCCAAGCTGTACTACCTGCGTGATCGTCTTGGCAAGGCGGCCAAGGTCAAGGAGCGCGTGTAATCAAAAAACCAAAAGCAGAGAGCGATGCAGCAGGCCGATTGGGCTGCGGCTCGCTCTTTTGCATATTCTCTCCGATTTCCGGCGCCGAAATGGAGAGTCCGAGGAAGCATCCGATTACAGCTTTTGACGGGCTGCTTCTGTCGGAGCGGACAGACTTCTGCGCTGAACGTTATGAGGCCGGCCCCAATCTTTTCCGGATCGCCCGCGGCCATTGACTGTATCTCAGCCCAGGCAGCGGCGCCATTCTGATCGACGGAGCTTTTGGACAGCCGGATCAGCCCTGCCTGCATCATGAGGGCGAATGGTACGCGCCAGCCGCCTTGCTGTTTCCGCTTCCTGGGCCGGATTATTCAGACGATCCCACACGGCAGCAGTGTTATGTCCCCCGCGCAGCGCACAGCAACGATATTCCGGCGGAGCATTTGATCGTGATCCGCCGCTGCCGCTGTGTCAGCGGCGATATCTGGAGCGAGAATGAGAAACTCTGTAGATTTGTGGCGATGCGGCGATCGCTGACGGAAAGCCCTGGGTCACTGGCAGCGATTCGCTCCATATTCCTGCTTCGCTGTGCCCCGGGACATCACGGTGGAGACAGCCCGTTCCTGCTTTGTCTGCTTTGACTGACGCGAACACAAGCCCAGCGGTCTTCCGCCTGTCGGCGGGGGACCGCTGTTTGTGAATTTTCGGTAAATACTTTCCCCGCCGCGGGGCAATCTATTTGACAAACGGCGGGTCTATGGTGTATAGTATAGGATGACATTCTGGACGTTTGCGCCCAGAAGAAGAAAACGCCGCTTCTCGTACCGCCGCGGCTCTGCCGCAATGGAGGGAAAGTTATGGATAAAGAACAGACCGTTAAACGGAAAAAAGCTCCGGATCCGGGCCAGCGCACCATCTCCGGCGCTGTGGTCCACGTGCTCTGGCGGGTGATCGCGACGCTGCTGGCTGTCTGTGTTTTTTTGGGCATCGCCGGGGGCGTAGCCGCTGTGCGGGTCTATGAAAAAGGAAAAACCTATATTGAAGAGGATATCATCCCCATTGCCCATTACGATCTGAACGGCGTTCGGCTGAATCAGTCCTCCTTCATTCTGGCGAAAAACGCCGATGGAGATTACGAGGAGATCCGCCAGCTGCTGGCGGTGGAAAACCGGATCTGGGTGAATTATGAGGAGATCCCGTCGGACATGATCAACGCCACCGTCGCCATCGAGGACAAGCGCTTCTGGGAGCACGACGGCGTGGACTGGATGCGCACCCTGGGCGCCTCGGCCAATATGTTCATCGGCGGCTCCACCTATGGCGGCTCCACCCTGACCCAGCAGCTGATCAAGAATCTGACCGGCGAGAAGGACGTTACCGTTCGCCGAAAGCTGATGGAGATCTTCAAGGCGCTCGACTTTGAAAAAAACTATACCAAGGAAGAGATCATCACCTGGTATCTGAACACGATCTATCTGGGCGAGGGCGCCTACGGCGTCAAGAGCGCGGCGCATATCTACTTTGGCAAGGAGCTGGACGAGCTCACCACCAAGGAATGCGCCTGTATCGTGGGCATCACCAACAACCCTTCCCGCTACGATCCCTATATCTATCCGGAGAACAACGAATACCGGACCCGGCTCATCCTCCAGGCCATGCTGGAGCAGGGCTCGATCCCGGATCGGGAAACCTACGAGCAGGTGAAGGAGCAGGAGCTGGAATTCAAGAGCCTGACCGCCGACGATCAGAAATTCACCTGCGCCGAATGCGGCTTTGAGGGCGTGATCGACAAGTTCGAGGCGGTGGGCGACTACTATAGCTGTCCCACCTGCGGCCACGAAAACCAGTTCGACGTGGAGGAAAAGGACTACTATTCCTACTTTGAGGACACCATTATCCGGGACGTCAGCCGCGACCTGGCGGCCCTGAAGGGCATCACCTATGACGCGGCCAACCAGATGGTTACCACCGGCGGCTTCCGCATCTATTCCACCCTGGATCTGGCGGCCCAGGCCATGGTGGACGAGGTCTATCAGGACGTGTCGAACGTGCCCGAGACCTATTCCTCCAAGCAGATGCAGTCGGCGATCGTGCTGATCGACAACGAGAGCGGCGACATCGTCGCCATGGCCGGCGGCGTCGGCAAGAAGGAGGGCAACCTCACCTGGAACCGCGCCACCCAAAGCCGCCTGTCCCCCGGCTCCTCCATCAAGCCGCTGACGGTGTACAGCCCCGCGCTGGAGCTGGGCATCATCACACCGGGCTCCGCCTATGAGGACTCCCCCTATATGCAGCTCAACGGCAAGGACTGGCCCCAGAACAACAGCCGCCGCTACAGCGGCTGGATGCTGGTGATCAACGGCGTAGCCCAGTCCCTGAACACCATCGCGGTCAAGGTCCTGGCGGACGTGACGCCTGAGAACAGCTTCAACTTTGCCAGGGAGCGCTTTGGCCTGACGAATCTGGTGGAATCCGAGGAAATCAACGGCCAGACCTTCTCAGACATCAACCTGGGCCCCCTCAGCATGGGCCAGCTCACCCACGGCGTCACCGTTCGTGAAATGGCCACGGCTTACGCCAGCTTCCCCAACAACGGCGTCTGGCGCAAAGCCCGGACCTACACAAAGGTGGAGGACGCCGAGGGCAATCTGATCCTGGACAACACCCAGCAGAGCCATACGGCCCTGAGCGCTCACGCCAACTGGTATATGCTCTATATGCTGCGCTACGCCTGCCTCTACGGCACCGGCACCAACGCCCAGTTCAACGGCGTTCCCGTGGCGGGCAAGACCGGCACCTCCTCCGACAACCGGGACCGCTGGTTCTCCGGCTTTACGCCCAAGTATACCGCTTCCGTCTGGTGCGGCTTTGACGATCCGGAGGAGATCCGGCCCGTGGTGAATCTGAATCCCGCCGTGCTGATGTGGAAAGCGGTCATGACGAAGGTTATGGACGGCATGAGCAAGGAGGAGATCGGCGATTTCGTACAGCCGGACGACGAGAACTTCGTCACGGTCCAGGTTTGCAGCCAGACCGGACTGCTGGCAGGTCCCAAATGTACGCCGAAGGCGGTCAGCCTCTTTGCCTCCGACGTTCCGGAGAACACCTGCGACGCCCACCTGAGCTTTGACATCCAGATCTGCCACCCCGACGGGAACGCCGGCCTTAGCTACTGCGCCAACAACGACTGCATCGCCTACAACAAGATCGTCAACAGCCCGGAATTCCAGGCGCTGGCGGCTGTCGTCCCCTCTCTGCGGGCGTTTAAGAACAACCCTCTGGAGCGAAAGACGCTCTATATGCTGAAGGATGGGGAGAACGATAACCCGACCCTGGCCGACGCCCTGAAGGCCAACAATATTCTGGTCTGTCCCGTTCACACCCACGCGCGGCTGGTGGAGCTGCAAAAGGCGGTTCTGGAGGCCATGGATTTCCTCAATCCGGAGCCTGATCCGGAGCCCTCCTCCGACGAGGAGCCGCAGCCTCCCTCCGACGAGGAGCCGGAGCCGGGACCCGACGACTGACAGACCATAGACTTGGGAGAACGATACCATGTGGATTTCTGACCAATGGAAGGAATACGAGGTCCTGGACGCCTCGGACGGAGAAAAGCTCGAGCGCTGGGGGACGTATATCCTGATCCGCCCCGACCCCCAGGTCATCTGGAACACCCCAAAGACGGACCCCCGCTGGCGGCGCGCAGACGCCCGCTATGCCAGATCCAGCTCCGGCGGCGGCCATTGGAATGAGCACAAGCTGCCGGAGCACTGGACGCTGCGCTATCGGGACCTGTGCTTTCTGATCAAGCCCATGAACTTCAAGCATACCGGCGTCTTCCCGGAGCAGGCGGTGAACTGGGACTTTATCACCGATACTGTCCGCGCCGCGGGCCGTCCGATCAACGTGCTGAACCTGTTTGCCTATACCGGCGGGGCCACCCTGGCCGCCGCCGCGGGCGGCGCCTCCGTCTGCCATGTGGACGCGGCCAAAGGAATGGTCCAGATGGCCCGGGACAACGCCAGGGCTTCCGGCCTGGAAAACGCCCCTATCCGCTGGATCGTGGACGACTGCGGCAAATTCGTGGAACGGGAGATCCGCCGGGGTAAGCGCTATGACGCTGTTATCATGGATCCGCCCTCCTATGGCCGCGGGCCCTCCGGGGAGATCTGGAAGCTGGAAACCAGCCTCTGGCCCTTCCTGGAGCAGGTGAGCCGGGTCCTCTCGGATCAGCCCCTCTTCGTGCTGGTGAACTCCTACACCACCGGCCTGGCCCCCTCCGTGGTGGGCTATATGCTCGACAGCATCCTGACAAAGAAATACGGCGGCCGCACCGAATCCCGGGAGCTGGGCCTTCCGGTCACAGCCTCCGGACTCTGCCTGCCCTGCGGAGCCACGGGACGCTGGATTGCCAAGTGAATCCTGAATGGTTTCGGTATTATTCATCGCGCAGCGGCACCGCAACTCTGCACTCTGCACTTTGCGGGATTCACTACAACAAGAGGATAACCTATGTCAAATCTTATAACCACCGAAAATCTGAGCTTTACCTACCCCGCCTCCGGTGAGCGTTTGGCGCTGCCGGTGTTCGAGGATCTGAATATCCGGATCGCTGAGGGCAGCTTCACGGCCATCATCGGGCCCAACGGCTGCGGCAAGTCCACCCTGGCCAAGCATTTCAACGCGGTGCTGCTGCCCTCGGGCGGCAAGGTCTGGGTGGATGGGCTGGACACCGCCGACGAGGAGCTGCTGCTGGACATCCGCCGCCAGATTGGCATGGTTTTCCAGAACCCGGACAATCAGATCGTGGCGAACGTGGTGGAGGAGGATGTGGCCTTCGCCCCGGAAAACCTGGGCGTGCCCTCCCCGGAGATCCGCCAGCGGGTGGACAAGGCGCTGAAGATCGTCGGCATGTATGAGTACCGGGAGCACGCGCCCCATCTGCTCTCCGGGGGCCAGAAGCAGCGCATCGCCATTGCGGGCGTCCTGGCCATGCAGCCCCGCTGTATCGTGCTGGACGAGCCCACTGCCATGCTGGACCCCCGCGGCCGGGAGGAGGTGGTCTCCACCATTTCCCGTCTGAACCGGGAGCAGGGCATCACCGTCGTCCTGATTACCCACCACATGGATGAGACCGTCGGCGCGGACCGGGTCGTGGTCATGCACGAGGGCGGCATTCTGCTGGACGGCAGCCCCCGGGAGGTGTTCTCCCAGGTGGACGCCCTCCGCAAGGCGGGCCTGGATGTTCCCCAGACCGTGGACCTGCTGAACGAGCTGCGCAAGGCCGGCTGGGACCTGCCGTTGGATGCCCTGACCCCGGAGGAATGTGCGGAAGCAATTGCCAAAGCCCTGACCTGAACGCTTGATTATGGAGGATACCTCTTTGGACCCTACCACTCCCATTCTTGAAGTAAAAGATCTGACGCATGTGTACAGTGCGGGTACGCCCTTTGAACATGTCGCCATTGAACATATCAATCTCTCGTTCCGCCCCGGCGAGCTGGTGGGCGTTATCGGACATACCGGCTCCGGTAAATCCACCCTGATTCAGCACCTGAACGGCCTTTTGAAGCCCACGGCCGGTAAGGTGCTCTTCAAGGGCGAGGATATCTGGAAGGATAAAAAATTCACCCATTCCATCCGCGGCCGCGTGGGTCTGGTGTTCCAGTACCCGGAGTATCAGCTCTTTGAGGAGAGCTGCTGGAAGGACATCGCCTTCGGCCCCAAAAACCAGGGAATCAGCGGAAACGAGCTGAACGCCCGGGTACGCAGGGCTGCGGGCTTTGTCGGCATCGACGACGAGCTGCTGGAGAAGTCCCCCTTCGATCTTTCCGGCGGTCAGAAGCGCCGGGTCGCCATCGCCGGCGTCATCGCCATGGAGCCTGACGTGCTGATCCTGGACGAGCCCACCGCCGGTCTGGACGCCGCGGGTCGGGCGGGAATCCTGGAGAACATCCGGGCCTATCAGCAGGCCCAGAATGCCGCCGTCATCATGGTCAGCCACTCCATGGAGGAGGTGGCCGCGCTCTGCAGCCGCCTGATCGTCATGAACCATGGGACCGTTGCCATGGACGGCGTCCCCGCCGAGATCTTTACCCATTCCGCAGAGCTGACGGAAATGGGCCTCTCCGTGCCCCAGGTCACCACCGTCTTCCGCCTGCTGCGGGAGAAGGGCCTGGCTGTGCCCGCCGACGTCTATACCGTGAAGTACGCCCTGGCGCGTCTCATGGAGCGGAGGGAGGGGATCGTATGCTGAAGGACATCACTCTGGGTCAGTTCTTCCCCGGCAAGACCGTTGTTCACCGGCTGGATCCCCGTACCAAGATCCTGATCCTCATTGCCTACATCGTCGCGCTCTTTCTGGCAAAGTCCTGGTGCTCCTACGCGCTGGTGCTGGTCTTTCTGGTCTCGGCTACGGTTCTGGGCCGTATCCCCTTCAAGTCCATGACCCGGGGCCTGAAGCCCATGCTGATCTTCATTCTCTTCACCGGCGTGCTCAATCTCTTCTATACCAAGGGCGGCACGCTGCTGCTGGACTGGTGGATCTTCGAGATCTGGTCCGAGGGCGTGAAAACGGCGTTTTTCATGGTCCTGCGGATCATGATGCTGGTCTGCGGCACCTTCCTGCTGACCTATACCACCTCGCCCATCGCCCTGACGGACGCCCTCGAACGCCTCATGAGCCCCTTGAAGAAGCTCCATGTTCCGGTCCACGAGCTGGCGATGATGATGTCCATCGCCCTGCGCTTCATCCCAACCCTGATCGAGGAGACCGACAAGATTATCTCCGCCCAGAAGGCCAGAGGCGCAGACTTCGAGACCGGCAGCCTGATCCGCAGGGCCAAGGCGCTGATCCCCATCCTGGTGCCCCTCTTTGTCAGCGCCTTCCGGCGCGCCGACGAGCTGGCCACCGCCATGGAGTGCCGCTGCTACCACGGCGGCGAGGGCCGGACGCGGCTTAAGGTCCTGCGTTTCTCCCGGCTCGACCTGACGGCCTTTCTCGCAGGCGGACTCTTGCTGGCAGGGGTCATCGTTTTACGGCACTATAGCCTTTGAGTGATAAGTGAAAAATGAAGAATGAGGAGTTAAGGTGTTGCTCCGCGACGATTGAAAAACTCCGAAACTTTTCGCTTTTCACTCTTCATTGTTCACTGGAATGAAGTACGATGAAAAATATTGCATTAGTTTTGAAATACGAGGGCTCCGCCTACCACGGCTGGCAGGTCCAGAAGAACGCGGTCTCCGTGGCGGCTACGCTGGAAAAGGCGGCGGCTATGGTGGTGGGCCATCCGGTCCATCTGACCGGCTGCGGCCGGACCGACGCGGGGGTCCACGCAAAGCGCTATGTGGCGAACTTCCGCACCGATTCCGGCATCCCTGTGGAGCGGCTGCCCTATGCGCTGAACACGCATCTGCCCGAGGATATCGTGGTCTCCGACGCCTTTGAGGTCCACGAGGGCTTCAACGCCATCGGCTCCTGCGTGAAGAAGGAATACACCTATCTCATCTACAATTCCCGGATCCGGGATCCGTTTTATGTCAACCGCGCCTGGTTTTATCCCAAGCGCCTGGACGAGCGCGTCATGCAGCGGGCGGCGGACTGCTTCGTGGGGACCCACGACTTTGCCGCGGTTCGCTCCGTGGGCACCGACGTGAAATCCACGGTTCGGACGGTCTACCACTTCGACGTGGAGCGGGAGGGGGATCTGATCTCCTGCCGGATCTGCGCCGACGGCTTCCTCTACAATATGGCCCGGGCCATGGTGGGCACCGCGGTCTACGCCGCAGAGGGCAAGTTCCGTCCGGAGGAGGTGGCCGGGATCCTGGCCGGGAAGAACCGTACCGCCGCCGGCCCTACGGCGCCTCCGGGCGGTCTGTATATGACCCGGCTCTGGTATGATGACGGAAAGGCGGTGTTTCAGGTTGAATAATCCCACAAAAGCTGCGGCGAAGCCGGCAGGCCGAACGGGGATCCGGGTCAGAATCATTCTGATCCTGATCGCCCTACTGCTGATCCTGCTGCTGGCCGCCTGGATGATCTTCCCCAAGGTGGTCAATCCGGACCGGGTGGTCCGCTTCTTCCGCTATATGGGCCTGCGGGACAAGGAGGGCTATGGCCGCATCGCCTTTGAGGGCGGCGCGGGCAACGTCTACGCCGGCTTTGACGACGGCCTGCTGGTGGGGACCGAGGGCGGCCTCACCCTCTATTCTCTGGAGGGAGAGCAGAAGGCCTTCATCCAGGGCGCCCTGCCCACGCCCATCCTGCGCACCGGCGGCGATGTCAGCCTGCTCTTCAGCCCCGGCAGCTCCTATGCCTGCGGCGTGGGCAGCGGGGGCAGCACCCTGACGGACGGAGCCATGAGCGGCTCCTTCATCGACGCCTCCGTCAGCGACGACGGCTATACGGCCTACCTGACCGCGGAGAGCGGCTGCAAGGCCATGGCCACGGTGCTGAATCAGGACCAGGCGCCCATCTATCGCTTTTCCTCCCGGACCCGCTATCTCAACGCCTGCGCCGTCTCCGAAAAGGGCGCCTGTCTGGCGGCGGCCAGCCTGGAGGAGCAGAACAGCATCTACCGTTCCGGCGTCACCATCCTGCGGACCGACGAGCCCCTGGCGGATCTGGAAAGCGACGAGAGCTCCGCAGTCCGGGTGGACATGGGCAACCAGGTGGTCTATGAGCTCCGCTTCCTGGACCGGTCCCATCTGATGGCTGTGGCCCAGGACGAGATCGTTTTCCTGAATACCGAGGGCGAACGGCTGACGGAGCTTGCCCTGGAGCCGGGCGAGCTGATTGATTTCAGCGTCAGCACGGAGGGCTGGCTGATCCTGGCCCTGAGCAGGGGCGGCGGGGGCAGCCGGATCCTGACCCTGAATGCAGAAGGGGAGCGCCTGGGCGAACAGGAGCTGCCCGACCGGGTCCGCTCCGTTTCCGCGGCGGGAAAATACGCCGCCGTACTGACCGACATGTACCTGCAGACCTATGACCGCAGACTGAACCCCTACGAACACAGCGTGGAGATCCAGGCGGCCACCCGCGTCATCGTTCGCACCGACGGCACCGCTCTCCTGATCGGCAGCGGCGGCACCAAGCTGTTTATTCCATGACCTTATAAAGCCTTCCCCTCTGGGGAAGGCGGCATCCGCCGTCCCCCGCAAGGCGGATGACGGATGAGGTCGTTTCCATTTTGAAAAGCTCCTTGAAAGGAGGCGTCTCTATTGATGAAACCCACACTTTGCAGCCGCTGCAATAAAAATGTGGCTGTGATTTTTATCACCAAGATCGAAAACGGCAGGACCACCAACGAGGGCCTTTGCCTCAAATGCGCCAAGGACCTGGGCATCAAGCAGGTCGACGACATGGTCAAGCAAATGGGCATCTCCGACGAGGACCTGGAAAATCTCTCAGGAGAGATGATGTCCATGCTGGGGGGGAATCCCAACCCGGATCCGGACGTACCCGAGGACGAGGATATGGACGGCCAGACCGCCACCTTCCCCTTCCTCAACAAGCTCTTCGGCGGCATGATGGGCCAGGGAAGCGGAAACGTCCCCGCCCCGCGGCCCGAGCAGCCCAAGACCAATCCCGCGCCGCCCGCACAGCCCCCCAAGAAGAAGCATAAGTTCTTGGACGCCTATTGCCTGGATCTGACGGAGCGCGCCCGGGAGGGCAAGCTGGACCGGATCGTGGGCAGGGAGGAGGAGACCGAGCGGGTCATCCAGATCCTCAACCGTCGCCAGAAGAACAACCCCTGCCTGATCGGCGAGCCCGGCGTGGGCAAGACCGCCATCGCGGAGGGTCTGGCCCAGAAGATCGCCCGGGGCGAGGTGCCCTTCAAGCTGAAGGACAAGGAGGTCTTCCTGCTGGATATGACCGCCATGGTGGCGGGCACCCAGTTCCGGGGCCAGTTCGAGAGTCGTATGAAGAATCTGATCGGCGAGATCAAGGCCTGCGGAAACATCATCCTGGTGATCGACGAGGTCCACAATCTGGTGGGCGCCGGCGACGCCGAGGGCTCCATGAACGCAGCCAACATCCTGAAGCCCGCCCTCTCCCGGGGCGAGGTCCAGGTCATCGGCGCCACGACCTTCAAGGAGTATCGGAAGTATATCGAGAAAGACTCCGCCCTGGAGCGCCGCTTCCAGCCTGTGACCGTGGCGGAGCCCACCATTGAGCAGTCCATCGACATTATCAAAGGCATCGCAAATTACTACGAAAAATACCACGGCGTGGAGATTCCCCCGGAGATTGCCCGGCAGACGGTGCTGCTCTCCGAGCGTTATATCACCGACCGCTATCTGCCCGACAAGGCCATCGACCTGCTGGACGAGGCCTGCTCCGACGAAAATCTGCGCAACCCCGTCATCAACGAGCTGTCCACCGCCTCCAAGGACCTGGCGGACGTGGAGTTCGAGCTGAAAATGCTCACCGACAAGCCAGAGGAGAAGACCGCCGCCGACTATGAGCGCATCGCCACGCTGAAAACCAAGTCCCTGCAGCTGGGGGAGAAGATCGCGGAGCTGGAGGCCAGGCCCAAGCCCCGGCTGACCATGGAAAACCTGGCCCGGGTCATCGAGCTCTGGACCAAGATTCCCGCCGCCAAGATCCAGGCCCAGGAGTACGAGCAGCTCCGCAGCCTGGAGACCAATCTGAAAAAGCATGTGGTGGGCCAGGACGAGGCCATCGCCGCCATCTGCTCCGCCATCCGCCGCTCCCGGGCGGGCATCAGCCCCAAGCGTCGTCCGGTGTCCTTTATCTTCGTGGGCGCCACCGGCGTGGGCAAGACCGAGCTGGTGAAGCGGCTGGCCGACGAGCTTTTCCAGTCCGTGGAGTCCCTGGTCCGGCTGGATATGTCCGAGTATATGGAAAAGCACTCGGTTTCCAAGATTATCGGCTCTCCTCCCGGTTATGTGGGCTACGACGAGGCCGGACAGCTGACGGAGAAGATCCGCCGCAAGCCCTACTCCGTGATCCTCTTCGACGAGATCGAGAAGGCCCATCCCGACGTGCTGAACATCCTGCTGCAGATACTGGACGACGGCCGCATCACCGACGCCCAGGGCCGGCTGGTGAACTTCGAGAATACCATCATCGTCATGACCTCCAACGCGGGCTCCGACCGGAAGGACGGCTCCGTGGGCTTCGGCAAGAGCCTCACCGAGCAGACGAAGGACAAGGCGCTCAAAGCCCTGGGCGAGTTCCTGCGGCCTGAGTTCATCAACCGCGTGGACGAGATCGTCTGCTTCAACAAGCTCTCCGAGGCCAACTTCCGGGACATCGCCGTCATCATGCTCAGCGAGCTGAAGACCAACCTGGACGACCGGGGCATCGCCCTGGGCTGGGATGACGCGGTGCTGGACTACCTGACGAAGAAGTCCTACTCCGTCCAATACGGCGCGAGAAACCTCCGCCGCACCATCGAGAAGGAGATCGAAAACCCCGTCGCCGAGAAGATCATCGACAGCTACAAAGACCCCATCCGGATCATCCATCTGTCCGCTGCCGACGACGCGATTACAGTGGACGCCCGATAACGCCGTAGGGGCGGCCAGTGGCCGCCAGCCCGAGGCAGCAGGCAACAGGGGACGGGGGACGCGGATTCTTCGCTTCGCTCAGAATGACAGGATCGGAACCGGTTGCCGCCGTAGGGGCGGCCAGTGGCCGACACGCCGTTCCCCGCTCCAACGAGGCAAAAGCATACTTCGTGACTCTGAAGAGTTCAGGGATCAGGGGGAAACGCCGCAGGGGGGAGGCATTGGCCGCCCTCTCACCCCGTCCGCTTTCCAACACGACCAGAGGAGAATTCAATGGACTTTTTTCTGAGCTGTGAGGGCTGTGCTCCCGGGACGACGTTCTGGGACCCTTTGGAAAAAGAGTTTTCGGAAAGACTGTTTGAATTGAAGAATTCCTTTTACGGCGCGGAATTGACAAGCGTTGCAATCATTTCGATTATTCTTCCCCAGGAGTTCTTTTCGGAGGGCGGATACAGGGAGAGAAGCCTGTTTCACCGCAAAGCATGCGAGGCTGACGTCAGACTCCGAATGGATTTCCATGCTTTCGTTCACGCGAAGCCGGAAAAACGGCGCGAGATATACAAGCAGCACGTCCTTGACGTGCTTTTGACGCTGAAGAGAAAGGTCTCCAGGGAATACGATTTTGAACGATTGCTGTCCGATGTGACTGCGGTACTCGGATAAAACGAAAATGAATCACAACAATCAAACGGCCAAACAGCTCGCCCTGGGCGGCGTCCTGGCCGCCCTGGCCGTGGTCCTCCTGCTTCTCGGCGGCGTCATCCCCGTCGGCACCTATATCGCCCCCATGCTGGCCTCCCTGCCGCTGATCGTTTTGCTTGCGGAGCTGCCCAAGGGCCTTTGCTTCGGCTGGTACGCCGTTGTTGCAGTCCTTGGCGTGATCCTCTGCCCGGACAAGGAGACCGCCTTCGTTTTCGTCTTCCTGGGCTGGTATCCCGTCGCCAAGCCCGCCCTGGACCGCCTTCCCCGCCTGCCCCGGATCGCGGCGAAGCTGCTGGTCTTCAACCTGGCCGTGGCCGCCCTCTACGCCCTGCTGATCCTGGTCTTCCGGCTGGAAGCCCTGGTGCAGGAGGCCAAAGAGACCGGCCTGGTCCTGCTGCTGGTCCTCCTGGTCCTGGGCAATGTGACCTTTCTGCTCTATGACATTCTGTTGAACCGCCTGACGGTCTTGTACCGCATAAAAAAGTAAGAAGTAGGAAGTAACAAGTGTCCAAACTGTCACCTGTTACTTCTTACTTCTTATTTTACCTATTACTTATTGCCTGTTACTTACTCCCACAGCTCCGCCGTCACAAACAGCCGTCCCTTCCTGGACTGTCCGCCGATCTCCGCAACCGTGGCTTTCCCGTGACCCTTCAATGAAATGACGTCGCCCTCGGAAACGGGGGCGTCGTTTTTCAGGCAGGGGAGGTAGTTCAGGCAGGCGGCACCGGCGGCGATCAGCTTGACGGCCTGGGTCCTGGAGAGCCGGAAGCTCTCCCCCAGGATCGCGTCGAAGCGGGGGCTCTGGACCGTAAATTGAACCGTCTTCCGCTTCCGCTCGGGCTCCGGCACGGCGGAGAGAGGAATGACCGCGGCCTTGACGCTGACCCGGCCCGCCTGCTCCAGGGAGGCCAGCTGCTCCGCCACCGAGGGCAGGCAGAAGACCCAGGCCCGCTGTCCCTGAACCCAGATGTCACCCAGCCATTCCCGGCGGACTCCGAGGCCCAGCAAGGCCCCTAAATAGTCCCGGTGCCCGGGCTCGCCGTAAAAGGCCTCTATGGCCACAGCCCGGATATACGCCTCGGCCCCGAAATCCTCCGCCGTCATCCAGTCCGGCAGGAAGAAGGCCGCTCTTCGCTCACAGTCCGGCAGTCCGCCTGAGAGCAGCATCCGACAGCCGGTTATTCGGTTAACATAATTACCGATCGCCGCTTGCTCTGCCGGCGTCAGAAACGTAGTGTGCGTGACGACATTTGCCCGATCGCACTGCCGGTACAAATCGTCAACGCGCTTGAATAATGCCTCGTGTTCCATGTTGTTCCCTGTATGTGAAATCGGGATTTATCGAGCAGCGCCGTAGGGGCCGATGCCCACATCGGCCCTATCCCGTATCGACGTGAGGGCCG
The DNA here is from genome assembly GCA_017509485.1 of Oscillospiraceae bacterium. Lineage (GTDB taxonomy): Bacteria > Bacillota > Clostridia > Oscillospirales > Oscillospiraceae > JAFRPC01. The sequence goes on along the minus strand of JAFWPP010000016.1, from coordinate 152,025 downwards.
ATGTGGGCATCGGCCCCTACGGTTAGATAACTCCCGATTTGCCCGTCACTGCGTTCCGCTGAACTGTTCCCCGATGGTCCCCATCTTATCCCGGTTGTGGGACCGCAAAAACTGCTCGATATCCCCGTAGATCCGGTCGATCTCCTCACCGAACTCCCGAGCGGACTGGCGCAGCACGCCGGAGCGCAGGGCGGAGATCTGGATCAGATTGTCAGACGTGACAATGCGCAGCTGCTCATTTTTTCCAATGTCGTGGAGCAGGCGCTCGATGTAAGCGTCGCCGGTCTCGTTTTCCCTGGTGTAGACCACCCGGACCCCATGATAGTCGAAGCGTTCGCCCTTGCCGCCCTTGACCTTGTAGGCGTCGAAGACCAGGACGGTTTCCGTGCGGGTGAAGGCCGCATAGTTTGCCAGGATCTCCATGAGCCGTTCCTGGGCCTGCTGAAAATCTGTCTCCGCCAGCGCCGCCAGCTCCGGCCAGGCGTAGATCACGTTGAAGCCGTCCACCACCAAATATTTCGTGACCTTGCGCTCCGGCAAAGGCCGCTCCGGCTCCGGCTCCGGCACGGAGCGCCACACCGACGCCGAATACTGGGGCCGTTTGATGGGCCCGAACTCCCGCTCCAGGATGGCCTGGAGCTCCTTTTCGTCGATGCTCAGCCGCCGCCGGGCGGGGGTACGCACTTCGCGCTTGGGGGCCATTACGCTTTCCAGGTGCATGTTTGCGAAGACCTTGTCCCACTTGACCGTAAAGCCGCCGCCGTGGGCGCAGAAGACGGAGTCGGGGGTGTTGTCCAGATCCGCCTCAGGATCGTAGGGATTGGCCGCCCGGACAGCGTCCGGATCGTGGCACAGATCGTATCCGTCCACTTCCAGACTCAGCTTTCCCACGCCCCGGGTATAGGCGGCCAACTCCCGGGCGTAGTCCGTCATGCTGCTCACGGGGACACGGCCCCGGAGCAGGCTCAAACCGCCCAGATCCTCGGGGGTGTCGAAGCTGCCGAAGCGGGCCTTGATATCCGTGATGGCCCGGCCGATCTGGGCGGTGGGGAGCTCCAGCCGGAAGCGATACCAGGGCTCCAGGATCACGGAGGGAACCTGCATCAGACCCTGGCGCAGGGCCCGATAGGTGGCCTGGCGGAAGTCCCCGCCCTCGGTGTGCTTCAGGTGGGCCTTACCGGCGGCCAGGGTGATCTTCATATCCGTGATGGGCGCGCCGAGGGCGGTTCCCAGGTGCTCCTTCTCCATCAGGTGGGTGAGGATCAGCCGCTGCCAATGCCGGTCCAGCCTGTCCTCGCTGCAGGAGGAGGCGAAGACCAGACCGCTGCCCCGGGGCAGGGGCTCCAGCAGCAGGTGGACCTCCGCGTAGTGGCGCAGGGGCTCGTAGTGCCCAACGCCCTCCACGGTCCGGTCGATGGTCTCCTTGTAGAGGACCCGGCCCCGGCCCAGCTCCACGGCCAGGTCGAAGCGATCCAGGATCACGCTCTTTATCACCTCCGCCTGGACCTCTCCCATGAGGCCCACGGAGAGCTCCTGGAGCCGAGGATCCCAGCGCAGCCGCAGCATGGGGTCCTCGGCCTCCAGCTGCCGCAGCTTGGGCAGCACCAGCCGGGGGTCCGTTCCGGCGGGCAGGCCGATGCGGTAGTGCATCACGGGCTCCAGGACCGGGCTGCCCGCGGCAGCCTCCATGCCGAAGCCCTGGCCGTTTTTGGCCGCCGTCAGACCCACGGCGGCGCAGACCTCCCCGGCAGGGACCTCCTCCAGGGCGATAAAACGCCCGCCGTTGTACCGCCGCAGCTGGGTCAGCTTCTCCTCCAGGCCGTCGTATTTGAGGACGTCCCGGATCCGCAGGGTCCCCCCTGTGACCTTCAGGTGGGTTAGCCGCACGCCCTGGGCGTCGTGACTGATCTTGAAGACCCGGGCGCCGAAGGCCTCCGGCCATTGCCGGGGCCGCAGCAGAGCGGTGAAAGCGTCAAGAAACGCCTCCACGCCCTCCAGCTTCAGCCCGGAGCCGAAGAAACAGGGGAAGGCCTCCCGGGCGGCAAAAAGCTCCCGGCAGGCGGCAGGGGAGAGAGCCCCTGTTTCCAGATATTCCTCCATGGCGGCCTCTCCGCACATAGCCAGCTGCTCGTCCCGCTCCGGGTTGTCCGGGGAGAAATCCACCACTCCGTCTCCCAGCTCCCGCCGAAGACCGGCCAGCAGCTCTGCCCGGCTGTTCCGGGCCAGGTCCATCTTGGTGACAAAAACCGTCGTGGGGACCTGATAGTGGTCCAGCAGCTTCCAGAGGGTCCGGGTGTGGGCCTGGACCCCGTCGGTGCCGCTGATGACCAGGATGGCGCAGTCCAACACCCGGAGCATCCGTTCCGTCTCGGCGGAGAAATCCACATGGCCCGGCGTGTCCAGCAGAGTCAATCCCCAGCCGCCCCACTCCACATGGGCCTGGGCCGCGAAGATGGTAATGCCCCGCTCCCGCTCCAGGGGATCGAAGTCCAGGGCCGTATCCCCGTGGTCCACCCGCCCCGGGCTGCGGACCAGCCCGCAGCGGTAAAGGATGGCTTCCGCCAGGGTCGTCTTTCCCGCGTCCACGTGGGCGAGCAAGCCGACTGTGACGTGGTTTCGCTCATTCATATCTGTATCCTTTCAAAGTGAATAGTTAATGGTGAATAATCAATAGTTTCGGTATTTTTCAAATCTGTGATTTGAAAAATGAAATTCAATTCGTCGCGAAGCGACACCTCAATTATTCACGATTCATTATTCACTCAACCAAGCGGCTTCTGCTTCATTCTCGCCCAGCTCCGGGGGTACTGGGGCGGGGTGGAGCCCGTTTTGTGGATGACGATGACGGAGTGTACCGCGCCGCCGATCTCATATCCTTCGGTACGCTCATAAGAGCCCCCCAAAATACGGATGGCCTTGGCCGCCTCGTGGAGCTCCTCCTCCGCCTGGGCGCCTTTCATAGCGAGGAAGTAGCCTCCCTTGTGCACAAAGGGCAGGCAGAGCTCGCAGAGCAGATCCAGCCGGGCCACGGCCCGGGAAGTTACCACGTCAAACTTTTCTCTGTAGTCCCGGGCGAAGTCCTCGGCCCGGCCGGTCAGGAAGCGGGCCTCTACGCCCAGCTCCGGCAGGGCTTCCGCTTCCAGCCAGCGCATGCGCTTTTGCAGGCTGTCCAGCAGGGTCAGCCGCAGAGAGGGCTCCGCGATCTTCAGCGGCACCCCGGGGAAGCCTGCCCCGGTGCCCACGTCCAGCAGGGATTTCCCCGCCAGGGGCAGGGCCTTCAGCAGACTCAGGCTGTCCAGCAGATGCAGCTCGGCGGCCTGCTCCGGGGCGGTAATGGCGGTCAGGTTCATGACCTTGTTCTTCTCCAGCACCGCTTCCCCGAAGCGCACGACGGCGTCCACCCGCTCCTCCGGCAGCGTGATCCCCAGGCGCTGCAGGCCCGCAATCAGCGTTTCTTTCATATCGTTTTCCTCCGTTGCGTGGGGTCAGATTCAGTTTCATAAGTCCGCAGTGCCGGCGATCTGCCGGCCAAATTCGGATTTGTCGCGCCGAAGGCGCGACCCGTAGGGGCCGATGCCTACATCGGCCCTATCCCGTATCGGTGTGAGGGCCGATGTGGGCATCGGCACTATCCCGTATCGGTGTGGGGGCCGATGTGGGCATCGGCCCCTACGAATGATCCCGACAAATCCCGATCTATTATATTATACCATGTTTTTCCCATGGATGGAAGCACATTTTTCCGAACGGTTGACATTTCCGGGAAGCGGTGCTACACTGGAAAAAACGCAAGGAGGAAGGAACTGTGAAAACCATTACCGTCAAGGGCGCGGGCCGGGCCTCGGCGCCGGTGGATACCGTGGAGCTGAGCTTCCGGGTCTGGGCCAAAAACAAAAACTATGACAAGGCCCTGGAGGCTGCCGACAAGAAGCTCTCCGCTCTGGAGACCGCGCTGACCGCCGCCGGGTTCCCCAAGGAGGACTTCCAGACCGCGGGCTTCCACGTCAACACCGAGTACGAGGGCGTCTGCGACGACAAGGGCCAGTATCGCAACGTCTTTACCGGCTACAACTGCAGCTACGACCAGCTCCTGCGCTTCGCCTTCGATGCCGCCCGGCTGAGGGAGGCTCTGTCCGCCGTGGCCGCCAGCAAGGCCCAGCCCGAGCTCCAGGTCCGCTTTACGGTCCGGGAGCCCGAGAAGCTGGAGGCCGCGCTGCTCCGCAGCGCCGCCGAAAGCGCGAAAAGCCGGGCTGAGCTCCTCTGCGCCGCCGCGGGCAAGAGCCTGGGCGAGCTTCAGCGCATCGATTACGACGTGAGCCGCCTGAACTTCCAGTCCGAGACCATGATGGACCTGGCCGCCGAGTGCGCCATGCCCCAGATGGCCGGCGGCATGGCCAAGCGCAGCCTCGGCGCCTCCCTCCGCCCCCAGGACGTGGACCTGCAGGATACCGCCGTTTTCGTCTGGGAGATACTCTGATTCCTGACATTGCGAGACCAGTCCGCAGACTGGTCGTGGCAATCCGTACTTTCGCTTGAATATTCGGAGGCGTTTTATGGACCGTACATCTATGATCAACAGCTTCTACGACGGCTATTACGAGGACAGCCGGCTGTCCCGAAGCCGCCACGGGCAGTTGGAATATCTGACGACCATGCGCTTCATCCGCCGCTTCCTGCCAAAGGGCGGCGCGGTCCTGGAGCTGGGCGCGGGCACGGGGCGCTACTCCGTGGCCCTGGCGCGGGAGGGTTATCCCGTCACGGCGCTGGAACTGGCGGAGAAGAACCTGGCCCTGCTGCGGCAGAACGGCGCGGGGCTGGACAATCTCACGGCCCTGCAGGGCGACGCCGTGGACCTGAGCCGCTTTGCCGACGGCAGCTTTGATCTGACCCTCTCCTTCGGCCCCCTGTACCACCTCTACGAGGATGCCGAGCGGGCCGCCGCCCTCCGGGAGGCGGTCCGGGTCACGAAGCCCGGCGGGGTGATCATGACGGCCTTCCTCTCGGTCCACGCCGTCCTCTGGGATAACTACCTGCGGGGCAATCTGGCCGACGGCCTGGCGGAGAACTTCGACGAGCACTACCGCGTCCGCCACTTCCAGGACCAGCTCTTCACCGCCTATGATATCCCGGAATTCGAGGCCCTGTTTGACGGCCTGCCCGTGACCCGCGTCACGACAGCCGCCGTGGACGGCCCCCTGGAGCTGGCGGAGGGACGTTCCGACTTCGCCATGTCCGAGGAGGAATTCGCGGCCTACGCCCAATACCATCTGCGCTTCTGCGAAAGCCGGGAGCTGCTGGGCAGCTCGTCCCACCTGATCCATATTTGCCGAAAAAACGGCGAATGAAGCACTTGCAACCGCCGGTTGCGAAATTGCCTATCATTATAGCTTGTGTTCCACCGTGTTTTTTGGTACGGTTTGACTGAAAGGAGGAGTTATGGCATTTTCGGAAAAGCTCTATCAGCTCCGCAGACAGAGCGGGCTCTCCCAGGAACAGCTGGCGGAAAAGCTGAACGTATCCCGGCAGGCCATCTCCAAATGGGAATCCGCTCAATCCTTCCCGGAGGCGGAGAAGCTGCTGGCGATCAGCGATTACTTCCAGGTTTCCCTGGACGGCCTCATGAAGTATGAAGCCCAGCCCCCGGAGCCGCAGGAAACAGAGACAAAACCGGAGGCTGCGCCAAAGGACGGCAGGGAAGGGCTGTGGCTTGGTCTGATCGCTTGCATCGGCGGCGTTCTCTGCCTGCTGGTCTGGGGCCTGCTTTCGATCCTGCGGCCCGAGACCGCAGAGCAGCTTGCGGAATCCTCCGTGATCCGGATCGACGGGCGGGGGATCCTCCTGCTCCTCTGCGTCGCGCTGATGCTTACCGGTGCTGTGCTCCTCCTGAAAAACACGTCCAAAAAATAAGGAGGAATCCGAATGAAAACCCTTTCAATCGTCTTCTGGGTCCTTGCGGTCCTGCTCTCCGACGTCATGTGCGCGGTGGTTGCCTATAACTACGGCGTCATGGAGGCGAACCAAATGATCAACAGCGCCCCGGCCTCCACGGCCTTCCTGCTGGCGATCCCCTTTCTCCTCGGCATCGCGGTCTGCGCGTTCCTGGCGCTCCTGTTCCGCAGGAAGGCCGGCGCGTAAAAACAGAAAAGACCACCGACGATCCTTGCGCCGGTGGTCTTTTCTGTTACAGTCCCGCATGGACCAGCTTCTCGCAGAGGGAGGAATAGAAGGCGTAGATCTTGTCTCGCTTGCTGTCCCGGACCATGAAGTCCACGATCTCCGTGTGGGAGATCGAATCGTCCACGCACTCGCCCCGGTACTTGCCGAAGATGGCGGAATCCCGGGGGACCATGCCGTCGGTGATCCGCCCCTTCTCGATGAAGCGGAAGAAGATCGGCGGGATCGCCATGATGAAATCCCGTTTTCCCCGGCCCTTTTTCACCGAGGCGGAAAAGCTCTGACACAGGACGCCCTCGGCCAGGTTTACGGTCTCGGTCTCCAGATGCTCCGCCCTTGCCAGCTCCTGACAGGCGGTGTAGCTGTCCGGGTGCCGGTCGCCCAGGATCCGATAGACGAGATCGTACCAGAAGGATCGGATAACGGGTTTTCATGCTGGCCTCCGTTGTGCGTGTTTTCTGTATTATACCGGGTTTTCGGAGGAATGTCAATCACGTCGCCGCAGATCGGGATTTACAGGGATGTTGCGAAAACGCCCGTAGGGGCTGATGCCCACATCGGCCCTTTCCCGTATCGGTGTGAGGGCCGATGTGGGCATCGGCCCCTACGGAGCGATTCTGTCGTCGATACCTCCCCTCATCCGGCGCTTCGCGCCACCTTCCCCCCAAGGGGAAGGCATCCCGACAAATCCGAATCGTCCGAACACAAACCGGCTCTGTGCGCCGTTCGACACACAGAGCCGGTGGTTTTTCTTCAATCCAGCGCGTCGGCCCATTGATGCAGGATCTCCAGGGCCTGCTCGTACTTCTCCATCGGCACCGCGCCCAGGTTCAGCTCGTAGAAGGCGCTGCCCACGGTGGCGTAGCCGGTGAGGCCCATATAGTCGTTGTCATACTCCGGCCGGAGCTCGACGATCCGGCACTCGTTCCCGCCGGGGGTCGTATAGCTCGCGAATTCCACGTCCCGGGGGAATTCCCAGGTCCAGACCCCGCCGGAAACGTACTCTGATTTCTTCGCGTACTCGGTCAGCACCGTCACGGCCTCCTGGGCGCTGAGGTCGTTCCATTCAATGTGCTCGGCGTAGAGCTTGACGAAATCGACCCGGCCTTCCTCGTCCCCGTGGGCGGTCACGCTGCATTTGTATTCGGCAAAGGGGAAGCTCGGCTCCTTCAAGCCCGGCAGGCCAATGTACTTCATGGCTGCGGAGATGCTTTGGAAGCTCCGGGTATTGGAGCCCGGGTCTCCAAGGTAGGAGGACCACATGGGCTCAGGAACATAATCCCGGTATTGTTGGACGATGGCCTCGCCCACGTTTTTGATCTCACCCTCGAAGCTGCTCCACTTCACCAGGGGCAGCTCCGCTTTGGCCTCGACGCCATCCTCATCCTTGCTGGGGCTGATTTTCCGCAGCTCGATCCCCCTGACGACGCCGTAAACCGTACCGCCCAGCAGCAGCACAGCCGCCGCGGCAATGGCGATCCGCCGGATCAGCCTTGACCCGACGCGCCGGACAGGCGCGGGACGATCCTCCAGCAGGGCCGGATCGAGCTCGTTGATTTTCTCCAAGAATTCCAATTCCTTCATGGTAAATACCCCTCTTTCATCAGTTGCTTTGCAAGCTCCCGGCGGGCGCGCCACAGCAGAGACTTCAGCTTGACTTCGCTCATGCCGTACCGGTCCGCGATCTGCCGCAGGGGCTCCGCGTACCAGTAGCGGCGCACGAAGACCCGCTGCTTCTCCTCGGAGACGGAGCGCAGCCAGCGGCTGACGGCCTCGCTGAGCTCCCGGGCCCGGACCTCGCCCTCTGTATCCGCGGGGGAGCGCAGAAGCTCCGCCAGCTCGTCAGTAAGGGCCACCAGCTCCGCGCTGCGTTTTTCGGCGGCGTTTGCCTTCACGCGGTTCAGCGCTCTGGCCCGGACGAGCTTTGCCAGGAAGGGGAAGAGATAGTCCCGGGGCTCGTGGGGCGGGATGTGCTGCCAGGCCTCCAGCCAGGCGTCGTTCAGGCACTCCTCGGCCTCGCCGGGGTCGCCCAGGATGTTTTGGGCCAGAGACAGCAGCCGGGAGCCGTACTTCTCCGCTGCCAGGGCCAGGGCGGACTCGTCCCGTGCCAGAAAAAGCTCCACGATCCGCCCGTCGTCCATGCCGGTTCTCCTTTCTGCGCTTGATGAAGGCCTTCACTATGGGAATCAACTTTTCAGAGGGGTTGGTTGCGCGGAAAATCGGAATTTGTCGGGATCATTCGTAGGGGCCGATGCCCACATCGGCCCTTTTCCGTATCGGTGTGAGGGCCGATGTGGGCATCGGCCCCTACGGAGCGATTCTGTCGTCGATACCTCCCCTCATCCGGCGCTTCGCGCCACCTTCCCCCCAAGGGGAAGGCATCCCGACAAATCCGAATTATCCCAGCTGTTTCAACCGCCGGACGGCTTCCCGGACGGCGGCCAGCAGCGCCTCCACGTCCGCCTCCGTCGTAAATCGGCTCAAAGAAGCCCGCACTGAACCGTCGATGACGGCGGGGGCGATTCCCATGGCCTCCAGCACGTGGCTGCGGCGGCCCTTGGCGCAGGCAGAGCCCGCCGAGACATAGACGCCCCGGTCCTGGAGGCAGTTGATGATGCCCTGGGAGCGGACGCCGGGGATGGCGAAGCTGACGATGTGAGGGGCGGTCTGGGCTCCGTTGAGCACCACCCCTTCGATGGCCGCGAGTCCGGCCCGCAGCCGCTCCTTCAGGGCGTTCTCCCGGGCCAGATCCGCCCGCAGATCGGACAGAGCCGCCTCGCAGGCTGCGCCGAAGCCCAGGATATTGGGCACGGCCTCGGTGCCGGAGCGGAAGCCGCTCTCCTGGCCGCCGCCGTGCAGATAGGGCGGCAGGGAGAGCCCCTTGCGGATAAACAGGGCCCCGGCCCCCTTGGGGCCGTGGATCTTGTGGGAGCTGACGGAGATCAGATCGGCCTCCAGGTTCGAGGCCCGGAAGGGAATCTTGAGAAAGCCCTGGACCGCGTCCGTGTGGAAGAGGGCGTTGGGGGCCAATCGGTGGGTCAGCTTCGCCATGCTCTGGATGGGCATGACGGAGCCCACCTCGTTGTTTACCATCATCACGCTGACCAGGATGGTGTCGGGCCGCAGGGCAGCTCGCAGGGCGTCCAGCGTCACGGTCCCGTCGGCCTCCGGGGCGAGATACGTTACTTCAAAACCCCGTGCCTCCAATTCCCTCATGGGATGCAGGATGGCGTGGTGCTCGATCTGCGTCGTGACGATATGCCTGCCCCGCTTGCCCAGCCGCTGAGCCGTGGAGAACGCCGCCCAGTTGTCGGCCTCGGTGCCCCCCGCGGTGAAAAACACCCGGTCCGGTTCGGCTCCCAGGGCTTTTGCCACGGAGTGCCGGGCGGCTTCCACCCGCCGGTGGGCCTCGATCCCCAGCCCGTGCAGGGAGCTGGGGTTGCCCCAGCAATCCGTCAATGCTTCTGTTATCGCGGTGATTGCTTCAGGGCAGGGCTTTGTCGTTGCAGAATTGTCGAAATATGCGTTCATATAGTGAATACTCCTGTGTGTTTGAAATGGCAGGCAGGCCTGTTCCGCTATGGAGCGGAGAGAGAATGAATACTGAAAACCTGAGACTTGAGGTGTCGCTTCGCGTCAAGTTGAATATCATTGTGTGCCGCTTCGGGGTATGAGGCGCCGTTACAGGCGGGGATGTAGGGACGAGCATCGCTCGTCCGCCCATGGGAAGCATGCGGCGTTTGTGTGCGCAAATGATCCGATTTGCCTTACGGCAAATGTCGCCGTCCCGGCGACCGGACAAGCAATGCTTGTCCCTACACACGGGATGGCGGGCAGATTGCCCGCGCTGCGGGCGGGGACTGCGGGCGCTCAATGAGCGCCCCTACGGGCGGGGGCTGCGGGCGCTCAATGAGCACCCCTACGGGCGTGGTGCCCTGTTCTCTACCCATACCCCACCCTGATCCTGAACTCGTAATCCCTATTTTCCAACGCAAAAGCGTTGGAAAATCCTCTGCGTGATATCCTCCCGTACCGTCCGGCCGGTCAGCTCGCCCAGGGCTTCCAGGGCTGCCTCCAGCTCCGTCAGCACTGCGTCGGGGGTGATCCCGGCTTCCATAGCCTCCAAAGCCCGGTCTATGGCCTCCGCGGCCCTGCCCACGGCCTCAGCCTGACGGGTGTTGGTAAGGATGGAACCGTCACAGGGCAGATCCGCGCCGAAAGCGGTCTCGATCCAGCCGCAGAGCTTCTCCAGCCCGTCGCCGCGGACGGCGGAGACGGAGAAGATAGGCTCAAAGGGCAGCTGGACCCGGAAGACCCGCTGGGGCAAATCTGTCTTGTTCATCACGGCAATGGCCCGCTTCGCCTCCCGGGCGGCGGCCATGGCCTGGCGGTCCTCCTCGTCCAGGGGCTGGGCGGAATCGCAGACAAAGATCGCCAGATCCGCCTGCTCCGCGGCAGCCCGGGAGCGCTCCACGCCCAGGGCCTCCACCCGATCCTCCGTGTTCCGGATGCCGGCGGTGTCGGTGATCCGGGCCAGGACCCGGCCGAAGCGGGCGACCTCCTCCACCGTGTCCCGGGTGGTGCCGGGGATCTCGGTGACGATGACCCGGTCGTAGCCCACCAGGGCGTTCAACAGGGAGGACTTGCCCGCGTTGGGCTTGCCCACCAGGGTGATTTTCACGCCCTGCTTCAGAATGCGGCCCCGGTCCGCGGTGTCGCGAAGCCAGAGAAGCTGGTCCCGGTCCGTTCGGAGCTGCTGCTCGTAGTCGGAAAGCCGAAAGTCGGGGATGTCCTCATCCGGGTAGTCCAGCACCGCGTGGTAGTGGCTGCAGATGTCCGTCAGCTCCTCGAAGATGGGGGAGAGACGTCGGTGCAGGGCGCCTCCCACCTGGGCGGCGGCATTGGCGGCCATGTCGGCGGTCTGGGCTTCGATCAGGTCGATGACCGCCTCGGCCCCGGTCAGGTCCATTCGTCCGTTGAGAAAGGCCCGCTGGGTGAACTCCCCGGGCCCGGCGAGCCGGGCGCCGGCTCTGCACAGAGCCTCCAGGCCCGCCGTCAGCACGGCGGGGGAGCCGTGACACTGGAGCTCCACCGTGTCCTCACCGGTGTAGGAACAGGGCCCGGTGCTGCGGACCGCCAGACAGTGATCGATCTCCCGGCCCTTGACGTCGAAGAGAGTCCCCAGCACCAGCTTCCGCTCCGGAGCTTTCGCGAGAGGCTTCCCGTTCTTCGGTGTAAAGACCTTTCCCGCCAGCGCGGCGCAGTCCGCTCCGGACAGCCGCAGGATCCCCACGGCGCTGGGCTGCCTGCCGGTGGCAATCGCCGCAATGACATCGCTCATACAGATGCCCCCTTTCGCTTGCGTTTGCCCTATTATATCCGCAAATGCGCCGCAAAACAAGCCCTTTTCGGTTGCTTTTTCCTTCGGCGTCTGCTACAATAACAAAAAACAAGGAAAGCAGGTGGTTTCATGCCGCAATTCAGCTCCACGGAGCTCTTCTCCTTCGCCATGGCGGCCCTCCTGATCTGGGTGGGCGTCAGCATCCTGATCGCAGTGATCCGGCTCAACCGGAGCTATGAGCTCACGGCAAATCGCTTTCTCTATCCGGCCAACTGCAAGCCGGAGAGCTGCAAGGACCTGGTGGGCTTCGTGGCCTTCATCACGCCCCGGATGATTGCCTTCGCCATTGTCTGCCTGCTGCTGGCGGCCTTTGTGCTGGTCCATGCCCTGACGGATCTGCTGTCCGGTCTCCCCGCCTGGCTGGAGCACGGCCTGTCCCTGATCCTGTTTATGCCGCTCTTTGTGTGGTATGTGGTTTTTATCAATCAAGCGGCGAAGCGCTTCTGGTAAGGAAACGCCGCTCCCTTGCACAGAAGGAGGATTCACATGCGGAATCTGAAAATCGTCATTCTGGACGGCCAGCGCACCAACCCCGGCGACCTGAGCTGGGGGCCCATCGAGGCTCTGGGCGATCTGACCGTCTATCCCACCACCGCCCCGGAGGAACTGGCTGCTCGGATGGCCGGCGCGGAGGTGGTGATACTGGACAAGCCCAGCATTACCCGGGAGCTCCTGGAGGCCTGCCCGGAGCTGAGGCTCATCACCCTCTTTGCCACCGGCTTCAACAACATTGACATCGAGGCCGCCAGGGAGCGGGGGGTCCTGGTCTGCAACGCGCCGGGCTACTCCTCCCATGCCGTCTCCCAGCTGGCCGCTGCCCTGCTGCTGGAGATCTGCACCCAGGTGGGGAAGCACGACGCCGCTGTCCACCAGGGCGCCTGGACCGACAACGCCTACTTCTGCCGGGTCGCCCCGGGGCTGACGGAGATCGCCGGAAAGACCGTAGGCATCATCGGCTACGGCGCCATCGGCCAGGCCTTCGGCCGGATCGTAAAGGCCATGGGCGCGGAGCTCCTGTTCCATTCCCGCCATTACAAGCCCGAGCTGGAGGACGCGCGTACGCGCTTTGTAAGCTTGGACGAGCTGCTGCGCCGCTCGGATATCGTGTCCCTCCACTGCCCCCTGAACGAGGACAGCCGGAGAATGATCGACCGGAACGCCCTGGCGAAAATGAAGGACGGGGCGATCCTGATCAACACCTCCCGCGGGGCTCTGATCGTGGAGGAGGACGTGGCCGCGGCCCTGCGCAGCGGCAAGCTCCGGGCCCTGGGGCAGGACGCCTTCGCCGCAGAACCCATCCGTCCGGACAACCCGCTCTTGTCCGCGCCCCACGCCTATCTGACGCCCCACATCGGCTGGGCGCCCCGGGAGACCCGGGCCCGCCTCATTGAGCTGGTGGCCTCCAACATCCGCGCCTTCGCGGAGGGGAAGCCCCGGAATGTCGTGAACCCATAGCGGAGCAGAAAAACAAGAGGTATCCTCGGATACCTCTTGTTTTTTGCCTTTTACTGTATTATATCGCTTCGGCGAGATACACCTCGGGACAGAACTCCCGGAGCTCCAGGGCGGCGGAAACAGCTTTGAATTTACTGCAGTAGAGACCGAAGACCACGGAGCCGGTGCCGGTGAGCCGGGCGCCGATGGCCTCGTGCGCCAGCATCACCTGGCGCAGCTTTTCCACAATGGGGTACCGGCGGGCCACCAGGGGCTCGAAGGCGTTTTGCAGCGCGGCGCCGATGCCGTTCCGGTCTTCTGCCTCGATTGCCCGGAGCATGGTCTGGGTGTCCGGGCGGACGATGAGGCCCGCTGCGTCGATCTCCCGGAAGAGCGCCGGGGTGGAGACGGAGAAATCCGGCTTCGCCAGCACGAACCAGAGCTCCGCCGGCAGCGGTGCCAGCCGGGTCAGAATCTCGCCCCGGCCCCTGGCGAGGGCCACTCCGCCGAAAAGACAGTAGGGCACGTCGCTTCCCACCTGCAGCCCGATGGTCCGCAATTCTTCGTCTGAGCAGCGCCTGTAGTGCCGATTGAGCGCACGAAGTACGGCGGCGGCATCGCTGCTGCCCCCGGCCATCCCCGCCTGGGCGGGGATCTTCTTCTCAATACGGATCGTCAGTCCCCTCGGGTCCACGCCCGCGGCCTCACAGTAGACCCGGGCGGCCTTCCAGCAGAGATTGTCTTCTCCCGCCGGGATCCCCGGGCGGTCACAGCTGACCGCCCAGGGCTTGCCGGTACCCAGCGTGAGCGTCAGCTCATCGCTGAGGGAAACGGAACACATGACCATCTCCAGCTCATGATAGCCGTCGGGCCGTTTGCCCAGAATATCCAGCGTCAGGTTCAGCTTCCCCGGCGCCGTTTCCCGCAGGACGACAGGCCCGGAAACGAGTTCCGCAGCTCCTGTTGCCTGATGCCTCACTTGATCTTCCGGGCTTCCAGATAGTAGCGCTTCTCGCGGGCGTGGCCCATGGAGAAGGTCTTTCTGGGCAGGATGCCATCGGCGATGACGCCGCGGAAGAGCTGGCTCTTCTCCATGGCGGGCAGCAGGAAGCCGATGGCCTTGTCCTGCTTGGCCAGGTCGATCAGCACGTCGTCGTCGTGGATGTAGTCGATCTCGCCGGCGTGCTCCTTCAGATACTTGTCCAGGAAGCTCTGGAGAGCGCCCACGGCCAGCTGGCTCTTGGCCTTGTCCAGATAGACCACGCCGGACTTCTCCCCAATGAACCACTTGACGGGGAAGCCGCCGGGAGCGCACCAGGTCTGCTCCAGCTCCTTCAGCAGAGCCTCGGGCTCGGTCTTGAAGATGACCCGGTGGATGGGCTCGAAGACCTGGGCGGGATCGTGGATGTTCTCCAGCTCCACCAGAGCGAAGCGGGCGGGATGATTGCTCAGATCCACGCCGGGGTTCTTGGCCTTGAGCTCCTCGTAGCAGCTCTTGGCGGTGGCCAGGCTGTGGTTGCCGTCGCCCACGGCGAAGACCATGGGCACGCCGGGAAGACCCTCGTACTTCTTGCCCACGTTGGCGGTATAGTCGGCCAGCCGATCCTCAAAGGCCTTGACCTCCTCGCCCTCCACCAGATAACCGACGATATGGCCGCCGCCCTCCATCAGGTCGAAGTCATAGAGCTTCTTGAGCTCCGCCTTTTTAGCGGCGATGGGCTCGATCAGGACCTTGTCGTGGTCGTCAGCCAGCATCAGGATATGGGGCAGCTCCAGAGGCGCGTCCCGACGGACCCGCTGACGGGGCGGGATCCGCTCTACCACCGTCTTTTCGGTGGCGCGAATGGCGGAGACGGAGCCGGTGGAGTAGTCATAGGCGTCCAGATCCACCATGCCCATCAGGCCCAGGCGGACAGAACCGTTTTCCAGAGTCCGCTCCACCAGGACCAGACTGTGGGGATAGCATACGAAGACGTCGTTCTGCAGATACGCGCCCATTGTTCTGTTGATGAGGGCGGTGTGTTCGGCCTCCTTGGGAGTGCCCAGCTCAGCCTCGGGCAGGATCAGATTGATGGTAGAAGGGCTGCCGGCGGCGTTGGCGCGGACCCGGTCCCAGTACTTCTGGTCGGAGGTAAACTGGTCACAGGCGATGACCGCCCACTTCTCCATGGGCACGTCGCGGGGCAGCAGAATATCAGCGGGCAGGAAAGCGTTCATGAAAGGATCCTCCTTGTGGATTTAGGTAAGTGAATTATAACAAATATATTCCAAATTTGCAACCGGAAACTGTAAAAAATATCAAAAACGATCCGTGAATAAAAACCCGCCGCATGGGAATACTGAAAACGATCATAAAATGAAGGAGGCAGTTCCATGGATACCATTGCTCTGCTTTTGAGCATCATCGGAGGCCTGAACTGGGGGCTTATTGCGCTGTTCCAGTTCGATCTGGTGGCTTGGATCGGCGGCGGGCAGGACGCCCTGCTGAGCAGAATCATCTACGGCGTGGTGGCCCTGGCCGGGATCTGGTGCATCAGCCTGTTGTTCCGCAATCGCCGCGAGGCCCTGGCGGAATAGATCCCGGCTGATTGCCGACGAAACGATATGCTGCACAAAAATCGAAATTTTTTTGATTTTTGTGTAGCATATTTTGTTTTTATCTGTTATAGTATAACGTGATACAATTGCAGGTGCTATTGGCAAGAGAAGAAACGGGGGGTTGTCATGGAACGGAGCATCAAACGACAGCTGCGAAACCAGGCCTTTGTGTTCGCGGCAGTGCTGCTGATCTTCGCCGGCATCGCCGCCGCTCAGCGGGGATACTGGCTGGCGGGCGCCATCGCAGCCGCGGCGCTCCTGCTGCTGGTGCTGGATCTGCTGGTCACGCGGCGGCGGGTCCAAGCCATATCCGCCAACATTCAGACCGCGGTGGACAATCTGAGCAAATCCGTTTCCGTCACCGCCCCCTGGCCTATGGCCGAGGTGTTCCTGAAGGACGGAGAGATTCTCTGGCACAACCGTCAGTTCCAGAAGGCCCTGAACACGGTGGAATCCAAGGTGGGCCAGCGGATCAGCGCGGTGCTGCCGGAGATGAAGCTGGACTGGCTCAAGTCCGGCCTGATCGAGGCCCCGGACGAGGTCCAGTTCCGGGAGCGGCGCTTCCGCTGCCTGGGCTTTCTTCCGAAGCGGGAGAACAATAAGGACAGCGTGGCCCAGCTGATCTGGGTCGACAGCACGGATCTGCTGGACACCCGGGACGAATACATCCGTTCCCGGCCGGTGGTTTCCATCATCCTCATCGACAACTACGACGAGCTCACCAACAACCTGACCGACAGTGTCGTCTCCAATCTCAACGCCGCGCTCAACGAGCGCATCGGCGCCTGGGCGGAGAAGATCGGCGGCCTGCTGCGCAGGCTGGAGCGGAACCGTTTCCTCTTCATCTTTGAAGCCAAGGACCTTTTCCGCATCACCGAGGGAAAATTCTCCCTGCTGGAAAGCGCCCGGGAGGTCACGAATCCCAGCGGCATCGCCGCCACCATTTCCTTCGGCGTGGGCAAGGACGGCGTCGGCTTCCAGGAGAATTACAATTTTGCGGCCCTGGCCCTGGAGATGGCTTTATCCCGGGGCGGCGACCAGGCCGTCATCAAGGACAAGTACGATTTCAGCTTCTACGGCGGCCGTTCCGTGGAGGCCGAACGCCGCAGCAAGGTCAAGTCCCGGGTCATGGCCTCCTCTCTGACCGCCCTGATCCAACAGGCCAGCCGGGTCTTCCTGATGGGGCACCGGAACGCCGACGCCGACTCCATCGGCGCCGCCTGCGGTGTGGTGGCCCTCTGCCGCAGTCTGGGCAAGAAGGCCAATATCGTGGTGGACGAGGCCGCCAGCACCGCGCCCAAGCTGCTGAAGCTGATCCATGCGGAGCAGCAGTACGAGGACGTCTTCCTCTCCGGTCAGGACGCGCTGCTGCTGGCGGACGCCAGGAGCCTGCTGATCGTGGTGGACACCAACCGGCCTGAACAGGTGGAAAGCAAGGAGCTGCTGGAGTCCATGAACCGGGTGGCTGTCATCGACCATCACCGCCGGGCCGCGGACTACATCACCAACGCCGCTCTGAACCTTCACGAGCCCTTCGCCTCCTCCGCCAGCGAACTGGTGACGGAGCTTCTGACCTACACCGTGGAGGCCAAGTCCATCCTGCCCTGCGAGCTGGCGGCGCTGATGGCCGGCATTGTGCTGGACACCAAGGGCTTCACGGTCCGGGTCAACAGCCGGACCTTCGAGGCCGCCGCCTTCCTGCGCTATCAGGGTGTGGATCCGGTGGACGTGAAGCGCCTGTTCCAGAGCGGCCTGGAGGAGACCGTCAGCCGCTACCGGATCATCGAGGCGGCGAAGATCTACCGGGACTGCATCGCCATCACCTGCGCGGACTACCAGGTGAACCGGGCGCTGGCAGGCCAGGCCGCAGACGAGCTGCTGAGCATCGACGGCATCCGTACCGCCTTTGTCCTCTATCTTCAGAATGACGCGGTCTTCATCTCCGCCCGTTCCATCGGCACGGTCAACGTCCAGGTGATCCTGGAGCCCCTGGGCGGCGGCGGCAACGCGGCCACCGCGGGCGCTCAGCTTCGGGGCGTCAGCATGGAAGAGGCGAAGGAGAAGCTGACGGCTTCGATCGACAACTATTTTATTGAGATGTAGAACTGACGAATGAAAGGAGTTTTCAGATATGAAAGTGATCCTGTTGCAGGACGTTCGCGGCCAAGGCAAGCGGGGCGAGATGATCAACGTCTCCGACGGCTATGCCCGGAACTTCCTCTTTCCCCGGAAGCTGGCCCAGGAGGCCACTGTGGACAATATCAATACCATGCGCATGAACGACAAGGCCAAGCGGGAGAAGGAGCAGCGCGCCCGGGAGGAAGCCGCGGTCCTGTCCGCCAAGCTCCGGGAAATGACCCTCTCCGTCTTCGCCAAGGGCGGCGGCGCGGGCCGACTCTTTGGCTCCGTCACCAGCCAGGAGATCTCCGACGCCTTGAAGGCCCAGGAGGGCATCGAGCTGGATAAACGCAAGATCGTCATTGATGAGACCATCAAAACCGTGGGTCTCTACACTGTAAAGGTCAAGCTGGGCTTCGGCATCGACGCTGCCCTGAAGGTGGACGTCAAGGAACAATGATCTGATAAGGAATCGTGAATAGTGAATCGTTTCGGTATTTTTTCACATCTCCGATTGGAAAAACGGGGCCCAGATTATCGCGAAGCGATACCGCAACGCTTCACGCTTCACTCTGCACAAACGAAGGGGTATCGCCATGGCCGATTTTGATGATCTTTTGAATAAACAATTACCCCAATCCCTGGAGGCCGAACAGTCCGTCCTGGGCTCCATGCTGATCGACAGCCGCTGCGTGGGGGACGTGGTGGGGATTCTGAAGCCCGAGGATTTCTATCTGCGGCAGAACCAGGAGATTTACGAGACCATCTACCGGATGTTCAGCTACTCTCTGCCCATCGACGTGGTGACGGTACTGGGGAAGCTGAAGGAGAACGGCTATTACGACGAGGCCGCCACCCCCGGCTACATCCGTCAGCTCATGGAGATCACCCCCACGGCGGCCAATGTGAAGCACTATGCCAACATCGTGCGGGACAAGGCCCTGCTGCGGGCCCTGTCCAAGACCGCCGTGGACATCAACGAGATGGCCCTCAAGGAGGAGGGGACGGCCTCCGCCATTTTGGATAACGCCGAGCGAAAGGTTTTCGGCCTGCGTCGGGGCAACGCCGACGATGAGCTGGAGCGGATCGGCACCATCATGGTGAAGCTCTTCTCCCATCTGAATGAGCTCTCCCAGTCCGACAGCGACTTTCCCGGAGCCCCGACGGGTCTGCGGGATCTGGACAAGAAAATCAACGGGCTCAATCCGTCGGATCTGGTCATCATCGCCGCCCGGCCCGGCATGGGCAAGACTACCCTGGCGTTGAACATCATGATGAACGTGGCCAAGACCACCAAAAAGACCGTGGCCTTCTTCTCTCTGGAGATGTCCCGGGAGCAGCTGGCCTCCCGCCTTCTGTCCTGCGAAAGCTCCGTGGACAGCTACCGGCTCTCGACCGGCAAGCTGGAGCCGGAGGACTGGGAGAAGATCGGCGTGGCCTCCGCGGCCCTGGCCCAGACGGATATCCGGGTCTCCGACAATCCGACCATAACCGTCACGGAGATGAACGCCCTTTGCCGCCGGCTGGACAACCTGGGGCTCATCATCGTGGATTACCTCCAGCTGATGACCCGGGCCGACAAGGACAGCCGCAGCGCAGAGAACCGGGTCAACGTGGTGGCGGAGATTTCCCGGGCTCTGAAGATCATGGCCAAGGATCTGAACGTCCCCGTCATCTGCCTGAGCCAGCTGTCCCGTGCCGCCGAGGGCCGCACCGACAAGCGGCCTCTGCTCTCGGACCTCCGGGAATCCGGCGCCATCGAGCAGGACGCGGATCAGGTCATCATGCTCTACCGGGACGACTATTACAATCCCAACACCGCCGAGCGGAATATCTGCGAGTGCATCGTGGCGAAGAACCGCCGCGGCGAGCCCGGTACCGTCAAGGTCCAGTGGATGCCGCAGTTCTTCTCCTTTTCCGACCTGGACACGATCCACGGGGAATAATTGAGAATTGAAAATTGAGAATTGAGAATTTTATGGAAGAGAAGGTGCTTCGATATATCCGGAGGAACGCTCTGCTGGAAGCAGGCGACGACCTGACCGTGGCCCTCTCCGGCGGGACGGATTCCGTGGCGCTGCTCTGGGTGCTGCGAAGGCTGGCGGACCGGCTGGGGATTACCCTTCGGGCGGCCCATTTTCACCACGGCATCCGGGGCCCCGAGGCAGACCGGGACGCGGATTTCTGCCGGGAGCTCTGCGCCTCCTGGGAAGTTCCCTTCACCCTGGGCCGGGGCGACGCTCCCGCCCGGGCGGCGGCGACCGGAGAGAGCCTGGAGGAGGCCGCCCGGGTCCTGCGCTACGAATTCCTGCTGGGGACAGCTCCCGGTCTTGTGGCCACGGCGCACAACGCCGACGACAACGCGGAGACCCTGCTGATCCACCTGCTGCGGGGCACAGGCCTCCGGGGCTTGGGCGGGATCCCGCCCAAACGGGATCGGATCGTCCGCCCCCTGCTGAGCTGCAGCCGGGCGGAGATCGGGGCCCTGCTGGAGCGGGAGGGCCTGCCCCACATGGAGGACAGCAGCAACGAGTGCGACGACTGCCTGCGCAATCGTCTGCGCCACCGGGTCCTGCCCCTGCTGCGGGCGGAGAATCCCGCGCTGTCCGCGACGCTGGGCCGTACCGCTGCTCTGGTCCGGGCGGAGGACGAATACCTGTCCCGCCTGGCGGCCCGGGCCGCGGAGGACTGCCGGGAAGGGGAGGGCTGGTCCTGTGAACGGCTTCTGGCCCTGGACCCGGTGCTCCGGCGGCGGGTGCTGGTGAGCGCCCTTTGGTCTCTGGGTGTGGAGAATCCCTCCGCGGTCTGCGTCCGCTCCCTGGAGGAACTGCTGCGGGCGGGGCCTTCCGCCCGGCTGGACCTGCCCGACGGACTGCGGGCCCGCAGGGAATATGACAGGCTGCTCCTGGGAGGCGAGGCGGAGCCCGCCCCCCTGCCGGAGCTGAGTCTCCGGATCCCCGGCGACACGGTCCTGCCCGGCGAGCAGGGAAGGATTCGCTGCTTCGTTACAAAAAATTCAAATTTCAGCAAAAAAAACCTTACCACCTTTGCGCTGAAGTATGATATGATAGCCGCGCATGAGTTGAAGGTCCGGGGCAGAAGACCCGGCGACCGGCTCAGGCTTTCCGGCGGCGGCAAGAGCCTCAAGGCGCTGATGATCGACCGGAAGCTCCCCGCCCGCCTTCGGGCTTCTTTGCCGGTTCTGACCCTGGACGGAAAACCCGTCGCCGTCTTTCATCTTGGCGCAGATCCCGCATACCTCGCAGCGCAAAATGAACAAGCTTTGGTTATCAGCCTGATACCTGGCGCCTGATACCCTGCACCCAATCTCGACAGAGAGGAAGAAGTGAATGAATTCGAAAACACCGCAGACATCCCGCCGCGGCCCGGTCCTGATCTATGTGGTCCTGCTGCTGCTGATGCTCTTTGCCATGTATAAGCTCTTCAACGCAGCCAACAACGTGGATATCAAATACTCCGATGTGATCACCCTCTTCAAGGAGGAAAAGGTCGAGGCCTTTGAAATCCAGAGCAACACCCTGAAGATGCAGCTCCGGGAGGAGTTCCGGGGTCAGAAGATCGTGAAGTATCAGCTTTACGATTTCTCCCTCTTCTATCAGGATCTGGGCGACACCGTGGCCGAACAGCTGAAGGCCGGGACCCTGAAGGAGTACGACGTGCTGCCGGAGTCCCAGGGCGCCTGGCTGCTGACCAGTCTGCTGCCGATCCTCCTGATGGGCGGCATCACCATCGTCATCATGATCGTCATGATGAACCGGATGGGCGGAGGCGCCGGCAACGCCATGAAATTCAGTAAGGCCAACGCCAAGATCGGCAAGTCCAACAAAAAGGTGACCTTCGCCGATGTGGCAGGCGCCGAGGAGGAGAAGGCGGAGCTTCAGGAGATCGTAGAGTTCCTGCGGGATCCCGCCAAATATACCCGCCTGGGGGCCAAGGTGCCAAAGGGCGTGCTGCTGGTGGGCCCTCCGGGCACCGGCAAGACCCTGCTGGCCAAGGCTGTGGCGGGCGAGGCGGACGTCCAATTCCTGTCCATCTCCGGCTCTGACTTTGTGGAGCTCTATGTGGGCGTCGGCGCGGGCCGTGTCCGCGACCTCTTCGATCAGGCCAAGAAGATGGCGCCTGCCATCATCTTTATCGACGAGATCGACGCCGTGGGACGTCACAGAGGCGCCGGCCTCGGCGGCGGACACGACGAGCGCGAGCAGACCCTGAACCAGCTGCTGGTGGAAATGGACGGCTTTACCGGCAACACCGGCGTCATTGTTATGGCCGCCACCAACCGGAAGGACATTCTGGATCCCGCCCTGCTGCGGCCGGGCCGCTTTGACCGCCAGATCTATATCAACAAGCCCGACTGCAAGGGCCGTGAAGAAATACTGAAGGTCCATGCCCGGGGCAAGCCCCTGGCCGACACCGTGGATCTGCACATCGTCGCCCGGGCCACCGTGGGCTTCACCGGTGCGGATCTGGAGAATCTGCTGAACGAGGGCGCTCTGCTGGCCGCCCGGGCCAACCGGCCCTGCATCCTCATGGAGGACCTGGAGGAGGCTATGCTCAAGGTCAGCTACGGCCCCCAGAAGAAGAGCCACAAGGTCTCCGAGAAGACCCGCCGACTCACGGCCTATCACGAGGCCGGCCACGCCGTGGCAGCCTGGTATCTGCCCCATCACTCCCCGGTGCAGATGGTCACCGTCATACCCCGGGGTCCCACAGGGGGCATGACCGTATTTTTGCCCGAGGAGGATCAGGACGGCATGAACCGCTCCGAGATGACGGAGCGCATCGTCTCCGCCCTGGGCGGCCGGATCGCCGAGAGCCTGAAGATGGACGATATTTCCACAGGCGCCGCCGCCGACATCCAGGCCGCCACCTCCATTGCCCATGAGATGGTGACCCGCTACGGCATGTCCGACGCCCTGGGCACCGTCCGCTACGGCGACGACGAGGAGATCTTTGTGGGCATGAGCTACGGCCGCACCCGGCCCTACTCCGATCAGACCGCCGGCAAGATCGACGACGAGGTGCGCCGGATCATTGATCGGGCCTACGAGCTCTGCGAGCAAATCCTGCGGGACCACGACGACAGGCTGGAGGCTGTAGCCCAATATCTGATCGAGCACGACACCATGACCCGATCCCAGTTCAACGCCTGTATGAAGGGCGAGCCCATCCCCGAAGCCGAAGCCGAGTCCATCTTTGACCGCTTCGCGGAGCTGGAGAAGCAGGAGAAGGAAAAAACCGACGCTTCCGCGGAGGCCGAGACCCCGGCGGAGGACGAAAACAACGTCTGAAACGCATAAAAAAACAGGGCGTCGCCCTGTTTTTTTATGCGTTTCAGCCAAAAATTCGTTGCATAATCAGCGTAAATATAGTATAATATTCGTATCGAAGACGGGAGGCACAGTATGGCAAAGCTATATTTCAAGTACGGAGCCATGGGCTCCTCAAAGACGGCCCAGGCATTGATTACCAAGTATAACTACGAAGAGAACGATATGCGGGTCTGGCTCATCAAACCGGCCACCGACAAGCGGGACGGGGCTTCCGTGGTGAAATCCCGCATCGGTCTGATGGCCGAGGCGGAGGCCATGGCGCCGGAGGCGGATCTCTTTGCCCTCTTCCCCCAGCGAGACGCGGACGTGGTCATTGTGGACGAGTGCCAGTTCTTCCCGCCGGAGCAGATCGACCAGCTCCGCCGGATCGTGGACGAGCTGGACATCCCGGTGCTCTGCTTTGGCCTGCGCTCCGACTTCCAGACCAAGCTCTTCCCCGGCAGCCGCCGCCTCTTTGAGCTGGCGGACTCCATCCAGGAGATCAAGACCATCTGCGACTGCGGCTCCAAGGCCACGGTCAACGCCCGGATCGACAGTGAGGGATATGTGGTCACCGAGGGCGCTCAGGTGGTTCTGGGCGGCAACGACTGCTACATCGCCATGTGTCACCGCTGCTGGCAGAAGGCGATTACCGAGCACCGGAAGATCAAGCTGCACAAGCATTGAGCAAAAAAGGATCAATTGAAATTTATATATTACCTGAAAGGAGCAAACAATTATGATGACAGCCCCGACTCCCCATATCAAGGCAAAGCTCGGTGATTTCGCCCAAACGGTCCTGATGCCGGGCGATCCCCTGCGATCCCACTACATCGCGGAGCACTTCCTGGAGAACCCGGTCCTGGTCAACAACGTCCGGGGCGTCCAGGGCTATACCGGCACCTATAAGGGCGTCCGGGTCTCCGTCATGGCCTCCGGCATGGGCATGCCCTCCATCGGCATCTATTCCCGGGAGCTCTACGAGGCCTACGGCGTCCAGAATATCATGCGCATCGGCTCCGCCGGCGCCATCCAGCCCGACATCAACCTGAAGGACATCGTCATGGCCATGGGCGCCTCCATGGACTCCAACTACCAGGACCAGTTCCATCTGATGGGCAGCTTCGCACCCATCTGCTCCTTTGAGATGCTCCACGCCGCCACCCAGGCCGCCGAGGAGCTGGGCGCTGTCTACCATGTGGGCAACATTCTCTCCTCAGACTTCTTCTATGACGACGACGAGGGTGTTCCCGACGCGCTGAACCCCAAGAAGAATTGGCAGAAGATGGGCATTATGGCCATCGAGATGGAATCCGCCGCCCTCTACCTCAACGCGGCCCGCCTGAGGAAGAACGCCCTGTGCATCTGCACCGTCTCCGACCAGCTGGTTCGCCGCGAGTTCCTCAGCGCCGACGAGCGCCAGACCGGCTTCGAGCAGATGATGAAGGTGGCGCTGGAGACGGCGGTAAAACTTGAAAAGTGAATAGTGAATAGTGAATCACGAGGTGACGCTTTTCATCAGTTTCAATTACATTTTTCAATTCAAGGAATAGAAAAATACCGAATCTCTTCACTCTTCATTCTGCACAAACAAGAAAGGAAAACGATACTATGAAACGTGTATTCCTCTTCGTTTTGGACTCCTGCGGCGCCGGTGAGATGCGGGACGCCCATCTGTTTGGGGATGTGGGAGTCAATACCCTGCGGTCCTGCGCCAGCTCCAAGCTGCTGTCCGTTCCCAATATGCGGGCAGCGGGCCTCGGCAACATTCCCGGCCTGGAATTTCTGGGACCTGTGGAGCGCCCCTGCGGAGCCTACGGCAAGCTGTCGGAATCCTCCATGGGCAAGGACACCACCATCGGCCACTGGGAGATCGCCGGCATCGTCTCGCCCGATCCCATGCCCACCTATCCCAACGGCTTTCCCGAGGAGGTCCTGAAGCCCTTCCGGGAGGCCACCGGCCGCGGGGTCTTGGCCAACGCTCCCTGGTCCGGCACCGCCGTCATCGACAAATACGGCGACGAGCATGTGCGGACCGGCGACCTGATCGTCTATACCTCCGCCGACTCCGTATTCCAGATCGCGGCCCATGAGGACGTGGTTCCCGTGGAGCAGCTCTACGAATACTGCCGCATCGCCCGGAAAATTTTACAGGGCAAGCACGGTGTGGGCCGGGTCATCGCCCGCCCCTTCGTCGGCACCAGCGGTCACTACACCCGTACCGCCAACCGCCACGACTTTTCCCTGGAGCCCCCCCGGAAGACCATGCTGGACGCCTTCAAGGACGGAGGCCTGGACTCCATCGCCGTGGGCAAGATTTTTGACATTTTCGCCGGCCGGGGCACCACGGAGCACGTCTACACCAAGGGCAACACCGACGGAATGGCGAAAACCATGGTCTACGCCGACAAGGACTTCACCGGCCTTTGCTTCATCAACCTGGTGGACTTCGATATGCTTTACGGCCACCGCCGCGACATCGACGGCTACGCCGCCGCGCTGACGGAGTTCGACACATGGCTGGGCGAATTCATGAAGAAGATGGGCCCCGAGGACATGGTGATGATCACCGCGGACCACGGCTGTGACCCGGGCTACACCGCCACCACCGACCACACCCGGGAGTACATCCCGCTGCTGGTTCTGGGGCAGAAGGTCAAGCCCGCCAAGCTGGGCACCCGCACCTGCTTCGCCAACATCGCCGCCACCATCTGCGACGTCTTCGGACTGCCCCTGGAGACGGAGGGCAAGAGCTTTAAGGAGGAAATTCTCGAATGACGACACCAGAAGCACTCGTCGAAATGGCAAAGGACGCAAGATCAAAGGCATACGTTCCTTATTCCGGCTTCGCGGTGGGCGCGGCCCTGCTGTGTCGGGACGGGACGGTCTATCAGGGCTGCAACATTGAGAACGCCGCCTTCGGGCCCACGATCTGCGCCGAGCGGGTGGCGGTGTTCAAGGCCGTCTACGACGGGCATCGGGATTTCGAGGCGATCGCTGTGGCCGGCGGCCGGGCCGGGGAGGAGCTCACGGGTCTGTTCCCGCCCTGCGGCGTCTGCCGCCAGGTGCTGCGGGAATTCTGCGGCCTGGATTTCAAGCTCTATCTGGCGAAGGAAAACGGCGAGTATATTCCCACCACCTTGGGAGAATTATTGCCATATAGCTTTTCCGGCGCGGACATGAAATAAAATATTTTTGTGAAATCCGTACAAATTTAGAAAACGCTCTTGATTTTTGCCTCTGTCTGTGGCATAATGCATCTGTTGGTAAAGCGCGTAATATGCGCTTATCATAATTCTGATAAAGGAATATGGAGGAAAAAACAAAATGAAGAAACTTGTTTGCCTGCTTCTTGTGCTCGCCATGGTCGCCACCCTGTTCGTCGGCTGCGCTGAAACCAAGCCCGGCAACGAGACCAAGGCCCCCGACGGCACCCAGGGTGCCGAGCCCGCGAAGACCGACGCTCCCGCGCAGACTGACGCCAAGGTTGACGGCGGCGATATGAAGGTCGCTTTCGTCACTGACGTCGGCAACATCGACGACCACTCCTTCAACCAGTACACCTATGAGGGCGTGACCCGTTTCAGCAAGGCTTCCGGCTGCGAAGTCACCTACTACAAGCCCTCTGAGGACACCGATCAGTCCCGTGAGGACGCCATCAACCAGGCCATTAAGGACGGCTTCAAGACCATCGTGATGGCCGGCTTCCTGTTCGGGCCTGCCTGCAACGCCTGCGCTCTGGCCAACCCCGACGTGAACTTCCTGGCTCTGGACGTCTCTGAGGGCGATCTGAAGGCCGACACCATCCCCGCCAACGTTGCTCTTGTTATCTACAAGGAAGAGCAGTGCGGCTACCTCGCCGGCTACGCCGCTGTCATCGACGGCTATGAGAAGCTGGGCTTCCTGGGCGGCATGTCCGTTCCCGCTGTTGTCCGCTATGGCCAGGGCTTCGTTCAGGGCGCCAACGCCGCCGCTGAGAAGCTCGGCAAGACCGTGGAGATCAAGTACTGGTACTCCGGCTCCTTCCAGCCCACCGACGAGATCGCTTCCAAGATGGATACATGGTATGCCGAGGGCACTCAGGTTGTCTTCGCCTGCGGCGGCGGCATCTACCTGTCCTGCCTGACTGCTGCTGAGGCCAACAACGGCCTGATGATCGGCGTCGACGTCGACCAGAGCAACGAGTCCGAGGTCATCATCACCTCCGCCATGAAGGCTCTGTCCAACTCCGTGCTGCTGTCCCTCACCAAGTGCGCTGAGAACGGCTGGAAGTGGCCCGAGGCCTATGCCGGCAAGTGCCAGTCCCTGGGCGCTGAGTCCGACTGCGTCGGCCTGCCCATGGAGACCTCCAAGTTCAAGACCTTCACCAAGGAGAACTACGACGAGCTGTTCAAGGGCATTGTTGACGGTTCCATCAAGATCGACAACAACTCCGACCCCGACAAGCATCCCGAGACTCCCAACGTCAACGTTGATTGGCAGTAATTTGGTTTTTTGAACTGAATACAACTCCCACCGGGGCGCTCCCAGCGAGCGCCCCGGCTTTTGCGTTTTCATACAAATCAACCGGCCTGAAATTGTGAAAACCGCATAAAAATACCGAAATCCCGGGAAATACACGGACTTTGACGAAAATTCTTCTTGTCTTTTGGGAGGGATTTAAGGTATAATAATGATGCGCAGTTATGCCCGAAAACCACAAGAAAGGAAGATGAAAAGCATGAGCGAAAACGACGTTGTCAAGGCCGATGTTGTCGAGACTCCGGAGAAGAACGATTACGTGATCGAGATGCTCAATATCACGAAGCGTTTCCCCGGCATCATCGCCAACGACAACATTACGCTCCAGCTCCGACGCGGTGAGATACACGCCTTGCTTGGTGAAAACGGCGCCGGAAAATCTACTTTGATGAGCGTGCTCTTCGGCCTCTACCAGCCTGAGGAGGGCATCATCAAAAAGGACGGCCAGGTCGTCAAGATCAACAGCCCCAACGACGCCACCGCCCTGCACATCGGCATGGTGCACCAGCACTTCAAGCTCGTGGAATGCTTCTCCGTTCTGGACAACATCATCCTCGGCGACGAGACCACGAAGATGGGCGTCCTCCAGAAGAAAGAAGCCCGCAAGAAGGTAATGGCCCTGTCCGAGAAGTACGGCCTGCGGATCGAACCGGATGCCCTGATCTCCGATATTTCCGTTGGCATGCAGCAGCGCGTGGAGATCCTCAAGATGCTCTACCGCGACAATGAGATCCTGATCTTCGACGAGCCCACCGCCGTTCTGA
This sequence comes from Oscillospiraceae bacterium, assembly GCA_017509485.1. Classification (GTDB taxonomy): domain Bacteria; phylum Bacillota; class Clostridia; order Oscillospirales; family Oscillospiraceae; genus JAFRPC01. Next base: position 123,682 of record JAFWPP010000016.1, on the reverse strand, counting down.
CCCCCCAGGAGATCGGGGAGCTCATGGAGATCATGCGGGGCTTCGCCAAGGAGGGCAAGTCCATCCTCTTCATTACCCATAAGCTGGCGGAGATCAAGGCCGTCGCCGACCGCTGCTCCGTCCTGCGGAAGGGCAAGTACATGGGCACGGTGGATGTCAAGGATACCTCCGTGGAGGAAATGTCCCGCCTGATGGTGGGCCGCAACGTCAACTTCAAGGTCGACAAGAAGCCCGCGGAGCTCGGCGACGTGGTGCTGGACGTGCAGGGCGTCACCGTTCCCTCCAAGGTCCACAAGAACAACGCCGTTTCCAACGTCAGCTTCAAGGTCCACCGGGGCGAGGTCGTCTGCCTCGCGGGTATCGAGGGCAACGGCCAGACCCAGTTCATCCACGCGCTGACGGGTCTCGACAGCATGTCCGCCGGCAGGATCGAGCTGTGCGGCAAGGACATCACCAAGATGAAGATCCGCGACCGTTCCAAGCTGGGCATGAGCCACATCCCCGAGGACCGGCACAAGCACGGCCTGGTCCTGGACTACACTCTGGAGCAGAACATGGTCCTGCAGCGCTATTGGGATCCGCAGTTCCAGTCCCACGGCTTCATCAAGTTCGGCGAGGTTCGCGAGTATGCCAATCGGCTGATCGACGAATACGACGTCCGTTCCGGCCAGGGCCCCATCACCCCGGCCCGGGCCATGTCCGGCGGCAACCAGCAGAAGGCCATCATTGCCCGTGAGATCGACAAGGATCCCGAGCTCCTGGTGGCGGTCCAGCCCACCCGCGGCCTGGACGTGGGCGCCATCGAGTTCATCCACAAGCAGATCATCGCCCACCGCGACGCCGGCAAGGGCGTGCTCCTGGTCTCCCTGGAGCTGGACGAGGTCATGAATCTCTCCGACCGCATCCTGGTCATGTACGAGGGCGAGATCGTGGGCGAGTTTGATCCCGAAACCACCACGGTGGAGGAGCTGGGTCTCTACATGGCCGGCGCGAAGAGAATGGAGGTACAGGCATGAGTGAAAACAAAAGCCCGCTGAAGCGGGGCGGAGGAAACCAGGGCCTGATCAGCATCCTGGCCTCCCTCATTTCCATCTTCATCGGCCTGGCCTTCGGATTCCTTCTGCTGCTGATTCTGAATCCGGCGAAGGCGCCCGCAGGCATGGCCAACATGCTGACCAATGGCTTCCGTGCCATCGGCAACGTGCTCTATACGGCGACGCCTCTGATCATGGTGGGCCTTGCGGTGGCCTTTGCCTTCAAGGTCGGCCTGTTCAACATCGGCGCTTCCGGCCAGTACACCATCGGCGCGCTGATCGCCCTGTTCCTGGCCATTGAGCTGCAGCTGCCCTGGTATCTGTGCCTGCTGGGCGCGATCCTCGGCGGTGCGCTGTGGGGCTGCTTCCCCGGCCTGTTCAAAGCGCTGTTCAACGTCAACGAGGTCATCACCTCCATTATGATGAACTGGATCGGCATGAACCTGACCAACTTCATCGTCACCAACCGGGCCCAGATGCTGGCGGCGGCCTGGGGCGCTTCCTCCAAAGACCGCACCGCCGCTCTCGGCACCGCCAATCCCGGCGCCGTGATCCCCAAGATGGGCCTCAACGATCTGTTCAACTACTCCAACCTGAACGCTGGCCTTGTGATCGCCATTGTGGTGGCCGTCATCATGTGGGTGATCCTCACCAAGACCACCTTCGGCTATGAGCTCCGGGCCTGCGGCCTCAACAAGAACGCCGCCATCTATGCCGGCATCAGCGCCAAGCGGAACATTGTCCTGTCCATGGTCATTGCCGGTGCCCTGGCCGGTCTCGGCGGCGGCCTGTACTACTTAGCCGGCGGCGCGCAGTATACCATCGAGCAGAAGATCCTGAGCACCGGCTTCGACGGCATCTCCGTGGCCTTGCTGGCAAACTCAAATCCCATCGGCTGTATCCTGAGCGCGATCTTCATCGCCTTCCTGCGTCTGGGCGGCATTGCCATGCAGTCCCAGGACTACGCCACGGAAGCCACCGACATCGTCATGGCCGTCATCATTTATCTGGCGGCGGTCAGCCTGCTCATTCGTCTGAAACTTACCAAGCTGATGAATCGTGGAAGAGAGGTGGAAAAAGTAAGATGACAGTATTTGCCAGTATTCTCAATCTGACGATCTGCTTCGCGGTTCCTCTGCTGCTGGTGGCTCTGGGCGGTATGTATTCCGAGCGCTCCGGCGTCATCAACATCGCCCTGGACGGTATCATGATCATAGGCGCTTTGGTCAGCTGCCTGATGCTCCAAGTGCTGAATAAGGCAGGCTGGGGCGCGAATCCCGGCACGGCGCAGCTGGCGGTTTTGGTGGCGGCGCTGGTAGCCGGCGTCAGCGGCATGATTTTCTCCCTGCTGCTGGCCTTCGCGGCTGTCAACCTGAAAGCGGATCAGACCATCGGCGGCACGGCGCTGAACATCTTCGCCCCCGCCTTCTGCGTGGTGCTGGCCTGGGCCATCCAGGGCAAGGGCCACACCGACATCGCCATCCCCTCCTGGACCAGACTGAAGGCCGAGACCATCGGCATCACCGGCCAGGTCAACGTGGACTTCCTGCCGACCCTTTTCAAGAAGTTCTACATCACGATCCCTCTGGCGGCCATCCTGCTGGCTATCGCCTGGTTCGTCCTCTTCCGCACCCGCTTCGGTCTGCGGCTCCGGGCCTGCGGCGAGCATCCCCAGGCGGCGGCCTCCGTGGGCATCAGCGTCTATAAGATGCGCTACGCCGGCGTTATGATCTCCGGTTTCCTGGGCGGCATCGGCGGCCTGGCCTATGTGCTGGTGGCAGGCGCCTCCTTCTCCGGCGACGTGGGCGGCTACGGCTTCCTTGCCCTGGCGGTCATGATCTTCGGCAACTGGATGCCGGGACGGATCCTGTTCAGCGCCCTGTTCTTCGCCCTGTTCAAGGTGGTCGGCACGGCCTACACGATGATCCCCTTCCTCCCGAACTTCCAGGGCGTGAAGGAGATCGGCAAGATTTACAATCTGCTGCCCTACATCGTCACGCTGATCGTTCTGATCCTGACCTCCAAGAAGTCCCGCGCCCCCAAGGCCGAGGGCATCCCCTACGACAAGGGCATGCGATAAGCTCTTGACTTTTCCGACAAATCCTGTTAAAATTTACACCGATGGGGCGAGCCCCATCGGTGTAAATTGATATCGAGCGGAATCGGAGGTATGGCTATGGATAACATTTTGGTCATCGGCATCGCGGGCGGCTCCGGCAGCGGCAAGACCACCCTGATGAAAAATCTGATGCAGGGCTTCGGCGACGACATCACCGTCCTGAGCCACGACAACTATTACCGCGCCCATGACGACCTCCCCTTTGAGCAGCGCAGCAAGCTCAACTACGACCACCCCGACGCCTTTGAGACGGACCTGATGATCGAGCACCTGCGTCAGCTCAAGCAGGGGAAGGCGATTCAGTGCCCGGTTTACGATTACACCATCCACAACCGCACCGCGGAGACCATCACCGTGGAGCCCCGCAGCGTCATCATCGTCGAGGGCATTCTGATCTTCGAGAACAAGACCCTTTGCGACGAGATGGACATCAAGATCTTTGTGGACACCGACGCCGACGTGCGCCTGATCCGCCGCATCAAACGGGATGTGGCCAAGCGCGGCCGCAGTCTTCAGTCCGTGCTGAACCAGTATCTTGATACCGTCAAGCCCATGCACGAGCAGTTCGTGGAGCCCAGCAAAAAGAACGCCGACGTGGTGGTCCTGGAGGGCGGCAAGAACCTGGTGGCCCTCAATATGATCACCAGCCAGATCCAGCACCACATCGATCACAGTGACGAGCCCAAGCTCCCCGCCCCTGTCCAGGACAACGACGGAGAAGAAGCATAAACGAAAGAGAGGAAAACGATCCCATGAGACGCATTCTTGTTCTGATTCTGGCCCTGTGCCTGATCTTTACCCTGGCCGCCTGCGCCAAGGACCAGCCCGCCCCCGCCACAACCGCGGCCCCCAAGACCGAGGCCCCCGCCACCGAGGCCCCCAAAACCGAGGCCCCCGCCACGGAAGCCCCCAAGACCGAAGCGCCGGTTACGACCGAAGCACCGGCTACGGAGCCCGATGAGAAGGCGGCCCTTCGCGGTACGCTGACTGCCGACACTTACACCAACGAAATGCTGGAGCTGCAGATAGCAAAGCCCAAGGGCTGGATCTTCTATACCGACGAGCAGATCGCCCAGGTCAACAACATGACCGCTGAGGCGATGCAGGGCAGCGACATTGCCGAGCTGATCGGCAAGAACGGGCAGTTCACGGATATGATGATGTCTGACGCCGTCGGCAATTCCCTGAATCTGATCATCCAGCCCAAGCAGGCCCTGCTGGATCTCTACACGGATGAGCAGATCTTCACCCTCAGCGAGGAGACCATGAAGGCCCAGTTCAGTGCCGCCGGCATGACGGTGGGCACCTTCGAGCCCAAGACCATGCAGGTGGGCGGCAAGGAGCGGATGGTCCTGCACCTGGTTCTGAGCGCCAACGGCATGGAAATGGACGAGTACCAGATTTGGTTCCGGAACGAGGCGGCCTACATGGGCATCCTGACCCTGGCCCTCTTGGATGGCTCTGATCCCCAGCCCATTCTGGACGGGATAAGCTCTATCAACTGAGCAAAGCAGCAAGCACCATCGTCCGCCCGGGCGATGGTGCTTATTAGGAGGAATCATGGCTTATGAAGCGCTTGCCGCGTCCTATGACCGGCTGACCAGCGACATCCCCTACGAGGCTGTGCTGGCCTTCTACCATCAGATCCAGGACCGCTACGGCTGCGAACCTGCCTCCGCGGTGGACCTGGCCTGCGGCACCGGTTCCATGGCGGTGCTGCTGGCCCGGGAGGGCCTGTCCGTCCTGGGCGTGGACCAAAGCGAGGAGATGCTGACCCTGGCCGCCGACAAGTCCGCGGAGCTGGAAAATCCGCCCTACTTCATTCGCCAGCGGATGGAGAAGCTGCGCCTGCCCCAGCCGGTGGATCTGGTGGTCTGCTGTCTGGATGGGGTCAACTATGTTACCGATCCTGCCGCCCTGGGGGAGTGCTTCGCCCGGGTGTACAAGGCCCTCAATCCCGGCGGCCTCTTCCTCTTTGACATCAATTCCGAGGCCAAGCTGCGCGGCCTGGACGGTCAGATCTTCCTGGACGAGGACGAGGAAGTCTTCTGCCTCTGGCGGGCCGAGTTCGACGAAGAAACCAGAATCTGCACCTATGGCATGGATATCTTCCAAAAGCGGGGGAAGCTCTGGCAGCGCAGCCGGGAGGAACACCTGGAATACGCCTATCGGGTGGACGAGCTGACCCAATGGCTCGCCGACGCGGGCTTTACCCGCATTCAGGCTTACGGGGATCGGAAGCTGGAGCCCCCCGCCCCCGACGAGCAGCGGATCTTTTTCGCAGCACAGAAACCCTGAAGGCTGCCCCCCTGAGACGGGATCAATTTGTGTGAGGGAACAATAATGTCAGATACGATCTTACGTGCCATGACTACCGACGGGTGGGTCAAGGCCGTCGCCATCAATTCCAAAAACATTGTGGAGCGGGCCCACGCCATCCACAACACCACCCCCACCGCCACGGCGGCCCTGGGACGGGTTCTCTCGGCCTGCGCCATGCTGGGCAATATGCAGAAGGTGGAAAACGGCTCCGTCACCCTCCAGATCAAGGGCGGCGGCCCCCTGGGGACCGTTCTTGCCGTCTCCGACGCCGTGGGCAACGTCCGGGGCTACGTGCAGAACCCCCATATCACCCTGCTGGAAAAGTACGCGGGCAAGCTGGACGTGGGCGCCGCCGTGGGCACGAACGGCCTGCTGACGGTCATCCGGGACCTGCAGATGAAGGAGCCCTACGTGGGCTCCGTGGAGCTGGTCTCCGGGGAGATCGGCGACGATGTGACCGCCTACCTGGTCCAGTCCGAGCAGTGTCCCTCTGCCTGCGGTCTGGGAGTCCTGGTGGACGTGGATCACAGCGTGAAGGCCGCCGGGGGCTTCATCCTCCAGCTCCTGCCCGGTGCGCCCGAGGCAATCATCGACCGGCTGGAGGCTGGCATCGCCGCCGCGGGCTCCGTCACCGCCATGCTGGACGCAGGCCTGAGCCTGCGGGAAATGCTCTCCAAGGTCACCGGCGAGATGGATCTGGAATTCTTCGAGCCTACCGAGGTGGAATACCGCTGCTACTGCACCCGGGAGCGGGTGGAGGCTACCCTGATTTCCCTGGGCCGGGACGAGCTCACCCAGATCGCCGAAGAGGGCAAGGACGTTCGCGTCGAGTGCCAGTTCTGTGACACCCCCTACGTCTTCACCCCCGACGACGTGCGGGCCATCCTCGCAAAGCTGTAACATTGCGAGCAGCGTCGATCATCTGCCCGAAGAAAAGCCTTCCTCTTGAGGGGAAGGTGCCCCAGTGCGTACACTGGGGCGGATGAGATGGTGTGCCGAAGCTTGCATCGGGATCGACAGGAGGTCTATGATGTTCACCAATCAGATAATCATCTGTTCCCCTCTGTCTCGGGAGGCGGCTGCAGACCGTCTGGCCGCCGCGACGGATGACGCTTGGGATTCCCATGGCAGGGAGAAGACGCTGTTCCATGGGAACGTGAGCCCGGACGGCTTTCGGATTGCCCCGATTCTGACTTTGGGAAAAGGCCGGATTCGGGTGCACGACAGCTTTCTCCCACTGATCGACGGGACGATTACCGCGGCGGGCAAGAGCTCCGAACTCCGGGCTAAGGCCCATCTTGTTATGATCGTCAAGCTCTTCCTCCTGATCTGGGTCGGCGGCTTCTCCGTTATGCTCTTCTTTGCCGTGCGATCGGCAATTTCCGGAAAGACCCCCTTTTGGGCTCCGCTGATTGCCCTCGGGATTCTTGCCGCAGGGATCGGCTTGGCGTATTTCGGATATGCCGTTCCGGAAAAGAAAGCGGAGGCGCGGCTGCGGAAGCTTTTGGAAGCGGAGCAGGAAACAAGGAAATAGAAAGCAATAAGAAGTAATAAGTTTCCGGCTTGATCCGGAAATTTATTACTTCTTACTTCTTAATTCTTACTTTCAAACGATCCGAAACAGCCGTTTCGCGTTTTCCGTGGTAATTTCGCCCATCTCCTCCGGCGTGAGGCCCCGCAGCTCCGCCAGCTTCGCCGCCACCAGGGGCACGTAGCGGCTGTCGTTCCGCCGGCCGCGGTGAGGCTCCGGAGCCATGTAGGGACAGTCGGTCTCGATCAGGATGCGGTCCAGGGGCAGCCATTCGGCCACCTCCAGGGCCTTCCGGGCGTTTTTGAAGGTCACGACCCCGGTGAAGCCGATGTACCAGCCCCGCTTCACCAGCTCCTTGGCCTGCTCCAGGGCCCCGGAATAGCAGTGGAAGACGCCGGTGAGCTCGGGGAACTGCCGGATCAGCTCCATCCCGTCGGCGTGGGCCTCCCGCTCGTGGACGATGACGGGCAGACCGAGCTCCTTTGCCAGCTCCAGCTGGGCCCGGAAAGCGGGGAGCTGCACCTCCCGCGGGGGATCCTCGTAGTGGTAGTCCAGGCCGATCTCCCCGACGGCTTTCACCTTCTCGTCGGTGCAGAGCTGGCGGTACATGGCCAGCAGCGTTTCGTCCACATGATCCGCGTCGTCAGGGTGGGAGCCCACCGCGGCGTATACGAAGGGATATTTGTGGGCCAAAGCGATGCTCTGCAGGCTGCTTTTCAGATCGCAGCCGATGTTCATGATCAGCCCGACCCCATAGTGTTTCAGATCCTCAAAAATGGCGTCCCGGTCCTGGTCAAAGCGCCGGTCATCCAAGTGGGCATGTGAATCGAAGTACATTTTTGCGATATCCTTTCCATCGGAAATGTAGGGACAAGCATCGCTTGTCCGTCCTTGCAGCGTTATGGAATGTAGGGACAAGCATTGCTTGTCCGCATTCTCGTGTTCAGAGAGATAGCGGTTTACATAATTCAAAACCCGCTTCTTGTCCGCGCTCCACAGGGGCGCCAGCAGGTCCCGCTTCGCCCCGTCGCCTGTCAGCCGATGGATCACCATGTCCTCCGGGAGCACCGCCAGACAGCGGCCCAGCAACCGGGCGTAATCCTCCAGGGAGAGGGTCGGCACCTGCCCCGCCCGCCAGAGCGCCGCCAGATCCGTGCCCTCCAGCACGTGCAGGAGCTGGAGCTTGATGCCCTTGGCCCCGCTGCGGCCCACGTAGTCCACGGTTTGAACGATCATATCCTCCGTTTCCCCGGGCAAGCCCAGGATCACGTGAACCACCGTGTGCAAGCCCAGGGCTGACAGGCGATCCACGGCCCGGTCAAAGTCCGACAGGGGATAGGCCCGCCGGATGAATTCCGCCGTGGAGGGATGGATGGTTTGGAGCCCCAACTCCACAATTACCGGTTTGATCCGGTCCAGCCGCCCCAGCAGGGCCAGCACCTCCTCCGGCAGACAGTCCGGCCGGGTGGCCACAGCCAGGGCGCAGACCTCGGGGTGGGAAATGGCCTCGGTAAACAGGGCTTCCAGATATGGGAGCGGTGCGTAGGTGTTGGTGAAGCTCTGAAAATAGGCAATGTATTTTCCGTCCCGGATCTTACCGGCCACCCGGCGCTTCGCCGCCTCGATCTGTTCCGTTACGGAGCGTCCTCGTCCCTCGGCAAAATCCCCGCTGCCGGTCCCGGAGCAGAAGATGCAGCCCCGGCTGCCCTTGGTCCCGTCCCGGTTGGGGCAGCTCATGCCCCCGTCCAGCGCCAGCTTGTAGACCTTGCAGCCGAAGCGCTGCTTGAAGTATTCGTTTGCGGAGATCGGCATAAGATAACCTTCCTTTGCGCCGTAGGGGCGATCATTGATCGCCCGGCCCGCTGCAGGCGGACAATTTGCCGTCAGGCAAATCCGACGCGGTTACGATATGGAGACCGGCTGGACCGTTTGCTGACGCAAACGACGCTTGCTTCGCAGGCGCGGGCGCTCACTGAGCGCCCCTACGGCAGCCGTGCGGCGTGTTTCATTCCCCGATCCGATTGGCGATCGCCGCGAACTGCTCAAGGGTCAGCGCTTCGCCGCGGACGGTGGGGGAGAGGCCGCAATCAGCGAGAATCGCGGCGATCCGATCCTTGCCCAGATTGGGGAAGCCTGACGACAGTGCGTTTGCCAGCGTTTTCCTTCGCTGGGCAAAGGCAGCCCGGACCACCTTGAAGAACAGCGCCTCGTCGGCCACGGGACAGGGGGGCTCGTGCCGGGTCTTCAGGGTGATGACCGCGGAGGTCACCTTGGGCTGGGGCAGGAAGCAGGAGGGCGGCACGTCAAAGAGCAGCTTCGGCTCCGCGTACCAGTGGCAGAAGACCGTAAAGGCCCCACCCGCTCCGGTTCCCGGGGCGGCGCAGATCCGCTGGGCTACCTCCTTCTGAATCATGACGGTCACGGAATCGAAGGCCCGGGCTTCCAGCAGCCGCGTCAGGATGGGAGAGGTGATATAATAGGGCAGATTGGCGCAGGCTATGGGTCGCAGGCCGGGAAAGGCGTCCCGGACGGTTGCGGCCAGATCCAGATCCATCACGTCGGCAAAGCGGAGCTCCAGCGTGTCAAAGCGGCCCACGGTTTTCATCAGAATGGGCTTCAGCCTCTGGTCCAGCTCCACGGCCAGGACCTTCCCGGCTCGGAGACAGAGCTGTTCGGTCAGGGGCCCGATGCCGGGGCCCACCTCCAGGACGCCCGTGTCCCGGTCCACGCCCGCCTCCTCGGCGATCCGCCGGGGTACCCAGCTCGCGGTCAGAAAGTTCTGTCCCTTGGCCTTGGAGAAGTGAAAGCCGTTTTCCTCCAAAAGCGCCTTGATGTCTCGGGCGTTGGTCAGATCCATCGCATTCCCTCCCGGAAGTCATTTCGATACAGATATTCTACCTTATTTTGCGAAAAAATGGAATACCCTTTTCATCATTTTGCCCGCCAAATTCGGATTTGTGGAGCTGCCTTCCCCCTCGGGGGAAGGTGGCGCGGAGCGCCGGATGAGGGGAGGTATCGACGACAGAGTCGCTCCGTAGGGGCCGATGCCCACATCGGCCCTCACACCGATACGGGAAAGGGCCGATGTGGGCATCGGCCCCTACGAATGATCTCGACAAATCCCGATTCTCTGAATTCCTCCCGAAAAAAGCGGATTGTACTTGCCAAAGCGGGCGGGAAATGATATAATAATTTTATCCCGCGAGGGAATAACGACAGGAGGACCGTACCATGAAATATGTTTGCAATGTCTGCGGCTGGGTCTATGACGAGGAAGAGACCGGCGTGAAGTGGGAAGACCTTCCCGAGGATTTCGCCTGCGAGCTCTGCGGTGTGGGCAAGGAGGACTTCTCTCCCGAGGAGTAAAACGCGAAAGCCGCTCCCTTGCAGATCCGGGGGAGCGGTTTTGCATTCTGCTGAATGGAAGGAGGCGGCCGCACATGTCAAAGCGTTCCCGCTCCAAGAATCAGAATACAAATTGGATGGAGCTGTGGATCGGCCTGTTTATCGCGCTGTATCTGCTTTTTCCCGGCTTTTCGGGCTATTCCGCCATAACCGGAGCCAAGGTCCCGCTCTTTTACACACTGTCGGGCCTGCTGCTGATCCTGGGTGTCGTCCTGCTGCTTCGGGACCGGAAGAAGGGGGAGAAGCGCGGTCCGGGCCCTGCGCAGATCGCCGCCCTGCTGTTTGGATTTTTTACGCTGATTTCCGCCGCCTTTTCTCCGGCGGAGGGAGGGAACCCCTGGTATGACGGCGCGGCCCATGAGGCGGCCCTGACGGTGAGCCTCTACGTGCTGCTGTTTCTGATCATCTCCCGCTGGGGCATGCCCACGGAGCGTCTGTTCCGGGTCCTCTTCTGGTCCGTGGCGGCCTTTGCCGCGGTCTGCCTGCTGCAGATTCCAGGCTGGAATCCTCTGCGGCTCTATCCGAAGAACCTGAATTTTTATGACGGCTACGGCGTCAAATACAAGGGAGCCTACGCCGGAACCATCGGCAACGTGGATATTGTCTCAGCCTTTCTGACTCTGACGGTTCCCATGCTACTGCTGCACACAAGGGGGCAGAAGCCCAAAGAGGCATGGCCCTGCTGGCTGCTGACGGGGCTCTGCTTGGGGATCATGTTCTGGATCCGGGTCCTCTGCGGTCTGGTGGGGCTGGTTCTGGGCGGGGGGATCTGCCTGGCGGTTCTCTGTCCGGACAAGCAGCGGAAATGGATTCTTCTGCTCCTGGCAGCGCTGGGGGCCCTGGCGCTGGCGGTGCTTTGGCTCTGTGATCTGCCCGTCGGCATGCTCCACGAGCTTCATGAGATCCTCCACGGCCGTTTTGACGACAGCTTTGGCACCGGCCGCTTCTATATCTGGCGTCAAATGCTGGCACGGATCCCGGATCGCCTCTGGCTGGGAGTCGGCCCGGACATGGCCCGTTACTCCGGGCTCTCGCCCTTCGTCCGCTACGATGAGACCGGAGCTGCGGTCGCCCGGGCCGCCATCACGGACGCGCACTGCTACCCCCTGCACATCCTCTACTGTCAGGGCCTGCCCGCCCTGCTGAGCTGGCTGACCGTGGTGGGGATCACGCTGGCCCATTGGATCCGGCACCGTCGGGACCGGGCCGTTTCGATCCTGGGCGCTGGGCTGATCTGCTTCCTCTGCGCCATGTTGTTCTGCCTGTCCTCCATCATCGTCATGCCCTTCTTCTGGCTGACGATGGGATTGCTGGAGGCCCGGGCGAGACAACAGAAGGTATAACTCATAGGCGCGCAGTGTGGGCCGCCGCAATACGAACAATAGAAAGAAGGAGAGACCATGAACAAGAAAGCAAAAACCATCATCATTTGTTATACCATTGCGATTTTGATTTTTGTGGGCCTGTTGGTCTGGAATCGGATAGATGAAGCAAAATACAAGCGCTACAGAAATATCATCTCCCAGGACGAGGTGGAGCAGACCCTCTTCGGTCAGCCCATTTCTGCAGAGCGCAACGGCGAATACCGTCTGGCGGTGAAGACCGCCATCGACGGCGACTATCACGCGGAGCTGTCCATCTACCAGGCCAAGGATGGGAAGTATGAGAAGATCTTCTCCTGCCCCGCCCTGGTGGGGAAGAACGGCCCCGGCAAGCAGTCCGAGGGGGATGTAAAGACGCCCCTGGGCACCTGGACCGTCGGCGAGGCCTACGGCCTCAAGGACGACCCCGGCAGCCTGCTGCCCTACACCAAGATCACGGACGACATGTACTGGTGCGCTACCGGCTCCAACGGGCTGAACTACAACCAGCTGCTCTACAAGAGCGAGCATCCCGACTGGGATTACAGCGAGGACGAGCACCTGGCAGACTATCCCATCCGCTATGCCTACCTGATCGACCTAGGCTACAACCGAGCCAACGCCCCCTATGCGGGCAACGCCATTTTCCTCCACTGCTGGAAGGACCCGGAGACGCCCACCGGCGGCTGCGTCGCCGTCTCCGAGGAGGACATGGTGAAGATCCTCCAGACCCTCACCCCGGGCACTGCCGTAACGATCTACTGAAAACACAGGACGCACCGCGATCAGAGGATCACGGTGCGTCCTGTTGTTATTCGTCCGGGTGCAGTCGGAGATAGGATAAATAGCCCTCCAGGATCAGAGACGCGGCTACGGCGTCCACGGTGTTCTTCCGTTTCTTCCCGTGATAGCCGGTCTCGGTGAGGATGTTGTGGGCCTCCACGGTGGTGCGGCGCTCGTCCCAGAGGCGGACAGGCATGCCGAGGGCCTGCTCCAGATCGGCGGCGAAGGCCCGGTACAGCTCTGTCCTGGGGCCCTCGGAGCCGTCCATGTTCCGGGGGAAGCCCATGACGATGCGCTGGGCGTTCTGCTCCCTGGCGAGACGGACAATCTCAGAAATGGTCTTCTCCCGGTTCCAGCTGTGGATCACGGCGGTATATCCCACGATGGATCCGGTGAGGTCCGAGACTGCGATCCCGGTCCGGGCGTCGCCGTAATCGATGGCCAAGATCTTCATTTTCGCATCTCCTTTGACTGTTTTGCTCATCGTATCGTTTTTTTTCCGGAATGTCAATGAAATTCTTTATAAAACAGCAGGAAAAATTGAAAAAAAGAAAAGAATTTCATTGACATTCCGCCCGGTATATGCTATACTTTCCTCACCTGTGAAAAAGGGCTCTTTTTTTGTGCGCCTTTTTCAGCCGCGGATGGGGTGTTCCCGCTAAATCTGATATAGCCGCGGTGATGCAGGGAGGCAATATAAGGAGGTGCCGTAATGCGCGTTAAAATTACTCTCAGATGTTCCGAATGCAAGCAGAGAAACTACAACTCCATGAAGAACAAGAAGAACGACCCTGACCGGCTCGAGATGAAGAAGTATTGCAGATTCTGCAAGAAGCATACCCTTCATACCGAGACGAAGTAAGCGAAGGGAGAACAAGCATGGCTGAAGTCAAAACGGAAAACTGGTTCAAGCGGAAATTTAGCGGCCTGGCAAAATGGTTCCGCGGCATGAAGAGCGAGCTCAAGAAGGTCGTGTGGCCCACCTGGTCCCAGGTTCTGAACAACACGGTGGTCGTGATCGTTGTTTCCGTGATCTTCGCAATCGTGATCGGTCTGATCGACACGCTGGCCTATGAGGGCATCAAGGGCCTGCTGGGCCTGATCGGGTAAGCCACCATGGCAGACAGCGCACAGTGGTATGTTGTCCAGACCTATTCCGGCTACGAGAATACGGTCAAGGCTACCATCGAAAAGACGATCGAAAACCGTCAGCTCCAGGACGTCATCTGTGAGGTCGCGATCCCCATGGAGACGGTCACCGAGGTGACGGACAACGGACCCAAGACCTACGAGCGGAAGCTGTTCCCCGGCTATGTGCTGGTCAAAATGGTTATGAACAGCGATACCTGGTACATCGTCCGCAACATTCGCGGCGTCACGGGCTTCGTCGGTGCGAGCAGCACCAATCCGCTTCCTCTGACAGAGAAGGAAACCATCCAGTGGGGCGTGGAGCGCCACGAGGTGGTGGTCAACTACAGCGTCGGCGATACGGTCCGGATCTCGGACGGCCCGCTGACCTCCTTCACCGGCAGAGTCGAGGCACTGGATATCGACAAGAACAGCGTTCGCGTCATTGTTTCCATGTTCGGGCGCGAAACCCCGATCGAGCTGGAGCTCGATCAGGTGGAGACCATCTCCGATTGACCCGACCGCCCTCAGGACGGTCTGAACGTGGGAGGGGCACTGTCCCCGCCAAATTACCACTTTATTTCAGGAGGTGCTTATCATGGCACAGAAAGTAACAGGTTATATCAAACTGCAGATCCCGGCTGCTAAGGCAACCGCTTCCCCTCCGGTTGGTCCCGCTCTGGGCCAGCACGGTGTCAACATTTCCCAGTTCATCAAGGAATTCAACGAGCGCACCAAGGATCAGGCCGGCTTTAAGATCCCCGTGGTCATCACCGTCTATGCCGACCGCAGCTTCACGTTTGTGACCAAGACCCCCCCGACGCCCACCCTCATTCTGAAGACCCTGGGCATCGAGAAGGGCTCCGGCGTTCCCAACAAGACCAAGGTCGCCACCATCACCAAGGCCCAGGTCCGCGAGATCGCCGAGCGCAAGATGCCCGACCTCACCGCGGCTGACATCGAGGCCGCCATGAGCCAGGTGGCAGGTACCTGCCGCTCCATGGGCATCACCGTTGTTGACTAACTGACTGAGACACCGTCTCAAAATGTGGGAGGATTATTCCGCATCACCACTTTAAGGAGGATAAAACATTGTTTAGAGGTAAGAAATATAAGGATAGCGCGAAGCAGATCGACCGCTCCGTGCAGTATGATCCCGCGGATGCTCTGGGCCTTGTGTGCAAGACCGCTTCCGCCAAGTTCGATGAGACCGTAGAGATCCACATCCGTCTGGGCGTCGACTCCCGCCACGCTGACCAGCAGGTCCGCGGCGCCATCGTCCTGCCCAACGGCACCGGCAAGACCCGCCGCGTGCTGGTGTTCGCCAAGGACGCCAAGGCCGACGAGGCCAAGGCCGCCGGCGCCGACTTCGTGGGCGCCATGGACATGGTCGAGAAGATCCAGAAGGAAAACTGGTTCGACTTCGACGTGGTCGTCGCTTCCCCCGACATGATGGGCGTTGTGGGCCGTCTCGGTAAGCTGCTGGGCCCCAAGGGTCTGATGCCCTCTCCCAAGGCCGGCACCGTGACCCCCAACGTGGCCGCTGCCGTCAAGGAGATCAAGGCCGGTAAGATCGAGTACCGTCTCGACAAGACCAACATCATCCACTGCCCCATCGGCAAGGTGTCCTTCGGGCCCGAGAAGCTCGAGGAGAACATGGCGACCCTGATCGGCGCCGTCATCAAGGCCAAGCCCGCCGCCGCCAAGGGCCAGTATATCAAGTCCTGCGTCGTCGCCTCCACCATGGGCCC
The DNA here is from genome assembly GCA_017509485.1 of Oscillospiraceae bacterium. GTDB lineage: Bacteria > Bacillota > Clostridia > Oscillospirales > Oscillospiraceae > JAFRPC01. Next base: position 108,248 of record JAFWPP010000016.1, on the reverse strand, counting down.
CGGCGTCAAGGTCAACACCGCCAAGTATTGATCTTCGGACAAACAGGAAGCCGGACTCCGCAAGGAGCCCGGCTTCCTGTTATAGTAGTATAACTTTTTTATCAAATATTTGTTTAGTATAAAAGCGGACGGAGCCGAGGCTCCGTCCGCTTTTTCTGAAATTAATAGATATGGATCGCAGTCCCGAGGGGAACCGTCTGGTAGATGAAGATGCACTCCGAGTCCATCAGACGGACGCAGCCGGCGGAGGCGGGATAGCCGATGGCGGTATACAGGATGCTGCCGTAGGGCTCGCCCCACTTTGTCGGGCGGGAATGGAAGCCCCGGGCACTGTCGATGTAGGAGACGGAATGGCAGTAGAACGGGGGATCATGGCCCGGTGCCGGATAGTTCCAGCGCTCCGTCTTGCCCCATACCGTAGAGTCCTCCACTGGCGTCGGGCAGTCGTTCCGACCGCTGGCAATGGGACCGGTCCTGACCAGCCGCCAGTTGCCTTTGGAGCCATAGAAGATGTTGACGCGCTGGGTGTAAAGGCTGACCCAGATCATGTACTTGGTGTTGCTGCCCCAGTTGCGGACCTGGTTGACGTAATACTCCTTGACTGCCTGGGAGTAATCGGTGGTGATATAGTAGGTGCCGGAGACGATGGCCACATTGTAATAGTTCGTCCAACCCTCAGTGCCGTCCTGAAGCCGGACCTTTGTGGCGGTGCATTCGGTGGACTGGAGAATGGTGACCTGGGTGCCGGCGGGAATGCTGCGCTTTTCGGTGGAGAGGGAGGAGGAGGTATAGAGCTTGCCGTTGGCCCGGAGCTTGCCCTGAACGTTCTGGGTGCGGATGGTGGCGGCGATTCGCTGGACCGACTCTTTGATATTGACGTACCCGCGATAGATCAGGTACTGTTCATCGTCGATGGTGATGTAGACGGTAAAGACGACAGAGTCGTGGAGACCGTCCATAAAGTTGCTGAAGTTATAGCTCTGAGAGATCAGGCTGCCCTCCTTGAGCAAATTGCGGTAGGTCCGGGAGACCTCGTTACCGTTCACAAACCAAACCAGATCGCATTCCGACCAGCCTTCGGGCATGTTTTTGAGCTTCAGCTGCATCTTGACGGTGGGAGCGCTTTCAGTGGCGGCGGTGGAGTCCTGCCGGATGCCCTCCACGGTGCTGGCGTCGTTGTAGGGGTTCTGAATGGTCGTGCCGGTATTGCAGTGATTGGTCAGGTTATCTCCGCGCTGCTCCAGAGTGACGATCTGACCATTGCCGTTGATGTAGACATTGTCGCCAAGGACGTTCGCTTTGGTCACCTTGGCGCCTTCGGCCAACGACATGCCGGCATGGTTCATCAAATTGACGGTACCGGCCGTAAATCCGCCGGTTATGATCAGAGATCTGCAGAAGACCTTGGCGACGGTGCAATTGGCGTAGAGCTTCGTTTGGCTGTGGACGACGACAGTGTGGATGGTGCTGTCGGAGCCCTGAATGGTTGTGGGACGACAGGCGACAATCTCGTGGACGTTGCTGTTCTTCAGCCGGATGGTCACGCTTCCGTTGCCCTGGAGGATCAGCTTGCCGGTGACGGTCAGGTTTTCCAGTCGGATGTTGGTGTCGTCCGTGGAGAGCAGCAGGTCGCCGTTAATGGTGGTTCCCTTTGGTACGGTGGAGGAACCCAGGGCCAGGGACCCGGTGCAGTTGGCGGAGGGGAGCTCGGTGCCGATCCAGTCGATCAGCCGATACAGGACCTGGGCAAACTCCCGGCGGCTGATCTGCCGCTTGGGATTGAGCTTGCCGTCGCTGCCGGCGATGTGGCAGGTTTCGATCATGGCGGCCAGGTCGGTGACGGCCCAGGAGCTGACATCCTTCCAATCGGAGAAGCTGTAGATGGCCTGCTTGCTGTCGCCGTGGACGCCGAACATCCGGGCGAGGGCAACGAAGGCTTCCTCACGGGTGATGGGGACGTTGGGGGTCAGCTTGGTGGCGTTGGGGTCCGCGATGGGGAAAATCCCCAGGCTCACGGCGCGGGCCATGGGCACATAGTACCAGGAAGTGCTGCTCACGTCGGTGAAGCTGCTGAGAGAAGCCTCCTTCTTGGTGTTCAGGATGCTGATCAGCATGGTAGCCAGCTCCGCATGGGTGGTGTTGTCCTTCGGGGCCAGATTGTTGTCGCCCTTGCCGGCCAGCACGCCGTAGCGGACGGCGAAAACCAGCGCCTTGCGGGCCCAGTCGTCCGGGATGGAGAACTTGTTGATGATCTGCTCGTCGGTCATTTCGGAGACCGGAGGTTCGGGGGGCTCAGGCGGCTCGGTGGGTTCGGTGACGGGCTCGGTGGGCTCTGTCACGGGCTCGGTGGGCTCTGTCACGGGCTCAGTGGGCTCTGTCACGGGCTCGGTGGGCTCTGTCACGGGCTCAGCGGGCTCTGTTGCGGGCTCGGTGACGGGCTCCGTCAGGGGGGCGACAGGCTCCCCGGTGGCCGCGATGGGATCAGCACCGGGCTCGGTCTCCCAGCCCTCGGCGGCAGGCTCTGCAGTCTCGGCGGCAGGCTCCATAGTTTCGACAGCGGGCTCTGTAACCGCTGCGAAGCTGGTCGGGTCTGCCGCAAAAACGCAGGTTGCCAGCAGGATCAAACAAAGCAGCAGAGCGATCGCTCGCAAACTGTTTCTCATAAGCATTTCCTCCTTATCGCGCCGAAATGGCGCGTTCTCTTGATCGATATACATAACTTACCTATTATAATATACATTACTACAAAATCTGAGAAAAAGCAAGGGGAAATTCACAAGATGCTGTATTTTTCTCTTGACTTTTTCCGATGATCTGGTAAAATAGCGCTGCTCCAATTGAATACGACAGTTCGCGACCATCCTGTCGATAAACAAAACTATTGGACCGTCCCGAAAGGGACAAGACGACGGGCGCACTGCGCCCGATTTTTCTTTTGGAGGGAAAACCCTATGAAACTCACCACTCGCCGGATCACCTTTGCGGGGATCCTCGCCGCGATCTACGCGGCTCTCACGCTTGCCGAGGGCTTCCTGGTTCCCAGCCTTGCCTACGGGACCGTCCAGTTCCGCTTCGCTGAGGCTCTGTCGGTCCTCTGCTGCTTCACGCCAGCCGCCATCCCCGGCATGGTTGTCGGCTGTATCGTGGCAAATATCAACTCCACCCTTGGAGTATGGGACATCGTGCTGGGCTCTCTTGCCACGCTCCTGGCCTGCCTTTGCATCTGGAAGATGTCCGGGAGCCTGCGCGAAGAAAGACAGACCGACGCCCTTGCGCCGGAGCAGGAAAAGGCCGGCAGGAAGCGCTGTCTTCTGACATCCCTGCTCATACCGCTCCCCACCATCGTCTTCAACGCCGTGATTGTCGGCGCGGAGCTCGGCTACTACTTTCCGGAGGGGAGGACCTTCCTGGCGGCCTGGGGCATCAACGGGCTTTTCGTGGCCATCGGAGAAGCCGTTGTGACCTACGCCCTCGGCGTTCCGCTGCTGTTCTGGCTGCTAAAGAACAAGAGCCTTTCCCGGCTGCTGCGGTCCTTCTGACCGCGCCTCTTGCTATTTAGACGCAGGCGCAGCCGAAACGGTTGACAAACGAACGAAAAAAATGGAAAAACTCTGCTTCGCGTCGAACGAAGCAGAGTTTTTCCTTTGGGCTCATTCCTTCAGCAGCTTCCGCCTTGCGAAATTGATGGGGCCCTCCTGCATACGGTTGATCCAGCTCAGGCTTTTGCCGCAGCCGTACGCCACGCAGGAGTCCGCGTCGTCGGCCACGGTGCAGCGCATGCCGGTACGTTCGGTGATGAGCTTGTCCATGCCCCAGAGCTGGGCGCCGCCGCCGGTGAGGACGATGCCGTTTCGGGCGATATCCGCCACCAGCTCCGGCGTGGTTTGCTCCAGAACCGCCAGAATCTCGTCGGTGATCTGCCGGGCGGGGCGGCGCAGGGCCTCCAGCATATCGGCGGTGGTCACCAGGACCTCCTTGGCCAGTCCGGTCTTGAAGTCCCGGCCCTTCACCAGCGCCTCCACGGGCTCGCTGCGCTCAAAGACGGCGCCCACGTTGATCTTGGTCTCCTCGGCGATGGACTGGCCGATGATCAGGCCGTATTTTTTTCGCAGGTAGCGGATGATGGCCTCGTCGAAGTTGTCGCCGGCCACCTTGATGGAGGAGGAGTTGGCCAGGCCGTTCATGGTCAGCACGCCGATGTCGGTGGTGCCGCCGCCGATGTCCACCACCATGTGGCCGTCGGGGCCTTCAAAGCTGAGATTGGCGCCCAGAGCCGCGGCCAGGGGCTCCTCGATCAGATAGACCCGCCGGGCGCCGGCCTCCTGGGCGATCTGCACCACCGCCCGCTCCTCAATGCTGGTGATGCCGCTGGGAACGGAGATCACCACGCGGGGCTTGACGAAGGCGTATTTGAAGATCTGCTTGAAGAACTCCGCCAGCATCCGCTCGGTGAGCTCGTAGTCGGAGACCACGCCCTCCCGCAGAGGCCGCATAGCCACCACGTTGCCGGGGGTCCGGCCCAGCATGTTTCGGGCGGCGGCGCCCACCTTCAGGATCTTGCCTGTGTTTTTGTCCACCGCCACCACAGAGGGCTCCCGGAGTACGATCCCCTTGCCATCGGCATAGATTACCACGTTGGCGGTTCCCAGGTCGATGCCCAGGTCCTTGGAGAAAATAGACATGATTGATCACCTTTTCATTGTTTGTAGGGACGGCACTCTGCCGTCCGCGTTAATTCGCAGCCGCCGCCAGCGTCGCCACGTCCACCCGCTTGGCCCCAGCCTCCAGCAGGACCCGGGCGGCCTCGGAGACCGTGGCCCCCGTGGTCAGCACGTCGTCGATCAGCAGGATGGTTTTTCCCCGTACCTGCGCCGGGTCCAGGACCCGAAAGGCGCCCCGGATGTTCCGCTGCCGCGCCTCGGAGCCGATGAGCCGGGACTGGGCCCGCACCAGGTTCTTCTTGCGCAGGGTACAGATCGGCTCCAGCCCCAGAAGCTTCCCGGCGCTTTGCGCCAGCAGGAGGGTCTGATCATAGCCCCGCTTCCGGCGGCGCAGGGAGCTGATGGGAATATACGTTACCAGCTCGTAGTTCGTGCCCAGCTGCTTTTGGATGGCGTTGGCCAGCCAGGAGCCGTATACATCCGCGTAAAAGCTGCAGCCCTCGAATTTGTATCGCCGGAAGGAAGCCCGGAAGGCGTCCTCGTACCAGAGGGCCGCGGCCCAACGCCGGTAATGGCTGCCCCGGCGGGCGCCGGAAACGGGCTCCGGCAGGGAAGCGGCGCAGGCCGGGCAGAGCCGCCCGCCGTCCGCGCCCAGAAAGCGTCGGCAGAGTATGCAGCGCCGGGGCCAGAGCAGGTCCCGGATGGCTGCGCCAACCCGCCCAAAGCCCTCCCCTTGAGGGGAAGGCGGCATCCCGCGTCTCAGGGGAGCCGGATGACGGATGAGGTGCTGTCCCGACAGTGCACCTGGCCTGGAAGACTCTGTCTGCTTCATGCTTCCATGTGGCACAGCCGCCACTTCAGCCCGCTGAAGCGCTTTTGCTTTTTGTCGTTGCGAACCATATATTCGATCACACCTTCGTCGCCCACGACGATCAGCAGCTCCCGGGCCCGGGTGACGGCGGTATAGAGGATGCTGCGGCTCAGCAGCAGCGGCGTGCCCCGCCAGGCGACCAGCACCACGGCCCGGTATTCGCTGCCCTGGCTCTTGTGGACGGTCATGGCGTAGGCGGGCTCCAGCTGGGGCAGCATGTCCCAGGTATAGACGGCCTCCCGGTCGTCGAAGCGGAGGGTGACGGTCTGGGCCTGGCAGTCGATGGCCTGGACGGTCCCCACGTCGCCGTTGAAAATGCCGGAGCCCATGCCGGGCCCTCCGACCTTGTTCCAGATGATGTCATAGTTGTTGCGGATCTGCATGACCCGGTCCCCCACGCGGAAGACCGTATCGCCGTATTTCTTTTCGTTTTTGCCCGGAGCGGCGGGGTTCAGAGCCTGCTGCAGCAGCTGATTCAAAGCCCGGGTGCCGGTCTCGCCCTTACGGGTGGGGGAGAGGACCTGGATGTCCTCGGGCTGGATGCCCATATTCCGGGGCAGACGGCGGGCGCAGAGCTCCGTGACGGTCTGGCAGACCGCCTCGTCGCTGGCCCGCTGGAGGAAAAAGAAGTCCTGCTTCTTTTCCCGCAGCTCCGGCAGCTCCCCGTGGATGATCCGATGGGCGTTCATGACAATGAGGCTCTCCCAGGCCTGGCGGAAGATCTCCGTCAGCCGGATGGTGGGAATCTTCTCGCTGCGGATCAGATCGGAGAACACGTTGCCGGCCCCGACGGAGGGAAGCTGATCGGGGTCGCCCACCAGAATCAGCCGGCAGCGCTCCGGCAGAGCCCGCACCAGGTTGTACATCAACAGCAGGTCCACCATGGAGCTCTCGTCCACGATCACCGCGTCGCAGCTCAGGGGGTTGTGCTCGTTGTGGACGAAGACCATGGACCCGTCCTCGGGGGAGACGTCCACCTCCAAAAGCCGGTGAATGGTGGAGGCGTCCCGCCCCGTCAGCTCCGAGAGCCGCTTGGCCGCCCGGCCCGTGGGGGCTGTCAGCAGGGTCTTGAGACGCATCTGCTCGAAGAGATCCAGAATGCCCCGGAGGGTGGTGGTCTTGCCGGTGCCGGGGCCGCCGGTGACGATCAGCAGCTTCTCCGCGGCGGCGGCATAGATGGCCTCCCGCTGGAGCGCCGCGTATTCGATTTCCTGCCGGGCCTCGATCGCCGCTACGGTCCTGGCCAGATTGGCGGGCAGACCCACCTTGCTGCCGATCATATCCGTGAAGCGGCGGGCCAAATAACGCTCCGCCTCGCCGTAGGCGGGCAGATAGACTGCGGTGAGAGAGGCCACGGAGTCCACAATGATCCGCTCCTGCTCCGCCAGACGGTGCAGGCCCTCCCGGATGATCTCCCGGTCCAGCCGCAGAAAGCTGGCCGCGGCCTCCGTCAGCTGGGGCTCCGGCACGAAGACGTGACCGCCGGCGGAGTTGAAGCTCAGCTCGTAGAGGATGCCCGCGTCCACCCGGCGCTCGTCGTCGCCGTCAAAGCCCAGCTCCAGGGCAAAGGCGTCCACCTGGGCGAAGGGGGCGTTGAAGCCCTCCTCCGTGAGGAAGTAGGGGTTGTCCTGAATGGCCATCATGGACAGCTCCCCGTAAGCCTTATAGATCCGGACCGCCAGCTCCGCGGGCAGACGGTAGCCGCTGAGGAACTCCGCCAGGTGCCGCAGGCCCTGCTGGGACTGGAAGCTCTCGTGGATCTCTTTGGCCTTGGCCGTGGAGATGCCCGGCACCAGGGCCAGCTTGTCCGGTTCGTTTTCAATGATTTTGAGGCTCTCGGCCCCGAAGCGCTCCACGATCCGGGCGGCGATCTTGGGGCCGACGCCCCGGACGGCGTGGGAGGAAAGATAGGCCAGGATCTCAACGCGGGATTCCGGCATCAGCCGCTCCACGCTCACGATCTCCAGCTGCCTGCCGTAGCTGCTGTGGCTGCTCCAACGACCCTCGATCCGCAGCCGCTCGCCGATGTTGGTGTCCGGGACGATGCCCACCGCGGTGGTCAGCTCGCCCTGTTCGTCCTTCATCCGCAGGACGGTGTAACCGTTTTCCCGGTTTTGAAAAACCACCGCCGACACGCTGCCTTCGACGCGGATCAGTTCGTTTTCCATGGAGTTCGTTCCTTTTCGCTGTTTTTGTGATATAAAATCGGTGGATCGCGGGACCGCTGTACCGGCTTCGCGTTGCAGCGGTCCCTACAGCAGAAGCCGCAGCTCCTCGGGGCTGCACAGCTCCGCTTCAAAGGCGTCGGTCAGGCGCTCCGCCAGAGCGCGGCCTTCGTCGTTCAAATCCAGGTCCAGAATGACGGGCGCGCTGTCCAGCAGGCCCCAACGCCGCAGCAGGCCGCAGGCCCGGAGCCGCTGCTCCAACCCCTCGCCGCCGTCCCGGGCGGGGAGCACCAGGATCGCATCCGCCGTCCCCAAGGGCAACAGAAGCCTTCGCCAAAGCAGGCAGCCCAGAGCCGCCAGCACCGCGGCGAGCAGGCCGCCCAACAGAATTTCCCAAAGCATTCCACGCGCCTCCCTTTGCCCATCCTATGCGGAGGGCCTCCGGCGCGTTCCGTATCACCCTATAATATACATGAAAAATCCCGTTCTGCATAGACCCAATTTGCAAAAAAACGGAAAAACTTTTCCGGTACAGGGAAGCCCTGCCCGCTGCGGCGCACAGTGGGCGCCACGGCCCCGAAAGGGCTGAGTCCGCTCCCGTATCCTGCTGTGGCGCGGGCAAACGGCCCGCCCAAACGCCGTCCCCCCGCAAGCCTTGGCTTGCAGGGGGACGGCGTTTCCCATTCCTATTCCGCGGGCGTTTCCACTGCCGCGACGTCGAAGAGCACCCGCAGCTCCGGCGGCTCCCGGAGCTGATACCAGACCCGAGGTGCGCCATCCAGGTTTTCCAGACAGCAGAGCATCCCGCTGTCGTAGACGGTGACGTGGGCCTGGGTTCTGTCGTTCTCGCCGCCCTCGGGCCGTGTCATCCTCAGGAAGCCCAGCTCTTTGCCTGTGGGCCGGATCTGCCCCGGCAGCTCCGCCAACGCCTTGTCCGCCAGAGCGGCCTCCGCCGCGGCGCAGACCGACGGGTCCGCGGAGGACTCCTCCGTGCAGGGCTGGGTCCAGGGCGCGACCTGGACAATCCGCCAGCTCCAGTTCCTGGGTCCCTGCTTGGCGGCTCCCCGGAGCAGACTCCGCCGGAAGCGCAGATGGGAGACGACAGGCCAGACCAGTACGCCCGCGAAGCCCGCCGCCCAGATCCCCAGCAGAACCCAGAAAAGCCTCCGGGGCAGGCGGATCAGGAGGCCGCTTTGCAAACGAAAGGCAAACGTAGAGCAAAATTGTCCAGTCCTTCTGAGCTTTTCTTTGAAAAAATTTTTTCAAATCACGAAAAAAGTAACAACTTTGTAATAATTTTGTGCTAAACTATTATTTAATGACGTGAGCTTCCGCCCCTTCGACTTATTTTTTCAACGGCTGCATCTTCCCCTCGGGGGAGCTGTCGGTGAGGTCGCCGCCGATGATTTTGCCATCCAGAACGAAGAGAGTGGCGTAGACCGGCCCCTTGGCGTCGGGGAAGTTCAGGACCTCATAGACGTATCGCGTGGCCTGCTTGCCCGCGTATTGGCTCAGATCGAAACCCTGGGATTTTTGAAGCTCGTTGTAGCGGCGGAAGACCTCGCTGTCCGCCGCGGGGATCTTGACGGACTGGGTCTGGACGGGCTCCGCGTTGATCTCCCAGCCGCACTGCGCCAGCCAGGCCGCCCGGCTGTCGTTGTCGGCTCCGTTTGCTGCCTCCGGCTCCTTCGGCGCATTGCCCTTTGCCGCTCCCAGCACCGCCGCCAGCACCGCCGCCGCGATCAGCAGCGTCACAATGGCCGCGATCTTGGTTTTGGAAAGCTTGGTCGTTATGACAAACATATCCATACATCCTTTCCGAATTAAGCTGTTGGATTGTATGATTGCAGAAAAGAGAATATGAGGGATAGCATGATACGATTAGATAAATACCTCTCCGACGCCGGCGTTGCTTCCCGGCGGGAGCTGAAGACGATTTTAAGGACCGGCGCCGTGACGGTCAACGGCGTGCCTATCACTGACGGGGCGGCGAAGATCGACCCTGCCGGGGATCGGGTCCTGTTTCGCGGCGAAGCTGTGGAGGGGCCCCGGCGGGTGGTGCTGCTGCTCCACAAGCCCGCGGGCTATGTGAGCTCCACCGAGGACCCCCGGGACCGGACCGTCATGGAGCTGATCCCCGCCCGGTATCTGCGGCAGGGCGTGGTGCCTGTCGGACGGCTGGACAAGGAGACCGAGGGGTTGCTGCTGCTCACCAACGACGGGGCGCTGAACCACCGGCTGACCGCCCCGAAGCACGAAGTGGAGAAGCGCTACTACGCCCGCCACGAGGGAACGGCAGGGGAGGCGGACGCGGAGGCCTTCGCCGCCGGCCTGACCCTCCGGGACGGGACCCTGTGCAAGCCGGCGCTTCTGCGGCCCCTGGGCCCCGGGGAGAGCGAAATCACCGTCACCGAAGGCAAGTACCACCAGGTCCGCCGCATGATGGCAAGCCGCGGCCTGACCGTCAGCTACCTCCGTCGGGACAGCGAGGGAGCTCTGACCCTCGGGGATCTGCCTGTGGGCCAGGTAAGGGAATTGTCGGATTGCGAAATTGCGTCTCTGTACAATTTAGACAAACAATTTCTTTGACAAATCCAGTAAAACGGAGCGGCTTATCGGAGGGCTAATTAGACATATCGCCGGTTTTGTTGTGTTTTTGCATAAAACAGCTTCAATTTTTTCAAAAAAATGTCAAATGGGTCTTGCAAAACGCGAAAAGATAGGGTATGATAAAAGGTAGATGTTGTACAAAAACCGAATGCACGGACAGGAGTGTGTGTATATATGACAAATCATATCTTTTCCGACGTGATCCAGCAGATGAAAGCCGCCACCGAGCGCCAGATCGGCGTGATCGACGCGGAGGGCACCGTGGTGGCCTGCTCCGACCCGGAACAGATCGGGGCCCAGTTTCCCAAGCTTGCCCGGGTGGTGGCCCTGTCAGAGGAGCACGTGGTTCATTTCTCCGGCAAGACCGTCAAGGCGCTGGCCAACTTTGGCAGCAGCTTTGACTACGCCGTCTTCGTGGACGGCGACGACGAGCTGGCCCGCAGCTTCTGCCTCATGGCCCAGGTGGCGCTGAACTGCACCAAGATCTACTATGAGGAGAAGCACGACAAGGCAACCTTTGTCAAGAACATCATCACCGACAATATCCTCCCCGGCGACATCTATATCCGGGCTAAGGAGCTCCATTTCCCGGCTGACCAGTATCACACCGTTTTCCTGGTCCGCCAGCAGGGCAGCGTGGACGTGGGGGCCGTGGATGTGCTCCAGGGCATGTTCCCGGACCGGCAGCAGGATTTCGTGATTTCCATCAATGAGAACGACATCGCCGTGGTCAAGTCCGTCAGCGCCGAGGTCGAGCCGTCCGAGCTGCTAGAGCTGGCCTCCATGATGGAGGAGACCCTCAAGAGCCAGCTCTTTGCCAAGACCATCATCGGCATCGGCGGCGTGGCGGAGCATCTGCGGGAGCTGGCCGACTCCTACAAGGAGGCCCAGGTAGCCATTGAGGTCGGGAAGGTCTTCGACACCGAGAAGACCATCATCACCTATGAGAATCTCGGCATCGGCCGGCTGATCTATCAGCTCCCCACGACCCTCTGTGAGATCTTCCTGGACGAGGTCTTCAAGAAGAACTCCATCGACACCCTGGACCAGGAGACCCTGTTTACCATCAACAAGTTCTTTGAGAACAACCTGAACGTCTCCGAGACCTCCCGCAAGCTCTTCGTCCACCGCAATACCCTGGTCTACCGCCTGGAGAAGATCAAAAAGCTCACGGGGCTGGATCTCCGCGAGTTCGACCACGCCATCATCTTCAAGGTGGCCCTGATGGTCAAGAAGTACCTGGCGTCCCGGGAAAATAAGATGTTCTGAGTGCAGCGGCGCACAGTGTGCGCCATACAAGCTGAATAGGAGAACCATATGATCGATTTTCGTAACGTCACCAAGGTCTATGAGGCAGGAAACCGCGCCCTGGAGGGCGTGAGTCTGCACATCGACGATGGGGAATTTGTGTTTTTGGTGGGGCCCTCCGGCTCCGGCAAGTCCACCATCATCAAGCTGCTGACCGCCGAGCTGGAGCCCACCTCCGGCTCCATCGAGGTCAACGGCTACAAGCTGGAGTCCATCAAGAAGCGGCAGATCCCCTATATGCGCCGGACCGTGGGCGTCATTTTTCAGGACTTCCGCCTGATCGAAAACAAGACCGTTTTTGAGAACGTGGCCTACGGCATGCGGATTGTGGGAGCCTCCAACCGGGAGATCAAGATCCGCGTCCCCTACGTCCTGGACCTGGTGGGTCTGGAAAACCGGGGCCGCCGTTTGCCCCATGAGCTCTCCGGCGGTGAGCAGCAGCGCGTCGCCATTGCCCGGGCTCTGGTCAACAACCCCGCGGTCATCGTGGCCGACGAGCCCACCGGCAACCTGGATCCCCAGCGCTCCTACGAGGTCATGATGCTCCTGGAGTCCATCAACTCCCTGGGCACCACCGTCATGGTAGTCACCCACGAGCAGGAGCTGGTGAACCGCTTTACCAAGCGGGTCATCGCCATTGACGAGGGCAAGGTCATCAACGACGGAATGGATGGGTATTATATCAATGAAGAGAGTTAGAAAAATGGGATACCTCTTCCGGGAGGGCGTCCGCAACATGTTTACCCACGGCTTCATGTCCTTCGCGGCGGTGTGCGTGACGGTGGCCTGCCTGGTGATCATCGGCAGCTTCTCGCTGATCATCTATAACCTGAGCCTCTTCGTCTCCGATATGGAGCAGCAAAACCGGGTCCTGGTCTACGTAGAAGAGAGCTACGACACTGCGGAGGCCAAGTCCGTGGGCTCCCGGATCAATCTGATCGAGAACGTCCGGGAGGCGGTCTTTATGTCCCGGGAGGAGGCCGGCCAGCGCTTCATCGAGCAGCAGGGCGGGGGTGAGGCCTACGAGGGCATCGACGCCTCCACCTTCCGGGACCGCTTCATCGTTACCCTGGAGGACAACTCCAAAATGAGCGAGACCGTGGAAAAGATCCGGGAGGTCCAGGGCGTGGCCTCCATTTCCGACCGGCCGGAGCTGGCGGAGGGCTTTACCACCATCCAGCGCATCCTCAACATCGTCTCCGCGGCCATCATCATCGTGCTGCTGGTGGTCTCTCTGTTCATGATCTCCAACACCATCAAGCTGGCCATGTACGACCGGCGGGATGAGATCGCCATTATGAAAATGCTCGGCGCCACCAACCGCTTTATCCGCTTCCCCTATTTTGTGGAGGGCTTCCTGATCGGCCTGATCTCCGGCGCCGTGGCCTTTTTCCTGGAGTGGGGCCTCTACAATCTGCTGGTGAACAAGATCACCGAGATCCAGAGCCTGCAGCTGTTCAAGCTGGTGCCCTTCCGGGAGGTCTTCTGGCCCATGATCCTGACCTTTGGTTTTACGGGACTCTTCGTGGGTATGTTTGGTTCCGTCATGTCCATCCGGAAATTCCTGGACGTCTGATTTTGCGTCCGATGAGAGGAGACAGCCATGTATAAGTATCGTCGTGTCATCGTTGCCGTGATCGCGGGCGTCCTGGCCCTGCTGATGATCGGCGGCGTGGTGATTTCCGCCTTCGCGGAGAGCTCCAAAACGATCAAGGAGCGCATTGAGGCGCTGAAACGGCAGGAGGCGGCCATTGCCGCCCAGCAGCAGGAGGTCCGGGAGCAGAAGGCTGAAAACGAGTCCGACATCCAGGACCTGGTGGGTCAGAAGAATCAGCTGGACAAGCAGATCAAGCTGACCCAGGATTCCATCGAAAACAAAAACGAGCAGATCCAGGAGTACACCCTCCTGATCGCTGAGAAGCAGAACGAGCTCAACGACGCCCTGGATCAGCGGGACGCCCTCAACGAGCGCTACAAGGCCCGCATCCGCTCCATGGAGGAGAAGGGCAAGCTCACCTATTGGTCCATCCTCTTCAAGGCCAGCAGCTTCGCGGACCTCCTGGACCGGGTGGATATGATCAACGAGATCGCCCGCTCCGACGCCAGAATGATCGACCAGATTCAGGACGTGGCCCAGCAGATCGAGACCGCCCGCCAGGATCTGGCCGCCGAAAAGGTGGAGATGGAGGAGACCAAGGAGGGCTTGGCCGCCGAGCAGGAGGCCCTGGAAGCCCAGCGCGCCGAGGCGGACCAGCTGATGGCGGAGCTGATGAAGGACCACGCGGCCTTTGAAGCCCAGGAGGAGAAGTACGACGACCAGAAGGAGGCCCTTCTGGCCCAGATCGCCAAGGAAGAGATCAAGTACAAGGAAGCCGTCAGTGCCGAGGAAAAGGCCCGCAGGGAGGCCGAAGCCGCGGAGCGCGCCAGAAAAGCCGCGGCAGAGGCAGCCGCGGCAGCCCGCCAGCGGGAGGCCTCCGGCGGGGGCGGCTCCTCCGGGGGCAGTTCCTCCGGCGGCAGCTCCTCGGGCAGCTCGGTGAGCCGTTACGGTTTCCAGTGGCCCTGCACGGCCCGGGCCATCACATGTCCCTTCGGGCCGCGGATCCATCCCATTACCCATGTCTACAGCAACCACAGCGGCATGGACATCGGCGCCAGCTACGGCTCGCCCATCTACGCCTGTGCCTCCGGTACCGTGACCAAGGCCACCTTTGGCACGGCCTACGGCTACCATGTGGTGATCAACCACGGCAACGGCTTCTCCACCCTCTACGGTCATATGATCCGCTATACGGTGAGCGTGGGGCAGTACGTGACCCGGGGCGAGATCATCGGCTATGTGGGCAGCACCGGCTGGTCCACCGCCCCCCACCTGCACCTGACCATGTACTACAACGGGAACCTGGTGAATCCCCTGAACTATCTGCCCGCCGGCGGTTACTTTGCCTGATCGCCCCGGCGCTCACCGATAGGACGAGCCTGGCCGCTCGTCCTATCGTCATATTCCTGTCATATTACGAAAGAAACGAGGACGCAATCCATGGAACAGAATTCCGGACACCAGAACGAATACGAAAACGGGTTTGAGGGCCAAGCCTCCGGGCAGCCCGCCCCTTACAGTCCCGCCGCCTGGACCCAGCCCGGCGTCCGCACCGTGCCGACGACCCGGATCTGGCCCATCATCCTGGCGGCCCTGCTGGCAGCGCTGGTGACCTTCTGGGCCTGCTTTTTGGCCTTCGGGACCCGGGGGGCCGACAACACCGGGAATCTCAAGCCCTCCGGCCAGAGCGTGCAGCCCGGCAAGCCCGACGATGGCAAGACCCAGGCCTGGGAGCACAAGCTGGATCAGATCAAGGACTATATCGACAGATATTTCATTGGAGATGTGGACGAAGACAAGCTGGCCGACGCCGCGGCTTCCGGAATGATCGAGGGCCTGAACGACGAGTGGAGCTACTATATCTCCGCCGAGGAATATGCCTCCTACATGGAGAGCGTCACCAATTCCTATGTGGGCATCGGCGTCACCATCTCCATTGAGAACGTGGAGAAGGGCGTCGAGATCGTGGACGTCACCCCTGACAGCCCCGCCTATGGGGCAGGGTTGGTGAACGGGGATCTGATCCTGGCCGTGGAGGGCGTACCCATCCTGGACGGCTCCGAGAACGCGCTGGACCTGAACGAGACCAAGAAACGGGTCCGCGGCGAGGAGGGCAGCTCCGTCACCATCACCGTCTCCCACGAGGGTCAGCTCCGGGATGTCACCATCGTCCGGGCCAAGATCAAGACCGTCAACGTCACCTGGGAAATGCTGGAGAACGAGCTGGCCTATATCCACATTCGCAACTTTGAGCAGGACGCCGCCAAGGACACCATCGCAGCCATCGAGGCGGCCCGGGACGCCGGCGCCAAGGCCATCATCTTCGACGTGCGCTACAACCCCGGCGGCTACAAGCACGAGCTGGTGCAGATCCTGGACTACCTGCTGCCCGAGGGGCCCCTGTTCCGCAGCGTGGACTATACGGGCCGGGAGAGCGTGGACGAGTCCGACGACGATTATCTGGATATGCCCATGGCGGTGCTGGTCAACTACGACTCCTACTCCGCCGCCGAGTTCTTTGCCGCGGCCCTGCAGGAGTACGAGGCTGCCGTCATCGTGGGCGAGCAGACCTACGGCAAGGGACGCTTCCAGACGGCCATGACCCTGGACGACGGCTCCGCCATCAACATCTCCATCGGCCAGTACACCACCCCCAAGGGCGTCAGCCTGGTGGGCAAGGGCATCACCCCGGACCATGTGGTGG
The DNA here is from genome assembly GCA_017509485.1 of Oscillospiraceae bacterium. Taxonomy (GTDB): domain Bacteria; phylum Bacillota; class Clostridia; order Oscillospirales; family Oscillospiraceae; genus JAFRPC01. The sequence goes on along the minus strand of JAFWPP010000016.1, from coordinate 92,332 downwards.
AGCTCACCGACGAGGAGAAGGCCGACCTCTACTACAACCGCCTGGAAAAAGAAAAAGACGCGCAGCTGCAAAAGGCCATCGAGGTCCTGACCAAGCCGTAAGGAGGCCTGAACCCGGGCCGCCGTTCTCCCCACAGACAAGGGATCAGGGATCAAGGATGCTGGATCAGGGTGGGGGAAGGGAACAGGGAGCCTCTCCTGTCGCGCGGGCAATCTGTCCGCCTGCTTTCCCCCACAGACGAGTCGCGACTCACCAGGAATTGAGGTACGCGGATCTGCTGCGTCCCCTTCCGCAGGGGCGGCCATTGTCCGCCCGCCCGAGGCAACGGCCTCCCAAGTCTGCCATTGCCACGCCAGTGCGCACACTGGCGTGGCAATCCGTGTCTCCGTAAGCAGGGGGCAGCGTCCCCGACGCCCATACCTGACAATACAAATACGAAAAAGATATGGAAGTCAACGAAAAACAAAAAAGGATCCTTCGGGAAATCTCGGCTCTTCTCCTATCGAAGCCAACCGAAACGGAGCGTCTTCTCCTCCGGCCCTTCCGGAAAACGGATTTGTCCGAGCTCTATGAATACCTCTCCCAAAAGGAGCAGCAGCGGCTTGCCGGAAATCCGCCGGTTGACAGCCTGGATGACGCCCGGGAGGTTTTGGATTGGATCCTCGACCCGTCCCGTCCGTCCCACAGCCTTGCCATCGTCCTGAGGGCCGAGAACAAGGTGATCGGAAACCTCACCCTCGGCAAATGTCCCTTCCTGGAAGACGACGAGAAGCTTCGCGCGCTCCGGGGCGTCGCCCTCTCCTATGTGCTCAACGAGCGGTATTGGAGAAAGGGGTATATGACCGAGCTGCTCCGGGCCGTCTATCCGATCCTGTTTGAAAAAGGCCGCCTGGACTATATCCAGTCCGGCTATTTCGCCTTCAACACCGCCTCCGCCGCCCTGCAAAACAAGCTCGGGATGCGTCATTGGACCGACGGCGTCTTCGAATGCGACGGCCAGCGGATCGAGACTGTGGAGATGATCCTGTTCCGGGACGATTTCATTCATTCGTAGCAATAATAACAGTTGACAAACACCCCGTCGACCTGTATAATATAGCGGCAAAAATGGAGAAATAACCTGACAGAAAGGCTGAAACGATATGGCTAAGGAATTCAAGATCACCAGCATCCGGCTCGCGGAGCTGGAGGAAGAGCTGCAATATCTCAAGACCACCCGGGAAAAGGAAGTGGCCGAGCATCTGAAGGAGGCCCGCTCCTTCGGCGATCTTTCTGAGAACAGCGAATACGACGAGGCGAAAAACGAGCAGGCTCTGCTCTACGGCCGCATCGCGGAGGTGGAGAACATCCTGGCCCACGCCGTTATCATCGACGACGGTTTGGACGGGGTGGAGGCTTCTACCGTGGGCTTCATCGGCCTTGGCAGCACCGTCAAGGTCCGGGACTTGGAATTCGACGACGTGGACATCTACGCCATTGTGGGCTCCCAGGAGGCGGACCCCAAGAATCATCGGATCTCCGACGACTCTCCCTTCGGCCGCGCCATGCTGGGCAAGACCGTGGGCGATATCGTCAACGTGGAGGCGCCCGTGGGCACCGTCCGTTTCGAGATCCTCTCTGTCGAGAAATAATCACTGGGGCGATCCTTGATTGCCCGCTCCCTGAATCATAGGAGGAATCCCATGGCAAAATTTGTACCCCAGGCGGAAATGCCCCTGGTGGACCAGGTACGCGTCCGTCACGAGAAGCTGCAGGCCCTGCAGCAGGAGGGGAGAGACCCCTTCCGGATCACCAAATTCGATGTGAGCCATCACGCCCAGGAGATCAAAGACCGTTTTGAGGAGCTTGAGGAGCAGACCGTCCGGCTGGCCGGCCGCATCATGTCCAAGCGGGGCATGGGCAAGGCCATCTTTGCCGATCTCCAGGACCGTTCCGGCCGCGTGCAGCTCTATATCAAGGTGGACGAAATGGGCGAGGAAGCCTTCGCCGACTGCCGCAAGCTGGACGTGGGCGACATCGTGGGCGTCGAGGGTCCCGTCTTTAAGACCCAGCGGGGCGAGATCTCCGTCCGCACCCGGTCGGTCACCCTTCTGTCCAAATCCCTGCTGCCCCTGCCGGAGAAGTTCCACGGACTTACCGACGTGGAGACCCGTTTCCGTCAGCGCTATGTGGACCTGATCATGAATCCGGAGGTTCGCCGCAATTTCGAGATCCGGACCAAGTTCGTTTCCCATATCCGGCGGTATCTGGACAGCCGGGGCTATATGGAGGTGGAGACCCCGGTTCTGAACACCATCTCCGGCGGCGCCACCGCCCGGCCCTTTATCACCCATCACAACACCCTGGACATCGACATGTATATGCGCATCGCCACGGAGCTGCACCTGAAGCGGCTCATCGTGGGCGGTCTGGAGCGGGTCTATGAGATCGGCCGCATCTTCCGCAACGAGGGCATGGACCCCAAGCACAACCCCGAGTTCACCACAGTGGAGCTCTACCAGGCCTACACCGATTTCAACGGCATGATGGACCTCTTCGAGGAGCTGCTGTCCTCCGCCGCCATGGAGATTTTGGGGACTTATCAGCTGCGCTGGCAGGGCTATGACGTGGACCTGACCCCCGGCTGGCCCCGCCTGACCATGGCCGAGGCCGTCAAGCAGTATTTGGGCGTGGACTTCATGGCCATCAGCTCCGACGAGGACGCCGAAAAGCTGGCCGCCTCCGTGGGGGTGGAGCTTGGGCCCACCAAGGAGCACACCTGGGGCAACTACCTTTACGAGTGCTTCGACCAGAAGGTGGAGGAGAAGCTGATTCAGCCCACCTTCATCACCATGCACCCCGTGGACGTGTCCCCCCTGGCCAAGCGATCCCCCAGGGATCCCCGACTCACCGAACGCTTTGAGCTCTTTATCTGCCACTCTGAGATGGGCAACGCTTTCTCTGAGCTCAACGATCCCATCGATCAGAAGGGCCGCTTCCAGAAGCAGGTGGAGCTGCGGGCCAAGGGCGACGACGAGGCGGGCATGATGGACGAGGACTACATCAACGCCATGGAATACGGCCTGCCTCCCACGGGCGGCCTGGGCATCGGCGTGGACCGCTGCGTCATGCTGCTGACCGGCAACGATTCCATCCGCGAGGTCATCCTGTTCCCCACAATGAAGCCGTTGGACAAGGAAAAGCCCGAGAAGGCAGAGGCTAAGCCCGCAGATTTCGAGTGCGCCTGCTTTACCTGCCCCTCTCAGGAGGCCTGCAAGGCCGCGCAGGAAGTAGGGGCCGATGCCCACATCGGCCTGCAAACCGTAGGGGCCGATGCCCACATCGACCCGCAAACCGTAGGGGCCGATGCCCACATCGGCCCGCACCAGGAGCCCATCGATTTCTCCAAGGTCGTGATCGAGCCTCTTTTCGAGGATCAGGTCGACTTCGAGACCTTCTCCAAGAGCGACTTCCGCGCCGTCAAGGTCCTGGCCTGCGAGGCCGTCAAGAAGTCCAAGAAGCTCTTGAAGTTCACTCTGGACGACGGCACCGGTACGCCCCGGACCATCCTCTCCGGCATTCACGCTTACTACGAGCCCGAGGAGCTGATCGGCAAGACCTGCATCGCCATCACCAACCTCCCGCCCCGGCCCATGATGGGCGTCGAGAGCTGCGGTATGCTGCTCTCCGCCGTCCACAAGGAAGGCGAGGAGGAAAAGCTCCATCTTCTGATGGTCGATGCGCACATTCCGGCCGGCGCGAAGCTGTATTGATTTGAAGTCCATTCCGGGCCAAATCACCAAAAAGGCCCCCCAAAACACCCTTGGCGCTCCGAATCGGAGACCGAAAAGCTGCAATTCTTCAAGGCATGGCATGTGCCCGCAATAAACAGCAAGAGACTCACGATCACACGGTCGTGAGTCTCTTGCTTCTATGTATTGGTTTCTATCGCGCCTATTGCCTGGAAAAGCTGCAACGGACTGGATGGAAGCTGATGCTCAGAGCTCAGATGGCCAGCAGATCACTGTAAGCCCGCAGAGCGCCGTCGGTTTCATGGGCCAGCACGCGCTTGGCCAGGACCTTACCCAGCTGGACGCCCTCCTGGTCGAAGCTGTTCAGATTCCAGCAGAAGCCCTGGAACATGACCTTGTTCTCAAAGTGAGCCAGCAGAGCACCCAGGGCCTCCGGGGTCAGCTGCTCGCCGATGATGATGCTGGAGGGACGGCCGCCGTCGAAGCTCTTGTTGGGGTTCGCGTCCTGCTTGCCGCAGGCGAAGGCCATGATCTGGGCGGCGACGTTGGCGCAGAGCTTTTGCTGGCTGGTGCTGCCCTGAATGTCCACGTCCATGCCCGCCTGATTCCGGCGGGAGCCTACGAACTGCAGGGGGACGATGTCCGTGCCCTGGTGCAGGAGCTGATAGAAGGAGTGCTGTCCGTTGGTGCCCGGTTCGCCGAAGATGACGGGACCGGTGGCATAGTGGACCGGCTCGCCGAAGCGGTTGACAGACTTGCCGTTGGATTCCATGTCCAGCTGCTGCAGATGGGCGGGGAAGCGGCTGAGGGCCTGGGAATAGGGCAGCACGGCGGTGACGGGGTAGCCCAGGACATTGCGCTCGTACACGCCGATCAGGGCGTCCAGCATGGCGGGATTTTTCAGAATGTCAGGCTCCTTGGCGCTGAGGTCCGCGGCGTGGGCGCCGTCGAGGAAGCGGGCGAACACCTCCGGCCCAAAGGCCAGGGACAGGACCACGCCGCCGACGCAGGAGGTGGAGGAATAACGCCCGCCGATGTAATCGTCCATGAAGAAGGCGGCCAGATAATCCTTGGATTTCGCCAGGGGAGAGGTCTCGCTGGTGACGGCGACCATGTGCTTCGCGGGATCCAGACCCGCGTTTTTCAGCGCGTCCTTCACAAAGGACTCGTTGGTCAGGGTCTCCAGGGTTGTGCCGGACTTCGAGACCAGCACGAACAGGGAATGGGGCAGGTCGATGGACTTCAGGACGTTTGCCGCGTCGTCGGGGTCCACGTTGCTGATGAACCGGGCCTCCAGCTTGAAGCAGCCGTTCTGTCTCGCCCAGTTCTCCAGGGACAGATACATGGCCCGGGGGCCCAGGTCGCTGCCGCCGATGCCGATCTGCACGACGGTGGTGAACTTTTCACCCGCGGCGTTGGCGATCTCGCCCGCGTGGACCTTTTTGGCAAAATCGGCCGCCTTTTTCTGCTCCGCGGCATAGAAGGCCCGCTTGTCCACGCCGTCCGCGATCACAGCGTCGCCCAGCTGACCGCGGGTCAGCTGATGCAGCACCAGTCGTTTCTCACCGGTGTTGATCATCTCACCGTTGTACAGGGCGGCGTACTTTTCCGTCAGCTGCGCTTCCGCCGCCAGCTCCCCAAGGACGGAGAGCACCTCGTCGTCCACGGCCTTGGCTGCGTAGTTGTAGGCAAGTCCGCAGGCGATGGGCGCACTGTATTTGGCGACCCGCGCGGCTCCGCCCTCGCCGGACATTGCTTCCGGCAGACTGACTCGTTTTTTCAGCGCTTTCAGCTTTCCGAAGGAGCTCAAAGCATCCAGGTTTTTCCATTCAATCATCGTTCGGTGTCCTCCTTACTGCAATTTATTTCCAAACTTATTATATCAAATCAGACCGTGAAAGTAAAGTGCAAAATGACGCCGGAGCTGTCTGCCGCCCCCTCAAATTGATACATCTGCAGCCCTCGCAAATTGATACTGCGCATTGACAAGCGCCGCTTTTTGTGGGATAATAGCATGCAAATCAATTTGGCGGGCGCCGCGGCGGCCAACACGCATTTTTGAGCGCCGACAGCGCCAAATGAGCGTTTTTGGTTCATCAGACGCTCGGCTTGAAAGAATATGTGGAAGGGGTATCACATGTCCTGGTATCAAAACGCAGTAATTTATCACATCTATCCTCTGGGGCTGACCGGGGCGCCCATGCAGAATCCCGGCGCTGAGCCGGTCCGCAGGCTTGCCTCGCTCTATCCCTGGGTGGATCATCTGGCGGGTCTGGGCTTCAACGCCTTGTATATCGGCCCGCTGTTCGAGTCCGTGGGCCACGGCTACGAGACCACGGATTACCGGAAGCTGGACAGCCGTCTCGGCACCAACGAGGATCTGAGAGCCTTTGTATCCTATTGCCACGGCAAGGGCGTCCGGGTGATCCTGGACGCGGTCTTCAACCATACCGGCCGGGAATTCTTCGCCTTCCGGGATCTGCTGGAAAAGCGCGAGACGTCTCCGTATCGGGATTGGTACCGGAACGTCAATTTCCGGTCGGACAACGGCTATCACGACGGGCTCTCCTATGAGACCTGGGGCGGCTATGAGCTGCTGGCCAAGCTGAATCTGCAAAATCCGGAGGTCGTCCGATACCATCTGGACACGGTGCGCTTCTGGGTGGAGCAGTTTGACATCGACGGTCTGCGTCTGGACGCGGCGGACGTGCTGGATTTCGGCTTCATGCAGGCGCTGCGGCAGCTGGCCGATCGGATCAAGCCGGAATTCTGGCTCATGGGCGAGGTCATTCACGGGGAATACGCCCGCTGGGTCAACGATCAGACCCTCCACAGCGTCACCAATTACCGTCTGCACAAGGCTCTGTTTTCCAGCCACAACGACGGCAACTATTTCGAGCTTGCCCACACCGTCGAGCAGCTGGGCGCTCTGTGCGGGAAGCTGTACAGCTTTGCGGACAACCACGATGTGGAGCGCATCCAGACGAGACTTCGCTGCAAGGCGGACTATCTTCCGGTCCATGTGCTGCTGTTTACGCTCCCCGGCGTTCCTTCCGTGTACTACGGCTCGGAGTTCGCGGTGGAAGGGAAGAAGGAGCTGTACTCCGACGCCTCCCTGCGTCCGGCCCTGCGGCTGGAGGACTATCGGAACGACGCCCACGCCGCGCTGATCGGCGCCCTTGCCGGGGCCAGAAGGGCGGAACCGGCCCTCCGCGTCGGCAGCTATGAAAAACTGGCCCTGACGACAGGATATTTCGCCTTCGCCCGGAGAGCGGGGGAACGGGAGGCGCTGGTTGCCGTCAACAACAGCGGCGAGCCCGTCACCCTGACGCTGCCCGCCAGATTGGAGGGCTATCGCTCCGCCCTTCACGGCGGCAACCGTTATACCGAAAACGGACAGATCCGAATCGAGCTCCCGCCCCACGGGGCCGAGCTGCTGCTGCCAGAGGACGAGGGCGCGGCTTTGGACCTTCCGCCGATCCCGGAACCGGAGATCTGGAAGGCCGCCCTGGCGGAGGCGGAGAAAGCCCGGCCCCAGCCGGAACCCGCCTTGGAGCCGGAGACGCCTCCCGCAGCGCCCCCTGAAAACAAAGCCATTGACGATATGACGGTCCCGGAGCTCCAGGCCCTGATCTTGCGGAAGCTCGCCGGGAACGGCCCCGTCACAGAGCGCATGCGGCAGGATGTGGCGGATAACGTATACTTGAATTCCCTCCGCAACTGGGCGAAGAGCTTTCGAACTTGATTACCAAAGGAGGAACTATGGATATCATCGCAACCCTGGCCCGGGAATTGGACCGGAGCCCGAAGCACATCGAGAACGTGATCCAACTCATTGACGAGGGGAACACCATCCCCTTTATTGCCCGTTACCGCAAGGAGCTCCACGGCTCCATGGACGACACCGCCCTGCGCACCCTGGAGACCCGGCTGCAGTACCTGCGGGGCCTGGAGGAGCGGCGGGAGGCCGTCGTGAAGGCCATCGAGAGCCAGGGGAAACTGACGGAGGAGCTCCGGGCGGCCATTGAAGCCGCCGGAACCCTGGCGGAGCTGGAGGACCTCTACCGGCCCTACAAGCAGAAGCGCCGGACCCGGGCCTCCGTGGCCAAGGAAAAGGGACTGGAGCCCCTGGCGGAGCTGCTCTTCGCCCAGACCGGGGACTGCCCTCCGCCGGAACAGGCCGCAAAGGATTATGTCAACCCGGAGCTGGGCGTGGAAACGGTGGAGGAGGCCCTGGCCGGGGCCTCGGACATCATCGCCGAACGGATCAGCGACCACGCGGAGCTGCGCAAGGCTCTGCGCCGTCTGCTCCATGACAACGGCAGGCTCCATGCCGAGGCAGCCACGGAGGAGGACTCCGTATACGCCATGTACTACGACTTTACCCAGGCGATCCCGAAGCTCCAGGGCTATCAGATCCTGGCCATCAACCGGGGGGAGAAGGAGAAGTTCCTGAAGGTGAGCCTGGAGCTGAATGGGATGCTGGCCATGCAGACGGTCCGCCGGGCGGCGGTGCGCCTGGGCAGTCCCGCCACAGACTTTGTGCAGCGGGCGGCGGAGGACGCCTATGAGCGCCTGATTTTCCCCTCCCTGGAGCGGGAGCAGCGGGCGGCCCTGACGGACCTGGCCTGCGAGGGCGCCATCGGCCAGTTCGCCCTGAATCTGCGGCCCCTGCTGATGCAGCCCCCGGTGAAGGGCAAGGTCACCATGGGCCTGGACCCCGGCTATCGCATGGGCTGCAAGGTGGCGGTGGTGGACGGCACCGGCAAGGTCCTGGATACTGCCGTGGTCTATCCCACCTATGGCGAGCGCCAGCGGGAGGAGGCCATCGGCATCCTGTCGCGCCTGGTCCGCCGCCACGGGGTGGAGCACATCGCCATCGGCAACGGCACCGCCAGCCGGGAGACCGAGCAGATGGCGGTGGAGCTGATCCGTCGGGAGCAGGACGCGGGCCGGCGTCTGAGCTATATGATCGTATCCGAGGCCGGGGCCTCGGTCTATTCCGCCAGCCCCCTGGCGGCGGAGGAGTTCCCCCAGTACGACGTGAACCTGCGTTCTGCGGTGTCCATTGCGCGCCGCCTCCAGGATCCCCTGGCGGAGCTGGTAAAGATCGAGCCCAAGGCCATCGGCGTGGGCCAGTATCAGCACGATATGCCCCAGAAGGAGCTGGAGCAGGCCCTGGACGCTGTGGTGGAGGACTGCGTCAACGCCGTGGGCGTGGACCTGAACACCGCGTCCCCCTCTCTGCTGCGGCGGGTCTCCGGCCTGACGGCGGCCACGGCCAGGAACATCGTGAGCTTCCGGGAGGAGAACGGCCCCTTTACCGGCCGCGCCCAGCTCAAAAAGGTGCCCAAGCTGGGGCCCAAGGCCTTCCAGCAGTGCGCAGGCTTCCTGCGGGTCCCCGAGAGCCGGAACATTCTGGACAACACCGCCGTCCACCCCGAGTCCTACGACGCGGCGGAGGGCCTGCTGAGGCTTACCGGTCACAGCCTGGCTGACGTGAAGGCGGGCAAGCTGGGCGCCCTCCCCAAGGAGCTGGCGGCCTACGGGGAGCAGAAGGCCGCCGACGCCCTGGGCGTGGGCCTGCCCACCCTCCGGGACGTGGTCAGCGAGCTGCAAAAGCCCGGGCGGGATCTGCGGGACTCCCTGCCCCAGCCCATTTTGCGGACCGACGTGCTGGAGCTGAAGGATCTGAAGCCCGGCATGATCCTCTCCGGCACGGTGCGGAACGTCATCGACTTCGGCGCCTTCGTGGACATCGGCGTGCATCAGGACGGCCTGGTGCACATCTCCGAGATCGCGGACCGCTATCTCAAGCATCCCTCGGAGCTGCTGACCGTGGGCGACGTGGTCAAGGTGCGGGTGCTGTCCGTGGACGAGAAGAAAAAGCGTATCGGCCTGTCCATCCGCCAGGCGAAGGAATAGGGCTGCGGCAAAGTCCAAAGGCCGAGGCTTTGGCGGGAATACTTGCATTTTCCCGGAAATTATGCTATAATCTGCCTATCTTCCCCAAAGGAGGCGTTCTGAAGATGAAACAAAGGGACAAGCTGCTTCTTGTCGGACTGGCGCTGATCGGCGTCGGCGTGTTTATGTTCTTCAAGAGCACCCGGGTCTATTCCTGGGGCTTCTATCGGCTGGGCGGTCAGGTCTCCACCGGCGGCATCCTCATCGCCCTGGTGCTGCTGGACGTGGTGCTTATGGTCGCCACCCGGCACAAGCTGACGAAGATCCTGCTGCCGGTGCTGCTGGGAATGCTGATCCTGTCGGTGATCCTGGGGACCCATCTCACGTTTACCGGCTCGGTCCTGGACCTCTTCCTGATGCTGGTTCCCGCCGCGGTGGGCGCGGGACTGCTGCTGCGGGTATTTCTGAAAAAGGAGGGCTGAGCCTTCGGGTCCGGCCCCTTCTGGGAGGCTGCCATGAATCAAACACGCAAACGCATGCTCCCCGGCTGGTGGAGCAGGATCCGGCCCGCGGTCCGGGCCGCGATGCTCTGCTGCTTTGCGGCGGGCTTTCTGGCGCATATCTTTGCCTTTACAAACATCATACCCAACTCCGACGGCATCTCCCGGGTGAACGACCTCCAGCAGATGACCGTCTCCGGCCGCTGGTTTCTGCACTATGCCTCGGCCTGGAACGGCTACGTCCAGGCTCCCGCGGTGATCGGCTTCTTCTCGCTGCTTTTCCTGTCCCTGGCCTCGGGACTGACGGTGGAGCTGCTGAAGCTCCATAACCCGGTGCTGGGGGGGCTCTGCGGGGCTCTGATGGCGGTGTTCCCCACAGTGGCCTACACCTTCCTCTACCTGTTCACCGCCTCCGCCTACTGCTTCGGGATTTTGCTGGCGGTGCTGGCGGTCTGGCTGATCCCACGGCATCGCTTCGGCTTTCTCTTCGCGGCGCCGATCCTGGCCTGCGCGCTTGGAACCTACCAGGCTTATCTGGCTGTGGCGGCCGCGCTTTCTCTGATCTGCGTGCTGCGCTATGCCCTGGAGGGAAATCACACCGGCAGGCAGATCCTGCTGACCGGGCTGCGCTTTCTGGTCTTCCTGCTTCTGGGCCTGCTGCTCTATTACGGCGTGCTCCGCCTCTTCCTCTGGATCAAGGACCTGGAGCTGCTCAATTACAAGGGCATCGGCAGTCTGAGCGAGACGCTGAGTCCAAAGCGCCTTCCGCGGCTGATCGTTTCGGCCTATCGGGACTTCCTCTGCTATTATTTCGTTCCCCACAAGGCCGCAAACTATACCACGCCCATTTTCGCCGCGGGCAGCGGACTCCTGGCCCTGGTCGGGCTCTGGTCCTTTGTCCGGCTGCTCCTGGAGAAGCGGAAGGAGCTCAAGCCCGGCGCCTTGGCGCTGATCCTGCTGCTCTGCGCTCTGCTGCCCCTGGCCTGCAACCTCACGGTGCTGATGAGCCATGTGATGCCGGTGATGCGCTACGCCCTGGTGTTCCCCTATGTACTGGCGCTGGCCCTGACGGACCGGGCCGCTCTGCGGTGGAAGCGAATGGAGAAGGCGTCGCCGCGAGGTGGGGCCCTGCTTCGCCGGGCCGCGGGGATCGCGGCCGTCCTGCTCTGCCTCGTCAGCTTCAACATCGACAACCTGGCCTACACCGTCTCCGCCACAGCCCATCGGGCCACCCAGTCCTTCGCGACCCGGCTGGTGGAGCGCGTGGAGTCGACGCCCGGTTACAGGGCCGATATGGAGGTGGTGGTGATCGGCGGCTTCCCCTCGAAGACCTATTACAGCAAGGTGGAGGATTTCGATCTGGTGACGGATTACAGCAATCTGTCCAGCTCCGTGATCCCCCTGAACAAGCACGTCTACTACTACCTCAACGACTGGCTCAACGTCCGCTGGCAGGAGCCGCCGGAGGAGACCATGATCGCTGTGTCCGACAGCGAGGTCTTCCGGGCTATGCCCCTTTATCCCAGCGAAGGCAGTGTAGCTGTGGTGGACGGACGGGTGATCGTCAAGCTGGCGAATCACTACACGCCCAAGCGGGAATACGAGATCGCCTACGAAAACCGAAGATAAGCAGCAGAGCGTCCGGCGAAGTGCCGGACGCTCTGTATTTCTGTATTACAGCGCAGGATCAGATATTCAGGAGGATCAGCGCCGCCAGGATCAGGCAGACGCCCAGGGCCTGACGCCGGGTGAGCCGCTCCCGGAAAAAGAGGGCTCCGGCCAGCAGGGTCAGCAGAATGGTGCCGGTGCTGAAGACCGGAAAGACCAGAATGGCCGGCAGGCGCTGGAGGGAGCGCAGCAGAAGATAAGAGGAGAAATAGTTGGGGATGCCCACGACTGCGCCGGCGGCCAGCTCCCGCGGCGCCAGCCGTTTCCCCGTGCGCATTCTCTCCCGGAGGGCCAGGCCCGCCGTCAACAACAGCGCTGTGACGAAGAGCCAGAAGAAAAAGCGGGTGTTCTCCGCCGGATCTCCCAGCTGCTCGAAGACCTTGGACATGGCGTCGGCCCCGCCGCTGAAGAGCAGGGTCAGCAGCAGAATCCAAAAGCCTCTTTTGGAGCCACTTTCGCCGCCGGCGTGGATCAGCACCAAAGCCGCCAGCACCAGGGTCACGCCTGCGAGCTGAAGGGGAGCGGGCCGTTCCCCGAAAAAGAGTACGCTGACCAACAGGGAGATCACCAGGCCCAGCCGGGCAAAGGCAGAGGTGAGACCGGCGCCGTTCCGGTGAACGCTGGTTTGCATCCCCACCAGGGCCGCCACATAGAAGAAGCCGGTGACGGCGCCCATGAGGAGGGTGCTGCCGCTGCCGGCGAGCACGGAGCTGCCTCTGGGCGTCAGAAGCAGGGCCAGGAGGATACAGGTCAGATAGTTGCCGAGGATGATCCCGTAGCGGTTTCCCACAGGATTGTGGAAGCGCCGAAGAGCCAGGGCCATGGAGGCGCTGCTGAGGATCGCCAGGAGTAAAAAGAGCATCAAAAGGCTCCTTTCCAATTTAGTCTCTGTATCATACACGAAGCATACGCCAATGTCAACACCGACTTTTCTGCCGCCGGCCGGGCTTTTCTGCGTCTCAGTCTTGCAATCCGCACCGGAATGTGCTATGATAACGAAAAACAGTTCGCACTACGAAAGGAAAGGAAAACTATGGAACTTCACGAACGCTTTATACTCCAGGACTGTCCCCGCTGCGGCGGCCCCGGCCTGCTGGAGGAGGAGAACGGCTGGTGCATCTACGCTGTCTGCATGGACTGCGGCGCCCAGACCGCGCCCTTTGAATACAGGACTCCCGCGGAGCGGGAGGAGGCCGCAGAGAAGGTGGCCCGGCTGTGGAATGTGGGGAAGGTCATCCGCCAGGAGAACGGAGAATAAGCGGCTGCAAGAGAGAGGGGGAATACGACCATGCGCAAATATCGATGTGAGTATTGCGGCAAGAGCTTCGACCCGGAGAAGGACTGCCTCTGCCCGGGCTGCGGCGCAGCGGTACCGCCGTCTCTGATGACTCGGATCGAGCGAAAGGAGACCGCCGTCCGTCTGCGGGCGGAGGGAAAGCTGAACTACGACGACCACTGCCATGAGGATGATTCCTGGCACGAAAGCTACGGCGCCCAGACCCATCGGGCCGCCGTCCGGCAGCATGAGGCGGAGCTCCGCTCCAAGTATGCAGCCCACAAGCCTGCCGACGCTCCGAAGCGGGAGAAGCCCGTCACATCCGGCGGCGGCGGTCCCGCTCCGCAGTCCTGGAAGCGGCAGAGCGGCTTCCAGTTCCGGCTGCGGGACCATGCGAAGCTGACGGCGCTGCTGCTGTTCCTGGCGCCGGCGCTCCTGTTGTTCCTGTACCTGATCATCAGTTTCTTTGTGCAATTCCTGGCTGGTCTCGGCGGCAGCTTCGGTCACTCCTTCCCCTGATCAACAGTCAATCAGGTCAATCAGTCGTCAGGGGGATCCATCAGGGGAAGCTTCTCCGATTGAATTATGCATTTCTTATTTCAATCGATGAATCGTCCCCGATGCTCTGTTCGCCGCCCCGGAGCGCCTGGAAAACCGGTTATTTTTTCGGCCTTTGGCACGGGTTATTCATTCTCCGGCAAAGCGGCTGTGCCGACGGAGCCGGACATCGGATCTCACAACATACGACAGACGCCCAAAGTGATAGGCGTCTGTCGTTTTTTCATGCTTCGATGTGCTTTGTGATGGAAATAAGAGTTGAATAAAGATGTATATAAATGGAGAATATTAGGAGTATACAAGAAATAATATGTCAAAATAGACAAAAATAAATAGCAGATATTGACTTTTTAGACAAAAAGTGATAAATTCCGAATGCCACCGAAAGCGTCCGTTTCGGAGCTTGCTGCGGCGAGAACGGAGCGGCGGCTTTCAGAACAACAAGAGAAAAAGAGGGAAAATCCAACATGAACTCCGCGCAAAACACCAAGAAGATCAAGTGGCAAATGCTGGCCTTTATGGCGTTCTCCACGGTATGGGGCTTCGGCAACGTCGTGAACGGCTTCGTCTATTTCAACGGCATCCAGGTCATCTTCTCCTGGATTCTGATGTTCGCCCTGTATTTCGTCCCCTACGCGCTGATGGTAGGCGAGCTGGGCTCCGCCTTCAAGAACTCCGGCGGCGGCGTCTCCTCCTGGGTCCATGACACCATGGGCTCCAAGCTGGGCTACTACGCCGGCTGGACCTACTGGGCCTGCCACATCACCTACATCGCCTCCAAGAGCTCCGGCGGCCTGAAGGCTCTGGGCTGGGCCATTTTCCGCAACGCCGAGACCTACGACACCTTCCCGACTCTGGCGGTGCAGCTGGTGACTCTGGGCGTGCTGCTGATCTTCGCCTTCATCGCCAGCCGCGGCCTGAAGCCCCTGAAGAGCCTGACCACCATCGCCGGTTCCTCCATGTTCGTCATGTCCCTGCTGTTCATCGTCATGATGTTCGCGGCGCCTGTGGTCAATCCCAACGGCGGCTATGTCTCCATGGAGTTCACCAAGGAGACCCTGATTCCCAACTTCAACGTGGGCTACTTTACCTCCCTGTCCATCCTGGTCTTTGCCGTGGGCGGCTGTGAAAAGATCTCCCCCTACGTCAACAAGGTCGAGAACCCCTCCAAGGGCTTCCCCAAGGGCATGATTGCCCTGGCCATCATGGTGGTGGTCTGCGCCATTCTTGGCACCATCGCCATGGGCATGATGTTCGATCCCAACGAAATCAACGCCACCAAGGAGAGCTTCACCTCCTATAAGGCCAACGGCGCCTACTGGGCCTTCCAGAAGCTGGGCCAGTATTACGGCCTGGGCAACAGCCTGCTGGTCATCTACGCCATCTGCAACATGATCGGTCAGCTGGCCACCCTGGTGCTGTCCATCGACGCGCCTCTGCGCATGCTCCTGGACAACGAGAAGACCCAGAAGTACATCCCCAACGGTCTGCTGAAGAAGAATCAATACGGCGCTTACGTCAACGGCATCCTGATGGTCGTCATCCTGTCCGGCGGCATCATCCTGATCCAGTCCGTGGTCCCCGGCGCCGCCGACGTTCTTTCCCAGCTCACCAAGCTGAACTCCGTCTGCATGCCGCTGCGTTACTGCTGGGTGTTCGTGGCCTACATCGCTCTGCGGAAGGCCTACAAGACCATCCATGCCGATTATCGCTTTGTGAAGCGTCAGGGACCGGCCTACTTCTTTGGCTGGTGGTGCCTGCTCATCACCCTGGCCTGCTGCATCATGGGCATGTACGACGAGGACACCTTCACCATGATCCTGAACATCGCCACGCCCTGCGTGCTGACTGCTCTGGGTCTGATTATGCCTGCCATTGCCAAGCGGCAGGGGAAGGGCGCCTGATTACAAACTCCGCAAGGGGCCGTCTGGCCCCTTGCATTTCTTTCTTCATTATGATACAATCGACCAAGACCATCATCAAGGAGGAACCTCTCATGGATAACAATGTGCAGAATTTGATGAACTTTCTGAAAAACAGTCCTTCCGCCTTCCACGCCGTGGAAAATCTGCGGCAGATGCTGCTGGCGGAGGGTTTTGCCGAGCTGCCCGAGAGCAAGCGCTGGGAGCTCAAGCCCGGCGGCAGCTACTTCACCACCCGCAACGGCTCCAGCATCCTGGCGTTCCGCGTCGGCACCGAGCTCTCCGAGCCTGCCTTCACCCTCACCGCCTCCCACTCCGACTCCCCCTGCTTCAAGATCAAGGAGAACGCGGAGCTCCGGGTCCGGGACAAGTATGTCCAGCTGAACACCGAGGGCTACGGCGGAATGATCTGCTCCACCTGGCTGGATCGTCCCCTGGGCGTGGCCGGCCGGGTTCTGGTCCGCACCAAGACCGAGGCGGGGGAGCGCTACGAGACCCGCCTGCTGGACTTTGATCGGGATCTGGTCCTGATCCCCAACCTGGCCATCCACATGAACCGCAAAGTCAATGACGGCTTTGCTTTCAACAAACAGATCGACATGGTCCCTCTGCTGGGCTCCGGCAAGCTGGAGAAGGGCGCCTTCAAGGCGATGGTCGCCGCGGAGCTGGGCGTGAACGAGGCTGACGTTCTGGGCTCCGACCTCTATCTCTACAACCGCATGGCCCCCACCGTCTGGGGCGCTGAAAATGAGTTTGTCTCCGCGGGCCGTCTGGACGATCTGGAGTGCGCCTACGGCACCCTGCTGGGCTTCCTGCAGGGGAAGAACGAAAAGACCGTCCAGGTCTGGTGCTGCTTCGACAACGAGGAAGTGGGCTCCGGCACCAAGCAGGGCGCCGACTCCACCATGCTGGAGGACGTGCTGCGCCGGATCGCAAAGGGCCTGGGCCTCGACGACGAGGACTACCGCTGCATGACCGCCCGGAGCTTCATGCTCTCCTGCGACAACGCCCACGCGGTCCATCCCAACCATCCCGAGAAGACCGACGCCACCAATTGCAGTTACATGAACGAGGGCATCGTGGTCAAGGCCCACGCCGGCCAGAAATACACCTCCGACGCCGTCTCCGTGGCCCTGTTCCGGGGCGTCTGCGAGAAGGCGGGGGTCCCCGTCCAGTTCTTTGCCAACCGCTCCGACGAGAACGGCGGCTCTACCCTGGGCAACATCGCCATGGCCCACGTCTCCATGAACACCGTGGATCTGGGCCTGCCCCAGCTGGCCATGCACTCCAGCTATGAAACCGCCGGCGTCAAGGATCTGGGCTATCTGATCCGGGCCTCCGAAGCCTTCTACGCCACCCACTTCTCCGCCGACGGCAAGGGCGGCTTCCGCGCCGAATAACGCCTCAAAGCCTTCCCCTTGAGGGGAAGCTGGCGCGAAGCGCCGGATGAGGCGGCGTATCGAATAGAGATCCCCCACAAAAGAGGAACCACTATGCATCAAAAGCTCACAAAAGACGATTACATAGTCTCAAGCTGGTCCGGCGGCACGACGACCCAGCTCGCCATTTTTCCGCCGGGCGCGCGCTATGCCGACCGGGACTTCCTCTGGCGGGTAAGCTCCGCCACGGTGGAGCTGGACGAATCGGATTTCACCCCCCTGCCGGACTATGACCGCTTGATCTCCACCCTGGAGGGCGAGATCGTCCTGACCCACAACGGCGGCGCACCGATCCGCCTGCGGCCCTTCGAAATCCACGCCTTTTCCGGCGCCGACGCCACCCACAGCACCGGCCGCTGTACAGACTTTAACCTGATGCTCCGGAGCGGCAAGGCCGCAGGCAGCATGGAGCTCCTGAAGCTGACAGAGACTCCGACGGCGCTTTCCGCAGCGGCGCACAGCCTGCGCCACGATGCCGCGGAGCAGCTGCTGCTTTGCTGCATTGAGGGAACGGCGCAGATCAACCAAATCCCCCTCGCCCCCGGCGAGACCCTCCTGCTTTCCGGTGAGACGAATCTGAAGCTCACCGGCCCCGCTATGCTGATGCTTTGCCGCATGCGGCGCCTATAAACAGGTTATCGCCCCGTGATCCCAGATCACGGGGCGTTTTTTTTCGACTTTCCTCTTCCATTTTTGAAAACTTGTGGTATAATAAATGGTAGACATAAAAGAGGGGAGAGGCGAGTTATGAAACAAGAGGCTATGAAAAAGATCTTTCAGGAGACAGATTATGTTCACCGCAGCGGTACTCCGGAGGAACTGCGGGCGGCGGAATATCTGAAAGCCCGGTGCGAGGAGCTCGGCGTTCCCGCCCGGCTGGAGGCCTTTCCCGTGGCAATGGCCGAGATCGAGGAGGCCCGGGTGCTGGCGGACGGGAAGGAGATCCCCTGCAAGGGCTTCTTCTGCTGCGGCAGCGGGACCGTGGAGGGCGAGCTCTACTACATGCCGGCCCAGGATCCCGTCTCGATCGCGGGCGCGAAGGACAAGATCGTCCTGATGGATGGCTCCGGCGTCGGCTTCTTCGGCTATCAGGATCTGATGAAGGCCGGAGCCAAGGGCATCCTGTTCCAGTACGGCAACGTGCACTATCCCATCGACGACATCGACGAGCGGGACCTGCGGGCCGCCGTGGTGGGGGAGGAGCGGAAGGTCCTCTGCGCCATGATCCACACCGCCTCCGCCGTGGAGCTGCTGCGCAGCGAGACGAAACGGGTCCAAATCACGATCCGCCAGCGGGAGTGGGAGGGCGCGTCCCACAACGTGGTGGCTGAGCTTCCGGGAAAGAAGGACGAGTGGATCGTCCTCACCGCCCACTATGACACCACCGCCCTGTCCCACGGCTCCTATGACAACATGTCCGGCTGCGTGGGCATTTTGGGGGTGCTGGACGCCCTGAAGGACGAAACGCTGAACTACGGCCTGCGCCTGGTGTTCTGCGGCAGCGAGGAGCGGGGCCTGCTGGGCTCCAAGGCCTGGGTCCGGGATCACGAGGCGGAGCTGGAAAAGACGGTCCTCAATATCAACCTGGATATGATCGGCACCTGGCTGGGCAAGTTCATCGCCAAGGTCTCCGCGGAGGAGAAGCTGGCGGGCTACCTGGGCTACATGGGCGCGGAGCTGGGCTTCCCCGTGGAGGCGAAGATCGGCGTCTATTCCAGCGATTCCACCCCCTTTGCCGACAAGGGCGTTCCCGCCCTGTCCTTTGCCCGGATCGCCGGCGGCAACGCGGCGCCTATCCACTGCCGCTACGACCTGCCCGAGGTCCTGTCCATGGCCCAGATGGAGAAGGATATCGCCTTCATCGCGGCCTTCACCCGGCGGATGGCCAATTCCGCCGTCTGCCCCGTCAGCCGGGAGATCCCCGAAAAGGTCAAGACGGAGCTGGACGAGTATCTGTTCAGAAAAAGAAGGCAATAGGCAACAGACCCGCCTGCAGGGACAAGCATTGCTTGTCCGCCGTATCCCGCACCAGCGGGGAAACAGGCAACAGGAAACAGGAGAAATAGGATGCAATACAAAAAACTTGGCAATTCCGATCTGAACGTATCCGTCGTCGCCCTCGGCACCTGGGGGCTGGGGGGCGGCAGCGTGTGGTCCGACAAGGAATCCACCACCGTCGAGACAGCCCGGCTGCTGGACGCCTGCAGGGACAACGGGATCAACTACATCGATACCGCTCCCGTCTACGGTACCGGCGCCAGCGAGGAGCTGTTGGGCAACGCCCTGGAGCGCCGCCGCCACGACTTCATCCTCCAGACGAAATGCTCGCTCAACTGGAGAGGGGAGGGCGGAAACTTCCACTACGCCCGGGATGGCTGCACGGTCAATAACGACACCCGCCCGGAGGCGATCCGCCGGGATGTGGAGGGCTCACTGCGCCGCATGAGGACCGACTATCTGGATTCCGTCATCGTCCACTATGTCTGCAAGTCCTTCCCCGCGGCGGACACCGTCGGGGTCCTGGAGGATCTGATCCGGGAGGGCAAGATCCGGGCTTACGGCCTCTCCAACAGCCGGCCCGCGGACCTGGAGGAATACCAAAACGCCCCCCAGAAGCGGCAGGGCGTCAGCGTGGTTCAGGAGTTTTTCAGCATTCTGTCCCCCTTCCACGGTCGGGATTATTTCCCCGTCTGTGAGAAATACAATACCAGCTTCCAGACCTATGGGGTGCTGGAGGAGGGCTTCCTGACGGGGCCCGCCTTTCTGGAGCGGACCTTCGCCAAGACCGATATCCGATCCCGCATCCCCTGGGTGGGGGAGAAATATCAGGAGGGACTGCGCCGGGCTTTTGCAGCCTGGACACCCCTCTGTGAAACCCATGGGTGCAGCTTCGCACAGCTCGTCGAGGCCTGGGCCCTGGCCCAGCACCCCAATATGAGCCTGTTGGTGGGCATGCGCAAGCCCGTCAATGTGGCGGACACCGTCCGCTGTCTGGAGCTGCGGCTGCGTCAAGAGGAGATCACCATGATGGAAGAGAGCGTCAAGAGCATCCAGGTCGAGGTCCTGGACAAATGAGCCGGGCGAAACGAATGGCCCGGAGGCTGACAGCCCTCCTGCTGGCTGGGCTGCTCTGCTTTGGTGCGTCGGCGCTGCCGGCGGCGGCGGAGCGGCTGGCTTCGGGTCGGCAAAGCGGCTCCGCGGCCTTGGACAGGGAGGTGCCGCGTATGGAGCCGGAGAAGCCCCGTCCGGAGGATCGTCACGCCGTAATCAGCCAGGGCGTGAAAAATATGGTGAAGCGGGCCTATCAGATCACGGATATTGCCTGGACGCCCCTGTACAACATCGAGGGCTGGCGCAATCAGGAGTCCAACCGCTTCCTGGCAGGCGTGCCCTATACAGGCATCCCCTACGGCCAGCCCCACCGCTCGGGCAGCTACGTGCCCTGGCAGTCCAGCCTGCCGGACTTCCTCCGGGAGGTCTCAAATCCCGACAGCCTCATGTACAGCGCGCAGGCGGTGTCCCAGGTCCAGCAGAATCCCGCTCCCTTCTTCTGCTGCGAGTGCAGCGCCTTTGTGTCCTGGGCCTGGGATCTGCGCACCCGGGAGACGACCCACACCCTGGGGCACTACGGGACCATCGTGGGAAATCGGATGGCGGATCTTCAGGTGGGCGACTGCATGATCCAGGAGGGCAAGCACGCCCGCCTGGTCACGGATATCACCTACGACGCGGACAACCATATTTCCGGCATTGAAATCTCCGAGGAGCGCGCTCCCGCAGCCCGCCGCTTCTGGTATCTGGCGGACAGCGAGACGCACCCTTTGTCAGAGCTGCAGACGGAGTATCTGGACAAGGGCTATATCGTCCTGCGCTGCAACCACCGGGACGAGATCGGCTATACCCACTCTTGCGCCGTACCGCTGCCCAACGACGTCTGCCCGATCTGCGGGATCAGCCCCTATACGGACCTGAACCTGAAGAGCTGGTACGTCAAGGGCGTGGCCTTCGTCAGCAACCAGGGGATCATGTCAGGAACCGGAGATCAGCATTTTTCACCCAAGGCGGTGGTGGATCGGGGCATGTTCGTCACGATCCTCTGGCGCCTGTTCCACAGCCCCGCGGCGGAGGGCAGCCTGCCCTTTGTGGACGTGAAGACCAGCGCTTACTATTATCAGGCGCTGCGCTGGGCTTATTCCCGGGGGTATGTGGCCGGGACCAGCCTCAGGACCTTCGGCGTGGGCGAGCGCTGTACCCGGGGCCAGATTGTCGCGATCCTCTGGAAAGCGGCGGGCAGCCCCGCGCCGGAAAACGCGTACTGTCCCTTCGAGGACGTGCTGCCGAAGGACTACTATTATCGGGCGGTCTGCTGGGCGGTGGAAAACGGCGTCATTTCCGGCACCTCGCCGACCCGCTTTGAACCCGGGAGATCCGCCACCCGCGCGGACATGTCCGTCATTATCTGGCGTGCCAGCAGGCTGCTGGGACTCTACTCCTGACGGAAGCCCGGCGGGATCGCCAAAAACGAATTGGAGGACAGGGCATGAATATCTATGCCGCCGCGACGCTGTTCGCGATCCTGATCTTGCTCTACTGGGCCATCTCCGAGGTGTTTACGGTCCTGTTCCGGCTCATCGGCCTGCCGGAGGAAAAGGCCAAGTTCCAGGTCATTTCTCTGCTGACCGGGGCGGGCTTTACCACCCACGAGAGCGAAATGTTTCTCTCCACCCGGTCCCGGCGGCGTCTGGCCAGGATCACGATGCTGTTCGGCTATGTGTTCAATGTGACCATTGTCTCCGCCTTCGTCAACGTGTTCGTGTCGGTGAAGATGGCGGATCTGGGCAGCTTCGTGATTTCCATGCTGATCCCCCTCGTGGCGGTTGCGGCGGTGCTGGCGCTGATGAAGTACCAGCGCGTCCGGAAACGGCTGGACCGCTATATCGAGAAGATCGCGAACCGCTATGGAAACAACAGCGGCACGAACAGCATCATGGTGATCGACCAGTTCGGCGATCAGACCGCCGCCCGGGTCACGCTGTACACGGTCCCGGATTGTATGCGGGACAGGTTCCTGGCCCAGATGGACCTGAAGCCGGTTTGGAACATCCTGGTGCTGATGGTGGAGCACGAGGACGACAGTATCGAGACCCCCACCGCAAAAACCAGGTTCCGCGATGGCGACCGGGTCACGGTGTTTGGTGATTATCGGACGATCTGCCAGGTCCTGCAGGCCCGCGAGCGCTTCACGGACGACTGATTCCGCCCATATCCGCGTTCCGCCGTTTCTCTGACGGGATACCGGAAAAAGAATAGAAGCGGTCCCGTAGGGCGGGACCGCTTCTTTGCCGGAACAGGCCCCCAGGCGGGGGCGGGGAAGAGAGAGGTAAAAAGACAAAGACAATAGACAAAGACATGCAACCATATCTGGTATTCACAAAATACATTTTATCAAAATAAACTCTTTTCAAACACAGACAAATATGATATAATGTGTAAAAACAGGACAATATGATTATTATGTGAAAGAGGTGAACGGTATGTCAGGATCCCATCGCACCAAGCTGCTTTTGGCGGCCGGGATCAAGGAGATGACGGCAGGCACAAGCTTCAGCCGGATCCGCGTCGGGGCTCTCTGCGCCCACTGCGGCATCGACCGAAGAACCTTTTACTATCACTTCCGGGACATCTATGATCTTGCCGCCTGGATGTTCAACCAGATCGTGGACGATTGCATTCCGGACAGCAGCGGCAAATTCCGACTGTCAGGCATCAAAATGGTGATGGATCGGATGCGGGACGATCCCTGCTTCTATCGCAGCGCTCTGACGGAGGATTCTCAGAACGCCCTGGGGCGGCATATACTGGCCAACAACGAGCAGATGTATCAAAAGGCCGCCTGCAGGCTGCGGGGTGTGGAGCCGCTCTCGGAGGAGGAGCTGTTTGCGATTCGGTATCACTGCTTCGGCAGCCTTTTCATGCTCCGGCGCTGGCTGTTCAACGACTGCACGCCTTCTTCGGCGGAGTTCGTGCGCATGCTGGCTGATGCAATGCCGCCGATCCTGCGGGAGATCTACGAGCTCGACGCTGACAAAGGAGGAAACAGCGATGGATGATGAAGCCCTGAAATGGACGGTTTCAGCGGAAAAGCGTCTGCTCCGCACGCCGGTATTCGAGGTGTGGGAGCAGGCAGAGCAGGCTGCCGAGGGCCTGCAGGGCAGCTATGTGGCCATGCGGGCACCGGACTGGGTCATGGTGATCCCGGTCCTGGGAAAGGACTTCCTGATGGTCCGCCAGTGGCGCCACGCGGCCCGCTGCATGACCGTGGAGTTTCCCGGCGGCGTCCGGGACGGAGACGAGGACCCTGCCCAGACCGCGGCCAGGGAGCTGCTGGAGGAGACGGGCTTCCGGGCGGGAAAACTCACCCATCTGGGCTCCTGCAGCCCGAACCCGGCGCTCTTTGCCAATACCTTCCACTGTTATCTGGCTGAGGAGCTGGAGGCCTCCGGTCAGCAGCATCTGGACGCGGACGAGCTGCTCCGCTATGAACGACACCCCATTGACGAGGTCCTGGCGGACTTTGGCAGTCCTCTGTATTCCCACGCCCTGATGGGCACGGCTCTGGCGTTCTATCTGCGATCCGATTGTTCAAAATCTCACAGTGAAAGTTAGGCAAACCAGTGAAATCCATGTTCAAAAAACTCCCGGTCATCCTCTTGGACAATCTGCTTCCGGCCGTCTGCGTATCCTATTATTCGTTTCCACCGGCCTGGTTTCCGGCGGCAACACAGGTCTGTCTCTGGCCCTGCCCCATCTGGTGTCCGGCCTTCCGCTGGACGTATTCATCTGGGCTTCAGCCTGTTGTTTCTGCTGGCGGGCTTTCTCTTGGACTTCAGCCTGCTGACCCGGATCTCCCGGTCTTATCTGCCCCTGAGGACGATATCGTGCTCAACACGGTCTACGCGGGCCTGTCCTTTGGGATCGGCGTGGGGCTGGTGATGCGCTGCGGCGCCTCCACCGGCGCTCCGATGCGGTTTGATTCTCTGTAACAAGAATCCCCCCGACTGCCTGTCGGGGGGATTCTGTCGCCTGTGGGAAGTGTATCAAGCCTCGATGAGAATGCTCCTTGGGACTGTGAGCCAGATTTTGACTGTTCTAAATCTAAATATACTTTCGGACAATTGGGATACAACGCAGTACAATTGTGACAAGCAGACACGCGGCAAAGATAGCCAGTTCGTAAATCACCATAGCAAACATTCTCGGAATATCAAGTGCAAGGGTAGAATAAATAAAGAACAGATATGAAATGCCAAGTTCACCGAGCAGGTAAACCCCAAATGTCTGTTTTCCAAGAAAACAGATCACGCGAGCCAGTTTTGTGTTGTTATCCAAACTCCGGAAAAGATACTTAGCGACGAAAAATGTGCACCAAGCCTGAACAACGATGGTCAGATAGGTTCGCTCATCGAGCTTCAGAAAGTTATTGGGTGAGTTTTGATAGTATTGTCCGGTCAGCCAGACTTCCAGCACAAGAACACCGGCCCAAGTGATTAGGGCAAGCAATGCTGTGTGGCCACGCACTTTGACATACTTCTCAATGTAATGCCCGGCAAACAGAAACCCGATGTAAGAGTTTACGGTCGCGGCGGTGAACATGCTGTGCACTTTGGCGGAAGGATACAGCAATGGCAGCATCCCTAACACACCGTTGAGGCCGACAGACAGCAATAAGAACAGGCGTTCCTCCCGCTGTGTCAGTACCGAGGCAAACTTCTGAAAGAAGGGCATGAACAATGTACAGATTACGTAAACATGCAGATACCAAAGGGGTCTTGCACCGGATTGAAAAATCGCTTCTACAAGCTTATCAGCTTCTATAGACGCGTTTGGAGTTCTCCAGACGGAATAGAGATAGTAGAAAACATTAGCGGCTATAAGAACAACAACTGCCCTCTATACTCTGCGGCGATATCCTTTCCATGTTGGCTCCCGATTCATGGAAACTGCACCGGTAATCATAAGAAATACTGGAACAGCAATTTTTGAAGCAAAGAAGTAAGCGATCGAAGCATACCATGTCAGGGATAACTCGGAATTCAGAAACACCCTGGAATTGGTATGATTGACGATGACGAAAAAAGCAGAAATCAGCCGAAGAAAGTCCAGATAGACAATCCGATGTTTGGAGCAGCCTTTTTTACCTTGAGATTCTATGGACTGATCAATCATGCCGGAATAATCATCAACTCCTTGGGGCTGTGGGCCAGGTCCTCCACGCCGTCTTCCTTGATGATGACGCAATCCTCGATGCGGACGCCGAACTTGCCGGGGATGTAGATGCCGGGCTCGGCGGAGGAGACGCAGCCTGCGGGCATGGGCTTGTCGTTGGAGGGATTGCAGTTGGGGGCCTCGTGGACCAGCAGACCCAGGCAGTGGCCGTAGCCGTGGCCGAAGCAGTCGCCGTAGCCGGCGTCGGTGATGACCTTCCGGGCCGCGCCGTCGATGGCCTGGCCGGTGACGCCGGCCTTGGTGGCGGCGATGCCCGCCAGCTGGGCTTCGAGAACGGTGTAGTAGACCTTCTTCATCTCGTCGGTGGCATAGCCCAGGGCCACGGTGCGGGTCATGTCGGAGCAGTAGTCCTTATAGATCACGCCGAAGTCCATGGTGATGAAGTCGCCGGGCTGGAGCTTTCGCTCGCCGGGAACGCCGTGGGGCATGGAGCTGTTGGGGCCGGAGACCACAATGGGGGCGAAGGACAGACCCTCGGCGCCGTTCTTGTACAGGCAGTAGATCAGCTCCGCACAGAGCTCCTTTTCGGTCATGCCGACCTTGATCCGCTTGCAGACCTCGGTGAAGCTCCTGTCGGTGATGGCCTGGGCTTCCCGCATGCGCTGGAGCTCGTACTCCTCCTTGACTACTCGGAAGGCGTTGATGTCCTTCTGGCAGGGAACCAGCTTGGCGTTGAGCTTCTCCTCGTAATTGCGGAACTCGGCGACGGTGAGGAAGTCCTCCTCGAAGCCCAGGGTAAAGACCTCGAATTCCTCGATGGCCTCGTTGAGCTGCTTGATGTAGCCGTTGTCCTTGCTGACCATGCGCACGTCGAAACCCTTCAGATTCTTCTCCGCGGTTTCGATGTAGCGGGAGTCGGTGAAGTAGCGGCAGCCCTTTTCGGTGACGATGGCGACGCCCTCGTCCACATTGAACTCGGCGCAGTACTTGCGGGAGATGGGGCTGGTGAGAAGGAGGCCGTCATAGGCGCCCTCGCCCAGCAGGGACAGATACTTTTCCAGATTGGTCATGGCTTTGTGATTCTCCTTTTTCTTGCTAATAAAATGAACGGCTGTTCCGCCACATGGCGGAGCTTCAGCCAAATGTTGTGCAGATGGATGGGCTTCACCAGAATGGAGACCGCGCCGGCGCAGTTGGCGCCCAGCACGTCGGTGAAGATCTGGTCCCCCGCCAGAGCCGTCTCATGGGCTTCCGCGCCGAAGCGGGCCAGACATTGGCGGATACCCTGGCCGGTGGGCTTTTTGGAGTGGGTGATGCAGGCGATGTTGTGGGCCCTGCAGAAGGCGGCGGACTTGGGCTTTTTGCTGTTGGATACCACGCAGAGCTCGATGCCGGCCCGCTTCATCCGGTCGATCCAGAGCAGGAGCTCGGAGCTGGGGATCTGGGAGGTGTAGGGCAGCATGGTGTTGTCGAAGTCCAGCATCAGCAAACGGATGCCGTGCTCCCGCAGGAAGTCGGGCGTTACGTCCGTCAGCTTGTGGAAAATCAGCTTCGGCAGCAGGGAGAAGGGCATGAAGCAAGCACCACCTTCATACGATAGATCGGATTTCTCTGTCAACCCGTACTCTAATTGATTATATCACTAAATATGGGGTTTGTCCATGAAAAAATGCACATATTATGTGAATTCTCCCGGGGCTTCCGCAAGGACTCCGGTCCTGGCGGCAGGCTGCGGCTTTCGGCAGGACGGCGCCTGGCGCGGACAGCCCCTGCCGGAGGCTGCGGGGCTGCTGGTGGATGATCGCTTTCTGCCGGATCGCCGGGGATTGGCGGCAGCGCTGCGGAGCCTGGCGCAGTGGCAGGGTCTGCTGGTGTTTGATTTTGAGCGGCCGCGGCATCCGCTGCTGGCGGAGCTGATCGCGGGCTTGGGGGAGAAGGAGCTGGCGGTCCCGCCCGCCTATGGGGAGCTGCCCCACACAGCTGTGCTGGTGGGACCCTGGCGGGGGGGCGGGAGCTTTGACGTCTGGATTTCCGCCTGCAGGGAGCGCTATGGAGCCCTGATCCTGGACGGAGCGCCGCTCCGATGCCGCGCGGCGCCGGGTTGCGCCTGGACGCCCTGGGAGGGCCCGCTGCCCGCACAGGGCTTTTTCTGTCGGGGGCTGGGGGCGATGCATCGCCGGATGGAGGACGGCGCGATCCTATTCTGGGACACGCGGGAGACGCTCACAGACCGGTACAGACAAGGAGAGCTTCCTGTCATCCTTTTCCTGGAGGATTGGGAACGCCTGCCGGAAACAAAAGACAGGGATCGTCCGTCGGAAAAAGCCCTTGATTTTTATGGCAGGGATTGATACAATGGGGAAAAACGAAAGGGGAGAGCAGCGTGGCAGGCAGCTACGACGACATCATCCATCTGCAGCGGCCAATCTCCAAGCACCATTCCCCCATGCCGGCGGAGGAGCGGGCGGCGCAGTTTTCACCCTTTGCCGCCCTGACGGGCTATGAGGACGTGATCGAGGAGACGGCGCGGCTGACTGTCAGCCCCATCGAGCTGGATGAGGACGCCAAGCAGGAGCTCAATCGCCGCCTGACGGAACTGTCGGAACGGATCCGGCGGGAGGGGAGCTGCCTGGCGGAGCTCACCTGGTTCGAGCCGGATGGACTGAAGCTTGGCGGCGCCTATGTGACCCGCCCGGCCGAGGTCCGGCAGGTGGATCAGGACCATCGCCTGCTGGAGCTGGAGGACCGCTCGGTCATTGAGATCGATCGGCTTCTGGAGCTTCAGCTCTTGACGTGAACAGAAAAACGCTCCGCCCTTTCGGACGGAGCGTTGCTTTGTGTGAACGGCTCTTACAGCAGGTTGGAGAAATGCTTGATGGTGCGGACCATCTGGCTGGTGTAGGAGTTTTCGTTGTCGTACCAGGACACGACCTGGACCTGGAAGGTCTCGTCGTCGATCTTGGAGACCATGGTCTGGGTGGCGTCGAAGATGGAGCCGAAGCGGCTGCCGATGATGTCGGAGGAGACGATTTCGTCCTCATTGTAGCCGAAGCTCTCGTTGGCGGCGGCCTTCATGGCGGCGTTGATGCCTTCCTTGGTGACGTCAGCCTTCTTGACCACCGCAATCAGGATGGTGGTGGAGCCGGTGGGGGTGGGGACACGCTGCGCGGAGCCGATCAGCTTGCCGTCCAGCTCGGGGATGACCAGGCCGATGGCCTTGGCAGCGCCGGTGGAGTTGGGGACGATGTTGATGGCAGCGGCGCGGGAGCGGCGCAGATCACCCTTTCTCTGGGGGCCGTCGAGCGGCATCTGGTCGCCGGTGTAGGCGTGAACGGTGATCATGATGCCGGAGGAGATGGGCGCGAAGTCGTTCAGAGCCTTGGCCATGGGAGCCAGGCAGTTGGTGGTGCAGGAGGCGGCGGAGATGATGTGGTCTTCCTTGGTCAGCTTCTCATGGTTGACGTTGTA
This sequence comes from Oscillospiraceae bacterium, assembly GCA_017509485.1. Lineage (GTDB taxonomy): Bacteria > Bacillota > Clostridia > Oscillospirales > Oscillospiraceae > JAFRPC01. The sequence continues at coordinate 63,640 of JAFWPP010000016.1, read as the reverse complement.
GACAATGGTGGGCAGATCCTTGCCTGCGGGAGCGGAGATGACGACCTTCTTGGCGCCGGCGTCGATGTGAGCCTGGGCCTTGGCCTTGCTGGTGTAGAAGCCGGTGCACTCCAGGACGACGTCCACGCCCAGCTTGCCCCAGGGCAGGTCAGCAGCGTTGGGCATCTTGTAGATAACGATCTTCTTGCCGTCGACAACGATGTAGTTGTCCTCGCCCTCACCCTCGTTGAACTCCACCTTGTGCTCCAGAGCGTAGTTGCCCTGCGTGGAGTCGTACTTGAGCAGATGGGCCAGCATCTTGGAAGAAGTCAGGTCGTTGATGGCAACGATCTCGTAGTCGGGATCGCCGAACATCTGGCGGAAGGCCAAGCGGCCGATGCGTCCAAATCCGTTGATTGCTACTTTGACAGGCATAATAGTTTCCTCCATTTCATGCGCTGAACGCGCAAATATTGATGGTATCAACGATTTATAGAAACCGTTTAAATTATTATACAACGATTATTGCCAATTGTCCAGATGTTTTATCAATTATCAGAAAAAATATCTTCACTTCTCTGTTTTTTGAAAATGAACGGTTGAAAAAAGGCGGAAAGTGTGATACTCTATATTGAAATCAGTAAGATGGGGGTGTGCGGGCGATGATTGATCTGCACTGCCACATCCTTCCGGGTCTGGACGATGGGGCGCCCAGCCTGGGAGTTTCTCTGGAAATGGCCGCCATGGCGGCGGATTCCGGCGTTACCCACATCTTTGCGACACCCCACTGCAACACGCGGAACGAGCGGAAGAATTACCGCTCGACAGCGCTGATCGGCGCCTATTCCGCCCTGCAGAGAGCCATCGACGCGGCGGGCATCCCCGTCACCATCCTCTCCGGGGCGGAGGTCCTGGCCCGGGGAGATCTGGAGGCGCATCTGGCCGCGGAGGATTTCATGACTCTGAACGGCTCCCGTTATCTGCTGGTGGAGTTTTATTTTGAAGAGACGGCCGCCTACATCGAAAACTCCCTTCGGCTGGTGGAGCAAGCCGGGCTGGTGCCGGTGGTGGCCCACCCGGAACGCTACTATTGTGTACAGCGATCTCCCGAGCTGGCGGAGATCTGGAGGCAAAAGGGCCGGATGCTCCAGCTCAACAAGGGCAGTCTGCTCGGCGAGCTGGATCTGGACGCCTATCATACCGCCTGCCTGCTGCTGCGCCGCGGCGCCGTATCCGTCATCGCCTCCGACGCCCACCACTGTCGCTACCGCAGTCCCCATATGGGGGCGCTGCTGGAGCTGCTGGAGCGCCGCTTCCCGGAGGCCGACCCGGAGATGCTGCTCTACAGAAACCCCATGAAGATCGCAAAGGACCAAACTCTGTAAGGAGATCTGCTATGCTGAAATACATCCGAATTATTTTGATCGCGCTGTTTTGCGCTGCGCTGGCAGGTGCGGCGGGCGTATTTTACTACAATTATACCCACGAGGACACGGTGGCTCCAGTTATCCAGGCCGACAGTGAGCTGATCGAGGTCAGCGTCACCGATCCCCAGGAGGCGCTGATTCAGGGACTCCACGCCAGCGACAACGTGGACGGGGACCTGACGGCGAAGATCCGGATCAAGAAAATTTCCACGCTGTTGAATGAGACGGACGTCAACGTGACCTACATTGTCTTTGACGCAGCCTCCAATTACAGCACCTACACCCGGACAGCCCGCTATCTGGACTATACCTCGCCCAAGTTTGAACTGGTCAAGCCGATGATCTTTAAGCTTGGAGAAACGGTCAGCTACACCAACGCCATCATCGTGAGAGACCAGCGGGACGGGAACATCACCGGCCGGCTGAAGCTGGAATCCTCCACGGTGGTCAACAACACGCCGGGCTTCTACACGGCGGAGCTCAGCGCCACGAACCGGATGGGGGACACGATCCGCCTGCCGCTGACGATCCAGATCACCGACAACTCCGCGTCCCGGCCCAGCATCGTGCTGAAAAGCTATCTGATCTATCTGAAGCAGGGCCAACACCCGAATTACAGACGCTACCTGACGGAGGTCATCGATCCGTTGACGGGGAAGGACGAGACGCCGGTCCCGCTGTATAAGGTATCCGTCAACGAGAAGAATGTGGATACCGACAAGCCCGGCGTCTACGAAGTCTATTATTATTACACCGGAATCTCCGGTGAAGTCGCCACGGTGATCCTCACCGTGGTCGTAGAGTGAGGATCTGCCATGAAGGAAACGCGTCAATCTCAATCTGTATGGGCTGAGGTAGAGCCCTATTGCGTTTTGCGGCGTCTTTGGAAAAATCTCTGGATGATTCTGATGTCCGCAGCGCTCTTCGCACTGGCTGCCTATGTGATCTCCACGACCCTGACCCATCCCAGATATACCTGTTCCGCGACCTTTGTGGTGACGCCCCGCAACAGTTCTACGATCTATCAGAGCGGCGCCTCCGCCGTTACGGCTTCCACCGCGGAGCAGTTCGCCTCTCTGCTCTCCGGCACGACGCTGGTCAACCGGGTCAAGCGGCTGGGCGGAGCGGACGTGGCTGGCGCCACGGTGTCTGCCACCTCCGTGAAGGAGACGAACCTGATCCAACTGAAGACCACGGGTTCCAGCCCCAGATCCGCCTATTATATGTGCATGGGCATTCTGGAACACTATGAGGACTATTCCCAGTTTGTCTTTGACTCGGTGATTCTGGAGTCTGTATCGGCTCCGACGGTGCCCGCAAAGAGCGCTCTGCACAAACGGCAGCTGAACGCCATGATCATTGCGGCGCCTTTGGGCGCGCTCGCGATGATCGCCCTGCTGGCGGTGCTCTGTATCACCTCCGGTACGATCCAGACGGTACACGGCGCGCGCAACCAGGTGGACGGCAATCTGCTGGTGACCCTGAACCATCAGCGCAAGCGCCGGACCCTCAAGAGCCTGTTCCGGCGAAAGAAGACCGCGCTGCTGATCTCCAACCCCACCACCTCCTTCCAGTACATGGAGTCCATCCATCAGCTCCGGGCCCGGGTGGAGCATGTCAAGCACCGCTATGGCTGCAAGACCTTCCTTGTGACCTCTGTCAGCGAAAACGAGGGAAAATCCACCGTGGCGGCAAATCTGGCCCTGAGCCTGGCCAAGCGGCACAAGAAGGTTCTGCTGGTGGACTGCGATCTTCGCAAATCCGCCCAGCATCTGATCTTTGACGAGACGGAAAAGCATGTCACCCTCAACGCCCTGCTCCGGGACAATCTGGATCCGGAGCAGCTGGTGAAGGCCCTGCATTACCGCAAGGCGGAGAACCTCTTCATCCTCTACGCGGCCAACGTCCAGCGGCACTCTGCGGAGCTTCTGGGCTCCGGAAAGATGGCTCAGCTGCTCCAGGTCCTGCGAAAGGGCTTTGAGTACGTGGTCCTGGATTCCTCACCCATGGGCTTCTTCACCGACAGCGAGGTGCTCTGCGACCTGGCCGACGCCTCCATCCTCGTGGTGCGGCAGGATCTGCTGCCGGACCGGACCGTGAACGACGCCATCGACAGCCTGAGCCGCTGCAAGGCCAAGTTCCTGGGCTATGTGTTCAACGACCTGCACACCTTGAATCTCGCCGCCGGGATCGTGGGCGGTAAGCGCTATGGCTACGGCTATAACCGAAAATACGGCTACAGCTACGGCTATCACAAGGATTACGCCTATGGCGGCTACGGTCCCTCCCCGGAAAGCGCCGAGCAGAGCGGCGGGGAGGCGGCTGAGGAAATCAAGCTCTCCACGTCCCGCAGGAAGGAGGATTGACCATGGAAAACCAAAAGACTCCTTCCGAATTCAATTTCTCCGTATTCTGGCACAATTTTCTGCGGACCCTTCCTCGTATGCTCTGGATCCCGCTGCTGCTCTGCACCCTTGCCGGGGGCTACCGCTATTACCGGGACAGCCGGAGCTACAGCCCGGTCTATGAGACCATGGCCGTCTACCGGGTCAGCGCGAACCGGGCGGGCACCATCGACCTGAACAGCTACGGCTTCTATCTGGACGCCAACGCAGCCAATAAAATCGCGGCCACTTATCCCTACGTCATGAGCTCCGACCAGAGCAAAGCCCTGATGAAGGAGAAATTCGGCAGCACGAAGCTGCCCTCCACCGTTACCTGCCGGTCGGAGGCCACCATGCTGATCTTTACGTCCCGGGCTTCCACGCCCCAGCGGGCATATGACGGCCTGCAGATGGCGACGGAAATATTTCCGGAGACGGGCAACAGCATCCTTGGCACCTTTAAGCTGGAGGTGTTTGACGAGGCGCTGATGCCCAGCTCCCCCGTGAACCCGCCGAGTTTCCTGTCCGGCAGTCTGAAATGGGGACTGATCGGCCTGGCGGCCGGTCTGGCGCTGATCGCTCTGTTTGCCATCCTGCGGAAAACGGTACACAACTCCGAGGACCTGCGGGAGCTGCTGAACGTTCCCTGCCTGGGCCTGCTGCCCCAGGTCCACTTCAAGGCCAGGACCAAGGGCGACCACACAGTCCTGCTGACCAATAAGCACCTGGATGAGAGCTACATCGAGGGCATCCGAGCCATCCGCTTCCAGCTGCGAAAGGAGCTGGAGCATCAGAAGGCGACGGTCATTATGGTCACCTCCACGGTTCCTGACGAGGGCAAGTCCACCATCTCTGCCAACCTGGCTCTGGCGCTGGCGGAGCAGGGGAGCCGTGTGGTCCTCGTGGACTGCGACCTGCGCAAGCAGACGCTGAAGGAGCTCTTCGGCATTACCAAGCCCACCCGCGGTCTGGTGGAGCTGATCGCGGAACAGGACGAAAACCTGGAAGCCGCCCTCACCGACGTGGAGGGCTCCAGCCTCAAATTGCTGTCCGGCGACAAGATCGCAGAGCTGCCGCAGAATTTCCTGGCCTCTCCCCGCCTGCAGAGCACCATCAATCAGCTGCGTCAAAATTTCGACTTTGTGATCGTGGATACCCCGCCCTGCGGACTGCTGGCGGACGCGGCCAGCCTCTCGCAGTGGGTTGACGGCGCGATCTACGTCGTGCGGCAGGACTATGTCTCCCGCTCCAGCGTGCTGGACAGTGCCAGCATGCTCAGCGGCATGGAGGTCCGCTTTATCGGCTGCGTACTCAACCAGACCATCCGCAAAACCAGCGCCAGCGGCTACGGCTACGGCTATCACAAGGGCTACGGATATGGCAAGGGCTATGGTTATGGCTACGGCTATGGCTACGGCCACGGCTACGGCAAAAAGAGCGGAAAGAAAGCGGATGACGGCAGCACGGACACGGAGACGTCCATGCCCTACACCAAATAACGCGTTCTGCGGTGAATAATACAGCACAGGGCGGAGGAAGATGTCCTCCGCCCTGTGCAGATCGTGTCAACAGAGCACCTTCAGCCACCGGATCCCAACGGCTGAAGGCCGCGCTTTGGATCGGGATCCGTTTGTCGACCTCATCCAGAATCCATCGGAAAGTCGCGCCCAGGAGCCTTCTGTCGGCCGCAGGGACAGCGGATTGACAAAGCCGGATTCCCGTGATATGATAATCCAAACCCGCGGGAGCGGAGATATTGGCAGAAACGCGAGAATCCGGGCCCGTTACCTTCGTGCAGGTTTCCCCGTGGTCTTTCTGAGCGCAGCGAAAAACCCGGTTTCCCTCTCCCGAATAACTGAATATGCGCCTGTGATGGAATTGGCAGACATGCGAGATTTAGGTTCTCGTGTCGAGAGACGTGTGGGTTCGAGTCCCTTCAGGCGCACCAGAAAAAGCAGCCGAGGGGCTGCTTTTTCAGTGATATTCGCCTTCGGCGAGTGATATTGCTGCGCAGTGATATTCGGCTGACGCCGAGTGATATTGCGCTGCGCGCAGTTTTGGAGGCGAATATCATATCACTTTGCAGCTTGCTGCAAAATATCACTGTCCCGCAGGGACAATATCACTGCGTCGCAGACGCAATATCACTTATAACTATATAGCTTGAAAACAACTTTGCCATATGATAGAATTAAATCGAGGTGATACCAGTGGCTGACAGCGTCCTCCGTGATAAATCCAAAGAGTTTGCAAAGCAGATCGTCATTCTTTGCAGAACGATCAAACAGGAGCACCGAGAATCTGTTTTGACAAATCAACTGCTCCGAAGCGGTACGTCGATCGGCGCAAATATCCATGAGGCGCAGTACGCACAGGGGACCAAGGATTTTATTTTAAAGTTTGAAATCGCGCTGAAAGAAACGTTTGAGACAGAGTATTGGCTTGAGCTGCTGTATGAGACCGGATACCTGGAAGAACAGACGTACAGTTCCATACAAAATAGCTGTGGTGCGATCAGATGTATGCTTATTTCGTCAATAAAAACCATGAAAGAAAACAGAGGATTATGATACTCGTTTTGGGGGAACAATATGCCGATTCCGAATTACCTGAAGGAGATTTCCTGTGATGAAACCAGGAAAGGATCTTTTACGATATTTACGCTAAAATGTCCCTGCGGGTCCACGCTGTTCGACGTATTTGAGTCATATCTTGATAAGGCTGAACGGGAAGCGTGTAAACCGTACTGCGACGCACTGGACCGGATTTACATGAGCGGACATGCTTCTACCTGTACGGTTGACGAGGATGGTACGGTACACCATTGGATTTTATTGGGAGAAGATCTCAGTGGGCCGAAAGAAGAAGTGTTTGTTCCAAAACCTCAGGTTTTTTCTTCCATTCAAGTAATCAAAGCAAAATGCATCAGATGTCAGAAAGAGCAAATTCTGTTTGACAGCAGACACCACGGATACAGCGGCAAATACGGTAATACTGCCACTGAATCTGAAAAAGAGTATATCCCACATTTCAGGCAGAAAAGACGCCGGGACAATCTTCCGGTCTCATTAGGCGTTCAGCTCGAGTATGATGACAGTCTTGCGGACTTTCAGAAGAATACCGGAATTGCATGTGATTTTGAAGACTATTCGGACGCATATACCTGGATCACCATTTATGCAATCGACGAGAACGGGAAAAAGCGCAAGTTGTTTGAACGCGAGACAGATTGATTGCGGCAGAAAAGACCGGAATCTGTTTTATCATCCCTTCCACGTCGGAAGAAGGCTGCTCCATTCCGTTTCCGCGGATTTCTTACGAAACCGCGAAAACTCCATATCCGCGGCCTGCTTCCTCCTTTTCTCCACACGAGCTGCGGTACATCTCCGGGTTTATTGACCGCTGATCTCAATGGACCGAAAGAAGCTGTTTTTCTCCCGAAGCCTCTGGATTTCTTCCATTCAGGGAATCAGAGCAACATGCAGCAGATGGCAGAAAACACATACGAACACATCCTTCCGTGATGCAAAAAACGAAATCAGAATAGGATTGACGAACGCTGGTTCTTGCGCGTATAATAGAAGCGGCAGAAGGGACGTCACCAGTTCATTCTTTACAAAAAAATACGGGAGGTTATTATGATGAAATTCTACAAGTGCGCACATTGCGGAAACATTGTTGCCTACATCCATGACTCCGGCGTTCGCGTCCGCTGCTGCGGCGAGGAGATGAAGCCGATCGAGCCCAACACTACGGATGCAGCAGGAGAGAAGCACGTTCCGGTCCTTCAGATTGAAGGGCAGATCGTTACGGTTACAGTCGGCTCTGTTGAACATCCCATGCTGGAAGCCCACTTTATTGAATGGATCCTGTTGGAGACCAGGGAAGGCCGTCAGCGCAAGACTCTGAAGCCCGGCGAGAAGCCCGCTGCCGTGTTTGCACTGGCTCCCGGCGACGAAGTGGTCGCCGCTTATGAGTACTGCAACCTCCACGGTTTGTGGAAAGCGGAATGAAAGAAACGCGACCCGATCGGAGGCATTCCCATGGCAGAACTCATGAAGAAGGAAATCAAAACGACATTCCTGCGGCTGCTGGAAGATCGCCCCTATCATCAGATCACGGTGAAGGAGATCGTGAAGGAATGCGGGATCAATCGGAATTCCTTCTATTATCACTACGCGGACCTTCCCTCGCTGGTGGAGGAGCTCATCGATGAGGAGATCGGCCGCTTTGTGCGGGAGCAAAGCTCGTTCTCATCCATGGAGGAAAGCTTAACCGAAGCGCTTTCCTTTTTCCGCAAGCACAAACGGGCGGCTTATCACGTTTACAACTCGGTCAATCGGGATATCTTCGACCGCTATCTGATGAAGAACTGCGAATCCGTCAGCATCGGCTATGTCAATTCGATTCTGGCGAACACGCCGCTTGCAGAGGAAGACCTCCAGGCAATCATCCATTTCAACGCCTATGTATGCTATGGCGCCGTGACCAGATGGCTGGAAAGCGGCATGACCTACGACGTGCTGGAGGATTTCCGCCGCATGTTCCAGCTGATGATCGAACCTGCCATGAAACAGCGGGGAATGATGGTGGACCCATTGAAATAAGCGGACTTGCTCTCCGACAGGCAAAAACAGTCTCGTGTCTGAAATTCAGACACGAGACTGTTTTTGCCTGTTCACTTTCCCGCGCTGCCTGTATATACTGCGGATGAAATCAAGAAAGGAGCGCGTTTCGCAATGAAGCTTGCGAGAAAGATCATTCAGCTGCGGGTGCCGATCCTGGTGCTGGCACTGCTGCTGCTCATTCCGTCCGTGTTCGGAATGGCGAATACAAGAATCAATTATGATATGCTGACCTACCTGCCGGAGGACATGGAAACTGTGGTCGGGCAGGAGGAACTGATGAAGGAGTTCGGCAAGGGCGCCTTTTCCCTCATTGTCATCGAGGACATGGAGCCGGAGGAGGTTTCCCGGCTCCGCAAATCCATCGAAGGCGTCGAGCATGTGGACTCCGTGATCTGGTATGACAGCCTGATGGACCTGTCGATCCCCATGGAGCTGCTGCCGGAGAAGATCTACAAGGCCTTCAATGCCGGAAACGCCACCCTGATGGCGGTCTTCTTTGACAGCTCCACCTCCGCCGACGTCACCATGGACGCCGTGGCGAAGATTCGCGGGATCTGCGGCAGACAGTGCTTTGTGGCGGGCATGTCCGCCCTGGTGCTGGATCTGAAAAACCTCTGCGAGAAGGAGGAGCCCGTCTACGTGGCCCTGGCCGTGGTACTGGCCGCGGCGGCCATGACGCTGCTGCTGGACAGCTGGCTGGCTCCGCTGGTCTTTCTGCTCTGCATCGGCATGATGGTGCTGCTGAATCTGGGCACCAACGTCCTTTTGGGGGAGATCTCCTACATCACCAAGGCTCTGGCCGCCGTGCTGCAGCTGGCTGTCACCATGGACTATTCCATCTTCCTCTGGCACAGCTACAACGAACAGCTGAGAAGCTGTCCGGAGGATCATAGAGAAGCCATGGCCCGCGCCATCCATCAGACCTTTACCAGCGTCCTGGGCAGCTCTGTCACCACGGTGGCGGGCTTCATCGCCCTGTGCTTTATGTCCTTCACCATGGGCAGGGATCTCGGGATCGTGATGGCCAAGGGCGTCGTCCTGGGCGTCATCGGCTGCGTGACGGTCCTCCCGGCCATGATCCTGCTGCTGGATCAGCCGCTGCAGAAGACGAAGCACCGCTGCCTGATCCCGGATATGACCAAAGCCTCCAAGGGCCTGCTGAAGATCGCGCCGGTGCTGCTGGTTGTGTTCGTTTTGATCGCGCTGCCCGCCTGGTACGGCTATCAAAAGACCGGCGGCGAGGTCTACTACGATATGGGCGAGTGTCTGCCGGAGGATATGGAGTACGTCATCGCCAACTCCAAGCTCCGGGATCAGTTCGACATCGCTTCCACCCACATGATCCTGGCGGATGCCTCCACGCCGGAGAAGGACATCCGCGCCATGTGCCGCGAGATGGAATCCGTCGAGGGCGTGAAAACCGTTCTCGGTCTGGAAACCCTGGTAGGGGAGGACGTGCCGCTGGAAATCCTCCCGGACCGTCTGCGGCAGGTCCTGGAGAGCGATCGCTGGAAGCTCCTGCTGGTGGTCTCCGAATACAGAGCAGCCAGCGACCAGGTCAACGCGCAGATCACCGCATTGAACGCTGTGCTGAAGAAATACGACGAGGGCGGCATGCTGATCGGCGAGGCCCCCTGCATGAAGGACCTGATCGAAACCACCGGCCACGACTTTTCCGTGGTCAATGCCGTGTCCATCGCGCTGGTCTTTCTGATCATCTTCTGTGTGGAGAAGAGCGTCACCCTGCCTCTGCTGCTGATTTCGGTGATCGAGGTCGCCATCTTCATCAATCTGGGCTTGCCCCATTATCTTGGGAACACGCTGCCCTTTATCGCCCCCATCGCCATCTCTACGATCCAGCTGGGCGCCACCGTCGATTACGCGATTTTGATGACGACGCGCTACAAGAACGAGCGGATCGCCGGAGCGGACCGGAGGAACGCGGTCCTGACCGCCCTCTCCGCCTCCATCCCGTCGATCATCGTCTCGGGTATGGGACTGTTCGCGGCGACCTTTGGCGTGGCGCTCTATTCCAACATTGATATTGTCAGCTCCATGTGCATGCTCATGGCCCGGGGCGCGCTGATCAGCGTGGTCTGCGTGATCCTGGTCCTGCCGGCGCTGCTGCTGGTCTTCGACCGGCTGATCTGCGCGACGACTCTCGGCATGCGGCATTTGAATCGGAAAAACCATTCCGACCGTAAGGATCATAAAGCTCATAAGGAGGCTGTTTTGGTATGAAAATCACAAGAAATCGCGTACTGGCCATGCTTTTGTGCCTGACGCTGGTAATCGGCTGTGTCGGCCTTGTCCATGCCGACAACAGCGGGAAACAAACCGAAAAACCGGAGGAAGCTTCCGCGGGATCGGAGCTGCCGTCCGATCCGATCTCCGATGACGAAGCGGTCTACGTGCTGACGGACGCCGCAGGCGCTGTGGAAAAGGTCATCGTCAGCGACCGCATTAAGGAAGCAAACGGGGAAGAGCACGCAACGCAAACGCAGGATCAGAAGGACCTGCCGGTGGATCTGCGCTTCAGCTACCGCCTGGACGGGCAGGAGATCGCCCCGGAGGAGCTTGCCGGCAAGAGCGGCAGGGTCGAGATCCGCATCGACTACACGAACAACGCCTGGACCGAACGGGAGATCAACGGCGAGCGGGAAAGGCTCTGCGTGCCCTTCCTGACCCTGTCCGCCCTGCTGCTGGACAATGAGCGCTTCTCCAACGTGAGCGTGGAGAACGGCAAGCTGGTGAACGACGGGAGCCGGACCGTCGTGGTGGGCTATGCCCTTCCCGGCATGAACGAGAGCCTTGCGCTCCCGGAAGATCTGGACCTGACGATCCCCGACCACGTGACGGTCACTGCGGACGCGAAGGACTTTGCCCTCGGTTCCGTTTACACCCTGGCGGCGAATAACCTGTTCCGGGATTACGACGAGAAGGACCCCGACGCCCTGGAGAAGCTTGTGAGCTCCACGAACGAGCTGAGCGACGCCATGGACCAGCTCCTGGATGGCGCCCGGGCGCTGAACGAGGGCCTGGATACGCTGCTGTCCAAATCCGGCGAGCTCACAAACGGCGTCAGTGCGCTGTGCGACGGCGCGGACCGGGTGGCAGGCGGCGCAGATACGCTGACAAACGGCGCGGGAAAGCTTGCGTCCGGTACGAAGGACCTCAAGGGCGGTGCGGATCAGCTGGCGGCCGGCGCGGGCAGTCTGCTCTCCGGGGCGGATCAGTTGGCGGGCGGCACGGCCCGGCTCAGCGCGGGGCTGGATCAGCTCAGCGCCAACTCCGCCGCGCTCAACGACGGCGCGGAGACCGTATTCAAGTCCCTGCTGTCGGCGGCGGAGACCCAGCTTAAGGCCAACGGTCTGAACGTGGCCGCTCTGACGATTTCCAACTACCAGACCGAGCTCAATCAGGTGATCACCTCCCTGGATCCCGACGCGGTCTACGCCCAGGCTCTGGCCCGGGTCACGGCGGGCGTGGAGGCGAAGCGTCCGGAGATCGAATCCCTTGTCACCACCGCGGTGCGGGAGCAGGTCACGGCGGCCGTCAGCGCCGCGGTGCGGCAGAACGTCTCCGAGCAGGTCCGGGCCGCGGTGGCCGCACAGGTCCGTGCCCAGGTCATCCGGGCCGCGACCGGCCTGAGCGTGGAGGAATACGAAGCCGCCGTGGCAGGCGGCGCCATTGACGAGACGACCCAGGCAGCCATCGAAGCGCAGATCAACGCCCAGCTGGCCTCCTCCGAGGCACAGGCACAGATCGAAGCCGCGGTGGACGCCCAAATGACCTCAGAAGAGATCCGGGCGCTGATCGCGCAGAATACAGACGCGCAGATGGCCTCGGATGAGATTCGGACGGCCATTGCCGACAACGCCGAGGCCCAGGTCCGGAAGGCCGTCGCCGACGCCATGGCGGGGCCCGAGGTCCAGGCTAAGCTGGCCGCCGCGGCGGAGGGCGCGCAGTCCGTCATGGCGCTGAAGAGCTCCCTGGACCAGTACGACGCCTTCTATCTGGGCGTGAAGAGCTACACCGCCGGGGTGGACGCGGCAGCCGAAGGTGCGAAGGATCTCAGCTCCGGCGCGGCCCGGTTGAAGACCGGCGCATCCAGCCTGGCGGACGGCAGCGCTGCATTAGCCGCCGGGACCAAGAAACTTTCCGACGGAGCCGACGCCCTGTCAAACGGCGCTGCGGCGCTTTCGGACGGCACGGCCCGGCTGGCCGCAGGCGCACATACGATGCAGGACAGCCTGCCCGCGCTGATCGAGGGGATCGGGAAGCTGCGCGACGGTTCTGAGGCCCTCCGCGGCGGCATGGAGCAGTTCAACGAGGACGGCATCCGGAAGCTGTCTCAGCTTGTCACCGTGGACGCCGCAGGCCTTGCGGAACGCCTGAAAGCGATTGCGGCCCTCGGAAAGGAATACCATTCCGCGTACACCGGACTGTCCGATGACACAGAGGGAGAGCTGCGCTTCGTGTACCGCACCGCGGCCATCGGTGAATAGAGGCAGCGTGTCCACTGTCCGGCGGTGACGCGGAATGCGCTCCGCGCAGGAGGCCCTTTTATACGACACGGGGCCCGACAGCATCTGTTATAGAACAAACAAGACCATCGGCTATTCCGGTGGTCTTGTTTTTTTGTGTGGGCGCGAAAGGCGCCTGCCGGACTTGGCCGGAAGGAGCAGGCGGAGGACAGAAGACAGCAGGGCCAGAACCAGAAGGGACCAAAGCAGGCAGAGCCTTCTCTGGGCAAGACGGGCGGCCTGCTCCCAGGGGGGAAGATCGGGCTGCCCAGAGGGAGGTATTTGAAAGAACAGCTTTGCTTCCCTCCAGAGCTGCGGCAGACGAAAGCGGCCTGTGGAGCTCGTCGCCGCGGCGCCGATTGTGCGCTCCAGGGTCTGGGCTGCAAAGCCGTCGTAGTATTCCGGCAAAATCGCTTCATAGAAGCTGAGGTCGGATGATTCCCGGATCGGCAGCCAGATCCGGGGCGTTCCGGCAAAGGCAGCCTTGTTTAGCGAACCCGCCGGTTCCCTGACGACGGCAATCACCCGCCAACCGAGCGGGCCGATCCGTATACATTCCCCCACGCAGTCGAAGGAGCCGAAGAGCGCAAAGGCGGCGGCCTCGTTCAATACCGCCTCGTCTCCGTTTCGTGCAAAGCTTCCGGTGCCGCCGCTGGCCATAGAAACGCTGTGCAGCAGGAAAAAGCCTTCGGACACCCGCCAGAGCTCCGTGGTCGTTTTCCGTCTCCCATACGCCGCAGAGCCGGTTTCCCAGGTGCCGTAGGCTGTCACAAAGGGCGCTTCGGCCTCTTGTTCCGGGAATGAACGCTTCATCTCCGCTTCCAGCCCGGCGGCCTGTGCCGCGTTGAGCTCGCCCCCGTTCAGCCAGACCGCGACCTGGCAAAAGCGCTGCTCCGTCGGCCCCTGCCAGCGCTCGGCCTCATATTGCATGGATTGGCTTTTCGTGATTGCGCGGATCGAGCAGGCGCACCAGAGAAGGATTGTCAGCAACAAAACGAACGTAAACATATGGCGCACGCTGTGCGCCGCTACGAGCCTGCCATGCTGAGCGCATCGAAGAATCCGTTCCCCTGGTGACTGATGACCGGTGACTGGTGCCTCATCGGGCGGGCAGATTGCCCGCGCTACATTTTTTTCACGCATCGCTCAATCCCCGAAGCGCACGGCCTGGCCGTCTTCCAGCGGTGCGCTGGAAAGGACGACGACGAAATCCTCCCGGCTCAGCTCTCCGCTGACAGCGGTATAGCGGTCGTCCCGGCGCAGGACCTCCACGTCCACCCGCTTGACCTTGGAACGGGAGCCCAACGGCGTCGTTTTGGTTTCCGCCACATAGATAAAATCGCCCTTGGAATCCCGGTAGACCGCCGCGTTGGGGACCACCAGATCATGCTTGGAGCTCTCCAGCGCCACGGCGATGGAATAATATTGATTCGCCGCAGCGTTGTCGCCCGTGACGGTAAAGGTCAGGCATTTTTGATTGGTGGGGTCCGTTTCGTCCGGGTCCACGGCGGTCAGAACAAGGCTCACGCCGCCGACGGATTGATTGGTGATCCGGGCCTCCGCGCCGATGCGCAGCAGGGCGGCGTCGGCCATCGGAACGGAACAGCGAAGGGTATAGGCGGCGGAGCTCTGCAGCGTCACCAGCTTTTCGCCGGTTTCAAATTCTTCCTTTTCATAGATCCATTCCACGATTCCGTCGCAGCTCGCCTGGAGCTCCGCTTCACCGATCTTCGCTTCCAGCTCCGCAATTTCCTGCTTCAGTTGTTCGATCCGGCTCTCCATCTCCGTCAGCCGGGCAGCCTCCAGCTCGTCCTGGATCTTTCCATTCTTCTGGCTTTCATAGTAGGAAGACAGCGCGCCCTTTGCGGAAAGGACCGCGTTTTCACAGGCCTTTTCGTCGGTGCAGCCCGCGTACTCCGACTCCAGGGAAGAAAGCTGACTGTTCAAGCCGTCCACCTTCTGCTGGGCCGCGTCCACGCCGGGCTGATACTGCGCCTGAAGAGCTTCCAGCGCGGTATCCGCCGTATAGCAGCGGTTCTGGCTGTCCAAAACAGCGGCGCTTGCCTCGTCCAGCGCGGCCTTTGCCGCCAGATATTCTTCTGATTCCGGATTCTCCTGATAGTAGTTTGCATTGGCCTGAGCGTTTTCCTGCTGGCGGCGGGCCGCGTCCAGGGCTTGATGGGCGGCCTCCGCTTCCTGGGCTGCGGCGTCTGCGCCTGCGTGATAGGCGCTTTGCGCAGAGCTCAGCTCCTCCTTCGCGGCGGAGAGCTGGCTGTCCAGGGATTTACGCTTTCCCAGGTATTCCTTGCACCGGGCCTGCCGCTGCTCCGCGTCCTCCAGGGTATTCTTCATCATCTGATATTGGGTCCAGGCGGAAGAATCGCTGGACATGGTCGCCGTGAGCCGGGCCTCCGTCAGAGCTTTTTGCTGCTGGTCCAGTTCCGTCTGTTTGGCGGCCAGGGTCCCATCGTCGGGATAGTCCACCCTGATCAGAGCGTCGCCCGCTTTGACCCGGTCGCCGGGCTTTGCCAGCAGCTCCGTGACGATCCCTGCGCGGTTTGCAAGGATCTCCGTGCTTTCAGCCGCCTCCGTCATGCCGCTGCCCGCCACCACCGGGGTGATGGTCCCCGCGGTGACCGGCTGCGTCGTAATCTGCGGCAGGGTCAGATTCCGGATCGTGCCGGAAAAAAAGGTTAAAATGCCCATCACGGCGAAAAACACAATCAAGGCCACTTTCGCCCACGTTCTTTTTTTCATAGATTCGTCTCCTACATATGCGTCAACGTCCCGACACTGTCATTCTGAGCGCAGCGAAGAATCCGCGTCCCCCGTTCTCCTATTGCCTATTGCCTGGTGCCTATTGCCTCTATTTAATCCCGCCGGTGACAATCCCAGCCTCCAGGTGTTTTTCACTGTTCAAAAACAGCAGCAGACACGGGATCATGTAAATTACGGCGGCGGCAAAGGCAAGGCCCAGCTCGCCCTGGTTGATTTTGCTCAGATAGAGGGAGAGGGGCTGCAGCTCCTCGCTTTCGAGCAGCACCATGGGCTGTTCCACCATGTTCCAGTAATCGAAAAAGATCAGCATGCCCACGGCAAAGAGGGCGCTCCTGCACTGGGGCAGGAAGATCCTGCGGAAGATTTGCCATTCATTTGCGCCGTCCAGCTGGGCCGCCTCCAGATACACCTTGGGGATCCGCTGCATGTACTTGGTCAGCAAAAACACAGCAAAGGGGGAGAAGATTCCCGGCAGCAGAATGGCCCAGATCGTGTCATAGGTGCCCAGCTGTTTACTGATCAGGTAATTCGGCACCAGCGTTACCTGATAGGGCATGAGCGTCAGCACCAGATAGCCGAAGAAGATCGCCCGCCGGAGCCTGGAGGGCTTCCGGCAGAATCCATAAGCAGCCAGGGCGGAAACCGCCGTTTGCAAAACCGTGATGGGGACCGTATACAGCACAGAGTTCCAGAACTTTTGCAGGTATTCCGGGCTTTGAAGCAGGAAGGTTTTGTATTGCGCAAAGGTCGCGATGTCCGGTACCAGCTTCAGGATCACATGCTCCTTCATGTATTCCCCGCTGCCCAGGGCCGAGCCGTAGCTGCGCTGGATCTCAGACGCGGAGAGGAAGGAGTTCACCACAGTCAGCACCGTGGGCAGCAAGAAGAGCAGGGCCAGGATCCCCAGCGCGAAACCCAAACATCCGTTTTGAAATCGTCGTTTTTTCATCGTTTCTCCCGTAGAGGCCGGCGTCCCCGACTGCCCGCACGTATCAGGGCTGAATGTAGCGCGGGCAATTTGCCCGCTCGATCCGCGAAAACGGATCGAATCTGTCATTGCGAGCCAGTGACCGTGTCACTGGCGTGGCAATCCGTTCCCCACGCACCACGTTACGATACATACGACGGATCGATAGGCCGCCGCTGGGGGAACGGATTGCCACGACCAGTCTGAGGACTGGTCTCGCAATGACAAATCGGAACGCTGGCACGATGGCGCACGCTGTGCGCCGCTACAGTTGGTCATTCGTTTTCCGTGTCTCTGTCCAAGCAGCTTTCCACCCGAAGCAGGACCGCGATCAAAGCTCCCATGATCACCGCCAGCATCAGGGCCGCGGCGCTGAGCTTCTGGTAGTCCATGGTGCGGAAGGTGTTGTTCATGAAGTGCTGGAGCAGATACAGGCTCTCGTAGGGATAGGAGCCCGTCAGCAGCCAGACCTCCCGGAAGATCTTCATGGAGGCGATCAGGCTCATGAGCACCACAAAGAAGATCGTCGGGGCCAGGAAGGGCAGCTTCACCTTGAAGAACTGTTTTGTCCGGCTGGCCCCGTCCAGGTTCGCCATGTCGATGTAGGTCCGCGGGATGGCCGCCAGGGCCGCCGTGAAGAGGATCGTGTGGTAGCCGATGTTCTTCCAGAGATAGAGCAGCAGCACCATCAGAATGCTCCAGGGAGAATGAAACCAATCAATACGGGAGCCCAAATAAGCGTTCAGGGTCCCGTTCTGGTGAAACAGCACCTGCCAGACCAGAATCACGGAGGCAATCGGCACCAGCATAGGGCTGAGAAAAGCCGTGCGGAGCTGGCTCTTCATGGGGATGGCCCGCTCCAGCCAGAGGGCCAGCTTCAGGGGAAGCAGCACCGCCAGGGGCACCGAAACCGCCAGTAAAATGCCGGTGTTCTTTGCCCCCAACAGAAAGGCCTTATTGTCCAGCAGTGCTTTGAAATTGTCCAGCCTGACAAATTCACCGCCCACCGGACGATTGACCAGGCTGTAATAAACCACCATCCCAAAGGGCAGCACAAAGAACAACAGTACGCCTGGGAGGCTGGGCAGTAAAAACAGAAAAGTATTTGACTTTTTGTTTCGGTAACGTTTCCGCATATTATCCCCGTTCCGCCAAATAGATCTCCACCCGGTTCTGGATCCGGCGGGCGGCCTCCTCGGCGGAGCAGTCGCCGTGGAACCAGGCCTGAGCCTCCTCCAGGATGACGGAATACAGCTCAGAGCTGATGCTGTCCGAGAAGCTGTCCGCGCCCTCCAGCAGAGTCTTCCACTCTGCGGCAGCGGCCTCTCCGGCCGGGTCGCCGGCCCTGTCCGCGTAGTCGTGCTCGAAGGTCGCACGGAAGCGTTCAAGCTGCGTCGGATAGCGCACGTGGACCCAAGCCGCCGGGTCTTCCGGCTCGTCGAACCAGGGGCCGTTGAAGAGATAGTTCAGAAAGGCCTGGCCGCCGTCCTCGTCTCCTCCGCGGACCACCGCATAGAAGGGATCGGGGCGCAGGGTGAAGCCCTTACCCCGGCCTGCGGGGAAGCGGAAGAAGACCCGCGCGGCACGGCCCGTCTCGGAGTCGTCCTGCTGTTCCGAGCAGTATTGTGACAGCGCGATCTGATCGTCCAGCAGATCGGCAAAGTCGTTCTGTCCGCTGTCTGCTCCTCCCTGATTGGCAGCCACCGCCTCCCAGCTCTCCATGAAGCGCTTACTGAACTGCAGGACCGTCAGAAAGGAGGGATCGGTGAAGCTCGCGGTCCCGCTCTCCCGGTCGATCCAGGCGTCGCCGCAGACCTGGAGAATCTGGCTGAGGGTGTTGTCCCTGACCTGAAGCTCGTAGGTCCTGGGGCAGCGCTGATCCAGAAGCTCCATGAGCGTCTCCAGACTTTCCAGCTCCTCTCGACGCTCCACGAACTTTGCCGGAATGCTGCAGCCCTCCAGCATGACTCGCCGGGGCAGATACAGACAGTCGCCGCGCAGGGAGCAGAGCTTTACCACGTTGGGCAGCGCCATGTCGGTGACCCGGCTTTCGATGGGGGCCAGCAGGCCCTTTTCCCCGTAATTCCGCAGCAACTCCCGGCTGTTCACGCAGAGCAGATCCAGCTCGCCGTTCAACAGGGCCAGATTCAGACTCTCTACGTCGTTGAAGCTTCTGGCGCTGATCCGCCAGTCGGTCCCCGCTCGGTTAAAGGCGGTAACGGCCTCCTTGGCCTCGTAGTCGGAGTAATACAGGCCGATGGTCAGGGTCTTGCCGCCGTTCCGCCGGGGATCGACGTGCAGGACGCAGTCGGGATTCACCGCCAGGAAGCTGCCGTCCGGGCAGACCAGCAGGCGTTTGAGTATGGAGTAAGAGGTATTCACGCCGAAGGCCCCCAGGTCGCAGAGCTCCTCGCAGCTCGATCCGTCGGTCTGATAAAGTCTGGAGCCTGAAACCAGCCAGGCGCCGGTCTCATTCCAGCATGAAATGAAGGCGTCCTCCGGGATCGGCAGGATCAGCTCCGGCAGGACCAGCTTTTCCGTGTCCGGGCCGATGGGACAGAGCCATCTGCCGGCGCTGCCGCTGCCGTCCGCCCAGCCGGAGACCAGGGCGTACATCTGTCCCTCCGCCCGCAGAACGCAGGTCACGTTGTAGCGCACGCCGCCGGTCTGGGGCAGGGCGATCTCTCTTTGGCCGATCCAAAGCCGGAAGTTCAGGACGGTGTAGAGCGTTCCGTCCTCCCAGGCCAACTGGGCCTCCGAAGAAAAATCCTCGCCCGGCTTCAGCCAGAGCGCTCCGTCCCGGTACAGCTCCGCGCCGCCGCCGGGCTCGTCGGCGTCGCGGAGGACCCAGAGATGCCCGTCGGCCCTGAGGATGGCGGCGGGATCGCCGTCGCTCCAAAGCGACTGCTCCTGGATCTGCAGCTTCGCGTCCAGAGTACTCAGAAAGGTCCCGTAACGATCGCTGATCTCGGGCACGCGCCCCTCCGAGATCAGCAGCCAGCCGTCCTCCGCGGGGCAGAGATCCAGTATGGTATGCCCTTCGATCCGCAGCGCGTCCGGAAGCGCAGACTCCGGGGCCTGGGTCTCGGCGCTCTGGCCGCCCGTGGTCGCTGCGGGGCCGAAGCCGTCGGCAGGGGCGGCACTTCCTTCGGTTTCTTTCCTCTCGCCGCCGCAGCCGCTCAGAAGCAGCAGGGCGGCAAGGATGATCGCAAGGAATCTGGTCTGATATTTCATGGTGTCTCCTTTCTGTTCTTGTTTTCAACCCTGGGCAAGGCCGTGGAATTCCACCGGGGCCTCCTCGGTCAGCACCACGGGAACTGGCTCCAGCATTGCCGCGATCTCCTCCAGCTCTCCGGGGTGCAGCTCTGTTTCTTCCTGACTTGCCCAAATCTCCACCTCGCAGCCCAGCTCCTCGTACCAGATCACCAGGATCGTGCTGGGCGGGCCTTGGGTCGTCAGGGAGGGGTCTGTATAGTTGATGTTCCGATACCAGCGGGCGGCATGGCCGTTAAGCTCGCCGGTTTTGATCAGGGTCGCGCTCTGCGATTTGGTATAGTCGAAGCGTTCTCCCCGGACGGAGATGGACAGGTTGGAGCCGTCCTTTCTGGAAAGGATCTGGCTCCGCCAGAGAGCGGTCAGATTCTGGCCGGGATCGGCCGGCGCCGCGTTCAGCAGCTCCACAGAAAGGGGTACGTTCTCCCAATAGCGGAAGCCCTCCGGCAGCTCCACCAGGCCCAGGCCGAAGACGGTTTTCGTATCGCTCAGCCGGATGGGGACGCCGGTATCGACCAGCGTCAGGTGCTCCGCGACCTCCTCGCAGCGGGCGAAGTCCCGGCTGGAGCTGACGACCAGGGTGCAGCCCAGGGCGGCGTCCCGGCAGAACAGATGCCAGGTGTCCCCCAGCCCCGGCTCCACGATCCGCAGCCAGACGATCTCCAGGCCGTTGAAGGTCCCCTCCCTGACCAGCTCCGCTTCATAGCGGGTGAAGTAGCTCCGGTAACCGATCCCCGTGCTGTCCAGCACCTCTACGCAGAGCAGCTCTCCGTCGGGCGCGGCTGCATAGTAGCGCTGATACGCGCCCTCCGCCTTGCCCGGAAGCGCCGCGTCCTGCGCGAGGCCGTGATAATCCAGCCAGCTTTGCATGGAGTTGGTGCCGCGGGTGTCCGCGCCGGGGATGGAGAAGCCGTCCAAGGTAAAGCCGACGTAGTTCCCCGAACCCGCGTCTTCGATCTCGATCCCGACCTGGGGCTTCGGCGGGTCCGTGGGCTGGGTCGGTCCGTCCACTTCTTTGTGGGGGCGCTCGGTGAGGGTCGGCTCCGCGCTCAGCCGGAACCAATGGGAGATCGCGTAAACCGTACCGCCCAGCAGCAGCAACGCGAGGACCGCCGCGGCAAGCAGCGCGGCGAAGCGAATCGGACGCTTGGTCTTTGGCTGCGCCTCCTCGGAGATTGCCAGCAGGCGGTCCACAGCCTCCTGGGAAGGCTGAAGCCTGGAAAACGCCGCGCAATATTCTTCTTTTGTCATTTCAGTTCGCCCTCCGTTAACGCAGATTTCAGGAGATTCCTTCCCCGGACCAGCCGCATCTTGACCGCTGCCTGACTGATATTCAGCAGCGCGGCGATTTCTTTGACAGGCAGATCCTCGTAGTAGTGCAGATGGATCACCGCCCGCAGGGGTTCCGGAAGCTGCATCACAGCAGAGATTAGCTCCCGCTCCTCCGGCTGTTCCGCAACGGCGCCGAGCGCTTCCAGCTCGTCATAGGAGATTGGCTCTCTCGCTCTCGCCCGGAGGAGGCTCCGACTCTCGTTGACCGTCACCTTGGTCAGCCACTTGTCCATGTGTGTTTCGTCTGTGAAAGCGACTGGATGCTTCCACAGCTTCAGGAAGACGGTCTGGATCACGTCCTCCGCGTCCTGCCGCTGCCGTGTAAACGACAGGGCGAGCAGAAACACGCGATGGCTGTTCCGCCGAACCGCCTCCGTATAGATTTGCTTGTCCAAGTCTGCATCGCCTGCCTTTCCCGGAAAGAATCCTTTCATTTATTATAACGCTGTAAGCGCAGAAAAGGTAACATCTGTGAAAAAAAACCACAGCGTCCTCCCATCGGAGAACGCTGTGGAGAACGCGAGCCGCAGGGCCGCAAGCCGTTTGACTATGCCAAATGCTGATAATACAGCAGCGTCAGCAGGGAATAGCAGACGATCAGGCCCAGCAGGAGCAGGAGCTGCTTGCCCTTGTGCTGGGTCAGCAGGCCCACGAATTCCCGGACTGCCGCGTTGGGCCAGAAGTACCATTTTGACCTGCAGCCCATGCCCACCGCCCGCAGCTTGACCCGGCGGGCCTTGAGACCGGAGCGGAACACGTGGAAATTGTTGGTGGAGAAGGCGACCCTCGCGTTGGGGTCCCGGGCGAAGATGAGCTCCTTGGAAAAGCGCATGTTCTCCGCCGTGTCGGTGGAGCGGTCTTCCAGGAGCATCCGCGCCTCGGGGACGCCCTGCTCCGACAGCCAGCGGCGCATAGACGCGGCCTCGGAGATGCTTTCGTCGGCGCCCTGACCGCCGGAGAGCACGAAGATCGGCGCGTGTCCGGTCTCCGCCTCCTGGGCCCGGGCGAAGCGAAGGGCCCGGTCCAGCCGGTCCCGCAGCAGGGGCGTGGGGCTGCCGTCCCGGCGAATGGCACAGCCCAGGACGATGATGTAGTCCTTGTTCTTTTCCGGCTCATAGCGGGCGGTGATGGCGTCAGCGGCCATGGTGCCCACCATCATACACTCAAAATAGAGATAGACGGCGGCCAGGAAATTGGTCAGCAGGTCATAGCGCATGACCTCATACACGGAGCCGGAGACGGCAAAGTCCCGGAAATAGATCAACAGCTCCCCGCCCAACAGGGCGATGGCCAGGGCGATTCCCAGCAGATTGACCGGACGGAAGCCCTCGTGGCGGATCAGCGAAAGGTTGGAGGCGATGAGCCCCAGACAGAAGATCAGCAGGAAAGGGAAGGTGAAGAGCATATAGTTCTTCCCCGAGATCAGAAGCTGACCGAACACGGAGGCCGGGGTCCGATACAGCGGTTCTTGCGCCATCCGAACGCAGAGCAGGAGATAGGTCAGGGCGATGAAGGCGGTGAAAAGGGCAAAGCCGAAGTAGATGATCGTATTATAGGAATAGGGGTTATAGCGGAGCTGCAGAACGAAGGCCCGGAACAGCAGGCCGGTGACGAGGGCAAAGAAGCCTGCCAGCAGAACGCAGCCCATGGGGATCATCCGCTCCCCGCCCAGGGCAAACATCAAGACCAGCGCCGCCAGTACGAGGCCGCTGAGGATCGCGATGTGCCAAACCGTCGGCTTTTTGTTCAGCGTGTCAAATCGGAGCTTCAAACCTTGCTTCCTCCCGTATCGTTTGCTGGTTCAGACCCGCGGGGACCCTTATCTGTAGAGCATCATGTCGGTGCGGCCAATGGCGAAGAGGGTCAGGAAGATGGCGTCCAGATTCTCTTCGCGGGTGCGGATCCGGAAAAAGCCCGGGGTAGGCAGCTTCGAGGCGATGCTGTGGGCCTCCTCATCCTCCTCGTGGACGTATATGCTGGTGGTGACCACCTGAGCCAGCTCCACGCCGTCCCGGAAGAGGGTGTAGTTCCACTTGATGCCATTGAGTCCGGTCCGGATCTCGATGCCGTTATTGTGCAGCAGCTTCCAGATGTCTATGCCGTCAAAGTTGAAGGTGGAGTGATTGTCGATGACGAACAGACCGTTGGATCTGGAGGTGGTGGTCGCGCCCGCCAGATGGACGGCGCTGCGGCCCAGAACGTGATCCACGAATTGATACTCGGTCTCGCCCAGGGCGGAGAACTTGTTGCAGACCGCCTCGTAGAGGACCCTGCGGTTTTCGTCCTCAATGTGGCAGGTACCCTTGACGGTGCCAGTGTCGGTTACGAAATAGAGACTGCGCTCCGCGAGGCCGGGCCGGGAGGCGCCGAAGACGGAGCGGATGGGCTGCTCCTCCCGCAGCTGCTTCACCTGTCTGCGGGTCTTCAGCAGGGCGTAGAGCGCGACGACCGTGATGATCGGGCCGGCGATCAGCAGATAAAGCTTGAGCCCCAGGGAATCAGAGGTCACCTTGCTGGGGTCCTTCGGGTCGTACTTGATCTTGATCTCCTTGCCCACCTCGTCCTTGTCCACCGTGACGTCGAGCTCCTGCCTGTACTCCTTCCCGTCCACGGTATAGCGAACCATGGGCCAGTAGTCCATCTGATTGCGGTTATTGTCGTCGATGCGCTCTTCCTCCCGGACGGAATCGATCACGCCGGTGGCTTTCACATAATCCCTGCCCTTGATGAAGGTAAAGTAGACGCCCAGGCCGATCATGATGAGACCCGCGATCAGGAACATAATCTTAATGCCCTTTGCTTTCCATTTGATCAGGGGCTTGAGAAGCAGATCTTCGTTGAAACTCATACGTATTATTCTCCTTTTTTTATTACCGGATTCCCGGTTGAATTGCCTTGTTCAAAACCAGGTCGTTGAGAAAACGCTCCCAGCCGGCCGGATAGGGCGGCTGCGCGGGGAAGCCGGTGTCGCCCAGACGGATCAGCTTGTTTGTGCCGTGATAGTCGCTGCCGGCGGTGACGTAGAGCCCGCAGCGCTCCGCCAGCGCCAGCACCTGCGAGCGGATCTTCTCGGAGAAGCCGGAATAATAGGCCTCCAGCCCCCGCAGGCCGAAGCGCATCAGCCGCAGGACCCGGTCCTCCAGCTCCTGACCGAGGATGAGCTGATCTCCGTCGCCATAGCTGGGATGGGCCAGGACCGGAACGCCCCCGGCGCCGAGGATGCCGGTGACGGCCTCCTCCGGAAGCACGTAGTCCTCCCGGATGCGCAGGCGGTTGAGATATTCCCGGATGGCCTGATCCTTGGTCTTGGCGAAGCCGCAGCGCACCATCAAATTGCCGATGTGGGGCTTGCCGGGGTTGGGCAGGGCGAACAGGCTTTCCTCCGCTTCCCGGGGGAAGACGAAGCCAAACTCCCGCTTCAGGTAGTCCAGGCGGATCCGCAGCTTCTTCAGCCGATAGCTGTGTCCCAGCTCCACCACGGCCCGGATGGCGGGAGCGTCCGGATCATAGCCGTAGCCGAGGATGTGGTACTTGCCCAGAGCATCCCGGCAGGAGAACTCCACGCCGGTCAGGAACAGCGGGTCGCCCGGACGGAGCAGGGCACAAATCTCCTGACAGCCCCGAACGGCGTCGTGGTCCGTCAGCGCGAAGAGACGGAGCCCGGCCTCCCGGGCCCGATCCAGCAGCTCCGCGGGCGTGTCGGTGCCGTCGGAGATCGCGGAGTGCATATGAAGATCCAGTTCACCGCCTTTGAGTTCCACGGTATCCCTCCCGCGTATCAGCTGAGCTTTTTTGTCATGGTCAGAATATTCTGGCCGTCCCGGTACTCATAGCGGACCTCATCCATGACCTTTTTCGTCAGGAAAATGCCAAGCCCGCCGATTTTACGCTCCTGGGCCAGAGAGGTAACGTCCGGATCGTCCTTCGCCAGGGGATTATAGGGAACGCCCCGGTCGGTAAAGCTGATGGTCACCGCCGCGGGGGACTCGGAGCGCTCCACCCGGACCGTGGCGGTGCCGTCGCCCTCGCCGTAGGCGTAGCTGGCAATGTTGATAAAGATCTCCTCCACGGCCAGCTCGATATTCATTTTCGATTTGAAGGAGCAGGCGCTGCCCAGACGTTCTGCGACAAAGGCCTGCACAGCGTCCAGGCGCTCACGCTTGGCGGGAATGTTCAACTCGTCCCGGGAAAAGTCCAGCCTATCATTTCGATTCAACAGCCCCATCAGTTCCTGCCTCCAGTGTTCGATTTCCGCCTGCCCGGCCTCGGTATCCAATCCGCCTCGCCGTATGGATCGGCGGATCAGGCGGACGTAGCCGACGATGCGGGCCTTTTCTTCCACTTCCCGCAGTTTTTCTTTCTGGGCGCAGCCCAGATAGGATTCCAGAAAGCGCCGCCAGAAGATGCCTGCCGTCTCGTAGCTGTAGCCTTGGAAACGCTGAATCACGCTGTGGTCCAGCTCGGAGAAGCCCAAGAGAGAATTGTAGACGCTGCCCAGCTCAAAAATCGGGTGACCCACCGACAGGGTATCCATGTCGATGATCAGCACCTCGCCGTTTTGGATTTCGAGATTTTTCGTGTGGTAGTCCCCGTGGAGCATGTGCCGGTCTTCGGGAACGGCCTCCGTCATGGCCCGCAGCTTGCTCCAGGCCGCCTCCGGCAGATAATCCCGGAGGAAGTCTACCCAGCCCAGGACGTTTTGTTTCATATCGGGCAGCGTCCCTGCGGGGACCTCGGTATCGTGGATCTGCCGCAGAAGGCCGGCGAACTCCCGCACGCACCAGTCCAGCTTGTCCGGCTCTTTGGCGATGATGGAGGAGAAGGAGCGGGCGTTCAGCAGCTCGAATACGGTGCCGTATTGCTCGCCCACCCGGACCACGTCGTAGGAGATGGCGGTGGGGATGCCCAGGACCAGAGCCAGCTTCGCCATTTCCCGTTCATGGCGGATGTCCTCCGGATCGCAGCCGTCGCGATAGACCTTGACGGCGATCTCGTCGCTCCAGCGGTAGACGGAACCGTTGGCGCCGTGGCCGATCTCCTCACAGCCCTCCACCGAAAGCCTGCGCAGGGCCTTTTCCACCGACATGATCTGGGTGAAGCCCGTTTCGTCCAGGATCTGGTAGATCTCGGGCTTGACGTTGACGATCCGCAGCTCGGCTCTCTTTTTTCTGATACGCAGCAGGATCCGCAGACCGGCGCTGGAAATGTAATCCAGCTTTGCTGCGTCCAGCTTAATGGGTTCTGTGCTGTTACCGATCCGGCTTTGCAGATCCTTCTCGGCTTGGGCCGCATTGTTGGTGTCGATGCGGCCGCTTAGTTCGATTGTCATAACGAATGCCTCGCTTCCGGCGTGTAGCGTTGTGGTATGCTGTCGGGGATTCCTCAGGGCTTCGGCTTGGGGATTCGCTTCCGGCTGGGGCTGATGGCCCGCTGGGGACAGACCAGCAGGCAGAGATGGCAGCCCACGCACTTTTTCCCGTTCAGCACGGGCCGGCGGGTCTCATCCAAACGAATGGCTTGGTGGCCGCCGTCGGCGCAGGAAATGACGCAGCGCCCGCAGCCGATGCACTTGTCCCGTTGAAATTTGGGGAAGAGTACCGTGTCGCGCTCCAGCACGTCCGTGGTGTCGCTGACGGAACTGAGGCCAAGGCCCCGGGCCTCAGCCGGGTTCCGGAAGCCCTTCTCCGCCAGATAGAGATTCAGACCGGCCTTCAGATCGTCAATGATCCGGTAACCGTACTGCATGACGGCGGTGGTGACCTGGATGCTGGCAGCCCCCAGGAGGATGAACTCCAGGGCGTCCAGCCAGGTCTCCACGCCACCCATGGCGCTCAGATGCAGGCCCTCCAGGGCAGGGTTCTGGGCCAGCTCGGCAATGAAGCGCAGAGCGATGGGCTTCACGGCGCAGCCGCTGTAGCCGCCCACGGCGGACATGCCGTGGACCGCCGGCGCGGAGATATAGGTGTGAGGGTTCACGCCGATGATGCTCTTGATGGTGTTGATGGCGGCAATGCCGTCGGCGCCGCCCCGTTTGGCGGCCTCCGCCGCAGGGCTCATGGACGCCACGTTGGGGGTCAGCTTTGCCAGTATGGGGATCCGGGTGCCCCGTCTGGCTGCGGCGGTGAAGCGCTCCACCAGCTCGGGCACCTGACCGATGTCGGAGCCCAGGCCTCCGTCGGCCATATTGGGGCAGGAGAAGTTCAGCTCGATGGCGTCCGCGCCGTTTTCCTCGCAGAGGCGGGCCAGCTCCTCCCACTCCGCGTCGTTCTGACCCATGATGGAAGCCAGAATGAACTTGGAGGGATAATTCTGTTTCAGGCGGCGGAAGACAGCCATGTTCTCCGCCACACTGTGGTCTGAGAGCTGCTCGATGTTCTTGAAGCCGATGATGCTGCCGTTGTCGCCGGTGATGGCAGAGAAGCGGGGCGAGGCTTCGTGAATCTCGAAGGAGCAGATGGTCTTGAAGGCAACTCCCGCCCAGCCGGCCTCAAAGGCCCGGGCGCACATGTCGTAGCTGCTTCCCACCACGGAGGAGGAAAGCAGGAAGGGATTTTCCAGGGGAATTCCGCACAGGTCGGTCCGAAGCCGATCCTGATCCCCTGGCGGGTCGATCTCCAGCTCGGGGCGGACCTCCTCCCGCAGACGGCGCAGCAGACCGCGGATCGGGACCTGGCCGGGCCGCACACAGGCGGTCTCGCAGGGGGCGGGGCAGCCGACGCAGAGATCCTCCGCCGGCAGGCGGGAGGCCGCTGCCTTTTCGTTGTCAAACCAGATGCTTCGGAGGAGGGAAGCCGTGTCCAGCCTTCCGCAGGCCTTGCTGCACGGCGCGTCGCAGCACAGGGCACATTTCAACATATCTCCGCGATAGAGAGTCCTCTGGAACATTTTGGTTCACCCTTTCGGAAAATAATCAGAGTACCAGCGTCAGGTTGTTGAGGCCAAGGGAGTTTACATAACTTGAATCCTTTACCATGCTGAGTACCAGCCTCAGACCAATGTGGGCAGTAGGATCGCTGCTCTTGTGGAGTTCCATATATTTGACAGGGTCGAAGTTGATGCAGTTGTCGCGGATGCGAATGATCCGCCGGTCCTCGTCCAGCACCAGCCGCACCTCCACGTCGTGGGAGAGCCGGTCAAAGCTGAAGCCGTGCCGGACGACGTTGACGGTCATCTCCTCCACGCACAGGCCGATCAGGTTGGAGAGCCGCTTATCGAGGCCGTGCTTCAGGCAGAAGGCGGGGACCTCCTCGGCAAGAGCCATAGCCTCCTCCAGGGAGTGGAGCTTGCGGCAGAGGCAGCGATCCGCCGCGGCGCCGAAGTCCGGCTCCAGCATGCTGTAGGCCTCGGCGCTGATGGAAACGCTCCCGTGCCGCCGCCAGACCAGGCAGGAAAAGGCGATCAGGGCGGCGGTTTCGCCGCAGAGGAAGCCCAGCCAGATGCCGGTGACCCCCCAGAAGCGGCTCAGCACAAAGGCGAAGAACACCGGGAAAACAAAGTTCTGCAGCACGGAGATCAGCTCTGTCAGCCGCAGGCGGTTGACGCCCTGGTAGTAATTCTTAAAAGAGGAGTTGATGGAGGAGGGAACCATGGACAGCACAAAGAGCCGCAGGCCGGAGACGGCCAGGAGCTTGGCAGAAACGCCGCTTCCCAGGAAGAGGGTCACCAGCGGCTCCGCCAGCAGCAGACCGACCAGCGTGACGACCACGTCCAGCACAATGGCGCTGCGGGTCATGATGGGCAGCAGCTCCAGGATCGAGTCGCGGTCCCGGTCGGTGTAGAAGATGGCGGCCAGCATCATGGCCACGGCGCCGATGCCGGAGCCGAAGCAATAACAGAGATTGCCAACCGTGGAGATCACCGAATAGGCGGCCACAGCCCGGTTGCCCTCCACCTCCAGCAGCATGCGGTTCAGCAGGAAGACCAGAAACACCATGCTGATCTGGTTGACCACCGTGGGGACGCCGCAGGCGCTCAGCTCCCTGCCCACGGAGGCCTTGATCAGGCGGCGGCGGAAATGGAACATGCAGTCTTTCCGCAGGAAATAGCCCGCGCCGATGCCGAAGGCAACATAGTAGCTGACGGTGGAGGCCAGGCCCATGCCCAGGGTGCCCCAGCGCAGGACGAAGACGTTCAGCAGATCCAGGGCGATGTCGGTTACCGTCATGGCGATCACGGCGGCCACCAGCCGGGTCCGGCAGCCGGCGAGCTGCATGTAGGGCACCATGATCTGGGCGCAGAGAAAGGCCGGCGCGCCGATGATGAAGCCGACGATGTAATCCTTGGTGAGTCCGAAGACCGGATTGTCCGTTCCGGGATGACCGGCGCCCAGCAGAGTGGTCAGGGGGCGCAGCAGAACGAAGACCAGGACCAGACCCACCGCGGAGATCCCCGCCGCCAGGGAGACGGAGACGGAGTAGCAGGCGTCGGTGGCCTCCTGGTCGCCCCGGCCAACGGTCTTGCTGCACAGGACCTGGACGCCGGAGGAGATCAGACTGCCGAAGGCGGCGAAGACCAGCAGCAGGGGACTGGCGAGTCCGTAGGCGGTCATGGAGTCCTCGCCCAAAAAGCGGCCGATCATGATGCTGTCCACCAGCATGCAGAGGGTCACGGTCATGGAGGAGACAATCTGCGTCAGGAGCATCTGACGAAATAATTTTTTGATCATTGTCGTATTTTGTTGTTCAGAATGTGGTGCTGCGGCGCAGCTTGCGCTCCGCAGCGTCCGGACGGCGGAGGATTACTCGATGGTGAGAATGTCGGAGAAGCCGGTGACCTCGAAGATATCCAGGATGGCCTCGTTCACATGGAGGAGCTTCATTTCGCCGTCCTTCGCGCTCATGGTTTTCTGGGCGGAGAGCAGCACCCGCAGCCCCGCGGAGGAGATGTAGTCCAGGTTTTCAAAGTCCAGGGTCAGCTTGCTCACACGCGGCATGGCCTTCTGCAGGGCGTGCTCCAGATCCTGGGCGGTGGTGGTGTCCAGACGTCCCTCCAGAGCAAAGACGGCGTCGTCGTCTCGGATGGTTTTGGAGATGTTCAGCATATTGATATCCTCATTTCCTTGATGTAGTGGATGATTAATGCTGATTATAGCACAAACGCCGTATAAAATCAAAAAATTTTTTTCTTCTTCGGGAAATATTGCGCGAAAACGGTCCCCTCGCGGGGAGCTTTGAAAAATTTTTGATGACATTGCGGGCGCTTTGTTGTATGATAGGCACAGGAGCTCCGCGTGAGGCCCTGTTTGTGTCTGAAGCCGGCCCTTTACCACGGGCTGTTCTTTTGAATTCCCGGTTTCCCCGGATTCCCTGCGATGATCAACCGCCGATCCCGTTCCCGCCGAAAAGCCGGGACAGGCGCAGGCGGAATTACAAAGGAGTTTACCATGATCCAAGTCAAGAAGATCCAGATTCCGGAGCTGCCCACCCGGAAAGCCCGGCGGCTCTATGTCAGCCTTCCCAAGGACTACGACGACTCCGAGCGCCGCTACCCGGTGCTCTATATGTTTGACGGCCATAACGTGTTTTACGACCGCCACGCCACCTTCGGCAAGAGCTGGGGCATGAAGGAATACCTGCAGCGCACGAAGCTGCCCCTGATTGTTGTGGCCATCGAGTGCAACCCGGAGGGGGATCGCCGCCTGCACGAATATGCCCCCTGGGATTTCGTTTACCCGCCCTTCGGGGAGATCGACGGCCTGGGGAAGACGACCATGGACTGGATAACGCGCACCCTCAAGCCGGAGATCGACCGGAGCTACCGGACTCTGCCGGACCGGGAGCACACCATGATCGCCGGCAGCTCCATGGGCGGTCTGATGACGCTCTACGCGCTCGTGGCCTACAATCAGACCTTCTCCATGGGCGCCGCCCTGTCGCCCAGCATCTGGGCCGGGGGCATGCGTCTGGTGGAGCTGATCGCCAAGGCCGGGATCGCCGCCCCAACCCGGGTCTATCTGGACCTCGGCACCGCGGAGATCCCGGAGGATCAGCAGTATGCCTATTCCGCCATGTTCGGACTTGCGGGGACCCTGTCCCTCTTCGGCGCGGACGTGGCGGCCCGGATGGTCCCCGGGGCGGAGCACAACGAGGCCGCCTGGGAAAAGCGGATTCCCGTCTTCATGGACTACCTGCTGAAACCCATGTACGACGCGGACAGGGAATAGACAGAGGAGGGCGAACAAAATGGCGTTCTTTCATAAAAGCTCCAAGCAGAAGGCCCCGGCCTATGACGCGGAACGGCTGCAGCCGGCTGTCCGCAAAAGCTATTGCAACCGGGAGATGACTCTGGGCTTTCTCGAGAAGGAGAGCGGGCGGTTCTGCGCCTACTGCGGCGCCTCCACCCAGCGGGAGCTGGAGGACTTCTGCCGGCAGTACGGGATCCGTCCGGAGGATCTGAAAACCATATACTGATTTTCGATGGATTTTTAGAAAAACCCTCCTTTTGTTCATCTTTTATTCATATTTCTGCTAAAAGTTACAATTTTTAGTTGCCATTTGCCTGAGTATGCAGTATAATTGCTCCATGTGGAAAGCCTCCACAAATTTGAAAGGAGAGATATTTGCATGGAAATCCAGATTATCCCGCTGATTATCGTCATCGCGTACCTCGTGGGAATGCTGATCGTCGGCGCTGTCGTCAGCAAGCTGAAGATCAAGAATTCCAAGGACTACATGGTCGCCGGCCGTCGGATGGGCCTGTTCATGGTGGCCTTCTCCCTGTCCGCCAACAACATCGGCGGCGGCTGCACCACCGGCCTGGCCCAGAAGGCCTTCGGCGACTGGGGCATGAGCGCATGCTGGTATGTACTGGCGGCTTCCATCGCCATGATCCCCCTGGCCTACTTCGCCCCCAAGATCCGCAAGACCATGGCCGTCACCATCCCTGAGGTTGTGGGCCGCCGCTTCGGCAAGGTCTCCAGCAACTTCACCGGCATTCTGAGCGTTTTGTCCCTGTTCTGCCTGACCTCCTCACAGATCGCCGCCTCCGGCTCCGTCATCAACGCCCTGATTCCCAGCATTCCTCTGAATGTCTGCCTGATCTTCGCCGGTCTGGTTATCATTCTCTATACCACCATGGGCGGCATGATCGCCGACCAGATCTCCGACCTGGTACAGTTCCTGATCATTATCGTTGGCCTGGCGATTGCGACGCCGCTGGTCCTGAAGGGCGCCGGCGGCTGGGATGCCATCGCCGCCAAGCTGCCCGAGGCGAAGCTGGACTTCACCGCCATCGGCTGGGCCACCATCATCGGCTACATTTTCAACTACTTCTGCACCTTTCTGGCCGGCCCCGAGATGGTCTCCCGCTTCGAGACCGCCAAGGACGAGAAGACCGCCAAGAACGCTTCCTTCCTCTCCGCCATTCTGATGGCCGCCATGTCCATCTTCCCCACGCTGCTGGGTCTGGCTGCCTTTGCCATGAAGGACAACCTGCCCGGTCTGGCTGAGAACGGCTCCAACGCCATGATGATGATCACCGGCAAGTACGCCCCCGGCGTCGTCACCGGCCTGATCTCCGCCGCCATCATCTGCGCCACCATGTCCTCCGCGGACTCCAACCTGCTCTGCATGTCCACCATGGTCATCAACGACCTGTATACGGGCTTCGGCGGCGATCTGAAGAAGCTGTCGGAGAAGAAGATCATCTTCCTGACCCGTGCCTGCAACGTGGTGGCTGCGCTGGTCGCCATGCTGATCTCCCTCTTCGGCGTGTCCATCGTCACCATGAACACCTTCGCCTTCGGCATCCGCTGCGCCGGACCCTTTGCCGCCTACGGCCTGGGCCTGGTGGTTCCCAAGGCCACCAAGAACGCCGGCCTGATTTCCATCTTCACCGGCACGGCTGCCTTCATCGTCTGGCAGCTGATCGGCGGCGGCAAGACCGTCTGGCTGATGCTCCCTGTGGTCTTTGGCTGCCTGGTCAGCGCCCTGACCTTCTTCATCGTCTACTGGATCGAAAAGGCCCGCGGCGTCGAGCCCGCGCCCTCCGCCTTCCTGACTCCTGAAGAAGAAGCCGCCAAGATTGCCGAAGAAAGCGCCGCCATGTAATCCGAAGGCGTCAGCGTTTTCAACAACACAGAACAACAATCCCTGAAACACAGCGGGCCGGAGCGTTTGCTCCGGCCCGCCTTTTGCGTGCTCAGATCTGAATACGAAACAACGATTTCAGCCGTTATGGGAGAACAGTGGAAAAACTGCCGATATAGTCGATCCCATCGGGGCTGTCCAAGGCCGGGTCCTCCAGGCGGAGCTTCGGCGTCATACCCAGCGCCTCCGCGGCCAGGGCGAAGTGACACAGGGCGATGCCCAGGTCCACCTTCTGCAAATCCCAGCCGCTTTTGTCCACATAGCCCTTGCTGTGCTTCTCATAGAAGTGAACGACATTTCCGATCCGTACCGCCCGCCAGGGCTGGCGGTTCACCGCTGAGGGAGCCTTCCGCACCGCCTCCAGGGGGGTGATCAGCTCCCCCGCGGCCTCCGGCGTCAGGGGATGGGAGAAATCCCCGTCGAAGAACAGGGTCCCGAAGGGCAGGCGCTCGCCGGCCTTGACGCCCCTGCGCATGAGGGTCTCCCGCAGGGACATCTTCGCCGCCGGATAGCCCACGGGGCTGGCGCAGGGCATGATTTCGTCCGGCTTCAGCTCCATGGCGGACTCAAAGGCGGAGCGGTTGAAGGTTCCGGCGATCCAGACGGTGCCCATGCCCAGAGCCGCGGTCCGCAACAGCAGAGTCTCAAAGGAGTAACCGAAGGCCT
The DNA here is from genome assembly GCA_017509485.1 of Oscillospiraceae bacterium. GTDB lineage: Bacteria > Bacillota > Clostridia > Oscillospirales > Oscillospiraceae > JAFRPC01. The sequence goes on along the minus strand of JAFWPP010000016.1, from coordinate 29,594 downwards.
CCTCCGCGTGGGGTGCCCGGGTCAGCTTGCCCGCCAGCCAGAGCGAGGTGCTGGTGATGACGGGGCTGGATAGCCCTTTGTCCCGCGCGTCCAGCAGCGCAAAGCTGACCGGCAGGTCGTAGGGGTTTTTCGCGTCCGCGAAGAGCTCCGACAGCCGCGCCTGGTCCCGGGGCGACAGATCCTGCCCGTCGAAGCTTCGCACGCTGCGCCGCGCGGCGATGGTCTCCAGAATGGTCATTTGGCATTCCTCCGTTTTCGTTTGCAGAACGGGGCCGAAAAGCGGCCTCGCTCCTGTGTTATCCAGACAAAAGTCGAAAAAAGTGGAAAAAACAGCATTTATACTTGATATTACTTGAATTCTATGTAATAATAATACAAAATAGAGAGAATTGCAAGTTTTGATTTTACCGCAGGATAAGACCCGTAGGCGCGGGACCGCGCCGCAAGCCGACGAAAGGAGGCTGGGAAGAGATATGTATGAAGTAGACAACCGATACCCCGAGATCATGCCCCTCTACTCGAAGGTCAGAGGCGGGAAGAGCTACGGCGCCCTGCACGGCGCAACAGCTATGAACAAAGCTAAGCGGACTTCCCGGATCAACGACCTCAAGCGGAGCTTCTGGACCACCGCGGCCGCGGTAGTGGCGGTGCTGGCCTTGATGGTATCCGGCGGAGACGAGAGCCCGGCGGCAAAGAGCTTTCTGGAGCCGACCCTGGAGATCGTCTCCGCGGAGCAGGGCTCCGACAACCTGGACGAGCTGTACTACAGCTACGAGGTGGAGCTGAACGACGCCGAGGCTGTGGACGTCACCGTCACGGCCCGCACGGAGGACGGCGAGATCCTGGGGACCGCCGGCCCCTACCACCACGAGACCAGCGGCGTCTCCGAGCAGATGCGCATGACCGTTTCCCGCCCCGTAGGTCTCTCCAGTCTGAAGCTGGAGCTCACCGCCAGCTATTATCGGGACGGGGAATCGTACCAGCTGAACGCAGAGCGGGAGGTGCCGATGCGGGAGCCGGAGCCGGTTACAGAGCCCCTAACGGAGCCGGCCACGGAGCCGTCTCCCACGACCGCCGAAACCGTCGCGCCCTCTGAGACCCCGACGCTGAGCATCCTCAGTTGCGAGCTCAACGGCTCCAACGTGAGCCCCCTGCGTTACCGCTACGAGATCACGCTGGCGGGCGCGGAGTCCATAGAGGTCACGGCGGAGATCACCGACCAGGCCGGCAATCCGCTGGGCGCCGACGGACCCTGGTTCCATGGCGGGACGGAGAGCTCCCCGCTGCGGGAGACCGCTCTGGAATGGGAGGAGAGGCCCGCGGAGCTCACGCTGACGCTGACAGGCAGCTACACCGAAAACGGCGAGACCAAGACCCTGACGACCAGCCAGACCCTGGCGGTGCCGGAGGAGCCCTTCACGGCCCCGACCCTGACCGTGACCGACGCGATGCTCCAGAGCCCGGAGGGGACGCCTCTGCGCTGGCGATATGAGCTGCAGCTGAACTCCGCGGAAAGCCTGGAGGTCAGCGCCCAGATCACGGACGAAAACGGCAATTCCCTGGCGAGCGACGGCCCCTTCCTCCATACAGCTTCGGAGCGCGCTCCGGAGCGGGAGACCGCTTTGAGCTGGACGACCCGACCCAGGGAGATCACCCTGACCCTCACGGGCAGCTACACCGAGGATGGGGAAGCCAGGACTGTCACGGCAAGCCAGACCGTTGAGATGTCGGCGGTGCCCTTCACAGCCCCGACCCTGACCATCTCCAACGCCTCCCTCAACGGCACGTCCGTGACGCCTCTGAGCTACCACTACCGGGTGCGCCTGAATTCCGCCTCGTCCCTGCGGGTGCAGGCGGTCATCAGCTCCAATACCGGGGCCAGGCTGGGCACCGACGGTCCCTATACCCACAGCAAATCCGAAACCTCTCCCACCCGGAGAGCGGCCCTGAGCTGGACGACCCGGCCGGAAACGGTGATTCTCACCCTGACGGGCAGCTACACCCAAAACGGCGTAACCAAGACCGTCACCGCCAGCCAGACCCTGCGGGTGTCGGAGCCCGCCTTCACGGCCCCGACTCTGACCATCGCCAACGCGGCCCTGAACGGGACCGACGCGAAGCAGCTCAACTACAGCTACCGGGTGAGCCTCAACTCCGCGGCCTCTATGCAGGTCCGGGCTTCGATCACATCCAACACCGGCGCCGGCATCGGCAGCGGCGGCCCCTATACCCACAACAGCACCGGGACCTCGCCCACACGGAACGCCGCCCTGAGCTGGACGACCCGGCCCACCACCGTGACCCTGACCCTCACCGGTACTTACACACAAAACGGGAGCACCAAGACCGTCACGGCCACCCAGCGGCTGACCGTTCCCGAGGCGCCCTTCACAGCGCCCAGGCTGAATCTGGTCAGCGCGACGCTGAACGGCTCCAATGTGACGCCCCTCAGCTACAGCTACCGGGTGACCCTCAACTCCGCGACCTCCATGCAGGTCCGGGCGACGATCAGCTCCAACACCGGAGCCCAGCTGGGCACGGACGGCCCCTATACCCACAGCAGCTCCGGCAATTCACCCACCCGGAGCGCCGCTCTGCGCTGGACCACCCGGCCCACCACAGTCACCCTGACCCTCACGGGCACTTATACCGAGAAGGGAAGCACCAAGACCGTCACTGCCACCCAGACCCTGAACGTGCCTGCGGAGCCCTTCACAGCGCCGACCCTGGCCATCGCCAACGCCGCCCTGAACGGGGATGACGCGACGGCCCTCAGCTACGCCGCCCGGGTGACTCTGAACTCCGCGGCCAATCTGCAGATCCGGGCGACGGTCACGGCCAACGGCGGCGCCTCCCTGGGCACGGACGGTCCCTTCACCCAGAGCAGTTCCGGCACCTCCGCGACCCGGAACGTGGCCCTGAGCTGGACCACCCGGCCCGCCTCCGTCACCCTGACTCTGACGGGTACTTACACGGAGAACGGAACCTCAAAGACCGTCACCGCCACCCAGACCCTGAACGTGCCCTTCACGGCGCCGACGCTGAGCATCTCGGACGTCTTCCTGGACGCCGATGATGTGACGCCCCTCAGCTACAGCTACCAGGTGACCCTGAACTCCGCCCAGAGCATGGAGGTCAGCGCTGCAATCAGCTCCGACCTGGGCGAAAACCTCGGGGCGGACGGACCCTACAGCCATACGGCCTCCGGCAGCTCTCCCACCCGGAGCGTGGATCTGGAATGGGACAACTGGCCCGGCACCGTGACCCTGACCCTGACGGGCACCTATACCGAGAACGGGAGCACCAAGACCGTCACCGCCAGCCGGACCCTGGAGGTGCCGGCGGAGCCCTTCACCGATCCCACCCTGGAGATCAAGACCGCAACGGCGGTTCAGGGAAGCAGTATGGTGGTCTACAACTACATTGTTACCCTCAACGACGCCACGGAGCTCCAGGTCGACGCGGAGATGAGCTATGAGGAGGAGATTGAGCAAGACGACGGATCCTTTGAGATCGTGACCGAGACCCTCCTGACCGGCGGCCCCTTCACCCACACGGCGTCCGAGACCTCGGAGCTGCAGAAAGAGGAGATCGGCGATCTGGAATCCTTCCCGGAGATCACTCTGACCCTGACCGGCACCTATCAGACGAAGAACGGCGAGACCAAGACCATTACAGTCTCCAAGGTGCTGGAGTTCTTCGATGAACCGGAGATCGAGGTCACCGCCGCCCAGCGCGACCCGAGCGATCCGGAGAAGATCATCTACAGCGCGGACATCCTGCTCCATGACGCCGAGAGCCTCAGCGTGAACGCGGAGCTCAGCATGGAATCCACGGTCTACGGTACCGACGGCCCCATCGAAATCACCTCATCCCAGTCGATTACCGACCGGGTGATCGACGCGCCCGACTCCGCCGGACACGATGTGACGCTTTGGTTGGTCGGCACCTACGAGATCGAAGGCGAGAGCTTTGAGGTCTGGGGCTTCATGGATGTGGAGGCTGCGCCCTTCACCGATCCGGAGCTCACGATCAATTCCGCCGCCCATAACGCGGACGGGGTGCTCTACGAATACGAGCTCACCCTGAACTCCGCCTCCGAGATGCAGATCACCGCCAGCTTCTACGACAATGCGGGCCTGCTGCTGCTCACGTCCCCGGCGGTGCTGCGGGACAGCAGCGGAAGCTTCACGGAGAGCGAAACGGACATCAATATCAGCACGGCCTCCAGGATCGTTCTCACAGGCGAGTATGACCGCTACGGCAGCACCCAAACCGTCACCGCCTCGGCGGAGATCGAGGCTCCGCCCTTCACCGCCCCGAGCATCACCGAATTCGGCGCCAACGTCCCGCTCTTCGAGGAAAGTGCTGATTTTGAGGTTGACTTCTACTATCATCTGAATATGGGCGACGCCGACCAGGTGATCATCACGGTCTCCGTCGTTTCAAGCGACGGTCTGTTCCTTGGAGACGACGGCGGGATCACCCAGACCGAGACAGATTATTACGACGGCTCCGTTTCGCCGGACTACGAGGAGGGCAATGCCTCCGTGGTCGTAACCATCACCGGCGAGTACAAGGAGAACGGCGTGACAAAGACCATCTCCCAAAGCACGACCGTCCCGGTCGTCATGGCGCCGGATTCCTTCACGAGCGACGGCGAAGTTTCCCTGGGTCCCACCGATGATACCCTGTATTTCGGTTACTGGGCCGAATTCCTGGCAAGAGAGCAGGATCCGCACCTGAACGCATACAACTTCCAGGTCAAAAGCCTGACCGCCTACTGGTGCGACAACAGCGGCGCACAGGTCGGTCAGACCGAGTACGACAGCTCCGTGCTCTCTCAGTTCACCATCTCCCGGAGCGACAATTCCTATCTCTTCGAATGCAACGGAGTCATTCCCGGACCTACCGCAGGCTCCGGTGGGCCAAAGGTCATATTCCGGCTTGTGGTGACGGACGTCTCTACAGGAAACGACTACACGACCGACACGGATATTCTCGATATTCAAAATTAACCGCAGCAAAGAAACGATTATAGAGGAGGAACCAACATGAAAGAAAAGAAACGCGGCGCAAAGGCATATCTTACTTTCGTTATCGTGGCGATCATCACCCTGGTGCTCGCCAACCCCAAGTGGCTGCCCCTGTCCCAGTCCCTGCGGGCCAAGCTCGCCAGCACGGAGCGCAGCAATCTGATCCTCAACCAGGATCTCAAGACCACGGTGGCTCAGATCATCACGGTGGTGGTGGCGATCTGTATCGTCTGGCTGATCTACCGGATCCTGTGCTTCATCCTGCGGCTCATCGGCAAGAAGAACAAGCGGACCTTCACGATCACCGAGATGTGCTGCGGGCTGCTGAAATACCTGGCGGTCATCGTGGCCGTCGTCTGGAGTCTGACCATCCTGGGCGTGGACGCCGGGGCGGTCCTGGCCGGCGTCGGGATCATCGGCCTGATCATCGGCTTCGGCGCCCAGAGTCTGATCGAGGATATCATCACCGGCGCCTTCATCATCTTTGAAAATCAGTACAGCGTGGGCGACATCATCGTCCTGGACGACGTCCGCGGCGTGGTCCGCAGCATCGGCGTCCGCACCACCGTCATCGAGGACGACGGCGGCAACCTCAAGGTGGTGAACAACTCCGACATCCGCAACTTCCAGAACCGCTCCCGCATCAACTCCCTGGTGATCATCATCTGCGCCGTGGCCTACGACACGGATCTGCGGCGGCTGGAGAAGGTCATGGAAAAGGAGCTGCCGGGATCGAGAAAGAACCATCCCGACCTCTACCTGACCGACATCCGCTATATGGGCGTGGAGGAGCTGGCGGACAGCGGCATCAACCTGAAGTTCTCCGTCCAGGCCGACGAGGAAAAGTTCTTCCAGGCCAAACGCGCACTGAACCGGGACGTCAAGCTGCTGCTGGACGCCAACGGCTTCGAGATCCCCTTCCCCCAGGTGGTGGTACACAAGGGAGACTGACGGAAACACCCAAACGAAAGACGACCCCCCGATCAGGGAGGGTCGTCTTTCGTTCACACGGACAGCAGGGAACCGGATCAGGGATTTGGGATACGGAATTAGATTTCCACATTCACGATCCGAATATAGCGCTGCAGGGGATAGCTTCCGTCGTGGGCTTCGCCGGGGACGCCCTCAGACATGGAGCCGGGGCGGGTGATCCGGGTGAGACCGGCCTGCGCCAGCAGCTGCGTCAGCGCTTCCCGCTCCGCCGGGGGACAGGCCAGGCCCGCGGTCTGCAAATAGGGCTTGGCCTTTCGCAGTACCGGGAGGATTTTCTGACGGGGCAGACGCTTTACCAGCACGTTGGCGAACATGGGAGAGAGCTCCAGGGCGCTGTCCTCCTTCGGGATCAGCGAGCAGAGGGGAGAGGACCAGGGCTTCGATGTCCCGCCGTCCAGGATGGCCTCCAGCCGATCCGTATAAGTCCGCAGCGTCAGCTCCGCCACCGCGCCCAGGGTCCGGGGCCGGCGCGCCTCGGCCGCCCTTTGCAGAATCGGCCAGAACCGATCACAGAAGGCGCGGAGATCCTCCATCCGCTCCGTGTCCAGATAAATGACCTGACAGGAGGAGCAGAGCAGCTGCCGGGTGACGACCAGATGCTCCGCCAGGGCGGTCAGCTCCCGCTCCGGGACCGCTCCGGAAAGATACGCGAAGCTCAGCCGGTGGCCCCACTCGATCAGCTTTGTCCCGGGATGGGCGAAGCGGCGCACCGCCGAGACCGCGGCTTCTCCGCCCCAGACCACGATGCCGTCGGCCAGCTCCGCCATCCTTTGGATGGCCCCCACGTCGGAGGAGGGGGTGTCGAAGACGTAGATGTAGTCCGCCAGCCGGGGCTCCAGCTCCAGCAGGGCCTGAAAGATCTCCAGGGAAAGGCCGTTGTCCGCCTGGGGCAGCTTCAGGATGTTGATATTGCCCGTGACGAGGCCCTCGGCCACGGAGAAGGCCGGCAGGCCGTCGGCGTTGCCCGCGGCAATGTGCAGCAGGACGCCCAGGGGCCGGGTCAGCACCCGCACAGGCTGCAGCCCTGCGGGAGGCTCGGTCAGATAGTCCGGGCGGAAGTCGGCTCCCAGCTCCGTTCGCAGCATGAATTCCAGATTGTCCCGCCGCAGCAGACGGACAGCCAGCTCCTTGTATTGCTCCGCTCCGTCGATTTGCAGGGCGGCGATCCGTTCGTCGAATTCCCCGGCAGCCACCCGCTTTCCCAGCTCGTCGATGGCGGCCACGACGGTCTCGGCCTCCAGGGGCGGTCCCGCCAGGGTGGCGTTGAGCTTCGCTTCCAGACCCGCCAGGATCTCGCTCTGCATGGAGCTCTCCCAGCGCTTTCCGTTTGCCAGGATCATAGGCTCACCTCCACCTTGTTCAGGATTTCCGCAGCGCCCGCGGCGCAGGTCTTGATGTCCTGGAGCCCCACCCGGCCCAGGATTTCCAGCCAGGGAGCATCCAGACCGCAGCCGCACTCGCCGGCGTCGTGGAGGATTCCCAGATCGTCGGTCATGACGGAGAGCAGGGGCGTTCCCACGTCCATGGGGGTGATCAGATTCACCAGCCCCGGGGTCCCGTTGGGGACGGGCTTCAGCGTCGCCGGGTCCCGGATGAGAACGCGGCTGTAGACGGGGATGTGGAAGTGGTGCCGCTCGCAGTCGTTGTAAAAGATCGGGTGCTCCACGGCTCCGAAAAACTCGATGATGTCCCGGTCGTCCAGGCCCAGGACCTTCTTCGCCAAAGCGTAGAACGCAGACTTGTCCACCTCCTCCGCGTAGAACTGCTTCCAGCCGCCCCCCAGCATGAGCTTGGAGCCCTTGGGAAGCCGGACCCGAACGCCCTGCTCCTCCATGCGCTTCATCAGGAACCAGGCGTAGGCCGGGAAGCCCATAAAGCGCAGGGGGAAACGGGACTTGCTGTGCTTCACGATGGCGTCCTGGACGTGCTGCAGATCGAGCACGTAGTCCCCGAGCTCCGCCCGCGCTGTAGGGGCGGCCATTGGCCGCCCGCCCGAGGCAGATGCCTGGGTGTTTTGAGACAGGGAGCTTTCTGCGTGTTGCGGGCGGCCGCTGGCCGTCCCTACGGAGGGAGCGTTTTTCCGCCAGCGCAGGGCGTAGGTCCGGCTGAGGGCCGGAGTGAACAGGGTCACGCCGAAGGCGGTCCGGGAAACACCCGTGCGGTTCCGCAGCCGGGGCTGATAGCCGAAGACCACGTAGTGACAAGGTCTCCAGGACAGCAGCTTCCGCAGCCTGCAAATGTGCAGGACCATTTTCAGTCCCGCCCAGAGATCGCCCACGGAGAAGCCGATCTCACTGGCCCTTCCGCTGGTGCCTGAGGAGGTCACAACGCAGGGCAGCCGCCAGCGTGGGAGGGAAAAGAGCCGCCGCCGCTTGAACAGCGCCGTGGGCAGAAAGGGCAGCTCCGCCAGATCCTCCATGGTTCGCAGCCGCTCCGGCGCGAAGCCCGCGGCGTCCAGAATGGCCCGGTAGCCGGGGCAGTGGGCGTAGGCAAAGGCGCAGTTCTCCCGCACGGCCTGCATGAACAGCGCGTCGGTGCCTTTGAGGTCGTAAGGGTCCCGGTGCCGGAACAGTTTTCTGCGGTACTTCATCGGGAAATCACCTCCGCTCCCATCATAGCATAAGCTTCGACAAAAGGCAACAGGCAACAGACCCGCCTGTAGGGACAAGCCGCCAAAAGGCATGGCTTGCCGCTCCGTAGGGGCCGAACTCGAAGAGTCACGAAGTATGCCCACATCGGCCCTCACTCCGCGACGTTCCGCGACAGCCCACCGGGCTGTCGGCGCTGAACACGCTTACATTGCTTGTCCGCTCCTCCCCCGCACGGACGAGTCACCAGGCACCTGTCACCTTGCATAAATAATAAAAACTTCCCATTGCCTTTTCTGTCAATTTATGTTACACTGTACAGTAAGGATACCATAGGCGCAGTCTGTTCCTGCGGCGATTCTCCCGCCGCGGAGCGCTGCGGCAGCGGTATCGAACTGATCCAGGAGGGCGATAACAGTGAATTTAACCTTTCGCGGCGGGGTTCATCCCAAGGGCCGGAAGGAGCTGAGCAGGGAAACGCCCCTGCGCCGCTTCGATCCCGGACCCGGCGAGATGATATTTCCCCTGGCCCAACACATCGGCAAGCCCGCAAAAGCCATCGTCAAGAAAAACGACCCGATTCTGGTGGGGCAGAAACTGGCCGAGGCAGACGGTTTCGTCTCCGCCTGCGTCATCAGCTCCTGCTCGGGAAAGGTGAAAGCTGTGGAAAAGCGGCGCACCATTGCCGGAACCATGACCGAGTGCGTCGTCGTGGAGAACGACGGCCAATACACCCCCATGGAGGGCCTGGGTGAGCGGCAGGACATCTCCGACATTCCGAATCAGGAGATCCTGAACCGCGTGAAGGAGGCCGGCATTGTGGGCCTCGGCGGCGCGGGCTTTCCCACCCATGTGAAGCTGGCTCCCAAGGCGCCGGAGAAGATCAAATATCTGATTGCCAACGGCGCGGAGTGCGAGCCCTACATCACTTGCAACGACCAGCTCATGCGCAGCAACGCGGACGGCATCGTGGAGGGACTGGAGATCGCCCTGCGGCTCTATCCCAACGCGGAGTGCGTGGTCGGCGTGGAGGACAACAAGCCCGAGGCCATTGCCGCCATGCAGAAGGCCGTGGCCGGCAAGGAGCGCATGCGGGTCCTGCCCCTGCACACCAAGTACCCCCAGGGCGGCGAGCGCAGCCTGATCCGGGTCATCGCGGGGGTGGACTATCCCGTGTCCATGCTTCCGGCGGACGTGGGCTGCATCGTCCTCAACGTGGGCACCGCCTACGCCATTGGACGGGCGGTGGCCTGGAACGAGCCCCTCTACGAGCACGTGCTCACTGTCACCGGCGAGGCGGTCCGGGAGCCCGCCAACTTCATCGCCCGGGACGGCACCAGCTTCGCTCAGCTCCTGGAGGCCTGCGGCGGCCTCAAGGAGGGTGTGGAGGCCAAAAAGGCCCTCTCCGGCGGCCCCATGATGGGCGTGGCCGTGGGCAGCCTGGAGGTCCCCATCCAAAAGAACACCAACGCACTGACCGTTCTGACCGACGATCCGGTGGAGAAGGCTGAAAAGGATCAGACCTTCTGCCTCCACTGCGGCCGCTGCTCCACGGTCTGTCCCAACGGCCTGGTGCCCGCACTGATGGCGGACGCCATCCACATGCAGAACTGGGAGCGTTACGAGAACAAGCTCTACGGTCTGGAATGCATCGCCTGCGGCTGCTGCACCTACATCTGCCCGGCCAGACGGCCCCTGACGCAGCTGTTCAAGCAGACCAAGGCGGAGATCATGGCCCGCAAGCGGGCGGCGCAGGCAGGAGGTAAGAAATGAATCATACACTGAACCTTTCCGCCGGCCCCCACGTCCGGGACAAATGGACCACCTCCTTCATCATGAAAATGGTCCTGCTGGCGCTGATGCCGGCTACGGTCATCGGGATCTTCACCTTCGGCCTGCCGGCCCTCTGGGTGATCCTGGTCTCGGTGATTTCCGCCGTGGGCACGGAATTTGTTTTCGACAAGCTCACCGGCAGGCCCGACACCTGGAAGGACGGCTCCGCGGCCCTCACGGGCCTGCTGCTGGCCCTGACCTTGTCCGCCAGCACCCCCCTCTACGCGCCGATCATCGGCTCCATCTTCGCGATTTTGGTAGTCAAGTGTGCCTTCGGCGGCCTGGGCAAGAACTTCATCAACCCGGCTCTGGCGGCCCGCTGCTTCCTTTTGATTTCCTTCCCCGGCGCCATGACCGTCTACGCCGTGGACGGCATGGCCTCCGCCACTCCCTGCGCCGACCTGGCCGCGGGCAAGATCGTGAATCTCACGTCCATGTTCCTGGGCACCGCCAACGGCGTCATCGGGGGTTCCATCCTGGGTCTGCTGATCGGCGGCCTGGCCCTCTGGGCCTTTGACATCATCCACGGCCAGATCTGCTTCACCGTCATCGGGGCCTTCACCCTGGTTATCGCCCTCTTCGGCGGCAAGGGCTTCGATCCCGCCTTCCTGGCCGCCCATCTCTGCGGCGGCGGCGTGATCCTGGGCGCCTTCTTCATGGCCACGGACTACGTGACTTCCCCCATGAGCCGCCTGGGCCAGACCTTCTACGGCCTGCTCATCGGCGTCCTGGGCGCCTTGTTCCGCATCAAGGGCGCGGCGGCCGACTCCTTCAGCTACTCCATCATCACGGCGAACCTCTTCACGCCCTTCATCGACACCTACATCGTGGACAAGCCCTTCGCCTTCCGGGTCAAGGAGATGAACCGCCGCATCGACGGCTGGACCAAGAAGCCCCTGCTGCAGCGGATCCCCAAGCCCGTCATTGCCCTGACGGTGATCGCCATGCTGGCGGGCCTGGCCCTCTCCGGCGTCTACTCCATGACCAAGGACAGCATCGACGCCCAGAAGCAGGCCGCCTCCGCCGCCGCCTACAAGACGGTGCTGCCGGCGGCTGAGAGCTTCGAGCCCCAGACGGCCAAGGTGGAGGCCCTGGAGGGCCAGGTCTACGGCACGGACTTCGGCCGGGTCACCATCAACGAGGCCATGGTCGGCAAGGACGCCGACGGCAGCGTGGTGGGCTGGGCCGTCTCCGTCACCTCCGCCGAGGGCTACGACGGCAACGTCACCCTCTCCCTGGGCGTGGGCACCGACGGGAAGATCAACGGCATCTCCTTCACGGAGCTCCACGAGACCCCCGGCAAGGGCATGCTCTGGGCCGAGGACGACAACCTTTCCAAATTCGCCGGCAAGTCCGCGACGAAGCTGACCCTGGGCACGGACATTGACGCCATCACCGGCGTCACCGTCACCTCCAAGGCTGTGGTCAACGCGGTGAATGCGGGTCTGGACTTCATCAACACGCAGTTAAGGGGGGAGTAAGATGAACAAATATCTGGAACGGCTGTACAACGGCCTCATCAAGGAAAACCCCACCCTGGTCCTGATGCTGGGCATGTGCCCCACCCTGGCGGTCTCCACCCGGGCCTCCAACGGCATCGGCATGGGCCTGTCCACCCTGGCGGTGCTGGTCCTGTCCAACCTGGTGATCTCCCTGCTGCGGAAGCTCATCCCCGACCAGGTCCGGCTCCCGGCCTACATCGTCATCGTGGCCTCCCTGGTCACGGTCACGGAGCTGCTGATCGAGGCCTATCTGCCCTCGGTCTACGAGGCCCTGGGCATCTACATCCCGCTGATCGTGGTGAACTGCATCATCCTGGGCCGGGCCGAGGCCTATGCCAACAAGAACGGTCCGCTGCTGTCCGTCTTTGACGGCATCGGCATGGGCCTGGGCTTCACCATCGCCCTGACCCTGGCCGGCGCGGTCCGGGAGATCCTGGGCAGCGGCACCTGCTTCGGCGCCCGGGTCCTTCCTGAGGCCGTGGAGCCCATGGGCATCTTCGTCCAGCCTCCCGGGGCCTTCCTGGTCATCGCCCTGTTCATCATCATCATGAACGCCATCGGCATCAAGACCCGCCAGCGCCAGCTGGTGGAGAGCGCCTGCGACGGCTGCTGCGCGAGCTGCGCGTCCAAGTGCGACGCACCGAAGGAGGCGGCAAAATGAATCAAAATCTGTTGCTTATCATCATTTCCGGCGCGCTGATCAACAACGTGGTCCTGAGCCAGTTTTTGGGCATCTGTTCCTTCCTGGGCGTGTCCAAGCAGATGAAGGCCTCCGCCTCCCTGGGCGGCGCGGTGATCTTCGTCATCACCATCGCCTCCGCCGTGGCGAGCCTGCTCTATGACAACGTCCTGGCCCCTCTGGGCCTGGATTTCATGAAGACCATCGTCTTCATCCTGGTCATCGCGGCCCTGGTGCAGATCGTGGAGATGTTCCTCAAGAAGAAATCCCCCGGCGTCTACAAGGCCCTGGGCATCTTCCTGCCCCTGATTACCACCAACTGCGCGGTCCTGGGCGTGGCGCTGACCAACGTGCAGAACGGCTACAACTTCATCGAGTCCGTTCTCTCCGGCTTCGGCACCGCCCTGGGCTTCACCCTGGCCATCGTCCTGCTGGCCGGCATCCGCAGCCGCATCAACGAGGAGGATCTGCCCGCCCCCCTGCGGGGCGCGCCCATCGTCCTGATCGCCGCGGCCCTGATGTCCATCGCTTTCATGGGCTTCTCCGGCCTGACGTTCTGAGGAGGCTGCCATGGATACGACTATTATTCTGATCACCACCATCATCATCACCGTCATCGGCGCCATCGTCGGCGCGGGCCTGGTCTTTACCGGGAAGAAATTCCGCGTGGTCGTGGATGAGAAGGAGGCCGCCGTCCGGGAGCTCCTGCCCGGCAACAACTGCGGCGCCTGCGGCTACGCCGGCTGCGACGCCATGGCCGCCGCCATCGCTCAGGGCGAGGCCCCTGCCAACGGCTGTCCCGTGGGCGGCAGCCCCGTGGCCGAGAAGATCGCCGCCGTCATGGGCGTGGAGGCCGGGGCCGTGATCCGCAAAATCGCCTTCGTCCGCTGCAAGGGCTCCTGCGAGTATACCCAGAACCAGGGCAATTACATCGGCGTGCAGGACTGCGCCTCCGCCGTCCGCGCCGGCCTGGCCCTGACCAGCTGCGACTATGGCTGCTTAGGCTTAGGCAGCTGTATGAAGGCCTGCCCCAACGACGCCATCTATATCAAAGACGGCGTGGCCGAGGTCAACCGGAAGCGCTGCGTGGGCTGCGGCCTCTGCGCCAAGGCCTGCCCCAAGGGTCTGATCGAGCTGATCCCCGAGACCCATCTGGTGGCAGTCCAGTGCTCCAACAAGGACCGGGGCCCCCAGGTCAAGGCGGTCTGCTCCGCCGGCTGCATCGGCTGTATGCTCTGCACCCGCCAGTGCGAGACCGGCGCCATCACCGTGACCAACAACCTGGCCCACATCGACTACGAGGCCTGCACCCAGTGCGGCAAGTGCGTGGAGAAATGCCCCGCCAAGGTCATCACGCCCCCTGCGACCCGCCCGTAGCGGCGCACAGCGCCACGCACCCCCACCCGTAGCGCGGGCAATCTGCCCGCCTGACCCTGCTGACAAGGAAAAGGAGAACTGACTATGGACAAAAAAACCATCATCTGGAAAGTGATCTGCGGGCTCGTCATCGTGGCCGTGGCCGTCGTGCTGCTCAGCGGCGTACTCAACAAGAGCGACGTCCGCTATCACACCGAGGCCCTGACCCGGGACCAGCTCACGGAGCTGAGCGCCAAGGCCCCCACGGAGACGGCCTACGACGGCACCATCAAGGCCGACGCCTGGAAGGCGGTATTCCCCTACATCGCCGACACCATGGACGCCAACAAGAACAACGAACAGATCGACGACTATCTGGAGATGGACCCCTATCTGGTGAACATCTACGAGGGCTTCGGCTTCGCCAAGGAGTACGGCTCCGCCCGTGGCCACAACTACACCCTGGAGGACGTGCACCACACCGCCCGGCCCCACGCCGCCGCCAACTGCCTGACCTGCAAGACCCCCAACTTCGCCAAGCTGGTCCAGGACCAGGGCGTGAGCGCTTACACCCTGCCCTTTGACGAGGTCTGGGAGAAGATCAACGCCGAGGGCGAGGCTGTCAGCTGCTATACCTGCCACGGCAACAGCGCCGGGGACAAGGGCGAGCTCCGGGTCACCCACACCTATGTGAACAAGGCCCTGGGCGGCAACGTCTCCACCATCGACCCCGCCACCGTGAGCTGCGGCCAGTGCCACATCGAGTACTACTTCACCCCCACGGACAAGGAGACCATGATGCCCTACGACAGCGTGGAGGCCATGACCCCCGAGGCCATTCTGGAGTACTACGACAACATGGTCCTGCCCGACGGCACCGTGGGCTTCGCCGACTGGACCCAGGAGAGCACCGGCGCGAAGATGCTCAAGGCCCAGCACCCCGAGTTTGAGACCTATCTCCAGGGCGTCCACGCCCCCATGGGCATGAACTGCGCCGACTGCCACATGGAGATCAAGATGAACGAGGACGGCACGGTCTACCACAGCCATGAGCTGGTGAGCCCCCTCAGCAGCGAGGCTCTGCTGGAGAGCTGCGCCAAGTGCCACGGCGACACCAACATGGTCCAGAAGGTCCACCGGATCCAGGACCAGGTCAAGACCCGGGAGACCGAGATCGGCAACAAGCTCTCCGCCTTCAAGGACGCCCTGGCGGAGGCGAACAAGGCCGGCAAGCTGAGCGAGGCGGATCTGAATGCCGTTCGCAAGCTGTACCGGGAGGCCCAGTGGTTCTTCGACTTCGACTACGTGGAGAACGCCGAGGGCGCCCACAATTCCGCCCTTGCCAACCACTGCCTGGACCTGGCGGCGGAGAAGATCGCCGAGGGCATGGCGATGCTGGGAAACAACTGAGAATTGCCAGTTAACAGTTGACAATTTTCCCGGAAAACGATACAATAACAGCAGAGCGTGACCTTTCGCGCTCTGCTGTTGATTTTCCCGAAAGGATCTTTTTCCATGAAAAAACTCTGGAAATTCCTTGGCTCCATGCAGTTTGCCATCATCCTGCTGGTAATCCTGGCCGCTGCCTGCGCCGGGGGCAGCTTCATCCCCCAGGGCCTCAGCCTGGAGCAGTATGCAGCCCAGTATTCCGAGCGCACAGCGGGGCTGATCCTGGGCCTGGGCCTGGACGACGTGTTTCACGCCTGGTGGTTCCTGCTGCTGACCCTCTTCCTCTGCGGCAATCTGCTGCTCTGTAACCTGATCCGCCTGCCCCAGCTGATCCGCCGCACCAAGGCCGCTGCGGACCCGACGAAGCTGGGCAGCCCCGGCCTCCGTCTGGAGGGCGTCCGGGACTTCGACGCCCTGCTGGCGAAGCTGCACATGCCCAAGGCGAAGACCGGAACGGACGCCGAGGGCCGGAGCCTGTGCTTTTCCGTGCAGAACCGGATCGGCCTCTGGGGCGCCTGGGTCTGCCACCTGGGCATCCTGCTGCTGATCGTGGGCTTCACGCTGGGCCAGATGACCAAGGAGGAATACACAGTCTACGGGGTCCCCGGCGAGACCAAGCAGGTGGCCGACACCGACTATTTTGTCCAGATCCACGACTTCCGCGTGGAGCGGGCAGCGGACGGCTTTGCCGAGCAGTACTGCTCCGCCGTGACCCTGCACTACGCCCCGGAGGGGCAGGCGGCGGAGGCTGTGGACGCCGAGGCCAGCGTCAACCACCCGGGCTCCGCCTTCGGATTCAAGCTCTACCAGAACTCCATGGGTGACGCTGCCAA
This sequence comes from Oscillospiraceae bacterium, assembly GCA_017509485.1. Classification (GTDB taxonomy): domain Bacteria; phylum Bacillota; class Clostridia; order Oscillospirales; family Oscillospiraceae; genus JAFRPC01. The sequence continues at coordinate 13,325 of JAFWPP010000016.1, read as the reverse complement.
GCTGACCATCCGGCGGGACGGAGAAAGCGTCCAGGAGAGCTGGGTCTGCGCCGGGGACAGCGTTCCCGTCCTGGAAACGCCTCTGTCGCTTCGGCTTCAGTCCGTCCTCTGGGAGGAGGCGGAGGGGGAGCGGAACCCAACGGGTTACGCCTATATGATCTACGTGGGCGAGGAGTTCTACACCATGAATGTCCAGGGCGAGGGCGAGACCATTCCGGACTTCCGGCCCTACGAGGCCCAACTGTCCGAGGCTCAAAGCTACACCCTGTTGCAGATCAAGCGGGACCGCTTCACCCCCCTGGCCTTTGCGGGCGGCGTCGTCACCATGCTGGGCCTGCTGCTGGCCTTCTACCTGCAAACCCGCAAGCTCTGGGCCCTGCAGAACGAGGACGGGACCTGGACCGTCTGCGGCAGCTCCCCCAAGGGCGGCGCCCTCTTCGCGGACCGGGTAACGGAAGCCGCGGAACAGATAAAAAATGAAAGTTGAAAGTTGGTGCGAGACATGACCCATCTGCTGAACGTCGAAAACGTCCTGTTCTACATTGTGATCTGTCTGTATTTCCTCGCCATGATCGGCTATTTTCTCTTCATCGCCCTCAAAAAGGAGGGCCTGGCGAAGCTTGCCTCCATCATCCAGGCCGTTGGGCTGCTGCTGCACACGGCAGCTCTGATCTGCCGTGGCATCGGAGCGGGCCGCCTGCCCATGACGAACCAGTATGAGTTCGCCACCAGCTTTGCCTGGGGCCTGAGCCTGGTGAGTCTGATCTTCATCTGGAAGTTCAAATTCCCCATGCTGGGGGCCTTTGCCGCCCCAGTGATCCTCCTGCTGATCGGCTACGCCGCCATGCAGAGCAAGGAGGTCAAGGCCCTGATGCCTTCCCTGCGCTCCAGCTGGCTGGGCTTTCACGTCTCTACCGCCATCATCGCCTACGGCTCCTTCGGCGTCAGCTTCGTGCTGGGCATCATCTTCCTGCTGCGGGAGAAGATGAAGGACCGGGGCTTCTGGGATCAGCACGTGCCCGGCAAGGAGAAGCTGGACATGATCGCCTACCGCTCCGTCTGCCTGGGCCTGCTGTTTTTAACCTTCACCATCATCAGCGGCGCCATCTGGGCCGAGCAGGCCTGGGGCTCCTACTGGTCCTGGGACCCCAAGGAGACCTGGTCCCTGGTGACCTGGCTGGTCTACGCCGCCTATCTCCACCTTCGCATCCGCCGGGGCTGGAAGGGCAGAACCGCCGCCATCTTCGCCGTGGCGGGCTTTATCTGCGTCATGTTTACCTACATCGGCGTCAATACCTTCCTGCCGGGCATTCACAGCTACGCATAGCTCTGTAGGGGCCGATGCCCACATCGGCCCTTTTTCCCCGCGCGGACGCCAAGAGATTCAGGAGTAATGATGAGAGGTCAGAGTTCATGAACGAACACAAGGAACAAGCGAATATCAACGGCTCCGAGTCTCTGCGGGAGCTGCGCAAGCGCTGGAAGGACGGGACCTTTCAGGAGATCATCGACGACTGGAAGTGGATCTTTACTTATTCCAAGCGCTACAAGGGCGCCATCGTCTTCTACATCTTCCTGGGCATCCTGAGCACCACCCTGGGCCTTGTGGGAGCCGTAGCCAGCAAATATGTCATCGACATCATTACCGGCTACCAGACCTCCAAGCTGGCGATCCTGATCATCGTCTACGTGGGCAGCACCCTCTTCGGCCTGGTGCTGAACAGTCTGCTGGGCCGCATCGTGCTGAAGCTGGGAATCAAAATCGGCAACGACGTCCAGCGGGACATCTTCGACAAGATCATCGACGCTGACTGGTCCGCTTTGAACCGTTACGAGAGCGGCGATATCCTGAACCGCTTCTCCAACGACATCGGCACCGTGGGCACCAACGCTGTCAGCTGGCTGCCCACCATCATCGTCTCTCTCTACCGCTTTGCCGCTACCTTTTTTGTGATCCTGCACTACGACTGGATCATGGCGGTCTTCGCCTTTGCCACCGCCCCGGGCCTGCTCTTCGCTTCCCGCTTCATCCTCCGCCGCCAGCGGGAGCACGGCAAGAAGGTCCGCAAGATGGCCAGCGAGGTCATGAGCTTTGAGGTGGAGACCTTCTACAACATGGACACCATCAAGTCCTTCGGCATCACCGACCAGTACAGCTCCAAGCTCCGCAGCTGGCAGGAGAAGTTCAAGAAGGTGAATCTGGACTACAATCTCTTCCAGATCCAGACCAACGTCTTTATGACGGTGCTGGGCTCCCTGGTCTCCATGGGGGCTTTCGGCTACTGCCTTTATCAGCTCTGGACCCACGCCATCACCTACGGCACCATGACCCTCTTCCTGTCCCAGACCTCCAAGCTCTCGGGGGCCTTCCAGAATGTCATTGGCATCATCCCCAACTTCCTCAACGCCTCCATCTCCGCCCATCGGATCCGGGAGCTGGTGGAGCTGCCCAAGGAGGTCCACGTGGAGGCCAGCCGTTCCCTGCGGCAGAAGGCCGGGGACGGCTTCACCGTGGAGCTGCGGGATCTGGACTTCGCCTATGTGGAGGACCGGACCGTGATCCGGGATTCCCGGCTGATCGCCGCGCCCGGAGAGATCGTCGCCCTGATCGGCGCCTCCGGCGAGGGCAAGACCACCCTGATCCGCCTGATCCTGGCCCTGGTGCGGCCCGGCAAGGGCGAGGCGGTGATCCGCGCCGCCGACGGGACGGAATTCCCCCTGAACGCGGAGACCCGCGCCCTGTTCTCTTATGTGCCCCAGGGCAACACCATCCTTTCCGGCACCATCGCTGAGAACCTGCGCATGGGCAAGGCGGACGCCACCGAGGCGGAGATGATCGAAGCCCTCAAAACCGCCTGCGCCTGGGAATTCGTGGAAAAGCTGCCCGACGGCATCGACACCAAGCTGGGCCGCCGGGGCAAGGGCCTCTCCGAAGGCCAGGCCCAACGGATCGCCATCGCCCGGGCCGTACTGCGCAACGCGCCGGTGCTGCTGCTGGACGAAGCCACCTCTGCCCTGGACGTGGGCACGGAGCGCCGGGTCCTGAGAAACGTCATGGCCAGCAATCCCGCCCGCACCTGCATCGTCACCACCCACCGGCCCACGGTGCTGAATCTTTGTCAGCGAGTCTACCGGGTCATGGGCCAGGCTGTCACCGAGCTGGACGAGGAGACTTCCGCTCAGATGGCGATGGAGTTTTGATTCGAGCGCAAATATCATGGAAATATACAAACTGGAAGGAGAATGAAGCATGAAACGAATCCTTGCGATCCTGCTTTCTCTGTTGCTCCTGGCAGGCCTCTTTGCGGGCTGCGAGAAGCCAGAGACTCCAGCGACCACCGGCAACACCCCTGCGCAGACCGATGCGCCTCCCGCGACAGGGAATACGCCCGCCACCGAGGAATACAGCCTCGAGCGGGAACCCGGCACCAACCAGATCACCTTCTACTGGAAGAACGACGGCATCGACCTCTCCAAATGCGACATGTGGATCTGGTATCCCAACGCGGATGGCCGGGGCTATCCCTTCCACCCCTGCGAATTCGGCGGCAAGGTGATCCTGAATGTCCCGGAGGATATCACCGAGGTGGGCTTCATCGTCCGGAAAAACTGCTCTGATCCCGGCGGCACCAGCTGGGGCGACGCAGAGAAGGACTTTGAGGACGACCGCTTCGCCGCCATCACCGGACCCGATACCGAGGTCTATCTGCTGGCCAAGGACGGCAATCAGTACATCAGCAACGACGGAGGAAAGACGTTGAGCCAGAACAAGGAATTTACCATGGCGGGGATCGAGGATCTGAATCAGATCCGCTACTTTATCTCTCCCGCCGCACGCTTTGAGTCGCTGGATCAAATCAAGGTCCTGGACGGAGATCGGGAAATCCCGTTGGAGAGCCTTTCCAGCCTGAACAATGAGGTCGTCACCGGCGTCATCACCCTGGCGGAGGAGTTGGATTTCTCCAAGATCTATCGGGTCTCTCTGAAGGGCTACGGCGAGGTCAACGCGGTGCCTACAAAGGTATTCAACTCCGCAGCCTTTGTGGAGCGCTACACCTACGACGGGGACGATCTGGGCGCGAATATCGACGGCGAGGTCACCGTCTTCAAGCTCTGGGCCCCCACGGCCGGCCAGGTGGTTTTGAACCTCTTTGAGGAGGGCGCCGGCGGCGAGGCCTACGAAAAGGTGGAGATGACCAAGGAAGAGAAGGGCGTCTGGGTCGGCGCCGCCTCCTGCGGCCACGGCACCTATTACACCTACACCGTCAGCACCTCCGCCGGCACCCAGGAGGCGGTGGATCCCTATGCCAAGGCGGTGGGCGTCAACGGCGACCGGGGCATGGTCATCGATCTGAGCCTGACGGATCCTGTGGGCTTTGCGCAGGACGCCTACTATCAGAATATCAACGCCTACAATGAAGCGGTGATCTGGGAGGTCCATGTGCGGGACTTCTCCAACCGCGTTGAGGGCAGCCAGTACCCCGGCAAATATCTGGCCTTCACCGAGACCGGCCTGAAGAACGCCTCCGGCCAGCCTGTGGGTATGGACTATCTGAAGGACCTGGGCGTCACCCACGTTCACTTCCAGCCCATCTATGACTACGCCACCGTGGACGAGTCCAAGCTGGACGAACCGCAGTTCAACTGGGGCTACGATCCCAAGAACTACAACGCCCCGGAAGGCTCCTACTCCACCGATCCCTTCCACGGCGAGGTCCGGGTCAACGAGCTGAAGCAGATGGTCCAGGCCCTGCACCAGAACGGTATGGGAATCGTCATGGACGTGGTCTATAACCACACCTTCGACATCAACTCCTGCCTGAACAAGGTCGTGCCCTACTATTATTACCGCTACAACGGCTCCGGCGCCCCCTCCAACGGTTCCGGCTGCGGCAACGAGACCGCCTCCGACCGGGTCATGTTCCGCAAGTACATGGTGGATTCCGTCTCCTACTGGGCCAAGGAATACCACATTGACGGCTTCCGCTTCGACCTGATGGCCCTTCACGATGTGGAGACCATGCAGGCCATCGAAGAGGCGGTCCACGCCATCAACCCCAAGGCCATCATCTACGGCGAGGGCTGGACCGGCGGCACCTCCGCCCTGAATGCCAATCTGCAGGCTACCCAGGCCAACATCTCTCAGATCACGCCCAGCGGCGAGGGCATCGGTGCGGTGGCCGTCTTCAACGACGCCATCCGCGACGGCCTCAAGGGCAGCGTCTTCAACGCCAAGGATCAGGGCTACATCAATGGAAAAGCCAGCGCCGCCACCGCGGCCCAGGTGATCTTCGGCATCCAAGGTGGTCTGAAATCCGCTGGCGCCAACTGGAGCGTGGACGACAACATGGTCATCAACTACATGGCCTGCCACGACAACAACACCATTTGGGACAAGCTGCTGGCCTCCAACCCCGACGCCTCCGACGAGGAGCGCTACGCCATGAACCGCCTGGGCGAGGAGATCCTCTTCCTGGGCAAGGGCACGCCCTTCATGCTGGCGGGCGAGGAGCTGCTGCGCACCAAGCAGGGCGACCACAACTCCTACAAGTCCTCCGACGCCATCAACAACATCGACTGGGATTCCCTGACCGAGGGCAGCCTTCCCATGCGGATGCACGACTTTATGAAGCAGCTCATTGCCCTGCGCAAGGCCAACGCCTTCTTCACCCAGGGGGAGCCTGAGTGCGAGGTTCTGGAAAACAACGTGATCCGGGTGGTCTGGACCCTGGACGGCAAGACCGTTGCCGCGGCCCTCATCAACCCCAATGACGAGGCTGTCCCGGCGGAGCTGCCCGAAGGCGACGGCTGGAAGCCCCTCTTCACCGGCGAAACTTCCTCGGAATCCGAGGTCGGCGCCAAGGACGTTCTGATTGTCAAAGCCCCGTAATGCAGCGGCGTACAGTGTGCGCCGCGAATGGGAGCAACGGAATGTAGGGGCGGTCATTGTGTCCGCCCAGAGGAAGAACGTATGAGTATTGTAAAAGATATGTCCCTGGCCGAATACGGCCGGATGAAGATTGCCTGGGTGCGGGATTTCATGCCCGCCCTGGGCGCCATCCGGGAACGGATGGAACGCGAAAAGCCCTTTCAGGGCATGAAGATCACCCTCTCCATCCACATGGAGGCCAAGACCGCTTACCTGGCCACCTGCCTGCGGGCGGCCGGGGCGGAGGTCCACGCCACCGGCTGCAACCCCCTGTCCACCCAGGACGACGTGGCGGCGGGCCTGGCCTCCCTGGGCGTGGAGACCTACGCCATCCACGGCGTCAGCGCCGAGGAGTACAAGCAGCTGCTGGTCGCGGCCCTGTCCTGCCATCCGGACCTGATCATCGATGACGGCGGCGATCTGGTGGAGCTGCTGACCGGGGAGCGGGCCGACCTGGCCGACCGCCTGATCGGCGGCGGCGAGGAGACCACCACCGGCATCCACCGGCTCAAGGCCCGGGCCAAGGCCGGAAAGCTGCCCTTCCCCATGATGAACGTCAACGACGCCAAGTGTAAGCACTACTACGACAACAAGTACGGCACCGGCCAGTCCGTCTGGGACGCCATCATGCACACCACCAATCTGCTGGTCGCGGGCAAGACCGTGGTGGTGGCGGGCTACGGCTGGTGCGGCCGAGGCGTGGCCATGCGGGCCAAGGGCATGGGGGCCAATGTCATCGTCACCGAGATCGACCCCATCAAGGCCCTGGAGGCATCCATGGAGGGCATGCGGGTCATGCCCATGGATCAGGCCGCCCCCCTGGGGGATCTTTTCATCACCACCACCGGCTGCCGGGACGTGATCGTCCGCCGCCATTTTGAAGTGATGAAAAATAACGCCTTCCTGGCCAACGCGGGCCACTTCAATGTGGAGGTCAACGGCGAGGAGCTGGCCCGGATGGCCGTCCGCAGCTTCCCCCGTCGGAACGAGATCGTGGGCTACGAGCTCCCCGACGGCCGGGTGCTGAATCTGCTGGCCGAGGGCCGTCTGGTGAATCTGGCCTCCGGCAACGGCCACCCGGCTGAGATCATGGACATGAGCTTCTCCATCCAGGCCCTGGCCCTGGAGTACATGAAGGACCACGGCCGCAATCTGCCCCCCGACGTGTATGACGTTCCCGCCGCCATCGACGACGCGGTCTCCGCATACAAGCTCCGGGGCATCGGTATGGAGATCGACCATCTGACCCCCGAACAGGAGGCCTATCTGGCCGGCTGGGAAGTATAGAAAGTATCAGCGATCAAGGAGGAACCTGAAATGACCATTCTCGTTACCGGCGGCGCCGGGTATATCGGCTCCCATACCTGCGTGGAGCTGCTGCAAAAGGGCTATGACGTGATCATTGCCGACAATTTTGACAATTCCAGCCCTGACGTGCCGGAGCGCATTGCCCGGATCACCGGGAAGCGGCCCAAGGTCTACGCCATCGACGTGGCCGACGGTCCGGCTCTGGAGCGGGTCTTCGCCGAGAACAAGATCGACGCCGTGATCCATTTCGCCGGCCTGAAGGCGGTGGGGGAGAGTGTGCGCATCCCTCTGCGCTACTACCGCAACAACCTGGACACCACCCTGACCCTGCTGGAGACCATGGAGCGCCACGGCTGCAGCAAGTTTGTCTTCTCCTCCTCCGCCACGGTTTACGGGCCCAAGAACGAAAGCCCCTACACCGAGGACATGGAGACCTCCGCCACCAACCCCTACGGCTGGACCAAGGTGATGATCGAGCAGATCCTCCGGGACTACTGTGCGGCGAAGCCCGGCTTCTCCGCCGTGCTGCTGCGCTACTTCAACCCCATCGGGGCCCATGAATCCGGCCTGCTGGGGGATGACCCCAACGGCATCCCCAATAACCTGATGCCCTACGTGGCCCGGGTAGCCGCGGGGCAGCTGCCCCAGCTCACCATTTTCGGCGATGACTATCCCACCCGGGACGGCACCTGCCTGCGGGACTATCTCCACGTGGTGGACCTGGCCAAGGGCCACATCTCCGCCCTGGAGTATGCCGAGACCCATACCGGCGCCGAGGCCTTCAACCTGGGCACCGGCGACGGCGTCTCCGTGCTGGAACTGGTGAACTCCTTCCAGAAGGTCAACGGCGTGCCCGTCAACTACGTCATCGGCGGCCGCAGGGACGGGGACCTGGCGGAGGTCTACGCCAATCCTACCCGGGCCCACGAGGAGCTCCACTGGAGCGCCGAGAAGACCGTGGACGACATGTGCCGCGACGCCTGGCACTTCATCCGGACCCGGAGCGCAGAGCAGTAATGGCAGGCCAGGTCTGTCTTCGCAGGGGAGAGGAGCTGGATGTCCGAGCGGGGAGCCTGTGGATCTACGACAACGAGATCGACTGGGCGGACGACAGCTGTCAGGATGGCGACGTGGTGGAGGTCCTGGACAGCCGGATGAAATTCCTGGCCTGGGGTTTCTTCAACGCGAAGTCAAAAATCACCGTCCGCATCCTGAGCCGGGACCGGAATGAGATCATTGACGCCGCCTTCCTCCGCCGCCGTTTGCAGGCGGCCTGGGATTATCGCCGGGCCCTGGGCTTCGGCAATGCCTGCCGGGTGGTCTTCGGGGAGTCCGATGGTCTGCCCGGGCTGACGGTGGACAAGTTCGGCGACTACCTCTCTGTCCAGATCCTGAGCTTGGGTATGGACCGGCACAAGGACGGGATCGTCTCTGCACTGGTTGACATAATCGAGCCAAAGGGCATCTGCGAGCGGGATGACGTGCCCGTCCGGGAGAAGGAGGGCCTGCCCCAGACCACCGGCGTTTTGTATGGCGAGATCCCGCCCGAGGTGGAGATCCTGGAGCACGACGCCCGGATGCTGGTGGATATCCGGAACGGCCAGAAGACCGGCCACTTCCTGGACCAGCAGGAGAACCGGGGCCGCATCAAGCCCTACTGCCCGGGCTGGACGGTGCTGGATCTGTGCAGCCACACCGGCGGCTTTGCCATCCACGCGGCCCTCTATGGGGCGGCCTCCGTGGAGGCGGTGGATCTGTCCGAAAGCGCTCTGGAAATGCTGCGCCGCAACGCCGCCCTGAACGGGGTGGAGGATAAAATCACCACCGTGGCCGCCAACGTGTTCGATTATATGAAGGCCTGCGACGAGGCGGGCAGACGCTTTGAGACCGTGATCTGCGATCCCCCGGCCTTTGCCAAGAGCAGGAAGGCCCTGGAGGCCGCCTACCGGGGCTACAAGGAGCTGAACCTGCGCTGCATGCGCGTCACCGCCCCCGGCGGTTTCCTGATCACCTGCTCCTGCTCCCAGTTCATGACCCCGGAGCTCTTTCTGCAAATGCTCCGGGACGCCGCCGCCGACTCCGGCCGCACGGTCCGCCTCCTGGAAACCCTGATCCAGTCCCGGGACCACCCCGCCGCCCTCAACGCCGAGCAGAGCCTGTATCTGAAGGGCTATATTCTGCAGGTGGTATAATGGAAGAAGTAATAAGTAATAAGTAAGAAACAGCTGCAGCGTACATTGCGGGCAATCTACCCGCAATGTACGCTGCAGCATTTGAACCCTGACGTAAACATCGGGGACGGTTCCTGCTGAAAAATCTCAGCTGGAACCGTCCCCGATGGCATTTTTCCGTAGTGTGATGACTACTTGGGTGAAATCGGGAAGCGTTCCCGATTTTATCTTTTGCGCGGGTCAGTTGTGGAACACGTAGTCCGACGGGCGGTAGTTATTGATGTCCTGATAGAACATGGCCTGCAGCGTTCCGTCCTGATCCAGTAGGAGCATCAGCTCCTCTTGCTGCCGCGTGAGGTAGATCAAGCCGGAAGAGCTCTGCGTGTTTTCGAGGACGGGCTCGCCTAGCAGGGCGACAAGCTGATCCCGGTCCATGCCCTTTTTGATCCCTGCAGGGCCGGTGAAGCTTGCCATACCCTCTGCGATCTGCTCATAGAACATCGGCTCATTGACGGAGAAGAAATAGATCGGGCAATCCAGGCAGCACAGGGGTTCCTCGCTCATGTTCACGACGCCCAGACGCAGGGGATTGAAGCTGTCGTCTTCGTGTCCCGCCTGTCGCAGATAGATCTGCGCCAGGCCGCCGGGGGCCAGCATCCCGTCCTCGGAGAGTATGGGAGCCGCTTCGTCCGCCTTATCGGAGGTCTCGGCGGGTTCAGCTTCGGTCTCCGTGCCGTCAGCACCGGCTTCGTTGGGCTCGTCCGCCTCCGGCTCGGTTTCATTCCGGGTGGGATAATCCGGAGCCTGGTTCCGCATGGAGATCGTGTCCGTTACCACCCAGCCCCGCTCGGTAAAGTCTCTGGGGCTGACCTCGCGCAGGCGGAAGGAGAAGTCCTCCAGGCTGTAGCTGTCGTCCAGTTCGTCCAGGATCTCGCCGTAGGAGGGCTGGGATCCGCCGGACATCCCGAAGGCGTTTTTCAGCAAATCCATGAACTCGCCCCGGTCCTCATAGTCCGTCGGAGCCAGGATCGGCGCGACACTGTCGTAGTCGTGCAGCCCCACGGTGAGCACAAAACGGAGCTCCCGGACCTGAATATCAATGGGATCTGAGGGATCGCCGAGCTGCTCGATCAGCTGGTCGAAGATGCTCTGCAAAAGCTGCTTGATCCCGTCGGAGAGCTCCACGTTCAGCTCCCGCAGCTCCAGGGAGTCCCGGTCCACCGTCATGCGCAGCCGCATCCCGGTGAAGAGCTCCGCAAGCCGCAGACCGTCGAGCCGCAGCTTTCCCGGAAGCACAAGCGCGCTTTCCCGTTCCGCCGCGGCCTGCTCCACCGGGGCAGCCAGCTGCTCCGCCTCTTCGGCTGTGACGGTGTGGGAAAGGAGATGCCGGGTCTCCTGCGTTTCCAGCTCCCAGGCAAACGCCGGCAGGGAAGCGGGCTTCGCGCCGTCCTTTGCGGATTTGGAGGCGGTAATGGTCATTTTTTGATAGCGTTCGTCTTCCTCAGAGCGCGTGAAAATACGCAGGACCCGATCCTCGAGGAAGAGATACAGGGAAACAGGATTCGTTTCCGCTTCTTCTTTATTGAGCGCTGCGGTGACTGTGCCTTCGCTGTGGAAGGCGATAGGGTCTGTCGTCATTTCACCGGGCAGCTCCATGGTCATGGAAATGCTTGCGAGATCATCCTGTGCCTGAAGTGCAACAGAGAATTCCAGCTTCAGATCCAGGCCCAGAGAGCGGACGGTTTCCAGCCGCTCCAGGGCAGCGGCGCGGATCTCCTCCGCGTTGAGCTGCCGTTCTTGGGTGGGAGCAGGGTCTTTCCCAGGGAGAGGGGGAAGGCGCAGCATGGGCCGGCAGCCGGCGAAGAGACTCAAAGCCAGCGTGAGGCAAAGCAAAATCGTGATCATGCGTTTCATATCGTTGTCCTCCGTTTTCTTCATAGTGCCACTGAGCGCAGCGGCCACAACACGCAGCAATTCTTTTCCATTTATATAGACGCATCTTACGACCGAAAGGTTTACAGTCGCCGGAAAGAAAAATGAAAACGTTCGAAGAGCTACCGGTCCCGGTATGCCTGCAGCGCCTCGCAGGCCTGCTGGCGAATCAGGTTCCAGCTTCGGAGGTCGGTGGAGGAGCTGTTTGCGACAAAGGCGCTGTCGGCGCTTTCCCCGCGGCCTGTCAGTTGGAACGCTGCCAGCCGCTGTTCCAGCTCCTTCGCTGCCACAGCGGCAATCTGCCCGTCCTCGCCGCATGCCAGCTCTGCCAGGGAGGGCACCGCGCCGTCGCCCAACTCGCAGACGGTCCGGATATCCAGGCTGTCCAGACGTCCGGAGCGATATGCGTCCACGTTGTAGCGGGCCACCTGCCCGTCCACATTGCTGAGACTGAGGGCGATCAGAAGGACAGCGCCCAGCACCACCGCCAGGCGGATCACCTGGAGCCTCCCGACAAAGAGCTTCACAGCCTCGGCGATCACGATTACCGCCAGGAAAACCATGAACACGGAGGTCAGAATCCGCAGCCGGGTCAGGCCGAAGCTGCCCATGTAGAGCACCATCTTGGACAGGGCTGTGGCCACCAGACCCAGGGAGAAGATGCAGAGGAAGAGGGACAGGCCCTTCACCGCGCCGGGGACCTTGCCCCCGTCCTTGCGGCAGAGGCCCACGGCCAGCACGATCAGCCCCAGATTGATGGCGACGATGGCGCACATCTCGAAGAAGCCCCGGCGGGCGTACTGGGCCACGGTGAAATCCTTGGGCAGCAGGCCCTTGAAGGCGTCGGTGAAGTAGGCGAACTGGGCCGCCAGGTACAGCAGATAGATTGCGCTGACAGCGGCCAGAAAGGCCGCCACGGCCACCGGCTCCAGGCCTTTCCGTGCAACCGCCTGCAGCGGATTCGGCCCCCGGTCGGAAGTAAAGAGCAGGGAAAAGATCAACAGCGCCAGGATGCCGCCGATGCACAGGGCCAGGAGAAAGCGGCCCAGCATCCGGAGATCGAATCGTCCCATCAGACCGGCAAAGGCGGCGTCGGAGGAGATCAGCAGGGGAAAGAGGATCATCAGCGCTGGAATGGCACAGAGCAGACCTAAGAGCATGGCGCGGGCGCGCTTGCTCCGGACGGAATCCTCCGGGCCCGCGTGGGTCAGAGCCCAGCTGCCGGTGGGAAAGCGACCGAAGCCCATTTGAAAGAGCAGATACCAGTGGTCGCTGATCCGCGCCCGCAGCGAATGCCCGGTCCTCAGCCCAAGCCGCTCCAGAATGACGATCAGAAAGAGCGGGACCAGGGCGAAGATGGTCAGGACCTTCAAAACTCCGTCGCCGGAGAAAACCAGGCTGACAGCGCCCAACAGATAGAGCCCGGCGCAGATCAGACCGTAGCCGGTCAGCCGTCCCGGACGGCCCCGAAGATACCAGAGGGCGGCGGGCAGCAGACCCGCAAGGCCCAGGGCCTCTCCGAGTCCGAGCCCCACGGCCCAGCAGATGGAATCCCAGAACAGGAAGCAGAAGAGCAGCAGGATGGCCGCCAGGCCCAGATCCCGCCCGGCAGCCCGTCTTCTGGGATAGCGCTCCTGGGGCTCCTGGGCCGGGGCAGGAAGCACCATACCGGAGGGATAATGAATCTCATCGGCAGCAGGCGGCGTCTGAGCCGCAGGATTCTCTACCTGGAGCAGTTCGTTGTTGTGTTGTTCGTCCATAGGATGGACCTCCTTCCGTATCTCGCGCAGGGGGCGTCGAAGGCGCCGCCCCTTAAGAGGGGATTCGACGAATCGGGATTTGTAGGGATGTTGCGAAAACGCCCGTAGGGGCCGATGCCCACATCGGCCCTATCCCGTATCGGTGTGAGGGCCGATGTGGGCATCGGCCCCTACGGAGCGACTCTGTCGTCGATACCTCCCCTCATCCGGCGCTTCGCGCCACCT
>JAFWPP010000015.1:0-52831 GCA_017509485.1 Oscillospiraceae bacterium | reverse complement strand
GATCCGCTGGCATGCCTCCGGCGGGCCCCTTTCTTTTTCCGGCAAGAAAGGGGCGAAAGAACCGGCCAGGGAAGAGCCGTCCGGTGGACGGCGAGATTTTTTCGTCATTTGCGAAGCTGTGCTTCGGAAATGACAACCTTAAGCAAGGGAAGATTCCGAATCTCTCCCCCCTCCCTGGACCCTCCTCTCTTTCAAACGGCCAAAAGGGGTCATCCCCCTTTTGGAAAACCCCGAGATACCGCCCGCGCTGGCGAAAAGAACGAAATGTGATCCCGGCGTGCGTATTACGCACCGTATCTGTAAATTGTGAGCTGATCGATGTTTGCCCCTACGGCGTTCTCCTGTTTCCTTTTGCCTGTTCCCCGTTCCCTTTTGTCCTGATCAGCCTGAATGGGAAGCGCTTCAAAGTTTTTTGACAATCTGAACACACGGGCAGGGAGAAGCTCCCCGGCCCGTGTGTTCGGTTTTTCTGTTCGCCGCGGGCAGATCCGCCGCCGTCGCGTCTCTCGATTTCCGTCCGGGAAAAATCGGGTCTTTGACTATGGCCTGCACCATTTCTGTTCCTCGTTTTCCTCCGATGCTTCGTCGGGGAAGTCCGGCATGCTTTCCTCCTGTTTCACCAGCTTCATCAGGGATGAAATCACCAGCGCGCAGGCGGTGAAAACGCCGCCGATCAAGAGCTGGCCGAGCCGTTTTCTGTTCATCCTTGTTCCCTCCGATCCCGCTTGCTTCCCTTTTCCGGCGCCGCCCGCTCTTCTTTCGAGGCCCGGATCCAGGCGTTGTTCAGCAGCGGATCTCGTTCCAGGAAATGCAGAATCCCCAGAACCAGCAGGACCGCCGCCAGGGCAAGGACCACGATCGCCGCTGCCAGCTCTCCGCTCTTCATTTGCTCCGCCCTCCCATTTTGATGATTGCAGAGAAAGTATAGCATATTTCGGCGCAGATTACAATCCTTCGTTTTCTCCTCGTCTGTCCTTCCGAAGAGAAACGGCCGGACGCGGGAATGCGTCCGACCTGTTTCGTCCCCGGCTCAGCGGCGGCAGTATGCTTCAATGGCGCGATTGGCGAATTCCGCCGTGCCCGGGCCGCCGACCGCGTCGATGTTTTCGGTGAATTCCCCGCCCGCGGCGTACATCTTCCCGAGCTGTGCCAGAATCCCGTCGGAGCAGTGATAGTAGTGCTCTGTGATAAAGTCCTGCACCCGTCGCACCTGCTCCTGCGCTTCCGCAGAGGCCGGGCTGCCCTGCTTCATGGCGCCGAATGCGGCAAGAAGCCCCATCAGGCGATCGCCGCTTTCCTTGAGCTCCGCCGGGCTTCGCTGACTGTTCTTTTCCTCGTACTCCCGGTATTCCGGCGTCGCGCCCCAGGAAGCCCTGGCCCGGGCCGCGTACTGCTCCAGTTTCTTTTTGTCAAAGGCTTCAAAATTCATCGGGACCCCTCCTGTCAGTTTGACGGTTTGCGCCATGCGGATCAGCCGGTCTATGTGCTCCCGCTTGATGGTCAGCAGCTCGATCTGCTGCTCCAGCGCCTTGTTCCGGTCGTAATTCGGGCTGTTCAGGATGCGTTTGATCTCCTTCAGCGGAAATTCCAGCTCCCGGAACAGCAGGATCTGCTGCAGCCGCTCCAGGGCCGCCTCGTCGTAGAGCCGATAGCCCGCCCCGCTCAGCGCCGCGGGGGGCAGGAGCCCCAGCCTGTCATAGTATTGCAGCGCCCGGACGGTAACGCCGGTGAGCTCGCTGACCTGATGCACGGTCATCATGCCGCTCCCCCCTCTCGGGCTTATTATAAACGATGACGCAGCGTCAGAGTCAAGTCTTTTTTTGAAAAAAAATGGTGGGACGGGGCCCTTGCAAAGAACGCGGTTCCATGTTATCATGGGAGCACCAAGCTCGATTCTCGGACAAAGGGGGCGGCGCCGTATGTGGATCGGACTGATCGTATTATCCGTGGTGGGGTTCCTCTGCCTCGGGGTGGGGCTTGCCCTCTGGAAGAAGCAGAAGATCGAGCTGATCCACGACTACCATACCCGGAATCTGAAGCCGGAGGATGTCCCCGCCTATACCCGGCTGATGGGCTTCGGTATGCTGGCCATCGGCGGGGGCTGCATCCTCACGGGCGTCGTCGCCCTGCTGCTGAATGAGCCTCTGGGCTGGATCGCCCTGCCCATCGGTCTCGCGGCCGGTTTTGTCCTGTTCCACAGGGCTCAGACGCGCTACAACGGTGGATATTTCAGCTCTTGATCCTGCAAAGAGGACGCGCATCGTATTGATGCGCGTCCTTTTTGGCTTCCGGGCCGGCTGCGCCTTATACTGAACTCCATTAAAATGCTTTAAAAAAGCATTTTATAGCGCCGAAGGCGCGTTGGAGTTCGCATGAGACGGATTTTGTGCCTGCGGCACAAAATGGCAGCGTGCGAAGCACGGTGCCGCTCCGATTGAAATCTAAAGATTTTAATCGGAGTATAGTATTACTTCCCGTCCGGGAAGCTGGTGAAGGCGCCCCGCTCTACCTCGGGCAGGCCGTATCTCTCCCGGGCCTCCCCCACAGCCCGGATCAGGAAGGCCATGTTCCGGGCCAGGTTCCGCATGGTCTGCAGGCCCTCCAGGTCCTTCTTCACGTCCTCGGCGCTGAAGCCGTGGACCTGGTTCCAGTAGGTGCTGGAGGCCACGGGCATCCCGCTGATGGTGAAATACTTGTTCAGCACGTCGAAGCTGGCGGTGTTGCCGCCCCGGCGGCAGGAGACCACCGCCGCTCCCACCTTCATGTGCTTGGAGTAGGAGCTGCTGTAGAACAGCCGATCCAGAAAGGCCAGCAGGGTCCCGTTGGGAGAACCGTAGTACACGGGGCTGCCCACCACAAGGCCGTCCGCCTCCCGGAACTTCGGAGCCGTCTCATTCACCAGGTCGTCAAAAACACAGCGGCCCAGTTTCCCGCACTGGCCGCAGGCGATGCAGCCGCGGATGCTCTTGCTGCCCACCTGGATGAGCTCCGTCTCAATGCCTTCCTGCCGGAAGGTTTTTTCCATCTCCTCCAGCGCCGTCGCCGTGCAGCCATGGGGGTGAGGACTGCCGTTGAGCAATAATACCTTTGTCATTTTTATTCTCCCTTCAGACGTTTCAATTCAGGTCTTCCCAGGCCTTTTGCAGCTGTTCGATGATGTCCAGATGCTGAGGGCAGGCGGCCTCACAGGCCCCGCAGCCCACACACTGATCCGCCCCGGCGTTGTTGGACAGGATCCGGCCCATGCTCCAATCCTTCTTCGGGTCGATGCCGTAGAGGGACTGGTTGTTCCAGACGGAAAAGACCCCGGGGATGTTCACCCCGTTGGGGCAGGGCATGCAGTAGCGGCAGCCGGTGCAGCCGATCTTGGTGCGGCTGAGATAGGCGGCGCGCACGTCGTCCATCAGCTTCCGCTCCTCGTCGGACATGATGCCGGGCTCCACGGTGTCGAAGATGCGCAGGTTCTCCTCGATCTGCTCGGGCTCGTTGCAGCCGGAGAGGACCACGCTGACCTCCGGGTGGTCGCAGAGCCAGCGGAAGGCCCACTCCACCGGGGTCCGCTGTACCGGGAAGGCGTCGTAGAGCGCCTGGACGTTCTCCGGGGCTTTGGACAGGCGGCCGCCCAGCAGGCCCTCCATGATGACCACGGGGATGCCCTTGGACCCCGCCAGCTCCAGCCCCCTGGTGCCGGCCTGGTTGTTGACGTCCATGAAGTTGTACTGGATCTGGACCATGTCCCAATCCCAGTCATTGAGGATATACTCGAATTGATCGTAGGGGCCGTGGAAAGAGAAGCATTTGAAGCGAATCTTGCCCGCCTTCTTCATATCGTCGAAGAATTCCGGCGCGCCGATGGATTTGAAATATTCCCACTTTTCCCGGTTGATGCCGTGCATCAGGTAGAAGTCGACGTGGTCGGTCTGCAGCTTTCTCAGTTCCTCTGCCAGCAGAGCTTCCATCTCCTCCCGGTTGTGGACGGCCTCCATAGGCATCTTGGTGGCAATGGTGACCTTCTCCCGATAGCCGTCCCGCAGGGCCTTGCCCAGGACGATCTCCGAGGTCTTGTCCAGATAGACGTAGGCGGTGTCAATGTAGCTGACGCCCCCGTCGATGGCCTGGCGGATCAGGGCGACGGCCTTCTGCTCGTCGATGATGCTGTCGCCGGAGGCTGCGCCGTTGAAGCGCATGCAGCCCAGGCCGAAAGCAGAGCTTCGGATGCCCAGCTTTCCCATGGTGCGGTATTTCATCTGCTTTCCTCGCTTTCTGTATCGCTGATTGTTGACAGTTTCTATGCTTCCGTGTATAATCATTCTATACCTTAAAGTTTGCTCTAAGTCAAGGGCTATTGGGAGGTTTTTTCATGTATTCCATCCGGGAAGTCAGCCAAAAGACCGGGCTCTCCGCTCACACCCTGCGGTTTTATGAAAAAGAGGGGCTTCTGGGCAGCGTGGAGCGCAGTCCCAGCGGCGTTCGGCAGTACAGCGACGCGGACCTGGAGCTTCTGAGCGGGATCTGCTGTCTGAAGAATACCGGCATGTCTCTGCAGGAGATCGCCCGCTTTCTCGCCCTTTCCCGGGAGGGAGACGCCACGCTGGGCCGCCGGGTGGCCCTGCTGCAAGCCCACCGGGAGGAGGTCCTGGCCCGAATTGCGGAGATGCAGATCCATCTGGACAAGGTGACGCGGAAGCTGGACTATTACAGCGAAAAACTCCGGGTCTACGAGGCCTCTGAGAAGACGCTGAGCACGCCGGAGCCCGTCGCCATGGACCTCGCCGAAGAAATCCCCTGCCCCTAAGTCCGGGAAAAAAGTGCTTGGGGGCTTGACAAAGCCGGTCATGCTGTGTTATAATGCAGCAAACTTGAAAGAACATGCAAGTTCGAAAAGGAGAACGCCGCTATGACACAGCTTCGCCCGGTGCAGGCTCTGATGCAGACCATGCGCATGTGCAGCATGTGCATGGCTTTTTGTGCGCAGATTTCCGGGTCGTTCTCCAAAGCAGAGCCGATTGATACCGCTGCATAGCGGCTGAAGCTGTCAACTGCCGGGAGACTTCTTCGGAAGGCTCCCGGTTTTATATTTCTACGGAACACATGAAAGGAGAATTCCCATGAAAAAGCATCTGACTCGAATCCTTGCGGCCGCGCTGGCCGCCCTGCTGCTGCTCGGTCTTTCCGCCTGCGGCAAATCCGACGAAGGCCTGACCATCGCCATTCCCAACGACACCACCAACGAGGCCCGTGCCCTGCTCCTGCTGGAGAACCTGGGGCTCATCAAGCTCAAGGCCGGCGCCGGCATCACCGCCACGCCCCTGGATATCGAGGAAAACCCCCACAAGCTGGTCTTCCAGGAAGTGGAAGCCGCGCAGCTGCCCAACGTGAAGCAGGACGTGGATTACGCCGTCATCAACTCCAACTACGCCATCCAGGCCGGCCTGAACCCCACAAAGGACGCCCTGGGCATCGAAGGCTCCGCTTCCGCCTACAGCAACATCCTGGCGGTCAAGGCAGGCAATGAGAACGCCCCTCTGGTGCTGGCCCTCAAGGCTGCCCTGGAAAGCAAACAGGTGGCAGATTTCATCGCCGGCAAGTATGACGGCGCCGTGGTCTCGGTGGTGGACCAGCCCACCGACGGTTACGATCCCAGCCTGGACTACGAAGCCCTGGCCGGCCAGTCCATCTCTGTGGCCGCCTCCCCCACGCCCCACGCGGAGATCCTGGAAATCGCCGCCGAGATCCTGAAGGCCAAGAATATTGAACTGAAAGTCCAGGTCTTTACAGACTACGTGCAGCCCAACAACGTGGTGGAGAGCGGAGAGCTGGACGCCAACTATTTCCAGCACGTTCCTTATCTGGACGACTTCAACAAGGAGAACAACACCCATATCGTCTCGGTGTCCGCCATCCACGTGGAGCCTCTCGGCATCTACGGCGGCAAGCAGAGCTCTCTGGAGCCGGTCAAGGCCAAGTGACGAAGCGCTGCGGATCGTCGCCTGTTACGGCGGCAGATCCCAAAACGGAGGCGTCTTATGATCGAGCTGAAACAAGTTAGCAAAGAATTTCTGACTCCCGACGGGCGGGTGGAGGCTCTGAAAAACGTGTCGCTCCAGATCCCGGACGGAGATATCTTCGGGATCATCGGCATGAGCGGCGCCGGAAAGAGCACCCTGGTTCGCTGCATCAACCTGCTGGAGCGGCCCAGCTCCGGCAGCGTGGAGATCGACGGGGTCCGGCTGGAAAGCCTGTCGGACCGGGAGCTCCGGCAGCTGCGCCGGCAGATCTCCATGATCTTCCAGGGCTTCCATCTGCTGATGCAGCGCAGCTGCCTGAAAAACGTGCGCTTTCCCCTGGATCTGGCCGGGGTTCCCCGGGCCGAGGCCAATCGGCGCGCCATGGAGCTGCTGGAGCTGGTGGGGCTGGCGGACAAGGCTGCGGCCTACCCTGCCCAGCTCTCCGGCGGGCAGCAGCAGCGGGTCGCCATCGCCCGGGCCCTGGCCACAGACCCCAAGATCCTGCTCTGCGACGAGGCCACCAGCGCCCTGGATCCCAACACCACCAGCTCCATTTTGGAGCTGATCCGCAGCATCCATGAGAAGCTGGGTCTGACGGTGATCGTCATTACCCACCAGATGAGCGTGGTGGAGCAGATCTGCCGGCATCTGGCCATCCTGGACCAGGGCGAGGTGGTGGAGCAGGGCGAAGTGACCGAGATCTTCTCCCATCCCCAGTCCACCGCCGCCAAGCGGCTGGTCTTCCCGGACGAGAACACCGAAACCGCCCTGCCTGCCCGGGCGGGTGAGCGCCTGATCCGGGTGGTCTTCAACGGGGCCGCCGCCACCGGCTCCCCGCTGATTGCCAGAATGGCGGCCCAGAAGGGCGTGGAGGCCAACATCGTCTATGCCTCGGCCAAGAGCATCGGCGATAAGGTCTACGGCTCCATGCTCCTGGGCCTGCCGGACGACGACGCCCAGCTCCGGGTGGCGAGAGACTATCTGACAAGCATTCCGAATGTCGTGATCGACGAGGTGAGCTCCCATGCTGGATGAACTATTTTCCCCTGAAGCCCTGGCCGAAGCCTGGCGGATCATCCGTTCGGAGTTCGCCGTCGCCCTCTGGGAAACCGTCTACGTAACCATTCTTTCCACCGCTTTCGCCATCCTGATCGGGCTTCCCCTGGGGGTCCTGCTGGCAACCGGCGAGAAGGACGGCGTTCTGCCGCTGCCGGCCTGGCTGCTGCGGCTTTTGAACGTGGTAATCAATCTGCTGCGCTCCATTCCCTTTCTGATTTTGATGATCGTGGTCTTCCCCCTGACCCGCCTGCTGGTGGGAACCGTGGTGGGAACCGCCGCCTCCGTGGTACCCCTGGTGGTGGCAGCCTTCCCCTTTGTGGCCAGGCTGGCGGAGAGCAGCCTGCGGGAAGTCAGCCCCAACACCGTGGAGATGGCCCGCAGCATGGGGGCCTCCGGCCTGCAGATCGTCACCCGCGTCATGCTGCCGGAATGCGTCCCTGCCCTGGTCTCCAATGCCACCATCGCCATCACCACCATCCTGGGCTACTCCGCCATGAGCGGCATCCTGGGAGGTGGCGGACTGGGCAAGATCGCCATCAACTACGGCTACTACCGCTATAAGTATCTGGTCATGATCGTCGCGGTGCTCCTGCTGATCCTCCTGGTCCAGCTTTTCCAGTCCCTGGGCACGGCTCTGGCCCGCCGTCTGGACAAGCGCCTCCGGCAGAGCCGCTGAGACTTTCCCCGCTTGCAAAAGCGACGTGTTCATGCTATAGTAGTCCCATCCTGAAAAGCGGGAGCACGGAAGCTATGCAATACAAAATCATCGACCGGGAACACTATTACCGCAAAGGCGTGTTTCGTCACTTCTCTGAGGACTGCAAGTGTTCCGTATCCATGACGGCCCGGGTGGACGTGACGGAGCTGGCGGCGTTTTCCAAGCGAACAAACACCAAATTCTACCTCAATTTCCTCTATATTCTCTCGAAGGTGCTGAATTCCCGGGAGGATTACAGAATGGGTTGGCTCTGGCAGACGGAGCAGCTGATCTGCTGGGACGTGATCCATCCCACCCAGTACGTCTTCCACGAGGACACGGAGACCTGCACCCCGGTCTATACGGAATACTGCCCGGACTATCGGCGCTTCTACGCCCAGGCTCTGGCGGACCTGGAGCGGGGCAAGCAGATCCGGGAATACGGGTTGGACGCGGCGAAGCATCCCAACTGGTTCGACGCCTCCTACATCTCCTGGCTGTCCTATGACGCGCTGCACATCGAGCTGCCGGACGGCTATCTGTTTTTCTCCCCCATCGTCAACTGGGGAAAGTACCGGGAGGAGAACGGGAGACTGATGATGCCGGTGAGCGTCCGTCTCAATCACGCCGTCGCCGACGGCTATCTGGTCGCCCTGGTCTTCCGCCTGCTGCAGCGGGAGATGGACGCCTTCGCAGCCCTGCGCTGAGCCCCTGCCCGGTCCCGGGGCCGCCCTTTTCCATCCACGTCAGGAGGATCGTCTATGGAACGCTCAACCGGCCTTCGCTTTGAGCCCCTGCGCGAAGCCCACGATGCCGCCATCGCGGCGCTGATCCGCGAAAGCCTGCGGGCCCGGGGCCTGGCCATCCCGGGGACCGCCTATTATGACGAGGCCCTGGAGCATCTCTCCGCATACTACCGGCAGCCCGGCCGGGCCTACTACGTCCTGCTGCAGGGCGAAGCCGTGGTCGGCGGCGTGGGGCTGGCGGAGTTCCGCGGTGACTGCTGCGAGCTGCAGAAGCTCTATCTGGCGGATCCCCTGCAGGGCAGAGGCCTGGGCTATGAGATGCTCCGACGGATCGAGGACAAAGCCCGGGCGCTGGGCTACCGCAGCATCTATCTGGAGACCCATACCAATCTGGCCGCCGCCATCCACGTCTATGTGCGCGCCGGGTATCAGGAGATCGACCGGCCGGCGGGCGTGGTACACAGCACCATGAACAAGTTTTATCGGAAGCAGCTGTGAGCCCGGCACGTCGCCGCGGACAAGTCGTTCCATTCCACGGAGCGTGGCTTGCGTTCCCGTCCCGTCTGTGCTATTGTGATTGCAGAAGGAGGCGAGCGTTATGGATCGATATGTGACCGGCGCTGTGATCCGCAGACTGCGGGAGGGCAAGAGGCTGACCCAGGAGCAGCTGGCGGAGAAGATATTTGTGAGCTGCAAGGCGGTGAGCAAATGGGAAACCGGCCAGGGCTTCCCGGACGTGAGCCTGCTGGAGCCCCTGGCCAAGGCCCTGGGGATCTCGGTGATCGAGCTGCTGTCCGGGGAGGACGTCCGCAACCGGAACCGGGCCTCCAACCTGGTCCGGGGAAAGTTCTATGTCTGCCCCGTCTGCGGCAACGTGATCCGAAGCATCGGCGAGGCGGTGGTCAGCTGCTGCGGCATCCGGCTGCCGCCCTGCGTGCCGGAGCCCGCGGACGCGGCCCACGCCATCCGGGTCCGGCTCGTGGAGGACGAATACTTCGTCACGCTGGAGCACCCCATGACCAAGGAGCACCACATCTCCTTCCTCGCCGCGGTCTCCGATCACGGAGTCCAGTTCGCAAAGCTCTACCCGGAGGGGGCCGCCGCGGCCCGCTTCCGCATCGACGGGATCGCTAAGCTCTGCGCCTGCTGCAACCGGCACGGGCTGTTCGAGATCAGGCCGTCCTGATAAGGATACAGGCACGCCCGGACGTCTGCAATGAGACGCCCGGGCGTGCTTTCGGTGTATCATATTGAGCTCCCATTTGGGCGTTCAGTTTGAGACCAGGGCCTGCACGGTCTGTTCCCAGTTGGTTTCGATCAAGACCACCCGTTCGCCGGCCCGCCGGAAGCCCGCGGCGTAATACCGATTTTCCGCTTTCAGCCGCTCCGGGGTGCAGCCGCTGTCGTCCAGCCGGGCCTCGATGGCGTTTGCCCGGGCCAGGATCTCGTCGAAATGGGCGTCGATATAGGCCCCCGTCATGGCCAGGCAGAGAAAGCGGATCTCGGACAGAAATTCCGCGTCGAAGTCCCCGCGCCAGTCGAAGGGAACATAGCAGCCCTCCACGATCAGGTTTTGCCGGTTCTCCACGGCGGTTTTGATGATCTCCCGGACGACGGGCCAGAGATAAGCTGTCAGTTCCTCGTCGTCCTCGGGGGTCAGCTCCGTCCGGCCGCTGCGGATCAGCCCCATCTTCAGGTGGTCGATGGAAACATAGGGGTAGTGAAGCTTTTCCAGCATCCGCTGGGCCAGAAGGGTCTTCCCGCTGTGGGACGCCCCGGTGATCAGAATAACCATGGGCCTCAGCTTTCTTTCCGCTTTCTGCGCTTCGGCATGGGAAGCTCCGCCGCGACAGCCCGCAGGACCCGGCCGCACAGCTCCCGATCGTCCACGTCGGCCAGCAGCAGCTCCTTCGCGCCGGGATAGGGGATCTCCCAGCGAAGGCCGAAGGCGGAGGCCTCCATCAGGGCCCGGGCCGTTCCGGTGGGCTTCAGAAGCAGGCGGTCGTCATAGACGCCTCCCACCGCCTTCCCCTCATAATAGAGCACATATTCCCCCATCATGGGACGGGCGGAGAGCTCTCCCTGCCCCGCAAGCTGCTCCAACACATAGGCAAGATACTCCTTGCTTGACGCCACGCGCCTCACCTCATTTCATCATCATTCAGGACCGGGCTGTTAAGCCCAGCGATAGACCGCTGAGATCGTTTTTTCATCCCGCATTCGGATCACGAAATCCCCCTGGAGCATCCCTTCTCCCGCCTCGTCCCGGTACATCAGGAAATAGGTGGAGGTCAGATAATCCCGATACCGTCTGGCGTTGTAGATGTTGACGCCGACCAGCTCCAAAGGGCCGCGCAATACCACTTCATTTTTATCCAGCGCCTTCTGAACGATCGCCTCGGATTCCGCCCGGAATGCGGCGACGGCCGCCGAAACCTCCCGGTCCTGGCGTTCTTTTTCCGGAAACGCCCCGTCGGAAGGCGCCGCGTCTTTCAGAAGCGCCAGAATCAAAGGCCGTTCGGCAGGCGCAAAGGAATACCGCCCGGCGCCGCGCAGAGCATGGATCAGCAGAGCGCCGCTGAAATAACAGGAGATCCGAATCGGAAACAGGCGCTCCGCTTTTGTCATTGCCGCTCCCATGCGCCCCGTCAGCGCGGCGGCTTTCTCCGGGTCCAGCTGCTTCAAGGCCTGCCACTCCACGTAGTTGGCGCTGCCCTCGATCTCCTCGACCTTGCTCTCATAGGAAAATTCGTAGGGATATTGTTCGCTCCGCAGCCTTTTGTGGGCCAGCAGCTCCCGGAAGGCGGCCTCGTCACAGCCGTCCAGCAGGGTCAGCAGCAGCTCGTTTTCCCGCAGCTTCCGACTCAGGTTTCCGGTGCTGTACTCGTATCTGTACAGCGCCTCCAGTTCATTCGGCCAGCAGCTCCAGCCCCGGAGGCTTTGATAGCCATGGAACATCTCATGGACGAGCTTCGAGCTCAGCACCGGAAGCTCCAATTCCTCCTGCACCATCCAGATCGCGATCTGCTCGCCGTGATAGACGATGGAGCTGTTGGCGCAAAACTCGGCGGTCTTCTCCACATAGCGGCCGTCAAAAAAGCAGCGCGCGTTGTCATAGAGGGCAAATTTCAGGGGCCGGAAGCCCGGCCAGATCTCTTCAAAATCGATCCTGCTCAGCAGGGCCTCCACCTTGCGGTACAGTTGCTCCAGATCCATACGCTGTTCTCCTTTGGCGGTGTGATCAAATCCGGGCGGCGCTTCATCGGACAGTATGATTCTATCACGTTTTGGCCTGAAACGCAATCGTCGGAATGGGATTCTTTTCTGCGCGGTCCCTGCGCAGAGGCCTGTCCGGCGCCGAACGCCCGCGAACGGCGTCAGTCGTCGAAGCGGGGCTCCTTTTTGCGCTGTTTGGAATGGCCGGCCACAGCTTTGCTCCATTCCCGTTTGCGGCGGAGCAGCTCGTCCCGGCCCGCGGCCTCCGCCTTCAGCTTTTGCCAGCTCTTCCAGCGGGCGGCATCCAGCTCCCCGGCGGCCAGGGCCGCCCGGATGGCGCAGCCGGGCTCCCGGGTGTGCGTGCAGTCGGAAAAGCGGCAGCGGCCCAAAAAGCGCTCCACGTCCGGGAAGGCCTCCTCCAGCCCCTCGCGGATCTCCCACATGCCCAGCTCCCGCATCCCCGGGGTGTCGATGATCAGCGCGCCGCCCGGGAGCCGGATCAGCTGGCGGCGGGTGGTGGTGTGGCGGCCCCTGTCGTCCTCCCGGATCCCGCTGACGCCCATGATCTCCTCTCCCGCCAGGGCGTTGACCAGGCTGGACTTGCCCACGCCGGAGGAGCCCAGGAAAACCAGCGTCGTTCCCGGCCGCAGATAGGGCGCCAGCCCCTCCAGGCCGAAGCCCGTGCGGGCGCTGACCGCATGGGCGTCCACCCCGGGGGCCACCCGCTCCGCCCGGGCCAGATAAGAACCGGGATCCGCCGTCAGATCCGCCTTGGTCAGCAGGATCACCGGCGTCGCCCCGGACTGCCAGGCCAGGGTCAGATAGCGCTCCAGGCGCTTGGGATTGAAGTCCCGGTTCAGAGACTGCAGCAGAAACACATAGTCAAAGTTGGCGGCCACAGCCTGATCCCGGGGGATGGGCCCCGGCTCCCGCCGGGAGAAAAAGCTTCGCCGGGGCAGGGTAGCCAGGATCTGACTGTCCCCGTTTTCGATGTAATTTACCATCACGAAGTCCCCCACCGTCGGGAACGGCTCCCTGCCCCCGTAGTATTCCTTCGTCTTCAGCCGGGCGCAGGCGGGGCCCCGCTCGCAGACGATCTCGTAGCGTTCCCTGTGCTGGGCCGTGACCCGCGCCGGGATCCCCGGCAGATCATTCGTATTCGGCAGCTTGCCGTAATCGTTCAAATTCAAGTATTTGTACCTCCATTCTCCGTGCGGCTTTTGATAAACTCCGGTTTTTCGATGGGATCATTTTCATGGCACATCATCCTCCTTTCTCAAAACAGCAACTGGAAATGGGTACAAAAAACCGCGGCGAAGCAGCTCCCGTTCATGGCTGCGTCCCGCGGTTGCCATATATCCGAAAGTTCCCTGGTTGCGGCGCACCAAAACAAGGGGCTTCCCCCCGCGTCCGGTCTGCGCCCATATTCAGTTAGCTGTTCATGACCTCATAAGCAAGCATTGATAATAACAGCTCCTTTCCGGCCCGCTTGGGCCTTCTGTTTTGTAATATAGCACCGAAAGACCGTATTGTCAATCCGGATCGGCGCTCTTTCCCTGTCACAAGGCTGGGAGGCCGGCGCTTTGGGCGGGCGGCCGAACTCGCAAGAGTCACGAGGTATGGCCGCCCCTGCGGAGCGGGGCGTCAATCCGGAAGCTTCGGAGGGGCGGGGGGATATTCGTTGCAGAGCAGGCGATAGGGGGCTTCGTCCTCCTCGATGGCCGGGAAGCGGCCCACGGGGGGCTCGAAGCGGTTGTCGCTGTTGTCGTCGTTGCACTGACTGACCTCCCCCAGCAGCACGTCCCCGCTGCCGGCCTCCACGGAGAAATCATGGTAGAGCCGGGGCCGGATGGTGATGCTCTCTCCGGGCGTCAGCCGGATCCGGGCGCCGGCGGGCACGGTTTGGCTTCGGCCGTCGGTGGAGACCGTCACCGGGGAATCATAGTCGATCTCTTCATTCGGCAGGGAATTGTAGACCCGGATCAGCACGTTGCCGCCGCCCCGGTTGATGATATCCTCGGTCTTGTACCAATGGAAATGGTTGGGGGCGTACTGCCCTTCCTTGAGAAACAGCAGCTTCTCCGCGTAGGACTTCGGATATTTGTCCCCCATGGCCCGGTTCCCGTTGCGGATGGTGATCAGCGAAAAGCCGATCCGCTCAAAGTCCCCCAGGCCGTAGTCGGTAATGTCCCAGCCCAGCATACAGTCCCGCACTTCGTCATATTCCCTGCCCTTTCCAAGCCATTCTGCCGGGGTGAAGCCGCAGAAGGGCGGCAGCCGCCAGCCCTGTCTTTGGCACATGGCCTCCATCTCCCGCAGGGCTCTGTTGATCTCGGAGCGTTTCATCCCTGTCTCCTCCTCTTCGCCTGTTTTTCCGTTTCCGGGTCCAAGGCCTCCCGGATCCGGGCAAGGAGCTCCCGGTCCGCCGGGAGCCAGGGGACGGTCTCCAGCTCGTCCTTTCCCAGCCAGCGGGCGGCCTCGTGCTCCCGGAGCACCAGCTCTCCCTCCGCCACCGCGGCCCAGAAGCAGTCCATACTCAGATGGAAGCCCGGGTAGTCGTATTCCACCGTGGTGATCTGTTCCCCCACCTCGATGCGGGCTTCCAGCTCCTCCCGGATCTCCCGGACCAGGGCCTCCCGGGCGGTCTCGCCGGGCTCCAGCTTGCCGCCGGGGAACTCCCAATCGTCTTTATAGTCGCCGTATCCCCGCTGGGTCGCAAAGACACGGTCCCCGTCCCGGATGACAGCCGCCGCAACCTTCACTGTTTTCATGGGTCTCTTCCGCTCCGTCCTGTTTTTGCTCGTCTGTTTCAGTATACCAGATTCCGTTCAAATGTGCAACAGCTGATCCAGCCAGGCGTCCGCCGCAGCGCGGGTCTTGAAGATCAGGGCCCGCTTCTGGGGATATTGGTCCAGCAGCGCCAACAGCCTGGGGCGGCTGTCGCGGCGGTAGCTCCAGACGAGATCCACCAGCTCCTGCTCCAGCTTTTGCTCCACCCAGGGGATGTCCGAGCGCTTCTGCCCCACCCGAGTCCGGAGGCCCTCCATGCAGGTTTCCTCGTCGTAGTCCAGGAAGATCAGTGTGTCGCAGGCGCGAATCCGCGGCTCATAGGTCCGCCTGTAATCGCCCTCCACGATCCAGCGCTCCCCCGCCAAAATCTCCCCCAGCTTTCGGTCGAACTCCTCCCGGGGGATATGGGTCTCGTCCGGTCTCCACCAGATCATATCCAGGTGGTACAGCGGAAGCCCCGTGCGGTCGCTGAGCTTCCGGGACAGGGTGCTCTTGCCGCTGCCGCAGCAGCCCAGGATGATGATTTTATTGCCAAGGATCTCCTGTTTCATTCGTTTCTCCCATCTTCTGAAAGGCGCTCACTGCGCCTGCTCGTCCAGCGCCTCCAGCAGAAAGCTGACCGGGCGGAAGCCGTCGTTGCAGGAGATCATGGCGGAGCGCGGGTCCTTCATCCAGCCGTCATAGAAGTTTTCCGCCCCGTGGGCCAGGGCCATCACGAAGGGCGACACCGTATCCCAGGCGCTGGCGCAGAAGCCCGCCGGCTTCTCCCAGCCGTTGGCGATCCAGCTCTGGCCCGGTCTGAGCGTGCAGGCGTGTTCAATGGGATTCTCATAGGCGGCGATCAGATCGTCGTAGCGGGCCATTCGCATGACCGTGATCCGTACTTTTTTCATGGTTTTTCCTCCAAAGATCGTTTATAAACCGAAAATCCGTTCCGCCAAAGCCAGCGTCTCCCCGGCGCTTCGGTTCTTATCCCGCAGCAGGACCGGGAAGCCCGCGTGCAAAAAGCTCTCATAGCGGGCCCGGGAGTTGATCCGCATCAAGCCCTGTCGGAAATTCTCCATAGCCGCGGCAGCGTCCGGCTCCTGCAGAAGCAGCCGATACAGGAATTGCTTTTCCCGATCCGGCCGCTCAAAGAAGCGGCGCACCGAAATCTCCGGGTCCGCCAGCAGGATCAGGACATGGCCCGGTTCGGCCACGGAGCGCAGGGTCTCCGGGCAGATATTGGTGTCCACGAAGACGGGCCTCCCCTGCCCGCAGAGCCCCGGCAGCAGCCGCAGCTCCAGGGTCTCACACTCCTTGGATACGCTGTCATACCAGGCCTCGTAGTCCTCCGGGGAACGGCGGATGAATTCGCGCCAGTCCTGCAGATCCCGGGACCAGCAGAGGCAGGGGAATTCCGCCGGGTCCAGCTCCGGCAGCAGGCAGTCGTGATAGTTTTCCCCGCAGGCGATCCCGCCGTGTTTTTGCGCCAGCAGCCGGACCAGGGTGGATTTGCCGGCATAGGCGCTGCCGTTGATGAAATAGGCGTCGGAAAACAGCATATCGGCCTCCCGTCATTCCAGCTCCGTGCGGAGGGTGAAGTGCTCCGGCAGCCGTGTGATCTCGGTCTTCAGGAAGATCGGATAGAAATACGCCTCCCGCAGCCGGTCGAAGGCCAGCTACTCGAATTCGTGGCGGTGATGCCGCTCCCGCAGACAGAAGCGCTCGCCCCGGGCCAGGAGCTCCGGCTCCTCCGCGTCCAGCAAAAAGTAGACGCAGAGCTCGTGATAGCGCAGCTTGTCCACATCCTCGGTGAAAAAGCCCTGGTTGAGCCAGAGGGGTCGAAGGATCCGGGGCGTGAAGCCCAGCTCCTCCCGGATCTCCCGCCGGACAGCCTCCTCCGCGGTCTCTCCCAGCTTGACCCGGCCGCCGGGTAGGTAGTAATAGGGGGAGCGCTCGTCGCGCATGGCCAGGATCCGGCCCTCCGAGAGAAGGATCCCGCAGACGCGGTAGTTGAACCTGGCGTTCGCGGCGACGTAGGAGATATTCGCCCGGGACAGCTCCGCCCAGTCGGCCTTCGTCATCAGGTTGACGTGGTCGGTCCGGACCTCGCCCAGCAGGGGGACGGGGACGTTCTCATCCGTCCGCACATACCGGAAGCTGAGCTTCTGCTGGACCCGCCTCGATTTTTCGTTGCCCTCGTAATAGGCGCACCAAACCCGTTCCAGCCCCAGGTCTTCAAACGCGCGGCGCAGGACCCGCCGCGCCGCCTCCGGCATGATGCCCCGGCCCCAGTACGGCACGCCCAGCCAGTAGCCCAGCTCCGCCTCGTCCTGGCCGGGGGCGATGCGGGTGGAGCGGTTGAGGCCCACGGCGCCGATGGGCAGACCGGTCTGCTTCCAGACGATGGCGTAGGTCTCCGGCACCGCCAGCACCTCGCGGATGATCTGCCGGCTCTCCTCCACGCTCCGGTGGGCCGGCCAGCCGGCCATGGGCCCGACCCGCGGGTCCTTCGCGTAGCGGAAGCACTCCTCCGCGTCGGCTTCCTCCCACGGGCGGAGGATCAATCGTTCTGTTTCAAGCGCAAGCATGGTTTTCTCCTCCTCGCTCCTGCCCGGAAAGCTTCTCTGGTGTGGGCGCCGGGAATTCCGGCATGGCGGATTTTGATGATCCCAGCTTCTCCGATATGCCAAAAAAGCAGACGCCCGCAGGGGCATCTGCTTTTTTGGTACGCCGGAAGGGACTCGAACCCCCGACCTACTGGTTCGTAGCCAGTCACTCTATCCAACTGAGCTACCGGCGCATACCGCGCTCTCGAGCGCTAAGATATAATAGCACAACCGGATGGAAAATGCAAGCATTATTTTCACATTTTCAAGAATTTTTTACCGCGTTTTGATGCCTTATGGCCGGGATTGCCGCTTCTGTCCGGCTTGCTACGTCTCGCTCGCGGTATTGAAAAGGGCGCGGATACGCTCCATCAGGGGCTGATACTCGGGCCGGGCGGGCAGGTCCTCGGAGCTGACAAACTCCGCCGCGGCGTTCTGGGCGTCCTGAAGGGTCTGCAGATCCAGCTCCAGGCTTCCCACCTTGAAGGCAGGCAGACCGTGCTGGCGGGTGCCGAAGAAGTCGCCGGGGCCCCGGAGGGCCAGGTCCTCCCGGGAAATCTCAAAGCCGTCGTTGGTCTTGCAGAGGGCTTTGAGCCGCTGGAGGGTCTCTGGATTCCGGTTTGACGTGAGGAGGATGCAGTAGGACTTGTCCCTGCCCCGGCCTACCCGGCCCCGGAGCTGGTGCAGCTGGCTCAGGCCGAAGCGGTCCGCGTTCTCGATCACCATCAAAGTTGCATTGGGCACGTCCACGCCCACCTCGATGACGGTAGTGGCCACCAGAATATCCTGCTCGCCCCGGGCGAAGGCGGCCATGGTCTCCTCCTTCTGGCTGGGCTTCATCTTGCCGTGGAGCAGGGCCACCCGCAGATCCGGAAACACCGCCTGCTGCAGGGTCTCGGCCCAGACCTCGGCGGAGCGAAGGCTCTCGTCCTCTCCCTCCTCGATGGCCGGGCAAACGATGTAGACCTGGTGGCCCTCGCCCACCTGCTTGCGGATGAAGGCGTTGATTCGGGCCCGCTTGTCCTCCCCCACCAGGAAGGTGTCGATGCGCTGGCGGCCCGGAGGCAGCTCGTCAATGACAGACAGATCCAGGTCTCCATAGAGGATCAGCGCCAGGGTCCGGGGAATGGGCGTGGCGGACATGACCAGCAGATGGGGGTCGTCCCCCTTCTCCGCCAGAGCCGCCCGCTGGGCCACGCCGAAGCGGTGCTGCTCGTCGGCCACCACCAGGCCCAGGTCGGAAAAGCTGGTGGCCTCGGCAATCAGGGCGTGGGTGCCCACGATCAGATCCGCCTCATGGGCCGCGATGGCGGCCCGGGCGTTCTTTTTCTGGGCGGGGGTCATGGAGCCCGTCAGCAGGGCCACCCGGACCCCCAGGGGCTCCAGCAGGGCCGAAAGCCCCTGGGCATGCTGCTCGGCCAGGATCTCCGTGGGGGCCATAAGGGCGGTCTGCTTGCCGTTTTTGGCGGCGATCCAGGCAGCCGCCGCTGCAACCACGGTCTTGCCGCTGCCCACGTCGCCCTGGACCAGGCGGTTCATCACCTTGCCCGTCTCCAGGTCGGCGGCGATCTCCCCGATGGCCCGCTTCTGGGCGCCCGTCAGGGCAAAGGGCAGGGCTGCCTCAAACTCCGCCAGGGGCGGCAGGACGAAGGGCTCCCGCTGCTTCCGGCTCCGGCTGGAGCGCAGCAGGGAGAGGCCCACGGAAAAAATGAAGAATTCCTCAAAAATCAGCCGGTGCCGGGCCGCCGCCAGAGCCTCGAAGGAGGCGGGAGCGTGGATGTTTCGATAGGCTGTGGGCGCGTCGCAGAGCCCGTATCGTTCCCGCAGGGACCCGGGCATGACCTCGGGCAGCTCCTCCAGGCAGACATCCAGGGCCTGCTGGACGCTGCGGGAGATCATATTGTTGTGGAGTCCGGCGGTCAGCGGATAGATCGGCATGATCCGCCGGGTCAGGACCCCCGGCTTCTCCACGGGCTCGAAGATGGGATTGGTGATCTGCCAGCCCAGATAGTCTCCGTTCAGGGTGCCGTAGAAGTAGTATTCCCGGCTGTATTCCAGGTTGTCCGCCACATAGCTCTGGTTGAAGAAGGTCAGGTTCAGCCGGGCCGTCTCGTCGGCCACGGTGAGCTTGGTGAGAT
The DNA here is from genome assembly GCA_017509485.1 of Oscillospiraceae bacterium. GTDB lineage: Bacteria > Bacillota > Clostridia > Oscillospirales > Oscillospiraceae > JAFRPC01. The sequence goes on along the minus strand of JAFWPP010000015.1, from coordinate 33,586 downwards.
CCAGGCCCTTGCGGATGTGGTGGGTCCGGGGCGTCGAGGTCACGAAGGCCCGGAAGCAGGCGGGCTCGTCCACCTGGAGCTCGGCGATGGGGACGATGCGGCTGCGGTCCTCGTAGGTCCGCGGGAAATAGGCGATCAGATCGTAGAGGGTATGGATCCCCAGATTCGCAAAGGTTTTGGCGCGGGCTTCCCCTACGCCCTTGAGATAGCGCACCGAGTCGAACAGACGCGCCACAGCCCCGTCCCCCCTTTCGTTCGTTTGATCCATTATAGCAGAAAAATCCCGCGGAGGCAACAGAAAAAGGTGTCCACGCCGATAATACGATTATTTGAATAAACGGTTATAAACCGTTTATTCAAATAATCGTATAATACTAATATTTGACTAAATTGTTCGATTCGTTCCGGCGGGAATTGTGCCATACTTCGTTGTCGTCCTTGCCGGGCGTCAAGCCCGCCTGCGTCCTCCGCCTCGTCTGGCGCAATTCCCGCTCGGACCGCTTTCGAACCCTTCAATCAAATATTAGTATAAAAAGGCCGCCGACAAGCCGCCGGAGGGCGGGCTGTCAGCGGCCGGTCGGACCGGGGCATCGCGTCACTGAATGGCCTGGAGCATCAGGGACAGGACGATCTTCAGCCCCGGCTTCAGACTGTCCAGCGCCACCCATTCCTCCCGGGTATGGGCCAGACCGCCCCGGACAGTGCCCACGGTGTTGGCGGGGATGCCCAGCGAGAGGGGCACGTTGCTGTCGGTGGATGCGGCCCGGAGCTCCGCGGGCGCTCCGGCGAAGCTCTCAATGGCGTCGACGCTCCGCTCCGTAATCCGCCGCAGGGCCTCCGGGTCCACGGGACCGCTGCCTGGGCGAACCCCCAGCAGCTCCACCGTCAGCTCGCCGCCCAGAGGACGGCACTCGTCCACGCATCGGCGGAAGATCGCTTCCATCTGCTCAAGACACGCCTGAGAAGCGGAGCGGAACTCATACAGGACGGAGGCCTCCTGGGCGATGGAATTGACCGTGGTGCCGCCCTCGAAGCGGCCCACGTTGTAGGTGGTCTTTTCCTCCGTGGGCGGCTGGACCCCGTAGAGCTTTTCCACCAGCCTGCACAGGATCTCAATGGCGTTGGGCGCGCCGAAGGCTCCGTAGGAGTGGCCGCCCACGGTCCGGCAGCTGATTTTGTAGCGGAAGGAGCCCACGGCCCGGTGAACGCAGGCGGGCATATCGCAGTCGAAAGACCAGAAGGCCTTGATGCGCCGGCCGTATCGGGCAAACAGGGCCTTGGTCCCGTCCAGGTTGCCCAGGCCCTCCTCGCAGGCGTTGGCCACGATCAGCAGGCCGGTCTTCCCTGTCAGGCGCTGTTCCAGCAGGTACCTGGCGGCAAAGAGCAGGTTCACCAGGTTCGCGGTGTCGTCCCCGATGCCGGGCGCATAGAGGATCCCGTTCTCCTCCCGCATGGGCAGGGGGTTCAGATCCGGGAAAACCACGTCTGTGTGGGCGGCGAAGACGATCAGATCCCCGTCCTGGGGTCCGATGGGACAGATCACGTTTTTGGCGTCGTCGATCTCCACGTCCTTCGCCCCGTGGGACAGAAGCCAGTCCCGGCAGAAGGCGGCCCGCAGCTCCTCCCGCCGCGTGGGGGCGGGGATGCGGCCCAGGGTCCGCAGCAGGGCGCACTGTTCGTCGAAGCTCTCCTCGGCGTAGCGCAGCGCGATGGCTTTGATTTGTTGGTCCATAGACGTACCTCCGGAATGTAGATCGGGATTTGGCGGGATCTTTCTTTCGTAGGGGCCGAACTCGAAGAGTCACGAGCTATGCCCACATCGGCCCTCACACCGATACGGGATAGGGCCGATGTAGGCATCGGCCCCTACGGAGCGCCAAATCCGAATTTGCTGAAAAATCAGATCGCGTATTGGCTCTGGAAGAGCTCGTAGTAGAAGCCCTTTTGGGCCAGCAGGGATTTGTGGGTGCCCTGCTCCACGATCCGTCCGTCCCGGAGCACCAGGATCAGGTCCGCGTCCACGATGGTGGACAGGCGGTGGGCAATCACAAAGCAGGTCCTGCCGCCCATGAGCCGGTCCATGGCCTTCTGGATCAGCAGCTCCGTGCGGGTGTCCACGTTGGAGGTGGCTTCGTCCAGAATCAGCAGGGGCCGGTTGGCCAACAGGGCCCGGGCAATGGTCAGCAGCTGCTTCTGCCCCGAGGAGACGGCGGTGCTGTCCTCGGAAACGACGGTGTCGTAGCCCTGGGGCAGACGGCGGATGAAGTGGTCGCAGTAGGCGCAGTCGCAGGCCTTCTCGATCTCCTCCCGGGTGGCTCCGGGACTGCCGTAGGCCACATTCTCGGCCACGGTGCCCTTAAAGAGCCAGGTCTCCTGGAGGACCATGGCGAAGAGCCGGCGGTTCTCCGCCCGGGAGAGCCCGGACACGTCCTGTCCGTCGATCAGGATCTGCCCCGCCTGGATGTCATAAAAACGCATGAGCAGGTTGACGATGGTGGTCTTGCCGGCGCCGGTGGGACCGACGATGGCCACCTTCTGGCCGGGCTGCACGTCCATGCAGAGATCCCGAATCAGGGGCTTGTCAGGGTCATAGGAGAAATCCACATGGCGGATCTCCACCCGGCCCCGGGTGGGAGGCTCCACGGTCCCGACGGGGTCCGCCTCCTCGGGCAGATCCAGCAGGGTGAAGACGCGCTTGGCGGCGGACTTGACCTGCTGCACGAAGCTCAGGCCGAAGGCGATGCGTTCCAGAGGCTCCGAAAGCTGGCGGGCGAACAGGATCACCGTCACCACCGTGCCGATGGGCAGGCCCCGATGGACGATCAGCCAGCCCCCCAGCACCGCCACGGCGATGTAAGCCAGGGCGTCGATGAAGACGATAACCGGCTGAACGATGGAGGACAGGAAATTGCCGAAGATGCCGTTGCGCTGGTGGCGCGCGGAGAGCTCGTCGTACTTTTCCTGCAGATAGGCCTCCCGGTTGAAGGCCTTGGTGGTGGGGTAGTTGGTGTAGGCCTCCTCCGCCAGGGCGGTCAGCTCGCCTCCCAGGTTGAAGTGCTTGTCCCAGTGCTTTTCCCCCAGCGTCGCCATTTTGGCGGAGAGCAGGACGGAAAGGGGTGAGAGCAGCACCACGGGGATGGCCATGCGCCAGTCGGTGAGAAAGAGGATGGCCGCAATGACAAGCATCTGAAGGAAGCCCGTCAGCAGGATCTCCACAATCCCGTAGATGGAATCGGACATTGTGCTGACATCGTCCATATTCCGATCGATCACGTCGCCGGTGGGCGTCTTGTCCATGTAGCTGACGGGAAGCAGCTTGAGCTTTCTGGACAGGCGGATCCGCAGACCGGAGGTGAAATAGCGGGTGACGATGTTGTTGAGCAGGAAGGAGTTTCCATAGGTCAGGGCTGCCCGCAGGGCGTAGACCCCCAGAAGCAGGCCCAGCCCCGGCAGCAGGCTCTTGGCCAGGCCGGGGGTCGGCTCCCGGGTCCAGGCGTAGAGCCGGTCCACCAGCTTGCCCATCAGCTCCGGCGCCGCCACAGCGCAGCCGATCAGCAGCAGGCACAGCAGGGCGGAGAGGGAGATCCAGCCCCGCAGGGGCTTGATCTCGCGCATCAGACGCTTGAAGGTGTCGTCGATCAGACGGCGCTTTTCCTTCTTTTCGGGATTCTTCCCGGTCTGTTCGCGCTTTTCATTTTGTTCAGCGGAACTCACGCGACCCCACCTCCCGTCTGGGAGAGGTAGATCTCCCGGTAGATGGAGCAGCTTTCCAGCAGCTCGGCATGGGTCCCCGCCCCCACCAGGGCGCCGTCGGCCAGGACGAAGATCCGGTCGCAGTGCATGGCGGAAACCACCCGCTGGGTGATCACGATGCGGGTCCGGCCCGCCAGCTTCTCATTGAGGGCCTTGCGGACCTTGGCCTCCGTGAGAAAGTCCAGGGCGGAGAAGGAGTCGTCGAAGAGGTAGACGGGGGCCTCCTTCAGCAGAGCCCGGGCAATGGCCAGGCGCTGCTTCTGCCCGCCGGAGACATTGGTTCCGGCCTGCTCCAGCTTGAAGCCCAGTCCCTCGGGCTTTTCCCGCAGGAAGTCCGCGATCTGGGCCAGCTCCAGGACCCCCCAGAGCTCCTCGTCGGTGGCGTCGGGCTTGCCCATGCGGAGATTCTCCGCCACGGTGCCCGCGTAGAGCATGGACTTCTGCAGGGCGCAGGAGATGTTGGCGCGGACGTCCTTGGGAGAAAGCTCGTTCACGCTCTGCATCTCGGCGTCAAGAGGGCCAATGTGGGCATTGGCCCCTACTGTTGCCTGATGCCTGATGCCTGATGCCTCGCATCCCCCGTCCCCTGATGCCTGATGCCTGACGCCTGATGCCTCTTCGGCAACGCCGAAGCGAAGGCTCCCCTTCGTCGGGGCCCGGAAGGCCAGCAGCAGCTCCGCCAGGGTGGTCTTGCCGGAGCCGGTTCCGCCGATGACGGAGACCCACTCCCCGGCCTTGATGTGGAGATCCACGTCGGTGAGGGCCGGGAGGGAGCTGCCGGGATAGGTGAAGCTCACATGGTCCAGATCGATGGCTCCGGAGAAGACACGGCCCTCGGCGGGGCGTTCATCCTCCAGCCCCGTGGACTCCGTGACCTGGCTCAGCCGCCTGGCGGCCACCCGGGCGTGGGGCAGCATGACGATCGCGAAGGAGACCGAGATAATGGCCCCCAGGATGATGTTGATGTATTGGATCATGGCGAAGACATCGCCGGGGGTCAGGCCGCTGCCCCGCTCCAGCCGGACGCCGCCCAGATAGACCACCAGCAGGGCCGCGATGTTCAGCACAAAGGCCGCCAGCGGGTCGATGATGGACATATTCACATTCGCCCGGATGATGTTGTTCGCCATGATGCGGGTGGCGTCGGTGATCCGCTCGTGGGCCTTCTCCTCCCGGTCAAAGGCCCGGATGACCCGGATGCCCCGGAGCCGCTCCCGGACCAGATCGTTCTGCTTGTCGCAGTACTCGTCGGAGACCTCCCAGAGATGGGCGATCTTCCGGCTCATGAGCAGCACCACGGCGATCAGCAGGGGCACCGCGCAGAGGATGATCAGGGAGAGCCAGAAGTCCTTCCGCATGCAGAGGAAGACGCCCCCCAGAAACATCAGCGGAATGATAATGATATTGCCGCAGAGCATGGAGACCACCCAGTTCAGGGTGCCCACGTCATGGGTGGAGCGGGTGACAAGATTGGAGGCGCCGATGCGTCCCACCTCCGCCAGGGTCATGGTGTGGACCTTGCGGAACAGGGCGGAGCGCAGGCTCCAGGTATAGCCGGAGATCACGTGGTAGACCACCCAATAGCCCCCGCCCACGGAGGCCAGGCTCAGCGCGGAGATTCCCAGCATCCAGCCGGCAGTTTTCAGAATATAGCCGAAGGTATCGGCTTCCGCAGCGCCGTAAACGCCCTTGTCCAGCACGTTGGACATCAGGGTGGGCAGCAGCAGATTGCAGACCGCCGAGATTGCCATCAGAAAGGTGGCCAGGGCGATCCTGCCCTTATAGGGCTTAAGATACAACAGAAGCTTTCGCATAGAGCATCCCCTCCTTTCGGGGAACAATTTGTCCTTTCATTCCAATATCGGATCCGGTTTCCGGTTTTGTTTCCGGTTTTGTTTCCGTTTCCCGTCCTTTGCCGAGCTTTGTGTTACTGAAAATAGGCGCAAAAATACCGCAGCGAAGCAGCTCCCATCATGGCTGCGTCCTGCGGTTGCCATATGTCAGAAAGTTACTCGAACGGCGTGCCGAAAGCGGGAAGACGTTCCCTTTTTCGTTCGCCCCATATTCAGTTTACCCGATAACGACCTCACGATAACGCATTTCAGAAAACTCCTTTCCCGTCCGATCCCGCGGACCATTCTTTTTGGAATATACCATACGGCCTTCCGTTTGTCAAGCTCAGGTTTTCGCATTTCCACGGTTTTTCCCTTTCCCAAGGCCGCATTTTCCCATAACGTCAAAGAACCCCGGGGGAATCCCCCGGGGCCTTTGAGAAAAGAAGAGAAGAAATGAAAAGTACAGCGGCTTCGTCGCTATCGCTTACAGTTGCATCATAAGGGACATTTATGAACTGGATATGAATGACCTGGAAACAAACCATAAACCTTTTGTAAACAGGGCAGAAAATTCGGATTTGGCGATTTCATCCGTAGGGGCCGATGCCCACATCGGCCCTTGCCCCGCTCGGCAGAGAGGGCCGATGTGGGCATCGGCCCCTACGGCTCTACAAATCCCAATTTGCAGGCCCGGCGGCTACATCCGCTCCAGGGCCTCCACGACGCCGGCGATGCTGCCCTCGGCGCAGGGTCGGACCAGGCGGCAGCAGCCCAACGCCTTGACCGCGGGATCGCAGTCGGCGGGGGCGAAGGCCAGGTCCGCCTCCAGAAGCATCGAGGCGTCGTTCATGGCGTCGCCCACACAGACCAGCGTCTTCCTGCCCAGCCGCCGGGCCAGGGCCCGGGCGGCGCTGCCCTTGGCGGCCTCCTTCGCCTGCAGGTCGATGATCTTCATGGCGGCCCGGTCCGCCCGGAGCATGGGCCAGTCCCGCATGATCTGCTCGCAGCTGGCGGTGAAGTAGGCGTCCTCCTCGGGAGTTCCGCTGTAAAACTGCCCCACTGCCATGGTCCGAAAGCGGCCAAAGAGGGCCAGCTTGTGATAGCGCTCGGGGGCTTCGGCCAGGCTGACAGTCCTGCAGGCCACGCCCTGGGCCCGATAAAAGGCCTCGCGGACCGGCTCCTCCCCCACCAGATAGTGGGCGTCCACCCCCTGGACCTCCAGCCAGAGCTCCGGGAACCTGGCGACAAGGTATTCCAGCAGCTCCCTGCCCGTGGGCATCCAGACCGCGCCGGACAGCTCCTCGGTCCCGTAGTCATAGGCGGCGGCTCCGTTGTAGAGGATCAGCGGGGCGTTGGTGGGGATCCGGTCCTGATAGGGTCGGAACATGGGGGCGCTGCGGCCCGTGCCTACGGTGAAGCGGCCGCCCCGCTCCGTGAAGGATCGGATGGCGTCCAGATTGGCTTGCGGGATGCTGCTGTCCGGCGCCGTCAGGGTGCGGTCGAAATCGGAAACCATGAGGATATCGGAAAAGTCGAGCATTTTGTTTGTAACCTTTCTCTTCTGTTTTATCGTGGCTTATCATAGGCCTTTCCTCTGAGAAAGTCAACGAAATTTCCTTGAAAAAAACGCAAAAAAATCACAAAAAAAGATTGCAATTTCGTTACAAATCGGTTATAGTAAAGCAAAGTGGATGAAAGTGGTTTAAAGTGCCATAAATTCCCATTCAATTCCCACAGATGGAGGAGGTGAGCAGGTTGTTCGGCAAGTATACGCACAATGTGGACCCCAAGGGTCGGCTCTTTGTCCCGGCCAAGCTCCGGGAGGAGCTGGGGGATGTCTTCTACGTCATGATCGGTCTGGAGAACAGCCTGCTGGTCTTCCCCGAGTCCAAGTGGGAGAAGGTCAGCGAGAGCTTCAACTCCGTTCCCCTCTCCGACTCCGGCGCCCTGCGCTATATCCGGGCCAACGTGGCCAAGTGCGAGCCTGACAAGCAGGGCCGCTTCGTGGTGCCCCCCATTCTGCGGAGCTACGCCCACCTCAGCGGCGACGTGACCTTCCTGGGCCAGGGCGACCACGCGGAGATCTGGGACGCCGCCGCCTACGAGGCCAAGGAGGCCGCCTTCCTGGGCGGACCCGACAACCTGGCCAATGCCCTGAAGGAGCTGGGACTGTGACGGACTTCCACCATATCTCAGTGCTGCTGGAGGAATCCATCGAAGCCCTGAACATCCGGCCCGACGGGATCTATCTGGACGGGACCCTGGGCGGCGCGGGCCACTCCTCCGAGATCGCCAGGCGCTTGACCACCGGCACGCTGATCGGCGTGGACCGGGACCCGAAGGCTCTGGCCGCCGCCGCCGAACGTTTGGCTCCCTGGGCGGAGCGGGTGAGGCTGATCCACGGGAACTTCCGGGATCTGGAGGCCATTCTGGACGGGCTCGGCATCCCCGGCGTGGACGGGATCCTGCTGGATCTGGGCGTATCCTCCCCCCAGCTGGATGAGGCGGACCGCGGCTTCAGCTATATGGCCGACGCTCCGCTGGACATGCGGATGGACCCCTCGGATCCCCTGACCGCCTGGGAGATCGTCAACACCTGGCCCCAGGAGGAGCTGCGGCGGATCCTCTACGCCTACGGCGAGGAGCGCTGCGCCCCCCTGATCGCCGCCGCCATCGTCCGGCGGCGGGAGCAGGCCCCCATCGATACCACCCTGGCGCTAGTGGACCTGATCCGAAGCGCCATGCCCCAAAAGGCCCTGCGGGAGAAACAGCATCCCGCCAAGCGCAGCTTCCAGGCCATCCGCATCGCCGTCAACGACGAGCTGGGGGCCGTGGACGCCGTTATGCGGCAGGCCATCCGCCGTCTGAATCCGGGCGGCCGTCTGGCTGTCATCACCTTCCATTCCCTGGAGGACCGCATCGTCAAGAACGCCATGGCGGAGGCGGTCAAGGGCTGCACCTGTCCGCCGGAATTCCCGGTCTGCGTCTGCGGCAAGAAGCCGACGCTGAAGCTGATCGCCCGCAAGCCCATCACCGCCGGCGAGGAAGAACTGGCGGCAAATCCCAGAGCCCGGAGCGCAAAGCTGCGGGTCGGGGAGAAGCTGTAAGGAATGCCTGTCCCCACATTCACTGAATCGAGGTAGTACTTATGCCTGATAAATATTACAACTTCAACGGCTCCGCGGCCTATGATATCCGCGGCACGGCGGTACCCAAGCCGCGGCCTGCGGTCCTGCCCGAGGAGAAACCGATCCAGCACGCGAAAAAGGCTCCCAAGGCCCGGCCCGCCATCGCGCCTCTGGCCCTGGTCGGTCTGGCGGTGGTGACGCTGCTGCTGCTGATGGTGGTCTACAGCTATGTGCAGCTCTATGAGGCCACCGACCGGGTAGGCACCCTGAACAGTCAGCTGGCCAGCACCCAGGCGGAGACCGCCAAGCTGCGCTCCACCTTTGAGAGCCGCATCGACCTGGCAGAGATCGAGGTCCGGGCCAAGGAGCTGGGCATGACCCTCCCCTCCTCTCGGCAGACCGTCTATCTCAACATTGCCGGCGCGGACCACGCGGAAGTCCTGCAGGTGGACCAGCGCAGCTTCGCTGAAAAGGCATGGGACGCCTTGACGGACAGCTTCCACGGTGTGCTGGAATATTTCCGCTGACCGTTCCATATAAGCTTAGCAGAAGGGGCGAGCAGGATGCCGCCCCTTTTGGCGCACAAGGCCCTTCATTCTGTGTAACCAGAGAGGTGAAACTCCTTGGCAAAAAAATCGAAAATCAAGCTGCTGCGGGAGCCTGTGCAGGCCTACGATCGGGAAAAGGCCAGTCACGGCGTACTGCGCAGAACCACCTTTATCATGATCTTCTGCGGCTTGCTGCTCTTTCTGCCTCTGATCTGGCAGCTGTTCCGGCTGATGATCCTGCAGCATGACCAATATGAGTCCAAGGCCATCAGCAATCAGACCCGCTCCACCACGGTGAGCGCCGACCGGGGCGTGATCTACGACTGCAACATGAACATTCTGGCGGCCTCCAAGACCGTGGAGAACGTCTTCATCGACCCCTGGGAGATCCACAACGCCGAGGAGGATGTGGACTTCATCGCCGAGGGCCTGGCCAAGATTCTGGACCTGGACCCCAACGACATTCGGGAGAAGGCCGCCAAGCTGGACCGCCGCTATGAGGTCATCGCCCGGAAGCGGGAGCTCGAGCAGGCCAATCTGGTCCGGAGCTTCATCAGCGACAACAATCTGACCGGCATCCACCTGGAGGCGGACTCCCAGCGCTACTATCCCGGCGGCTCCACCGCGGCTCAGCTGCTGGGCTTCACCAACGCCGAGAACCGGGGACAGGAGGGCCTGGAGTCCTACTACGACGACGTGCTGCAGGGCACCGCCGGCGCTGTCATCACCACCAAGGGCAACTACGAGACCCAGATGCTCTACTCCTATGAAAAATACTACGAGGCCACCGACGGCAATTCCCTGGTGCTGACCCTGGACTCCACGGTGCAGATGTATCTGGAAAAAAACCTGAAGGCCGCCATTGAGAAATACGATGTGAAGAACGGCGCCTTCGGCATCATCATGGACGTGAACACCGGCGCCATTCTTGCCATGGCCGTGGAGGGCAGCTACGATCCCAACAACTATCTGGAAATCACGGATCTCTCCGTGGTTGAGAAGCTGGACCAGCTCTCCGAGGAGCTCCACCGGACCGTAAAGGGGACCCCCAGCTACCAGGCCATCGCGGATCAGTACAACCAGCTCCAGGCCTCCGCCCGGCTGAAGCAGTGGCGCAACCGCTGCGTCTCCGACGGCTACGAGCCCGGCTCCACCTTCAAGACCATCACCCTGGCCGCGGCTCTGGAGGAGGGCGCGGTCAATCTGGACAACGCCTTCTACTGCGGCGGCGTCAAGATGTATAAGGACCGCGAGGCGCCCCTCCACTGCTGGAAGGACGGCGGCCACGGCTACGAGACCCTGGCCCAGGCCCTGCAGAACTCCTGCAACATCGCCTTCGCCGACATCGGCCTGCTGCTGGGCGGCAGCTCCCTGTACGACTATATCGACGCCTTCGGCCTGTTGGAGCGGACGGACGTGGATATGTCCGGCGAAGCCCTGGGCGTCTTCCACTCCCGAAAAAAGCTCATGGAGAACGCCCAGCTCACCGCCGTGGTGGCCGGCCAGTCCGTGAAGCCCACCCCCATCCAGATGGTGCGGGCCATCGCAGCCGTGGTCAACGGCGGCTATGTGCTGAAGCCCTACGTGGTCTCCGAGGTGCTGGACGAAAACGGCAACGTCATTGAAAAGCACGGGAAGACCGTAATTCGCCAGGCCATCAGCGCCGACACCTCCAAGCTCATGTGCAGTCTGATTGAGTCCGTCGTCACCAAGGGCACCGCCGGCAACGCCAAGCTCCCCGGTTTCCGGGTGGGCGGCAAGACCGGCACCTCTGAGAAGCTGGACGTCTACGAGGCCGACGGCACCCTGACCAAGGACCGCATCGTCTCCTTCGTGGGCATCGCCCCCATGGACGACCCCCAGTATATCTGTCTGGTGGCTCTGGACACTCCCAGCCGTTCCACCGGCATCTACATCTCCGGCGGCGTCATGGCGGCCCCCGTGGTCCGGGACATCTTCGCCGACACCCTGCTCTATCTGGGGGTCCAGCCGGATTACACCAACGTGGACATGAGCACCGTCAACGTGCAGATGCCCGACGTCCGGGATCTCACCGTGGAGGAGGCCGCCGGCGTTCTGGCCGAGCAGAGCCTTTCCTACACCACCGTGGGCGAGGGCGGCAGCGTCACGGGACAGATCCCCGCCCCCGGCGATCTTCTGCCCGGCAGCTCCAAGGTCATCCTCTATATGGACGCCGAGGTCCCCACCGATAAGGTGACGGTCCCCAAGCTCCGAAATCTGACCGAGGCACAAGCCCGGGCCGTTATGGAGAACAGCGGTCTCTATCTGCAGACCAAGGGCTCCTCCATCTACTACGCCACAGTCACCGATCAGTACCCCGCCGCCGGGACCGAAGTTCCCAGGGGCACCACCATCACCGTGGAGCTGACGGACCAGACGGCATTAGATTAGTGAATAAATAATAATTCACGATTCATTATCCACTATTCACTTCAGTAAGGAGAATCCTATGAAGCTTTCAGATCTGTTGAAGGACGTTCCCGTGCTTGAGATGAACGTCTCTCCCGAGCTGGAGATCACCGGGGTCAGCTATGACTCCCGGAAGGTGAAGGACGGCCACATGTTTGTGGCCATCACCGGCTACGCAGCCGACGGGCACCAGTATATTCCCATGGCGCTCAGCAAGGGCGCGGCCTGCGTTCTCTGCGAGCGCAGACCCGAGGGGGAGATCCCCCACGTGCTGGTCCCCAATTCCCGGGTGGCGCTGGCTCAGCTGGGCGCCAACTGGTTCGGCCATCCGGCGGACCGGATGACCATTCTGGGGGTCACCGGCACCAACGGCAAGACCAGCATCACCTACCTGCTGAAATCCGTGCTGGAGCAGACCCTGGGAGCCAGGGTCGGCCTGATCGGCACCATCCAGAACATGATCGGCGATCAGTGTCTGCCCACGGAGCACACCACTCCCGAGAGCTTCGAGCTGCAAAAGCTCTTTGCCGAGATGGCGGCGGCGGGCTGCACCCATGTGGTGATGGAGGTCTCCTCCATCGGCCTTTATCTGCATCGGGTGGACTGCATTCCCTTCGCCGTTGGCGCTTTCACGAATCTGACGGAGGATCACCTGGATTTCCACAAAACCATGGAGGCCTACCGCCAGGCGAAGGCTCTGCTCTTCCGGCGCTGCGGCTTCAGCGTCTTCAACATTGACGACAAGGACGTGGCCCGCACCGTGGAAGAGGCCGCCTGTTGGGCTCTCACCAGCTCCGCCGCCGGGAATCCCGCGGATCTGACGGCCTCCGGGATCCAGCTGGCCGCGGATCACGTGGCCTTTACCGCCTCCTACAAGGGCGAGTCCTTCCCGGTCCGGGTCCGGATCCCCGGGACCTTCACCGTCTACAACGCTCTGACGGTGCTGGGCATGGCCATTGGCCTGGGCATTCGTCCCCAAGAGGCCGCGGCTGCCCTGGCAAACGCCCAGGGCGTCAAGGGTCGGCTGGAGGTGGTCCCCACCCCCGGCAAGCCCTACACCGTTCTGATCGACTACGCCCACACCCCCGACGCTCTGGAGAACGTACTGCGCTCCGTGCGGGGCTTCTGCAAGGGCCGGATCATCGCGGTCTTCGGCTGCGGCGGCGACCGGGATCCCATCAAGCGGCCCATCATGGGCAAGATCGGCGTCAAGCTGTCCGATCTTCCCATCATCACCTCCGACAACCCCCGGACCGAGGACCCGGAGAAGATCATCGCCGACATCCTGAAGGGGGTCAGGGAGCTGAACAAGCCCTATCTGGTGGTGGTAAACCGCCGGGAAGCCATCGCACGGGCTATGGCCGAAGCGAAGCAGGACGACATCATCGTCCTCTGCGGCAAGGGCCACGAGACCTACCAGATTTTGGGCACTGAGAAAACGCATCTGGACGAGAGAGAAGAGGTCGCGAAAAACCTATGATTACTCTGAAACAGGCTGCCGCCTGGTGCGGCGGCACGGTATTACCGGAATATGAGAACGTGGCCTTTGCGGGCTCCCAGGTGGACTCCCGGCGTCTGGCGCCGGGCGAGCTCTTCGTGGCGATCCGGGCGGAGCGTGACGGCCATGATTTCATCCCGGCGGCCCTGGAAAAGGGCGCGGCAGCGGCCCTGGGCGAACGGCAGCTGCCCGGCGTCCCCATGATCGTGGTTCCCGACAGCCTGCGGGCCTGGCAGCAAATCGCAGCCGGCTGGCGCGGTACCCTGACCGGCACCCGCATCATCGGTCTGACGGGCAGCGTGGGCAAGACCACCACCAAGGAGATGACCGCGGCCTGCTGCTCCGCCCTGTTCCGGACCCAGTGGACCCGGGAAAACTACAACAACGACATGGGCGTGCCCAAAACCTTGCTGGAGCTCCGTCCCGAGACGGAATGTGCGGTGATCGAGATGGGGATGAACCACTTCGGAGAAATCTCCCGGCTCACGGCCCTGGTCCGGCCAGACGTGGCAGTGATCACCAACATCGGCACCATGCACATCGAAAACCTGGGCTCCCGGGAGGGCATTTGCCGGGCCAAGCTGGAAATCCTGGAGGGCCTGGCTCCGGACGGCACTGCCGTTCTCAACGGCGACGAGCCCCTGCTCCGGGCGGCGGCGATTCCCTGCAGGACGCTCCGCTTCGGGCTTGGCGCGGAAAACGAGCTGCGGGCAGAGGAGATCCGCCCCACGGAAACGGGCGTGGCCTTCACCGCCGTGGGCTTTGGCCGGCGGATCCCGGTGGAGCTGCCGGTGCCCGGGCGGCACTGTGTCATGAACGCTCTGGCCGCCATGCTGGCGGCCCGCTGCGTCGGCGTTCCTCTGGAACGCTCCGCGGAGCGCCTGGGGCAGTTTGAGAACACCGGTAACCGCCTGCGGATCAGCAGGCATAACGGCTTTATCATCATCGCCGACTGCTACAACGCGGGTCCCGAGTCCACCGCCGCGGCCCTGGCCGTCCTCCGGGACCGGCCTGCGGAGGGCCGCCGCATCGCGGTCCTGGGCGACATGCTGGAGCTGGGGGACTACGCCCCCGCCGCCCACCGCAGAGTGGGTGAGGAAGCCGCAGCCGCCGCGGATCTGATCCTGGCCTACGGCCCCCTGTCCCGGGAGCTGGCCGACGCCGCCGGGGAGAAGGCCCGGCACTTCGACAGCCGGGAGGAGCTGCTGGAGGCCCTGCGGAGAACCGCCCGACCCGGCGACGTCATACTCTTCAAGGCCAGCCACGGAATGCACCTGGAGCAGGTTTTGGAGAACTTCACAGCGTAGGGGCCGATGCCCACATCGGCCCTCCCCCGTCAAACTCCATGCTTTTTGGGCCGATGTGGGCATCGGCCCCTACGAAAAGAGATACGGAGGAACTCCCATGAAAGACGGACAGATCTTTGCCATTATCGTCAGCATACTGCCCTGCTTTGTGATCGCGCTGATCGCGGGGCGGATCATCATTCCCTGGCTCCGGGCCATGAAGGCGGGCCAGACCATCCGGGAGGTCGGACCCAAGTGGCACAACTCCAAGGCCGGCACCCCCGCCATGGGCGGTCTGGTGTTTATCCTCACGGCGCTGATCGGCACCCTGGTCCTCAGCCTCGTCACCGGCAAATGGAGCTCCATGCTGGTCTTCGCCTTTGCCCTGATCTTCGGCGCCATCGGCTTTCTGGATGATTACTTCAAGGTGAAGAAGAAACAGAACCTGGGCCTCACCGCCTCCCAGAAGTTCCTGCTGCAGCTGGCCGCCTCCGCCCTCTATCTATACATTCTCTATCGGATCGGCCATCTGAGCGCCTCCCTGTGGATTCCCTTCAGCTCCGTTACCTGGACCATCCCCATCTGGATCTACATTGCCTTCGCGGTCTTCGTCATTGTGGGCACCGTGAACGCGGTGAACCTCACCGACGGCATCGACGGCCTGGCCACCGGCGTCACCATGCCGGTGATGATCTTCTTCCTGGTGACCGCCATCGCGGTGAAAAAAGCGGAGCTGGCCATCTTCCCCGCCGCCCTGCTGGGCGGCCTGGGCGGCTTCCTCTGCTACAACTTCCACCCCGCCAAGGCCTTTATGGGCGACACCGGCTCCCTCTTCCTGGGCGGCGCAGTCTGCGGCCTGGCCTTTGCCCTGGATATGCCCCTGATCCTGATCCTGGTGGGTCTGGTGTACATCATCGAGACCCTGTCCGTCATCATGCAGGCGGTCTATTTCAAGCTGACCCACGGCAAGCGGATCTTCAAGATGGCCCCCATCCACCACCACTTCGAGATGTGCGGCTGGTCCGAGGTCAAGATCTGGGTGGTATTCGTATCCGTCAGCATTATCATGTGCGCTGCGGCATATCTCGCGATCGCGCCGCTGCGCTGACACGCACAATTGAGAATTGAGAAGTGAGAATTGAGAAGGAACGGGATCGCTTCGTGCTGGTTTGAATTGATTCTTCAATGTATCAAATTGAAAAACCTCAAATTCTCAATTCTGAATTTTAACTTCTCAATTTGGCAAGGAGGTGCCTATGGCACTATTCAAACATCGGCAGCCGGAGGCCCAAGCCTTGAAGGAGGACCGCACCGGAACGCTGGATATGCCCTTCCTGCTGCTGGTCTTCCTGCTGACTCTGGTGGGACTTTTGATGATGTTCTCCGCCAGCTACGCCCGGGCCAACTGGGATACGGGAGATTCCGCCTACTATTTCCGGCGGCAGGCCTATTTCGCCCTGGGCGGTCTGGCTGTCATGCTGATCGTGGGTCGCTTGAACTACTTTATCTGGTTCCGCACGGCTCTGCTGATCCTGGCGGGCTCCATTCTCCTGCTGGCCCTGGTGCCTCTGATCGGCGTCCGGGTCAACGGCGCCAAGCGCTGGATCAAAATCGGCATCCAGTTCCAGCCCTCTGATCTGGCGAAGCTGGGCATGATCCTGGCCTTCGCCGCCATGATGTCGGTCTGGCAGGATAAGATGGAGACCTTCCGCTACGGCGTGCTGCCCTATGTGGGCATCATGGGCGTGATCGCGGTGCTGCTCTATCTGGAGCCCCATCTCTCCGCCACCTTGATCATCGGCATCACCGGCGCCACCATGATGCTGCTGGGCGGCACGAAAAAGACTTGGCTGGCCCTCTTTGCTCTGGCAGCCCTGGCGCTGATTTTCCTCTATCTGAAAACCAATCCCTACGCCGCGGGCCGCTTTACCACCGCCCTGGACCCGGAGAGCGACCCTCTGGGCGACGGCTATCAGGGCATTCAGTCCCGCTATGCCATCGGTTCCGGCGGCTTCCTGGGCCTGGGGCTGGGTCGCAGCCGTCAGAAATACCTCTATCTGCCCGAGGAACACAACGACTACATCTTCGCCATCGTCTGCGAGGAGCTGGGCTTTGTGGGGGCCGTGGGGATCATCCTGCTCTTCGTGCTGCTGATCCTCCGGGGCTATTGGATCGCCATCCACGCCCGGGACCGCTTCGGCACCCTGGTGGTGGCGGGCATCACCACGAAGCTGGCAATCCAGGTCTTCTTCAACATCGGCGTGGTGTCCGGCCTGCTGCCCCCCACGGGCATCTCCCTGCCCTTCTTCTCCTACGGCGGCACCGCCCTGCTGCTCCAGCTCTTTGAGATGGGCGTCATCCTGGCCGTGTCGAGATGGTGCGTCAACAAGGAAGCCCTGGGACACGCCAAAACGTAAAGCAACACGCTTGCTTCATTTTCATCCCCGGAGGCCAGAAAAATGAACGTCATATTTACCTGCGGCGGTACCGCCGGGCACATCAATCCCGCGATCTCAGTGGCCAATCTGCTCCGGGAGCGGAAGCCTGAGACCCGGATCCTCTTTGTGGGAGCCGAGGGCGAAATGGAAACCCAGTTGGTGCCCCGGGAGGGCTATGCGCTGGAAACCCTGAAAATTTCCAGCTACTCCAGGAAGCTGAGCCCCAAGGGCCTCTGGCATAACCTGAAGACCCTGAACTATCTCCGGGAAGCCCGGAAGAAGGCGGACCGGATCATCAAAGAATTCAAGCCCGACGTGATCGTGGGCACCGGCGGCTACGCCTCCTTCCCCCTGCTGCGGCAGGGGGCCAGGCGGGGGATCCCCACCGCCGTCCACGAGGCCAACGCCATGCCCGGTCTCACCACCCGGATGGTGGCCGACTCCGCCAGCCGGATCATGGTCTGCTTTGAGGAGAGCAAGTCCCACTACAAGCATCCCGAGCGGGTCCAGGTGGTGGGTATGCCCGTGCGCCAGGAATTCCTTTACACCACCCGCGCCGAGGCCCGCGCCAGACTGGGTCTGGGGGAGGAGCCTCTGCTGGTCTCCGCCTGGGGCAGCCAGGGCGCCCGGGAGATGAACCGGATCATGGCCGACTTCCTGGCTATGGAGGTCCGGGACGGCTGTCCCTGGCGCCACGTCCACGCCACCGGCTCCTACGGCTGGCGCTGGATGCCGGATCTGGTAGCGGAGAAGGGTGTGGATCTGAAGGCCCACCCGGAGCTGGACATGCGGGAATACATCCATAACATGCCCGAGCTGATGGCCGCGGCGGATCTGATCCTCAGCCGGGCCGGGGCCTCCTCCCTCAATGAGATCGAGGCCGCCGGAACCCCCTGTATCATCATTCCCTCCCCCAACGTCACCGACAACCACCAGGAAAAGAACGCCCGGGTCCTGGAGCGCAACGGCGCCGCCCTGGTCATGCTGGAGCCCGGGCTGACCGCCGAAGCTCTCTATCAGGCCGCCCGGGAGCTGATGCGCGACGCAAAACGCAGAAGCGAGATGCGCGCCGCCCTGCATAAGATGTCCGTGGTGGACAGCGCGGAGCGGATCTACGAGACGATCCTGGAGCTGGCCGCACAGAAACATTGAGAATTGAGTGTTGAGAATTGAGAATTGCACGCCGATTCTCCATCCTTCTCAATTCTAAATTCTCAATTCTCAATTCACCGCCCCCGCCTCCCCTGCATAGTATGGCCTATCATGCTGTGCAAGGGGGCCGGATATTGGAAACGCTTACCATCAGGGGCGGTCGTCCTCTCCGGGGAACACTGGCGGTCCAGGGGAGCAAGAACGCCGTGCTGCCGATCCTGGCAGCCGCGGCCGCCGTCCCCGGTCGTTTTTCCCTCTCCAATTGCCCGCCGATCCGGGACGTGGCCGTGACCCGCGGCATCCTGGAGGGGCTGGGCCTCTCCACCTCGGAAGCGGGCGGTCTTCTGCACATCGACAGCAGCGGGCCTGTGGCTACGGCCCCGGATCCCCGTCTCGCGGGACGGCTCCGATCCTCGGTCCTGCTGCTGGGGGCGCTGCTGGCCCGAAACGGAGCCGCGGAGGTTCCCCTGCCGGGGGGCTGCGTCCTGGGGACCAGACCGCTGGATCTCCATCTGCGAAGCCTGGAAGCCTTGGGCGTCCAGGTCCGCTGTGAGGACGGACGCCTGCTCTGCCGGGGCAGGCCCCGGGGCGGAACCGTCCTGCTCCGCTATCCCAGCGTGGGAGCCACGGAGAATCTGATCCTGGCCGCCCTGGGGGCGGCGGGCCCCGTCTGCATCCTGGGCGCGGCCCGGGAGCCGGAAATCCGGGATCTGGCGGTTTTTCTCAACGCCTGCGGAGCGTGCGTCCAGGGCGCCGGCAGCGGCTGTGTCCGCATCCGGCCAGCGTCCCTTCACGGCGCGGTCCACCGGATCCTGCCGGACCGCATGGAGGCGGCCACCTTTCTCTGCGCCGCCGCGGCCGCAGGCGGCTCCGTGACGTTGACGGGGCTTCGGCCCGGGCATCTGCGCCCCGTGCTGGACATTCTGCGGCGGGCAGGCTGCCGGATCGAAGAGACGGGCAGCCGTCTCCGCCTCCGGGCCGGAGCTCTTCGCTCCCCCGGCACGATCCGCACGGGACCCTATCCCGCCTTTCCCACCGACGCCCAGGCGCCGGTCATGGCCGCCCTGCTGCGGGCCGCGGGAACCAGCGTCATAGAGGAAACCGTATTTGAAGCCCGCTACCGCCACGTCCCGGCCCTGCTGGCCTTTGGCGGGCGGGTGGAGCTGGAGGGCCGGCTGGCCCGGATCCACGGAGTGCCCCGGCTCCACGGCGCCCGGGCAGCCGCCACGGATCTGCGGGGCGGCGCAGCCATGGTCATCGCAGCCCTGGCCGCCGAGGGCGAGAGCCGCATCACCCAGGCCTGGCACCTGGACCGGGGCTACGGGCGCTTTGCCGAGCGGCTACGAAGCCTGGGCGCGGACGTGGAAAGCGACTGCTGAGCTTTTCGGATCTGCGGGTCTGCGGTGCCGGCAATTCCCAGCGCTTCAAAATCCAAGCGAGCTTTTGCAATTTACATTCTGCAAAGAACATACCCGGAGGAACGATATGGAGAAGAACGAAAGAAAGAGACCCGGGGAGCATGCCCCAAAGGAGCGTCCCCGTACCCCTGCCTCCGGACCCAAGGCCCCCAGAACCCGGACGGGGAACGCGTCCGCCCGGGAGGCGGCACGCCGGGAACGGATGGAGCACAGCGCCGAAGCTCGCGGCCAGCAGAGCCGCGACGCCGTCCGACGGCAGCCGGAACGCCGCGGGCCCGAGCCTGTCCGGGAAAAGCCGGAGCCAAAGCGCCGGGAGCCCAAGGCCAAAGAGGAGGCCGCCCACCGGGAAACGCCCCAGACGGAGCAGGCCCACGCCCCAAAACGCAAAAAGAAAAAGCCCCATCGCGTGTACAACACGAATTTCGGCTTTAAGTTTGCCGTCATGCTGGCGGTGGTGGCAGCCATCGTCCTGAGCATGATCATCTTCTTCAAGGTCAAGCACATCGAGGTCCTGCTCCCCACTGGGGAGGACGGCAGCGTCAAGTCCTATTACAGCGTCGAGGACGTGGCCGAGGCCTCCGGGATCAATCTGGATGAAAACCTGCTGAGTCTCAGCAAGGCCACCGTGGCCTCCCGGATCCACGCGGCCCTGCCCTACGTCAACGAGATCCAGATCAAAAAGCAGCTCCCCGGCACCGTGATCATCACCATCTCCGAGTTCGAGATCACCTACGGCGTACAGGATGAGACGGGCGGCTGGTGGCTTATGAGCCGGGAGGGCCGGATCCTGGAATCCACAGACGAGCGGAGCGCCCGGAACCATCTCACCGTCACCGGCATGCCAATCCAGGTCCCCCAGCCGGGCGACTGGTTCAAGCCCGCGGCCACGGAGGGCGCCGACATGTCCGAGATCGCCAACAAGCAGAAGGTGGTGCTGGAGCTCCTCCCCGTGCTGGAGAAGGCTCCCTTTGCCAAGGAGATCGTCAGTGTGGACGTGAGCACCTCCTATGATCTGACCCTCTGGTACGGCACCCGCTACGAGATTCGCCTGGGCACCACGGAGAACCTGGATTACAAGCTTCAGTTCCTCCAGTCCACCCTGGAGAACAGCGACATTCAGCGGAAGTCCGGCACCATTGATCTGACCTTCAACGAGGACAACAAGGTCCATTTCCTGGAATTCCGATAAAAAAGTTGTGAAAAAATTGCAAAAATGCAGATTTTTCTATTGACCAAACGGAAAAGGCAGGGTAAAATAGATGAGTGTAAAAGCGTTACTTTACGCATCGCACCGATTACGCTGCAGATACGATCCAACGATTACAGATACATAGGAG
This sequence comes from Oscillospiraceae bacterium, assembly GCA_017509485.1. Classification (GTDB taxonomy): domain Bacteria; phylum Bacillota; class Clostridia; order Oscillospirales; family Oscillospiraceae; genus JAFRPC01. The sequence continues at coordinate 12,763 of JAFWPP010000015.1, read as the reverse complement.
GACGAACCCATGGCAGAATATCCTGAAAAAGTTGTAAATATCAAGGTCATCGGCGTCGGCGGCGCCGGCAACAACGTCGTCAACCGGATGCTCAGCGCCGGCGTTGACGGCGTGGATTTCCTCGTGATCAACACCGACCGCCAGGACCTGAACAAATCCAATTGCCCCAACAAGCTTCCCATTGGCGAGAAGCTCACCGGCGGCATGGGCGCCGGCTCCAAGCCTGAGATCGGCAAAAAGTCCGCGGAGGAATCCCGGGCAGCCATCGCCAAGGTGCTGGAAGGCGCCGACATGGTCTTCATCACCGCCGGTATGGGCGGCGGCACCGGCACCGGCGCGGCTCCCATCATCGCGGATCTGGCCCATGAGGCCGGCATCCTCACCGTGGGCGTGGTGACCAAGCCCTTCCGCTTCGAGGGCGCCAACCGGATGCGTCAGGCTGAGGCCGGCATCGCCGCCCTGTCCGACAAGGTGGACTCCCTGATCGTCATTCCCAACGATCGGCTGAAATACGTCACCGACCAGAAGATCACCTTCGCCAACGCCTTCGGCATTGCCGACGACGTGCTGAAGCAGGCCGTGACCTCCATCTCTGAGCTGGTCAGCTATTCCGAGCGGGTCATCATCAACCTGGACTTCGCCGACGTCTCCGCCGTCATGAAGAACGCGGGCCGCGCCCACATGGGCGTGGGCACCGCCTCCGGCCGCGACAAGGCTGAGCAGGCCGCCATGACCGCTGTGGCCAGCCCCCTGCTGGAGACCTCCATCAACGGCGCCACCGGCGTGCTGATCAACGTGACCGGTTCTCAGGACCTGAGCCTGGACGACGTGGAGACCGCCTCCAACATCGTCATGGAAGCCGCCAACCCCGAGGCCAACATCATCTTCGGCGCCACCTTCGACGACAACTTCGAGGATGAGATCCGGGTCACCGTCATTGCCACCGGCTTTGACGGCGACAAGAAGCCCGAGGAGAAGAAGCCCGAGCGCCGGGCCTTCACCACCCTGAACAACGACTTCTCCGGCAAGCCCGGCAACACCCGTCCCGCTCCCGCGCCGGCTCCCGCCCCCGCCGAGAACAGCGACATCAACGACATCGACGCCATCTTCTCCATCTTCAAAAAGTAAGAAAAACGTCAAAAGCCCTCCCGCACCGGACGCGCGGGAGGGCTTTTTGCCATTGTCTGATACGAATATTCGATAAAAAAGTTAGAAGCTTTTTTATCCGGCAGGGACGACAACGAAGCACGGCACAAATCCGGCCGCAAAGATATCGTATAGCTTTCTCTGAGAATCGTATCAAGCCCGGCTTCTCAGAGGCGGGGCATGACGGAACCCTTGTATGCGCCCAGGGCCCGCATCCCGTCCCGCCAGCGATAGAGCAGAACGGCAAAGCAGATATCCATGATGATGGACGACGCGGCGCTGCCCAGGTACAGCCAGCGGCTCAGACCCGTGAGCGGAAGCTGCCCAAGGAACGCGCCGCCGCTCAGCAGCCGGGTGATTCCCATGATGGAGCCCACCGCGCCCAGCACACAGCACACCAGGACCAGCATGGAAACCCGGTCGTCGGGATAGCCGGTGAGGATGACGCGCTTGACGGTATTGACGGTTTTGATCAGCTTGGCCAGATAGACGATCAGCAGAGCGATCACCACCAGGATCACGATCACGAAGATCACGTACAGGGTCCCGAACGCGCCTCTTTCCACGGGGAAGGGCAGCTCCGCCTGCGAAGAGCGCATGGCGTCGGAGAGGCCTTGATCCAACTCGTTGAATACCCCATCCAGATCCCCGGACGCCGCCACCAGGACCGTGGCCGCCGTGATCAGCAGCACCAGGATGCAGATGACCACCAGTCCGATCACCAGGTAGCTCTTAATGACGGTCAGCCCTCCGGTGCGCAGAGGCGCGCTGCGCTTGACGGCGCCGCAGTATATGGACCAAAGGGCGGCGGCAAAGCTTGCGTAAACCAGGACCAGCAGCCCCTCGGCCACATAGCCGATGATCCGGGCGATCCGCTGATACTCCGGATACTTGTAGGAATCGTACAGCGTTTCCGGCATCTGCCGCATCAGCAGCCAGACGTTCACAAAGGTCATGAGCATCGTGGCGGTGAAGGCCAGGACCGCGATCAGGAAGGCCGGCGAGGCAGCCAGCTTCCTGGCCCATTGGCGGGCCGGGGTCTCGCCGTTCAGTGCGCCGACGGGAGACGGGGAAACGGGAACGCTTTCAGTGCGATAGCTCCCTGTGCTGCCGGGGGCAGCAACATATGCCTGAGCCGGGATGGAAGCAGGCCTCCGGACGACGCCGTCTTGGGGCGCGGCGGGCTCCGGTCCGCGGGGAGCAGGCGCTTCCGGCCTGCCGGCGGTCGGCTGCACCGACGCCTCAAAGGGCATCTTTGCGCCGCAGTAGGGGCAGAACTTGCCGGGGCTTTCCTTTTGACAGTTCGGACAAAGCATAAATAGCCTCCTTATTCTTCAGATGGATCTATTATAGGCGCATTTCCCCGGATTGTCAATGTTCAGCTCCCTCGTATTGCAGCAGTTCATTGATACGACATCGCCTCTAAATACAGATCCTTCACATAGGGCCAGATCTCAGTGTAGAATTTCCCGCTGTTATGGGGGAATACCGTAGAGGCGGTGAGCTCCACCGTCAGCGCGGGATGGCGGAATCGGTCGCGGGCATAGGCCGCGGCGGTGTGGTCCGATTTGACGTCCTTGGAATAGGCCAGCTTCAAGCCGGTCTTGTTGCACAAGCGTTGGGCAAAGGCTTTGGAGGCGGCGTAAAAGGTGTTGTCGATCCCGGTATTGCAGAAATAGATCGCGTTGCCCGCCATATGGATATCCAGAAAATAATCGTACTGATAGCGGTTCATGGCCGCAACCACCGCCTTGGTCTCCGGTTCGCTGGCAGCATAGGGACCACCGTATTCTTTATTGGCGGGACCGGTGCCGACAGGCGCCCAATAGCAGGGGAAATTTCGATTGAGATCCACGCCGCGCGCGTTGGATTTCCACTGGGACGCTCCCTGGTTTGCGCCGATCATCGCCCGCAGAGCGGCGGGGTTCTTGGCGGCGTCAAAGCCTTTCTGTGCGATATTGGCTCCGTCCGGATTCACGCGAGGGAGGATTACCATGGTATATTTCTGCAGCAAGGCTCGAATATTGTATCCGTCGTAGGTGCCTGTCGTCTCGTAGGCATAGGCATATTCGTCCAGGACCTCCATCACAAAGTTGGTGGTCTGGTGTTCCTTGGCGTGAATATTGGCCTCGGTATAGAGATACCTGCTGCCCTTGCCGAATTTCACCATCGGAATGTCCCGGCCCTCACAGCTGGTCCCCGCGGAGGAAACGCGAATCAGGCCGGGATATTCGATCGCCAGTTCCGTCAGCATGGAGCTCAGGAGCTTGTCGTCAATGTCCTGGGCGGGATTTACCAAATTTGCCTTCGGCGGCAGCTGGCCGGTCTGACGGAGGTATCCCACCAGGAGCACCGTCGCCTCGGCCCGTTTCACGGGCCTCTTCGGCGCGAACTTGCCATCGCCTACGCCTGCGACCAGACGGCAGCGCTGGAACAGATAAACCGCGTCCTTCGCCCAGGCGGAAATCTCCGCATCGTCAGCAAATGTGGTCTTGGGGATCTGAGGCGACAGGGTCTTGCCCTGAAGCCCGGCGAATTTCTTGAGGATGAAACACATCTGCTCCCGCGTGGTGGGCTCATTGGGGGAGAACAGCCCCTCTCCAGTGCCGGCAATCAATCCATTCTCATAGGCCCAGATCACAGGACGCTCAAACCATTTGCCCTCCGGCACATCGGAAAAATAGTGCTTGCGGACGGTTTCCCCATTTTCATCGACGGTGGTAAGGCTGACGTTCGGAGTGCCTGCCGTCCGGTAGAGCAGCGTGACGACCATGGACCGGGCCAGGGGCGCGTCAGGGGCAAATTGGGTCTGACTGACGCCGGAGATCAGGCCGCGGCGATGGGCCAATTCAATCCAGGCCCAGGCCCAGTGCCCCTTTGTGTCGGAGAAGCCGGCAGCGCCCACCGCTTCGACATGCCCGTCAGCCGCGGCAGCCGGAGGCAGGAAGCAGCACAGCAGCGTCAGGAGCAGCAGCAGACCGACCCCAGCGCGAAAACGTCTCAACAGCATACGCACAACCTCATTTCTGTTCAGGTGTTTCATAACATAATCATTGTAGCAGACACAGAACGGTATTTCAAGCTGTTCATCCTCTGAAAACAGAAAAAAGCAGTGTGCGCTCGCACACTGCCTGATTCCGTAGCGTTATCAGATCGCCCGCTCAACCTTGTTGGAGCGGAGACATCTTGTACAAACGTATACATGACGGGGAGTACCGTCGACGATCGCCTTAACGCGCTTGACATTGGGCTTCCACATTCTGTTGGAACGTCTGTGGGAGTGGGAGACCTTGATACCGAAAGTCACGCCCTTGCCGCAAATATCGCACTTAGCCATCAGCTGCACCTCCAATCCATAGGTGAGATCCCGTGATTTGACACGGTTTTTTCGCATCGGGCTATATGATAGCAGATTTCGGAAAAAAAAGCAAGAGGAATTTGCAAAAAAATGAAAATATTTTTGAACTCTTGTATTGATCGAAGAAATACGGTATAATATATGGGATTTCGAGCCATGGAGGTGCGGCATGAACAATTACAGCGTTCCGCTCAAGCAGCTGGTGGAGGAATTCAATCTCACCATCGCCTATCAATCCACGGACTACGAGGAGATCCGGGTCATGGTGGACGAGGTCTCCCGTCCCGGTCTGCCGTTGACAGGCTTTTTCGAGCACTTCGAAGCCCTGCGGGTGGAGGTGCTGGGCTACGTGGAAATGACCTACTTGGAGGATCAGAGCCCCGAGCAGCGTCTGTTGATCTTCGACCGCCTCTTCGCCTACAAGATCCCTGCCATGGTGATCACCCGGGGCTTCCAGCCCCATCCGGAGTGCATTGAGATGGCGAAAAAGCACAATATCACCATTTTGCTGGCGCAGGAAACCACCTCCTATGTCATCTCCAACCTGATCACCTATCTGAAAAACGCCCTGGCTCCCCGCATCACCCGGCACGGCGTGCTGATGGAGGTCTACGGCGAGGGCATCTTCATCAGCGGTGAGAGCGGCATCGGCAAGTCCGAGACCGCCGTGGAGCTGCTCAAGCGCGGACACCGGCTCATCGCCGACGACGCCGTGGAGATCAAGAAGACTTCGTCCACCCAGCTCATCGGCACCGCCCCCAGCCTGATCCGGAATTACATTGAACTCCGGGGCATCGGCGTTATCAACGTGGCGAATCTCTTCGGCATGGGCGCCATCAAAGAGGACACCGTCATCAATCTGGAGGTGAACATCGTCCCCTGGGAGGCCGGCAAGCACTACGACCGCATGGGCTTGGAGGAGCACTGCGTGGATCTGTTGGGGGTCAAGGTCCCCAGCGTCACCATCCCCGTCAGCCCCGGCCGCAACCTGGCCGTGATCCTGGAGGTGGCCGCCATGAACAACCGCCAGAAGCGTCTGGGCTACAACGCGGCCTTGGAGTTCAGCCAGCAGCTGGACAGGCATTTCGAAAAATCATCAAAATAACTGTTGACAAACGGAACATTTTCCATTAGAATAATACGGCTTGCGAAACGCAAGAAAATCCCCTTGCCGCTGAGGGATTCAGCGGCCGAAAGACCAAAAGGAGGTGCAAACACATGGCAAAGATTTCCGCGAAGTACGAGGTTCTTTACATCATCGATCCCGATCTGGGTGAAGAAGGTATCGCAGCCCTCGTGGAAAAATTCAAGGCATTGGTTGAGGCAGAGGGTACCCTGACCAACATCGAGGAGTGGGGCAAGCGTCGGCTGGCCTACCTCATCAACGACAAGCCCGAAGGCTACTACGTTCTCATGAACTTTGAGAGCAAGCCCGAGCTGCCCGCCGAGCTCGACCGCGTGTTCAAGATTACGGAAGGCATCATGCGTTCCCTGATCACCGTCGTGGAAGAGTAAGGAGGCATACCCCATGCTCAATCACATCGTTCTCATGGGCCGTCTGGTCCGTGACCCGGAGCTTCGCCGCACCCAGGCCGGCGTTCCCGTGGCGTCCTTCCGCATCGCGGTGGACCGGGACTTCGGCAACCGGGAAACCGGTGAGCGTGAGGCGGATTTCATCGACGTCGTGGCATGGCGCCAGACGGGCGAGTTCGTCAGCAAATACTTCGCCAAGGGCCGCATGGCCGTGGTGTCCGGCCGGCTGCAGATCCGCAACTGGACCGACAACCAGGGCAACAAGCGGAGCAGCGCGGAGGTCGTGGCGGACAACGTCTACTTCGGCGATTCCAAGCGCGACAACGAAGGCTCCGGCAGCTACAACGGCAACAGCTATGCCGGCGGGAACAACAGCTACGGCAATCGTTCCTACAACGACAACAGCTACGCCGCGCCCAACGGCGGCTACAACGCCCCCAACCAGGCTTACGCCGCGCCCGCTCCCACCGCCCCCACAGCGTCCGATTTTGCGATGCTGGAGGACGACGACAGCGAACTGCCGTTCTGACAAAAGCGGCAGAGAACTTGAATTTTTCTACAAGACTGTAAAGAAGGAGGATCCTCTCAATGGCGAACGAATCCAGAGTCAGACCCCACAAGCGCAAGAAGGTTTGCCTGTTCTGCGTGGACAAGGTCACCAATATTGACTACAAGGACACCGCGAAGCTGAAGCGCTTCACGTCCGAGCGCGGCAAGATCCTGCCCCGCCGCACCACCGGTACCTGCGCTGCCCATCAGCGCCAGCTCACCGTGGCCATCAAGCGCGCCCGTCAGATCGCTCTGCTGCCCTACGTGGAAGACTAACGAACAAGATGAACGCCCCCGATCCATGATCGGGGGCGTTTTTCTGTGCAAAAGACGGGACCTTCTTTGAGGTCCCGTCTTTTTTCAGCAGTAGAAATCCTTGATCTTCTTGGCGCGGCTGGGGTGGCGGAGCTTACGGATGGCCTTGTTCTCGATCTGGCGGATCCGCTCCCGGGTGACGCCGAACTTCTGGCCGACCTCTTCTAAGGTGTGGTTGCGGCCGTCATACATGCCGAAGCGCATGCGGAGCACGTCGGCTTCCCGCTGGGTCAGGGTGTTGAGGATCTCCGCCAGGGCTTCCGCCAGCATGGTGTTGGAGGTGGACTCGGCGGGGCCGGGGGTGTTGTCGTCCTCCACAAAGGAGCCGATGGTGGTGTCCTCCTCGTCGCCCACGGGGGTATCCAGGGAGAGGGTGTCGGCGGCGGTGCGGTTCGCCTCGATGATTTTCTCAATGGGCAGGTTCAGCTCTTCGGCGATCTCCTCCAGGGTGGGTTCGCGGCCCAGCTCCTGCACCAGCTTGCGGTTGCAGCGGGTGGCCTTGTTGATGACCTCCACCATATGAACCGGGACGCGGATGGTCCGGGCCTGGTCCGCGATGGCCCGGGTGATGGCCTGGCGGATCCACCAGGTGGCGTAGGTGGAGAACTTGTTGCCCTTGGTATAATCGAACTTATCCACAGCCCGGATCAGTCCCGTGTTGCCCTCCTGGATCAGATCCAGGATGTGCAGGCCGCGGCCGGAGTACTTCTTGGCGATGGAGACCACCAGCCGGAGATTGGCCTCGGTCAGCTTTTTCTTGGCCTCCTTGTCGCCGGTGGAAACCTTCTGGGCCAGCTCCGTCTCCTCCTCGGGGGTCAGCAGGGGAATCTGGCCGATCTCCTTTAAGTACATGCGGACGGGATCGTCCAGATTGTATTCCGCCGCCAGCTCTACGGGGTCGATGATCTCCTCCTCCACGTCCATGCCGGGGAGGTCCAGAGGGCCCTCGTCGTCCAGCTCCAGCTCGGCTCCGACGATCTGGATCCCCATGGATTCGATCATCTCGTAGACCTGCTCGATCTGCTCCGGCGTGCAGGGCAGCTTGGAGAGCTCGTTGCTCAACTCGCTGGACTGCAGGATCCCCTCCTTCTTGCCCTTGGCCACCAGGGCGGTGATGGGGCCGGCCAGAGCTTCAATGGTGGGGTTGGAATTCTTCTTGGGTGTAGACATAGCGCACTTCCTTCGTGATATGGCAGGGGGCTCCAACGCTCGTCCTCCGAGCATGGGCTCCCCGGAAATTCAACTCATTATATTACAAAGTTCTGCGCTTGACAAGCCCTTTTCCGCAAATTTTTTCAAAAAAATCTCAGATTATCCTTGTAAAATTTCCCTGCTTCGGATAGGATAAAGACAGTGGAAAAACGGCAGGAGGCGAGCCTATGGAGGATCGTGATTTTATGGCCCGCGCTCTGGCGCTGGCCCGGGAGGCCGGTGCGGAGGGGGAGGTCCCCGTCGGCTGTGTGGTGGCCCTGGGCGACCGGATCGTGGGCGAGGGACGGAATCGGCGGGAGACAGCCAAAAACGCCCTTTGCCATGCGGAGCTGGAAGCCATTGACGCCGCCTGCAGGACTCTGGGGGGCTGGCGGCTCTGGGAATGCACCCTCTACGTGACGCTGGAGCCCTGTCCCATGTGCGCCGGGGCAATCGTCAACGCCAGGATCCCGCGGGTGGTCTACGGGGCGGCCGATGCGAAAAACGGCTGCTGCGGCTCCGTGGTGGATCTCTTTTCCCTCCCCTTCAACCACCGCCCCGCCCTGACCGGCGGCGTGATGGAGGAGGAATGCGCGGCGCTGCTGTCCTCCTTTTTTGAACAGCTGCGGCTCCAACGCCCGAAACGCAGGCGCTGGACGCGGGAGGAAACGGGATCAACATAAAAAGAGCTCCGCAAGGAGCTCTTTTTATGTTGATCCCAAAACGGGTTTTATTCTGCGAAGAAGGGCTGGGTGACGCTGATCAGGTCGGTGACCTTATTCTTGGCGCCGTCGGTGGTGACAGGCTCATTGCAGACCACGCTGATCACAAAGCTGCGGTTGGGCAGCTGGACCACGCCCATGGAGCAGATGCAGACCCCGGCTTCCACATCGTTGACGAAGCCGCAGCGGATGCCGTCTCCGGTAAGGCCGGTGTCGATCTCGGCGTTGTCAACAGGCGTCAGGAGGATGTCCAGCATTTGCTTGGAGGCGGACTCGTTCACCAGCTTGCCCTGGCAAATGAGATTCAGAATCTCCGCGGTCTGCTGGGCGGTAACGTAGTTCTTCTGGCCGCTGGTGCCGGTCAGGGGCCGGTTGAAGCCCAGCTTGACGCCGTTCGCCACGGCAAAGGCTTTGACCGCCTCGCGTCCCTTGGTGGCGCTGCCGTCGCCAATGCGCTCCGTGAGCCGATCGGCGGCATAGGTATCATTGGCGTTCATCATCGCCTTGACGTCGTCCAAAACCTCGTCGAGGACCAAGGGGCCATCCTGGCTCTGCTGGAAGACCGTGGCCATGATGAAGACCTGGGTCATGCGGTTGGCGGTCATCCAATCCTCCACGCTGCAGTTGACGGTGGAGCTGACATGGGTATCAAAGGCGGGGTCGATCACCATAACCTGCCATTCACTGGTGAGGCCCTTCAGGGACTCGTCCAGCGCAGCCTTGAGGCCCGCCTCGTCGATGGCCTTCAGCTCTACGGGAGGCGTCACGGGCGTGCCGGTATCGACGGAGCCTGTGCCCTGGGTCTCCCCGCTGTTCTGCGGGTCAGCATTGGTGCTGAGCGCCGTTCCGGCGGGATCGACCGGCTTGGGATCCTTATCGGATTTCTGGACAAACATAATCACGATGCAAAGCACGACGGCCAACACCAGCATGCACATCGTAATGCCGAGAAAAATATCTGGTTTCTTCGTTTTCATTGCAGTACCACTCCAATTCAGCAGTATTTCCTTTGGGCGCACAGGGCGGTTCTATGGGACGCGGCGCCGGCATAGAATTGGATCAGGGCCGGACAGGCGCCACTTTTCCTTTGTTTATTTTAGCACAAAAACATCCGTTCGTCAATGGTTTTCCGGTATCAGGAGGCAAAATGCGTCATTCCATACAAGCTGTTCTGGTCGTGATTCTGTTCTGGGTCCTGCTCGCCCTGCTGGCGCTTCCGGGCCGCAAAACAGGCGCGCTGCCCGCGCCGACCGAGACGGAGCTCCATCCCCTGAGCACGGCGTCCGCCGCCGATCAGGCAGCCGCCGCGGAGCCTCTGTCTGGCTTCGACGAGGCTTATCGGCTGCCGGTGCTGGCGGACGGTCAGGTGGTCCGCATGGACCTGCACCGCTACCTGACCGGGGCGCTGCTGGCGGAGATGCCCCTCTCCTTCAGCGAGGAGGCTCTCAAGGCCCAGGCGGTGGCCTGTCGGACCTACGCTCTGCGGAGCTGTCTCCACCGCCGGCATCCGGAAGCTGCGGTCTGCACCGACTCCGGATGCTGCCAGGGCTGGCTGGACCCGGACCGGGCGGACCCGGCAAACCGGGCGCGCGCCGAAGCCATGGTCCGCGCCACGGACGGTCTTGCGATCTACTACCAGGGTGCGCTGATCGACGCCACCTTCTTCTCCTGCTCCGGCGGACAGACAGAGGCCGCAGCGGCGGTATGGGGCAGCGATCTGCCCTATCTCCAGGCTGTTCAGAGTCCCGGCGAGGAGAACGCCGCCCATTTCAGCGACGAATTCCGGGTCCCCCTGGCTGACTTCCGCGCCGCGCTGGAGGAATTGGATCCCGAGATCTGTTTGGATGGTCCGCCGGAAAGCTGGGTGGGCGGCTTGACCGAGACCCCGGGAGGCGGTGTGGACGAGATTATCCTGGGGGGCCGCCCCTTTCGGGGCAAACTTCTGCGAAAGCGCTTTGGCCTGCGCTCCACCGCCTTCACGCTGGAGCTGAACGGAGAGGAAGCGGTGTTCCGCACCCGGGGCTACGGGCATCGGGTGGGCATGAGCCAATACGGCGCCGAGGCCATGGCCCGCGCAGGGAACGACTTCATGACGATCCTGAAGTGGTATTATACCGGTGTGGAGATCGAGCCTGCGAAATAGGGCGGGTATTCGGATTTGGACGAAGGAAGCGGAAGCCGCCTTTTGGGGGCGGCTTCCGCATGTTCAGCATTCTTCTCTTCCCTCTGTCACATCGGCGTCCTGGCGGGGCGCGTCGTGGAGGGTGACCAGCCCGGCGTTGTAGCGCTCAATGGTCATTTCGCAGCGGCGCGAGTTCGCGTGGCCCGGATCGTTCGGGTCCTGGCGGCAGAGGAAGCACTCGTGGCAGATGGGCAGCAGACGGCAGCTCTCGCACTCCACGGGCTGCAGCCGTTCCCGGGCCAGCCGCTTTGTTTCCTCCCAGGCTGCTTTGAAGCCGACATCCTGGATACGGATATCGTTGCGGAAATCGAAGCAGGGGGACATGCGCCCGTCCCAGTGGATCACGAAGGAGGTGGTGCCGGAGCCGCAGCGCACGCCCTTGCAGCCGGGATCGTCCGGCAGGCGGGCAGGCAGCTCCGTGATCGGCTCATTCGCAAAGATCGGCCTGTTTTCGGCGGCGTAGAGCTCCTTCGTCTTGGCGATAATCTCCTCCCGGCTGAGGTTGAAGTCCGCCATGTGGCGGCCTGTGTCCTCGTTGGGCTCCGAGAGCTCCATCACGTAGTTTACCCTGAGCTTGAGATTCCGGGCCACCCGGACCATCTCCACGAATTCATCCATATTGTAGCGGCTCAGGGTGATGGCAATCACCGTCAGGAAGCCCGCGTCCCGGAGCTTGGTGACATTTTCCACCACCCGGGCGAAGGCCCGGCGGCCGGTGCAGCGCTCGTAGCCCTCCTCGGTGGCTCCGTAGAGCGTGACACGGAATCCCCCAGGCGGGCGTTGCCGGAAGCGCTCGATATCGGCGTCTGTGAGCGTATAGGCGTTGGTGTTCACCGTGACGACCACGCCTTTATCCAGAAGATGGTCGTAGATCTCCCAAAAGCCGGGGTGCAGCATACACTCGCCGCCGGTGAGCACCACATAGAGCATGCCCGCCTCCACGGCTTCGTCCGTGATCCGATTCCACTGCTCCGTGCTCAGCTCTTTTCGTTCTCCCATCTGCTCCGGGGTCAGATGAACGTAGCACATCTTGCAGTCCAGAGTGCAGCGGGGGGTCAGCTCGTAAAAGGGAGAGACCGGGATTTGTTTTTGCTGCCAGATCCACTTGTTACGGTCGGAAAGTAGGTTTTGATGGGATTTCATACGATCATCCTTTTCTGTTCGTTCCTTGTGCATTAAAACAGCATGACATAGTCGTCCGGGTCCGGCCGTTCCTGCAGAAAACGGTCGGACCCGGTTTTTTCGTTAGATCACAGGCAGTTGTCGAAGTTGTAGTTGTCGGCCTTGGTGTAAGAGCAGACGCCGCCATCGTCGCCAACTACGGTGCCGGGCTGGGACTTCTTTGTGGTCGTCACCTCGGGCTGAGTCTCACTGGAGGAGGCGATCACGTCCTTCAGATCGAACTTCTGGATTTCGGCAATGGGTCTCTCAAACTTCATGTTTCGGTTCTCCTTTCGTCAGAATCATATTTTGCAAAATATCATTCACCCGCGGAGGCGGGAAAACGAACTTTGGATTTGCGAACCGCAGCTTTGCTGCGGTTGATGAAACGGTTTATAACCGTTTCATCAAATATAGTTTTACGACGGAAATGCGGCCTTGACCGCGTCCACATAGTGGAGCAGGGCGTTGAACAGATTCAGCTCCGCATCCGTGGCATCCGGATTCAGCCGGGCCTCCCGGGCGTAGCCCTCCACGGACCAGGTCAGCGGCGTGCCGACCTCTTCGCCGTCCGCCACCGGTACAAAGTCGTACAGGGTCCGCATG
>JAFWPP010000014.1:0-43332 GCA_017509485.1 Oscillospiraceae bacterium | reverse complement strand
GCGGCTCTTCGGCTCCGAGCGCATCATGGGCATGATGGAGTCCCTGGGCATCGACGAGGACACCCCCATCGACGCCAAGATCCTCTCCGGCGCCATTGAGAATGCCCAGAAGACCGTGGAGAGCCGCAACTACCAGGCCCGTAAGAACGTCCTGGAATACGACGACGTGATGAACACCCAGCGCAAGGTCATCTACGAGCAGCGCATGCAGGTGCTCAACGGCGAGGACCTGCAGAAGAACATCGAGGCCATGATGCGCTACATCGTGGATTCCGAGGTGGAGAACAGCTTCGGCCAGTCCAACTATGTGGAGGACGCCGCCCAGATGCGGGAGCTGATCGGTCAGTTCGAGGGCAGGTATTTCGCCCCCGGCGCCTGGCTTCCCACCCGGGAGGAGATCGACAAGCTGGAGAAGAAGGACGTGAAGGACCATCTCTACCGGCTCATGCGGGAGGCCTACGCCGCCAAGGAGGCCGAGTACGGCAGCCCCACCATGCGGGAGCTGGAGCGGGTCATCACCCTGCGGGTGGTGGACGAGTACTGGATGGACAACATCGACGCCATGACCGATCTGCGCCAGGGCATCTCCCTGCGCTCCTACGGCCAGGCGGACCCGGTGGTGGAGTACAAGCGCGAAGGCTACGCCATGTTTGAGGGCATGATCAACGCCATCAAGGAGGAGACGGTCCGCCGTCTGTTCTCCGTCCGCATCCGCAGCGACAAGGACATGGAGCGCAAGAAGGTGGCCACCGTCACCGGCACCGGCGGCGGAGACAAGACCGTCAAGCGCCAGCCCGTGGTGAAGAAGGTCAAGATCGGCCCCAACGACCCCTGCCCCTGCGGCTCCGGCAAGAAGTACAAGAAGTGCTGCCGGGACAAGGACCTGGGACGTGTGGCAAGTGACAATTGACAAGTAGGGGCCGATGCCCACATCGGCCCGCCCCCGTAGGGGCCGATGCCCACATCGGCCCGCCCCCCGTAGGGGCCGATGCCCACATCGGCCCGCCCCCCGTAGGGGCCGATGCCCACATCGGCCCGCCTCCCGTAGAGGCCGATGCCCACATCGGCCCGCCTGTAGCGCGGGCAATCTGCCCGCAAATCCCTACCGTAGGGGCCGAACTCGGAGAGTCACGAATGTATGCCCCCGTCGGCCCGCCCGTAGCCCCCGTAGGGGCCGATGCCCACATCGGCCCGCCTGTAGCGCGGGCAATCTGCCCGCAAATCCCTACCGTAGGGGCCGAACTCGGAGAGTCACGAATGTATGCCCACATCGGCCCGCCCGCAGCGGCGCACATTGTGCGCCACACCCCCCGTCGCCCCGCCCGTGGGTTGCGATAAGTGGAGGACTCTATGAATTTGAAAAAAAGCCTGCGCGCTGCGTTCGGGAAGGTCCCCAATCCCTTCTATTTTGACGGGGATATGAACTATATCCGCGCCTACTATGATTATCGAAGGGACAACGAGCTGGACGAGTTCTTGATTGACGAGATCACCTGGTCAGATCTCGATCTGGATCGGGTGTTCAAGCGCATCAACCCCAAACGCTGCACCTCCGGAGAACAGTACCTCTACTATATGCTGCGCAGCCCCGCGGTTGACGCGAAGCGCTACGAAGAACGAAAGCAACTGATCGATTACGCCCAGGCCGATCCCGAGCGCCGCCTGAAGACGGAAAGTATTCTGGCCCGGCTGGGCTGTTCCAGACGGGCGGATCTGTGTCGGGCTTTTTCTCCCGCCCGGCACGGGATCGGCTTGCTCCTGGTCTATCTTCTGTTTGTGCTGGCGTTGATCGGCACATGCGTCTATGCGGCAATCGGAAGTGGGGTAGAACGCTTCTATCCGCTTTTTGGTTCCCTGCTGCTCAACTGCTATATCCATGAGTTTGGAAAGCGCCGCTCCCAGCGGGACTACGACACAGTGAACTATGTGGTCAACATGGTTTTTGCGATGCGGCGGCTCCGCAAGCTCCGCGACTCGGCGCTGGACGAGCAGATGAAGCCGGCCTATGAGAGCCTGGACCGTTTGCAGGCGGTGATTCGCACAGGCGGCGTCTCTACCGGCATGGACAGCGGCGGCCTGCAGGACGCGATTTTGATGGTTACGCTGCTGGATCTGATCACATACGAGTTTCTGAAAAATAAACTGGGTCGTTGTCACGACGATGTGTTTACGATCCACGAATACCTGGGCCGTATGGACGCGGCCATCTCCATCGCCTCTTACCGGGCCAGCCTTGCGTCCTATGCAGAGCCGGTTTTGCACTTCACCCCGGGAAAAAAGCGCTTTGTGGACGGCGTGGCCCTGCTGCATCCCCTGCTGGACGATCCTGTGGCAAACGATTGCGTGACGGAGCGCCCGATCCTGATCACCGGCTCCAACGCCTCCGGCAAATCCACCTATCTGAAAACAGTGGCTCTGGCCGCGCTGATGGCGCAGAGCATTTGTACAGTCCTGGCAGAACACTATGAGGCCACGGCCTTCCGCATCTACACTTCCATGGCGCTGCAGGGCGACCTGCTGGCAGGGGAGAGCTACTACATCGTGGAAACGAAGTCTCTGAAACGCATTCTGGACGCGGCGGAGGAAGCATCGCCCATTTTATGCGTCGTGGACGAGGTGCTGCGGGGAACAAACACCGTGGAACGCATCGCGGCCTCCAGTGAGGTGCTGCGGGCCATGGCGGACGACGGCCTGCTGTGTCTGGCCGCTACCCATGATATTGAGTTGTGCGAGCTCTTGCAGGACGGCTTCGATCTCTATCACTTTGAGGAACAGGTGGGCGAGAACGAGATGCTGTTCGACTATGTGATCCGTTCCGGAAAAGCGAGCTCCCGCAACGCGATCAATTTGCTGCAGCTCATCGGCTTCGATCAGCACATTGTGGATCGCGCCCACCAAAAAGCCAGCCGCTATCTGGAAACAGGGGAGTGGAGGGCATGAAAAAGAGGCAGCCGCCTCCCCGCCTGTAGGGACGGCACTTTGCCGTCCGCCGTACCCCGCACGGGAACAATTGAAAATGGAAAATTGAAAATTGAAAATTGTGGTGTTTTGCAGATTGCTATCTGCAAAACGAAAACAATTTTGGAGGAAAAGCATGACCCAGCATGAAATGGATAAATGGATTAAGCATTGTGATACCTATTTTAAACAAAGTGACTGCATGGTATTGCATCCCACAGTTGAAATGCCGACCCATACTGATATTTTGATTTATGCGCCTACAGAAGAACTTCCGTTCTGGAAACTCGTGACCATGGGAGCCAGCGACTACAAAATGCCGGTGAAAAAAGCGCAGTTGGGTGATCGAAACGAATATGTTGTTTTTGTTGATCCAAAAGAAGATTTGAAGGATCACGCGTTATGCCAACGCTATGCCGCTTATCTTTGGGAAATCGCCCTCTATCCGGTCCAGACAAAGACTTACATCACGTATGGACACAGCGTGGAATGGAAACCGGAAGAAGGGGAGCAAATTGTCGGCGCATTTCTGGAATTTCCTCAGATTATCCCGGATACCGGTGTGCTTCGCTGTAAACTTGGGTTCATGAAAACTGTAATCCTTCTGCAAGCCTATCTATTGAACCGGGAGGAGAATGAACGTCTGTTGGAGATCGGCCCGGAGCAATTCAGCCAATATATTTACCCGGATGGCGACGAGGATGATCATTTTTTGAATTGTTTAAGTTTGAACAAGAGTGAATGATATGAATTTCCACAAAATTGACATGACGACCTATCCCCGCAAGGCCCACTACGACCATTTCCGTCATCTGCCCAACCCCCACGTCGGCGTCACTGTGGACGTGGACGTGACGGAGCTGGTGCGGGTCTGCAAGGAGAACGGCTGGTCCTTCTACCTGGCCTTTATCCGTGTGGCGGCCCTGGCGGCCAACGCCGTGCCGGAGCTGCGGCGGCGGTTCCGCGGGGAGGGGATCGTGGAGTATGACGTCTGCGGCAGCTCCCACATCGAGCTTCTGGAGGACGGGACCTACTGCTACTGCACCCTGCGCCACGATCCGGCCCAGAGCTGGCCGGACTATATGGCCTACGCCGCAGCGGAACGGGACAGGGCCAAAGCCGGCGCAAGCATCGAAGAAGAAGCCGACGTGGACAGTCTGCTTTTCATAACGTCGCTGCCCTGGCTCCATTATTCCGCTTTCATCCAGCCCGTCTCGGGCTCCGACGACTGCAATCCACGCATCTCCTGGGGCCGTTACGCCCCGGATCATCGGGGCAGGCTCATGCTGCCCCTGAGCCTGCTCTGCCACCATTCCCTGGCGGACGGGCTCCAGCTGGCGGCCTTCTATCGGGAGGTGGACAGGCTGCTGAACACCGCGTTCTGCTGAAAAGCGAACGGCGTTCCATCTGAAATACAAAGGAGGCTTCCTCCATGTTCCATACCCATTACAATCCCGAATACCTCACATCGGATATCATCACCGGGGAGGCCGTGCACTGCTTCGCCACCCGGCGGGGCGGCGTCTCCACCGGGATCTTCGAGACCCTGAACCTGGGCCTCAGCCGGGGCGACGACCCGGAGCATCTCTATGAAAATTACCGCCGCCTGGGGGCTGCCGTGGGCTTCACCCCGGAGCAGACGGTGCTGGTAAACCACGCCCACAGCGGCCGGGTGGACCGGATGGGCCGGAAGGACCGGGGCATGGGCCTCTTCTTCCCCCAAGGGGAGCATCAGGACGGCCTGTATACCGACGAGCCCGGCGTGGCCCTGGTGGTCTTCACCGCCGACTGCACCCCCATCCTGCTGCATGATCCCGTAAAGCACGTGGTGGCCGCGGTCCACTCCGGCTGGCCCGGCACCGCCAAGGGCATCGTCTACAACTGCGTCAACGCCCTGGTCCGGGACTTCAACTGCGACCCCGCCGACATCGAGGCCGCCATCGGCCCCAGCATCGGCTCCTGCTGCTTCGAGACCGACCGGGACGTGCCGGAGGCCATGGTCCGGGCCCTGGGCCCCGAGGCCGAGCCCCTGAGCTTCATCACCCACGCGGACGCCCCGGCAGGCAAGTTCTTCCCCGACGTCAAGGGGATCAACGTGCTCTGGCTCCGCCGCTGCGGCGTGGAGAAGATCGACGTCAGCCAGGACTGCACCAAGTGCCAGCCCGACCGCTTCTGGTCCCATCGGGTCACCGGTCTGAAGCGCGGCAACATGGGCAACATCATCATGCTCAAGGAAGAATAGGAGCGATCCGCTTGAAACGTCTGCTTTGCCTGCTGCTCTGTCTGCTCCTGCTTGCCGGCTGCGGCTGGACGCCGCCGAAGGAAGAGGCGACCACGGAGCCCGCGGAGACAGAAAGCCACGAGAACAACCTGAACCCGGGAACCCGAAAGCCCAAGGGCTTCGGCCTGGCCTACATTCCCGCCTACGGCTTCAACCCCTACGACTGCAACTGCATCACCAACCGGCCCGTGTTCTCCCTGGTCTACGAGCCCCTCTTTGTGCTGAACAACAGCTTTCAGCCGGAGCCGGTGCTCTGCGAGCAGTTCGCGGTCTCCGAGTCGGGGCGGAGCTGCCTGATCACCCTCTGTCAGGGCGTGAGCTTCTCCGACGGCTCGCCCCTGACGGCCTACGACGCAGCCGCCTCCCTGGAGGCGGCCCGGGATTCCGCCTACTATGGCACCCGCTTTTCCAAGGTCCAGGCCTTCACCGCCAAGGACGCGCGGACCCTGGAAATCACCCTGTACAAGGCCTATGAGAACCTGCCCCTGCTGCTGGACATCCCCATCGTCAAGGCCGGCACGGAGAAGGACCAGCGGCCCCTGGGCTCCGGCCCCTATGCCTTCTCCCAGGAGGAGCAGGGCCTCTGCCTGCGGCGGAACCGGAGCTGGTGGCAGGACGAACGGGCCCCCGTGGAGTACGACACCATCCTGCTGACCGCCGCCACGGACCCCACCCAGGTGCGGGACAGCTTTGAGTTCGGCGATACCGCCCTGGTCTGCGTGGACCTGAACGCCCCCAACGCCGTGGGCTACCGCTGCGACTATGAGCTCTGGGACAGCCCCACCACCACCCTGCAGTATCTGGGCTTCAACCTGAGCAGCGGGCTGTTCTACAAGCGGGAGCTTCGGGCCGCCGTGACCCACATCGTGGACCGGGACCAGCTGATCGCGTCCGTCTACAAGGGCTTCGCCCAGGCGGCCTATCTGCCCTGCGCTCCGGCCAGCCCCTTCTATGACGCGGAGCTGGCCGCCGGCTATGGCTATGACAAGGCGGCCTTCGCCCAGGTCCTGGGGGAGAACCCTGTGCCCGAGGGCTGGGTGGGCAAGCTGATCGTCAGCACGGCAGACCCCGCCCGGGTGGACCTGGCCCGGAAGCTGGCGGACGTGCTGACCGAGGCCGGCCTGCCTATGGAGGTGGAGAGCCTGCCCGCCGACACCTACCGCTACTATCTCAACGCCGGCAAATTCGACATGTTCATCGGCGAGGTCCGCCTGTCCGGGACCTTTGACCTCACCGAGTTTTTCAAGGCCTACGGCAGCCTGGGCTTCGGCGGGATCCGCAGTACCGGCATGGAGCAGCTCTGCTATGACGCCCTGGAGAATTCCGGCAACTGCTACGACCTCTATCGGGGCGTCATGGAGAACGCCTACTTCTGCCCCCTGATGTTCCGCTCCTACGCCGTAATGGCCAACCGGGGCGTGATCGGCAGCCTGCAGCCCGCCGTGGACTGGGTCTTCCACCTGCCCGGCGGCCGGACCCTGACGGACGCCAGCGTGCCCTACGAGGAGCTGATCGCGGAGCCGGAGGAGAGCCGGGAAACAGAAGCGATACCGGAGACGGAGGAAACCCCATGAGCTATGCAGATACCGTATATATCGAAACCTGCAAACGGATCCTCTCGGAGGGCTTTCGGGACGACGCGCTGCCCGTCCGGCCCCATTGGGAGGACGGGACGCCCGCCCACACCATCAAGCTCTTCGGCGTGGTGAACCGCTACGACCTGCGGAAGGAATTTCCGATCATGACCCTGCGCAGGACCTATTACAAGTCCGCCATCGACGAGCTGCTCTGGATCTGGCAAAAGAAATCCAACCGGGTGGCCGAGCTGAGCAGCCGCGTCTGGGACGCCTGGGCAGACGAGCAGGGGACCATCGGCAAGGCCTACGGCTATCAGCTGGGCATCAAATACCACTATCCCGAGGGAGAGTTCGACCAGGTGGACCGGGTGCTCTACGATCTGAAGCACAACCCCCAGAGCCGCCGGATCCTGACGAGCCTGTACAACTTTGCCGACCTGAGCGAGATGGCGCTCTACCCCTGCGCCTATTCCATGACCTTTAACGTCACCGGCAAGGTCCTCAATGGGATCCTGAACCAGCGTTCCCAGGATATGCTGGCGGCCAACAACTGGAACGTGGTTCAGTACGCGGCCCTGCTGTACATGTTCGCCCAGGTCTCCGGTCTGATCCCCGGGGAGCTGGTCCATGTGATCGCCGACTGCCACATCTACGACCGGCACATCCCCATGGTGGAGGAGATGCTGGCAAAGGAGCCCCTGCCCGCGCCCAAGGTCACGCTGGACCCAGGCGTGACGGACTTCTACGCCTTCACCAAGGACAGCCTGAACGTGGAGAACTATCAATATTATCCGTTTGAACATAAAATTCCCGTAGCGATCTGAATGAATAATGAACAGTGAATAATTTCTTAAGTATTCAGTATTCATGAATTTGGCTGAACAGGAGATACCAATGAACGCCATTGTCAACGTCACCCCCCACTGGGGCATCGGAAAAAACGGCAAGCTGCTGGTGTCCATCCCCACGGACCTCCAGCGCTTCCGGGAATTCACCATCCACAAAACCGTGATCTACGGCCGCAAGACCCTGGAGACCTTCCCCGGCGGCCGGCCCCTCCGGGACCGGGAGAACATCATCCTGACCCGGGACAGGAGCTTCAGCGCCGAGGACGCCGTCATCTGCCACGACATGGACGAGCTCAGAAGCGTCCTGCGGGACCGTTACAGCGAAAACCTCTGGGTCATCGGCGGCGAGAGCGTCTATAAGCTGCTGGTGCCCCACTGCGAGAAGGCCTACGTCACCTTCAGTTATACGGAGCTCAAGGCGGACAAGTTCTTCCCCAACCTGAACCGGAACGAGAACTGGTACGTCACCGCCATCCAGCCCACCCAGATCGAGGGCCGCACCCCCTTCCGCTTCGTGGAATACACCAATACGAAGCCGCTGCCGCTGTAATCAGGGATTAGGGATTAGGGATTAAGGATTAGGGATTAGGGATTAAGGATTAGGGTGGGGACAGGGAAAAGAGGAGAAGGGACAGGGGAGATCCGTCCCGCCGCCCCAAAAATGCAGCGCGGGCAATCTGCCCGTCTCCCCGCCGTCCCCCAAAATGCAGCGCGGGCAATCTGCCCGCCCTCCCGCCGCCCCCAAAAATGCAGCGCGGGCAATCTGCCCGCCCTCCCGCCGCCTGCCCTGCGATATGAAACTGAAACCATGCTGAACATTGTACTTGTGGAGCCGGAGATCCCCCAGAATACCGGCAACATTTCCCGCACCTGCGCCGCCACCGGCAGCCGCCTGCATCTGATCAAGCCCCTGGGCTTCGACATCTCGGACCGCCAGCTCAAACGGGCCGGGCTGGATTACTGGCATTTGCTGGACGTGCGGGTCTATGAAAACCTGGCCGATTTCTTCGCCAAAAACGAGGTTCGCCAGATGCGGCTCTTTACCACCAAGGCCCCCCGGACCTACACCGAAGTCGGCTACGAGGATGGGTGTTATCTCTTCTTCGGCAAGGAGACCAGGGGGCTGCCCGAGGAATTTCTCTGGGCCCATCCGGAGGACTGCGTGAAGCTTCCCATGATTGAGGAGGCCCGCTCCCTGAACCTCTCCAACGCCGTGGCCGTGGGCGTCTTTGAGGTCCTGCGGCAGCTGGGCTTCCCGCAGCTGAAGGGCTGGGGGAAGATGAAACAGTGAAACCCCGCTTGTGCGGATCAAATAAAAAACGGAGGAAATGCTATGAATTACAACAAGAAATCCGTAGAAGACATCGAAGTCAAGGGCAAGCGCGTGCTTTGCCGCTGCGACTTCAACGTCCCCACCAAGGAGGGCAGGATCACCTCTGACAAGCGCATCGTGGCCGCCCTGCCCACCATCAACTACCTGCGCGAGCATGGAGCCAAGGTCATCCTCTGCTCCCACATGGGCAAGCCCAAGGGCGAGTTCAAGCCCGAGCTGAGCCTGAAGGTCGTGGCCGACCGCCTGAGCGAGCTGCTGGGCGTGGAGGTCAAAATGTCCAAGGACGTGGCCGGTGAGGACGCCAAGCGCCTGGCCGCCGAGCTCAAGGACGGCGACGTGATGCTGCTGGAGAACACCCGCTTCATCAAGGGCGAGACCAAGAACGATCCCGCGCTGAGCAAGGCTCTGGCGGATCTGGCGGACATCTTCGTCAACGACGCCTTCGGCTCCGCCCACCGCGCCCACTCCTCCACCGCCGGCGTGGCCGACTATCTGCCCGCCGTCTGCGGCTACCTGATCGCCAAGGAGGTCGGCATCATGGGCAAGGCCCTGGCCGATCCCGCCCGTCCCTTCGTGGCCATCCTGGGCGGCGCCAAGGTCTCCGACAAGCTGAACGTCATCAACAACCTGCTGGAGAAGGTGGATACCCTCATCATCGGCGGCGGCATGGCCTACACCTTCCTGGCCGCCAAGGGCTGCAATGTGGGCACCTCCCTGCTGGACAGCGAGAAGATCGACTACTGCCGCGACATGATGAAGAAGGCCGAGGAGAAGGGCGTCAAGCTGCTGCTGCCCATCGACACCGTGGTTGCCAAGGAGTTCCCCAACCCCATCGACGCGCCCATCGAGGTGCAGACCGTGGCCTCCGACGCCATCCCCGAGGGCTTTATGGGTCTGGACATCGGCGAGAAGACCCGCGCGCTCTTTGCCGAGGCCGCCAAGGCCGCCAAGACCGTGGTTTGGAACGGTCCCATGGGCGTCTTTGAGAATCCCATCCTGGCCAAGGGCACCATCGCCGTGGCCCAGGCGCTGGCTGAGTCCGAGGCCGTCACCATCGTGGGCGGCGGCGACTCCGCGGCTGCCTGCGAGCAGCTGGGCTTTGCCGACAAGATCACCCACATCTCCACCGGCGGCGGCGCCTCCCTGGAGTTCCTGGAGGGCCTGGAGCTGCCCGGCATTGCCTGCCTCGAGGACAAGTAATCGTCTGACTTTGTGCAAAACCACCAAAAAAGGCGCCCGGAATTTGGCCGGGCGCCTTGCATATTGTTCATAGCTTTTTCACAAAATGATGCTATAATGTTCATAGAACAGGAGAGTCCAGTTGGACCTGGAAGGAGATCTGATCTATGAACATCCTGTTTTTCCTCACCCCAAAGGCCAGCTGCGAGGTGTTGTTTGACGACGAATCCATTCGGGAGGCTCTGGAGCGGATGGAGCTTTCGGGCTACGCGGCCCTGCCCATTATCCGCAAGGAGGACGGTGCTTATCAGGGAACCCTGACGGACGGGGATCTGCTCTGGGCCCTGAAAAACCGCTGTGATCTCGACCTCAAGAAGGCCCAGGGCCACAGCATCATGGAGATCGCCCACCGGAAGGACTACCTTCCCGTCTCGGTCTCCACGGATATGAGCGATCTGCTGCAAAAGGCTCTGGATCAGAATTTTGTTCCCGTGGTGGACGACCGGGGCACCTTTATCGGCATCGTTACCCGCAAAAGCATCCTGGCCCAGTTCATTAAAAAATCGAACGAGGGAAAAAGCTGAATACAAACGAAAAAACGGGAGCTTCGGCTCCCGTTTTTTGATGTCCGGCCGTCATCTCTCGGTGGGAGGCTGACAGAACCAGGATTCGGCGGGGATCAGGGGGGCGCGGCCCACAGGCGTTCCGTTTTCCAGGATGCGCACGGACCGGAGCTCCGGCAGGGAGCAGAGGGTGGCGGCGATGGAGCGGAGCGCCAGCTCCCGGGGCCAGCTCTCCTCGGGCAGGGTCCCGGCGGCCAGATCCACGGTGCAGACGCCCTCCGCCGTGGAGACGGAGAGGGGGGCCGGCGCGCCGGCCAGAGGCGCGGAGAGGCCGTTCTGGGCGCTCCGGGCAAAGAGGGCCTGCATCAGGGCCTCCTCCCGGGAGGCGGCGCCCCGGGCCCTGGCCCGGACGCTGATCCGGTGCAGCAGTCCGTCCTGCTGGCCGGGCAGGCACAGGGTCCCGGCGAATTCGCCCAGCTCCTCCCGGACGGGGCCGATCACCGCGCCATCCAGGAACCAGGGCTGGGAGAGATCCAGCCGCACATAGGGAGAGAGCTTGCGGCCCTCAGCGTAAATCTGAACCTGACTGACGTTTTCCAGCTCGCAGAGGGTGTTGACGACGCTCAGCACCGTCAGCAGCTCCGCCTGCTCGCCCTCGGGCCGGTTGGCGTAGAAGTCGCCGTTGAAGTCCACGGTACAGACGCCGTTCTCCACGCTCAGATCCAGCACCGCCGTGCCCGGGGGCAGGGCGCTGCGCATACCGCCGCTCATGGGCGGGCTCAGCAGCAGCTCCAGCACATACTGGGGCAGAGCCTCCGGAGCCATCAGGGGCACGGTCCGCTTTTCCGGCAGCAGGAAGACGCCGTTCTCATCGGTGTAGTAGAGGGTGATTTCGGTGCTCTGCGGGGCTGCGCCGCTGTCGAAGAACAGCAGATCGTTCTCTGTCAGCAGCAGATCGTCCACCACCACGCCGCCCCGGGTGCTGACCCGGATGCGGACCTTTCGCACGCCCTCCAGACCCAGGCCCGTCATGGCGAGACAGGCGTAGGTCACGGCGTGATCGAACTCGGCGGGGGAGTGGGCGCTGCGGGTCAGCCGCAGCTCCAGGGTGCCGCCGCTGCGGCTGACGCCGGTGAGCTCCGTGTCCTGGGAGGCGGGGAAGACCAGGTCCCGGTCGCGGGGGCCTTCAAAATAGAGCCGGAAGAGCTCCAGATCCGAATAGGCGCCGGCGCCCAGATCCCGCTGCTCGGCCCGGATGACGCCGTCGGCCGCGGCAAAATCGGTCTGGGCGGTGCGGTAGTAGAAGGAGACGGGCTGGACCATGGGGGCTGTGTCCTCCTCGTGAGCGCAGGCGCTGAGGAGCAGGGCCAGGACCAGCAGCAGGAGGCAGATCTTTTTCATGGCAGTTCCTCCTCCGGCATGGGATAGTAGGGGAAGCTCAGGCGGAAGCAGCTGCCGCCGCCGGGCCGATCCGTCACGGTGACGGAGCCGTCGTTCCGGACCACCATGTCCCGGACGATGGACAGGCCCAGGCCTGAGCCGCCGGCCTTTCGGGACCGGGCCTTGTCCACCCGGTAGAAGCGGTCGAAGATGTTGGCCTTTTCCGCCTCGGGGATGCCCATACCGCTGTCCTCCACGGAGATGATGACGCTGTCCGACGCCAGGCTGGCAATCACCCGGACCGATCCCTGCTCCACGTTGTACTTGATGCCGTTCTCCACCAGGTTGAAGAGGATCTGATAGAGATCGTCGGCGGTGGCCAGCACGCAACAGCTCTCGGGACAGTACAGCTCCAGCCGGACCTGCTGCTTCCGGGCCAGGGGGGTCAGCATCCGCAGCACCTTGTCCGCCACCGGCGCCACCGCCACCAGCTCCCGCTCCTCCACGGTCTGGGTGTCCAGCCGGGTGAGCTCCAGCAGCTTGGCGGTCAGCCGGGTAAGCCGATCCGCCTCGTCGCCCACGTCGGAGACGAACTCCCGCATGGTGGCCTGGTCCATGTCGTTCTGCAGGATGGAATCCGTCAGCAGCTTGATGGAGGCCAGGGGGGTCTTGAGCTCATGGGAGGCGTTGGAGACGAACTGCTTGCGGACCTCCTCCGATTGATTGAGCCGCTGGGCCAGGTCGTTGAAGGCCTCGCCCAGCTGGGCCAGCTCGTCGCTGCCCCGCTCCGGAAGGCGCACGGAATAATCCCCTCCGTGCAGCTTGTGGATGGAATCCAGCAGCTTGCCGGCCCGTCGGGAGAAGAAGACGGAGAAGAGAATGGAGAACAGAGCCACCAGCACCTCCATGAGCACGGAGATCCAGAAGATATTGCGCTGCAGACCGTTGATCAGGGCCGCCTGGTCCGGATCCCGCTCCAGCAGATACACCGCGCCGATGGTCCGGTTGTAGGCCACGATGGGCATGGCCGCCTTGGAGACGATCTGATCGGTCTCATAGCGGATGTACACCGCGTCGTTGCCCTCCAGAGCCTCGGCAATCTCCGGATAGAGCACCAGCTTTCCCTGGGAGCTGCCCGGGCGCAGGGAGTCGAAGAGACAGCGGGCGCCGGCGTCGGTCACCAGCAGCCGTGCGGTGTGCAGATCGCTGATGGACTGCACGGTTTCGCTGATGGACTGCTCGTCCAGCTTCTCGTGGGTGGAGAAGGAGGAGACCAGGAGCTGGGCCTTGTCGATGATGGCGTTGCGCTGGGCGGAGTAGGTGAGCCGTCGGATGGTGATGGGGGCGTAGATATTCAGGAAAAGAAGCACCACTGAGGTAATCAGCACATAGGCCGCCGCGTAGCGCAGCTGGGAGCTGCGCAGCAGATGTCCGGCCCGGGATTCAGACCTTGAAATAGTAGCCAACTCCCCACTTTGTCAGAATGTGTTCCGGGTTCGCCGGGTCCCGCTCCAGCTTTTCACGGATGCGCCGGATGTGAACGTCCACGGTGCGGATGTCGCTGCGGTAGTCGTCGCCCCAGATGATGTCCAGCAGATTTTCCCGGGAGTAGACCCGGTTCGGGTTGCGGATCAGCAGCTCCACCAGGTCGAACTCCTTGGCGGTCAGCTCCACCGAGACCCCGTTTTTGAGGGTGCTGCGGCTCTGGGAGTCCAGGGTGATGGAGCCCCGGACGATCCGGGTATCGGACTCCGCCCGGCGGGCGGTCCGCTTGAGGATGGCCCGGATCCGGGCCTTGAGCTCCAGAATGTTGAAGGGCTTGGTGAGATAGTCGTCCGCCCCGTAGTCGAAGCCCAGGAGTTTATCCATGTCCTCGGTCTTGGCCGTCAGCATGATAATGGGCACGTCGGAGAACTGGCGGATCCGGCGGCAGGCCTCCAGCCCGTCCATCACCGGCATCATCACGTCCAGGATGATGAGCCGGACCTCCGGGTCCTGGGCCAGGCGCACGGCGTCCAGGCCGTTGGTCCCCGTCACCACCTGGTAGCCCTCGCTCTCCAGATTGTAGCTGATGCCCTTGATGAGCAGCTCTTCGTCGTCAATGATCAGTATTTTCATAGTGTTCCTCCCAAAAGATCGGATCCGGCCTGGCCGGAATCCCGCGGCACCGGAGGGGCGGAAAACGATTCCCGATCATCCGCGTCAGGGGCGCCGCAGTTTTATTTCGGGGCTCTTCCCGTCCTTTTCGTTGACAAGCGGCGATTTTCTGCTATAATTCAATATAGTGGACGAAAATCGCGCCTCCGGGCATAGAAGGCAGGGCCTTTCTCATATTATAGCACAGCCCGGGGGCGTTGGCAAACTTTGATTTGATAAAAATGGTGAAAACGATGAAAAAATACAAATTCCTTTCTCTGCTTCTGATCCTGCTGGCGCTGACGCCGCTGCTGACGGCGCCGGTCCGGGCGGCGGAAGGGGAGCAGGAACAGGTCCAGACCACCGCCGAGACCGAGGAGCCCTGGGAGATCGATCCCACGGGCTACCGCGTGGATCAGCTGATCGACGCGCCGGAATACGACGCCGGCTGCGAGACCGCCCTGCTGCTGGAGCTCAACTCCGGCATCGTGGCTTACACAAAGAACGCCGAGAGCAACGTCTACCCCGCCAGCCTGACCAAGATCATGACCTGCCTGGTGGCCCTGGAGTACGCCGGCAAGGACCTGGATAAGATGGTCACCGTCTCCGAGACGGCTCTGGCCGGCATCGAGGAGGCCGGCGGCGAGCTGCGGCTGAAGGCGGGGGAGCGCATGACCCTCCGGGATGTGCTCTACTATCTGATGGTGAGCTCCGACAACGAGGCCGGGAACGTCATCGCCGAATATGTGGCCGCGGACATCCCCTCCTTCGTGAACCTGATGAACACCACAGCCAGGGAGCTGGGCTGCACCCACACCCACTTTGCCAATACCCACGGCCTGCACGACCCCAATCACTATACCACAGCCCGGGATCTGAGCGTCATCACCCGCAAGGCCCTGAGCTTTGAGACCTTCCGGGAGATGTGCAACACCACCCAGTACACCGTTCCCGCCACGAACCTCTCCGAGCCGACAAAGCTGGTCTCCACCAACTATCTGCTGCTGAACAACGGCAACCGCTACCTGGCAGATGACGGTCATTACTATCCCTACTACCGCAGCGACGTGTCCGGCATCAAGACCGGCTACACCAGCGCCGCGGGCCGCTGCGTCATCGCCCGGGCCACCGACGGGAATATGGACCTGATGTGCATCATCATGGGGGCCCCCACCCGCATGATGAGCGACGGCAGCGTCCGCTACGACAGCTTTGTGGAGGCCAAGAAGCTCTTCAACTACGGCTTCGACAACTTTGCCTTCGCCAAGGTGGCCGCCGCGGGCATCGACCCCATGATCCAGGTCTCCGTGGACTACGCCAAGGACAAGCGGGGCGTGGTGCTGATCCCCTCCACCGACGTCAACTGCCTGCTGCCCAAGGAATACGACAAGGACAAGGTCGCCACCCACTATACCCTCAGCGATCCGAAGGGCCTGGTGGCCCCGCTGACCCAGGGCCAGAAGGTGGGCACCCTCTATGTAACCTACGACGGCAAGACCGTGGGCTCCACCGACCTGGAGACCCTGACCGCCGTGGAGGAGCGGCCCGTGGACAAGGCCATCGCCGACATCACCGGCAAGGACACCCCCGAGGAGGAGAAGAGCACCCTTCAGAAGCTGCTGGGCTACTGGTATGTGCCGCTGCTGGTGATCGCCGGTCTGGTGCTGATCCTGCTGCTGCGGAACGCCCTCTATCGGCGCAGCCGCCGCAAGGCCCTGGAGCGCCGCCGCCAGCGGGCCATCCTCCGGGACGCCAGGACCGCGGAGCGCCAGCATCAGACCTGGCAGCCCCAGAGTGCTCAGAACCGGCAGCCCCAGAGCGGTCAGCCCCGGCAGCCCCAGAGCGGTCAGCCCCGGCAGCCCCAGAGCGGGCAGACCCGCCGAAGCCGGCCCATCCGCAGCGTCTCCGACGGGCAGACCCGCCGGATGCCGCCGGTGGGACGGGACGAGCGTTCCGGCGGCGGACGGGGAGGCCGTCCATGAGCGGGCGGATTCCCGGCGAGTGGGAGCAGCTGCGGGAGCGCTGCGAGCAGTGTCGGGCCTGCGGCCTGGGCGCCACCCGGACCCGCCTGGTCTTCGGCGTGGGCAAAACCGACAGCCCCGTCCTCTTCGTGGGCGAGGGCCCCGGCCAGCAGGAGGATCTGCAGGGGGAGCCCTTCGTGGGGGCGGCGGGGAAGCTGCTGGACGAGATGCTCTCCATCATCGACCTGGGCCGGGACAACTGCTATATCGCCAACATCGTCAAATGCCGTCCCCCCGGGAACCGGGACCCCCGGGAGGAGGAGCAGGCAGCCTGCGTGGGCTGGCTCTATGAGCAGATCCGCCTGATCCAGCCCAAGCTCATCATCTGCCTGGGCCGGATTGCCGCGGGGGTGCTGATCCGCAGGGACTTCCGCATCACCCGGGAGCACGGCCAGTGGACCCAGAAGAACGGCGTCTGGTATACCGCCATCTATCATCCCTCCGCCCTGCTGCGGGACATCAACCGGCGGCCGGAGACGTTTTTGGATCTGCTTTCGATTCGCGACAAGGTGCGGGAGCTATGTCCGGAGCTGTACGAATAAGGGAACCGTATGGTTAAAAGTGACAAACTTATAAGATACCGCGCCCTTCTGCCGGTGGTCTTCACCCTGGCCTGGCCGACGATGCTGGAGGAGCTGATGCAGACGGCGGTCCAGTACATCGACACCGCCATGGTGGGCAGGCTTGGCACCGAATCCGTGGCCGCCGTGGGCTCCACAACGACGGTGAACTGGCTGGTGGGCTCCACGATCTACGCCTTCGGCATCGGCTTTCTTGCCTTCATCTCCCAATCTCTGGGAGCGGGGGAGCGGGAGCGGGCCCGGCGGGCCGCGGCCCAGTCGGTGCTGATGGTGCTGCTGACGGGCAGCCTCTTCACCCTCCTTACCGCCGGACTCAGCAGCCGCGTCCCCGTCTGGATGCAGGTGGACAAGTCCATCCGGGGCCTGGCCGCCCGCTATTTTCTGATCCTCTATCTGCCCATGCTGCCCCGGGCAGCCTCCGTGATCTTCGGCACGGTGCTCCGGGCCGCGGGCGATACCCGGACTCCCATGCGGGTGGGCGTGGCCGTCAATCTGCTGAACGTCCTGCTGAACTTCCTGCTGATCTACCCCAGCCGGACCGTCTCGGTCTTCGGCCTCAGCTTCCCCGTGTGGGGCGCGGACCTGGGGGTCACCGGCGCAGCCCTGGCCAGCGCCGTCAGCTTCAGCTTCGGCGGCGCAGCCATCACGATCGCCCTCTTCCGTCATCCCGTCATCTCGCCCCGGGGCTTTCCCATCCGACCGGAGCGGAGCATCCTCCGGCCCATCATGGGGGTGGCCCTGCCCAACATGGCCCAGCGCTTTGCCACCTCCCTGGGTTATGTGGTCTTCGCCGCCATGATCAACGCCCTGGGCGACACGGCTACGGCGGCCCATACGGTGGCCAACACCGTGGAGTCCGCCTTTTATATCCCGGGCTACGGCATGCAGGCGGCTGCCGCCACCCTGACGGGCAACGCCATCGGCTCCCGGGACCGGCAGCGGCAGAGGGACCTGTCGGTTCTGATTTCGGGGCTGGAGCTGGTCATGATGCTCATCACCGGCGGCCTGCTCTTCGCCTTCGCGCCCCAGATGGTCCGGCTCTTCAGCCGGGATCCCAAGGTGATCGCCCTGGGCAGCACGGTGCTGCGGATGGTGGCGGTCTCAGAGCCCGTCTACGGGGTCTCCATCGTGGTGGAGGGCATGCTGCAGGGGGCGGGGGAGACCCGGGCGCCCTTCGTCTTCAACGTCGTCGGCATGTGGGGCGTTCGGATCCTGGGCACCTTCCTCTTCACCCGCTTCCTGGGCGGCGGCCTGATCTCCGCCTGGGGCTGTATGATCGCCCACAATATTCTGCTCTGCGCGCTGTTTGTGTTGTACTACCGGAAACTGGAAAGGACTGCATTCTATGGGAAAGACAGCCATTTATCCGGGATCCTTTGATCCCTTTACCAACGGCCACCTGGACATCGTCCGCAAGGCCTGCGACATCTTCGACCGGGTCTGGATCGTCATCGGCGTCAACGCCGAAAAGCGCCGCTCCTTCTCCGCGGAGAAGATGGCCGAGGCCATCGTGGAGACCCTGAACGAGGAGGGGCTCTCCAATTTCGAGGTGGTGACCTGGGACGGCCTGGTGGCGGAGTACGCCAGGCGCATGGGGACCGCTTACATGATCCGCGGACTGCGCAACAACATGGACTACAACTACGAGGAAAACGTGGCCGCCGTCAACAAGCTCATCAACCCTGAGCTGGAGTACGTCTATTTCCGGTCCAACAACGTGGCCGTCTCCTCCTCCATGGTGAAGGAGCTCTACAGCTACGGCAAGGACGTATCTCAATTCGTCCCGAAAGCGGTGCTTACTCTGCTGAACTGAGGGAACCATCATGCCAAAGACGGAAAATCAAAAGCTCAAGCTCCTGCTGTTGAAGGACTATCTGGAGCAGAATACGGACGAGGACCATCCCGCCACCATCCATGACCTGATGGCCCATCTGGAGGCCAACGGGGTTTTGGCGGAGCGCAAGAGCATCTACCGGGACATCCAGCTGCTGACGGACTTCGGCTGCGATATCGTCGCCACCAAGGGCAAGACGGCCGCCTATTACGTGGCGGCCGGAGCCTTCGATCTGGCGGAGCTGAAGCTCCTGGCCGACGCGGTGCTGGCCTCCCGCTTCCTGACGGAGCGGAAATCCTCGGAGCTGCTGAAGAAGCTGGGAATGCTCACCAGCCGCCACCGGGCGGTGGAGCTGCGGCGCGACCTGGTGGTCTCCGGCCGGGTGAAGGCCATGAACGAGAGCGTCATCTACAACGTGGACGCGCTCCACGAGGCCATCCGCACCAACAGCCAGATCCGTTTCCGGTACTTTGAGTGGGACCGGGAGAAGAACCGGGTCTTTCGCAAGGAATCCAGGACCGCCAGCCCCTGGGCCCTGTGCTGGGACGACGCCAACTATTATCTGGTGGCCCACACCCCGGAGCACGGCATCACCCATTTCCGGGTGGACAAGATGACCAACATCCGCCAGACCGGAGAGCCCCGGGTCCAAACCCCGGAGACGCGGAAGCTGGACCTGGCCAGCTATGGCCGGCAGGTCTTCGGTATGTTCAACGGCAGTCTCCAGACTGTGCGGATGCGCTTTGAGAACCGGCTGGCGGGGGTGGTGATCGACCGCTTCGGCAAGGATGTGACCATCGTCCCGGATGGGGAGGCGCATTTCATCTGTCGGGCGGAGGTCATGGTCTCGCCCCTGTTCTACGGCTGGCTGGCCTCCTTCGGCGGCGCGGTGAAGCTCCTGTCTCCGGACAGCGTCGTGGAGGAATTCCGGGAACAGTGCGCAACAATCCTGGCTCAGTACAGAAAGGAAGCTTCCGAATGACTGAAAAACGGAAAGAGACCCTTCGGGCCCTGAAATTCACCCTCTTTTCCATCTCCGCCGGCGTCATCCAGATCGGCGTCACGCTGCTGCTCTCCAATACGCTGATCAGAGACAAGGCGCTCTACTGGATCCCCTATCTGATCGGCCTGGTCTGCTCCGTGATCTACAATTTCACGGTCAATAAAAAATACACCTTCCACTCTGCGGCCAACGTCCCCGCGGCCATGGCGAAGGTCTTCGGCTTCTACTGCGTCTTCACGCCCCTGTCCACCCTGTGGGTGCGGTACTTCACCAAGACCCTGCTCTGGAACGAGCTGCTGGTCCAGGGCGGCACCATGCTGATCAACTTCGTCACCGAGTACCTCTTCACCCGCTATGTGGTCTACCGCAACCAGATCGACAACGACGGCAGCGTAAAGGAATAATACAACAAGCAGGGCTCCCGGCGAACGCATGTTCGCCGGGAGCCCTGCCGCTTTATACGAATATTTGAAAAAAGTTATACAATTATTGCTTACATGAAGCCTCCGTTGACGGGGAGGTTCTGGCCCGTGACAAACTCCGCCCCGGCCAGGTAGAGGATGGCCTCCGCCACCTCCTCGGGGCGGCCGATGCGGCCCAGGGGGGTCTCGTCGGCCAGGGCCTGCCGGTCGGCAGGGGAGAGCCGGGCGTTCATCTCCGTGTCAATGACCCCGGGGGAGACGGCGTTGACCCGGATCCCGGAGGGGCCCAGCTCCCGGGCCAGGGCCTGGGTCAGGGCGATCACCGCCCCCTTGGTGGCGGAGTATGCGGCCTCGCAGCTGGCGCCCGCCTGGCCCCACATGGAGCTGAGGTTGACGATGGCTCCCGCCTGCTTTGCCAGCATGGCAGGCAGCACCGCCCGGACCGTGTTGTAGATGCTCTTGACGTTGACGGCGAAGAGCCTGTCCCACTGTTCCGGGCTGATCTGGGAAATCAGGCCCACATGGGAAATCCCGGCGTTGTTCACCAGCACGTCCACCGGCGGCAGAGCTTCCACGACCTTCGACACGGCTTCGGTGTCCGCCGCGTCGCAGCGGATCGCCCTGGCGCCGGTCTCGGCGGCCAGAGCCGCGGCGGCCTCGCCGCTGTTGAGATAGAAAAAGCTCACGGCATACCCGGCCCGGGCAAAGGCCCGGACCGTCGCCGCGCCGATGCCCCGGGAGCCGCCGGTGATCAAAACGTGTGCCATAAGCAATACCTCCGTGTCATGGAATATTGAAAAAAGGGGTGCCTCGCACCCCTTTTGTTATCTCTTTCTGCTCCGGGTCCGGTGCTCGTACTGGCGAACGCCGGAGATCTTGCTGTTGGAATCCGCCATGAACTGCTTGAGCTTCTCCTCAAAGCTCTCGGGCTCCTGGCGGACGGGCTGGGAGCTCTGGAGCTGAGGGGTCCGGCGGATCGGGCGCGCCTCGGGGGTCCTGCGGGGCTCCGGCTGGTGCTCGGCGGCCTGCTTGATGGACAGGCTCAGACGCCCCCGCTCATCGGCGTTCAGGAGCTTGACCCGAACAGTCTGTCCCTCGGTCAGGTGCTGCCGGATGTCGGTCACAAAGGTGGGAGCCACCTCGGAGATATGGACGAGGCCGGTCCGGCCCTCAGGGAGATTGATGAACGCGCCGAAGCTGGCGATGGATCGAACGGTGCCTTCCAGGATGTCGCCCGGTGTGAATTCCATGTATGCAAATATCCTTTCCGCTTGTCTTACTGGTCGTCTGAGTCGTAGAAAACGATCTCGCCGACTTCTACCATGCCCAGACGGGAACGGGCAAGCTTCGTGATGCTCCTGTCGGAGCCGAAATCAGCCAGCTCCTGCTCCACCAGAGCGTTTTCCTGCTCCGCGTAGAGGACCTGCTCCTCCAGCGCGGCGATCTCCGCGTTGGCGGAGGAGATCCGGTCCTGGAGGTCCACCAGTGTGACGACGGCATAGATCACGACGATCAAAAGCAGAAGCTTGGTCCAGAACGAGGTCTTTTTGAACCGCACGGGCGTTCCTCCTTTCCGGCGCGATGCGCCTGAATTCCCATTCATACTCTTCTGATTTATTGTAACAGATTTTTCGGCAAATGCAACAACTTTTTTACATTTTTTCATAATTTTTTTCTGGTTTTTTCTCTTTTTTTACCAAGGCACGGGGCAGAGCGGCCAGCGCCCGCTGAAGGCGCCGGATCCGGGGCGAAATCAGCCCCAGCCAGAGCCCGCCGGAGGCCGCCATTCCCGCCAGCGCGAAGAGCCGCAGCCGGCCGCGGCCGGCGTAGAGGGCGAACAGCAGCAGGCATACAAGGGTCAGCAGACACCAGAGTCCGTCCCAGAGCGCAGTGAAGATCCGGCCCCGCCGCAGCGGCCGCAGCAGATCGTAGACCAGGCCCAGACCCGCTCCCAGAGCCAGGGAAAGCTCCAGCTCCCGGAGCTGGAGGGCCACCGGCAGCTCCATCAGCCGAAAAGCCGCCGCAGCAGGCCGACCCGCGTTCCGCCCTGTTCGTAGCCCAAGGCCTCAATGCGGCCCCGGATCTCCACGCGGCCCTCCTCGGGGGCCAGCTGCCGCAGAGCGAGGCCCTCGCCTCGCACCACCAAAAGCCGATCCCCGGTCCGGAGGACCACGGCGCTCTCGTCGAAGCGCAGGACCTCCCGGATCCCCGTCACCCGCAGTATCCGCCGCCCCTCCAGGCTCAGCCGTTCCTCCGCCGCCGGATCCGGCCGCGCCGTCTGTCTGCTTTCTCCGCCCATGCTCCCGCCTCCCTTGCGATACAGTGGAGTATATGCGGAAGGACTTGCAATTATGAAAATAAGGATTGAAATTCCCTACAGAATGGTCTATAATAATAAAATGGAATATTGGCCGGGTTTGCCCGGCGGAGGAAAGAGGGAGGATCTATGGGTCAGGTCATTGCAGTGACGTCCGGAAAGGGCGGGACGGGGAAAACGACGCTCTGCGCCGCCGTGGCAAGCTGTCTGGCCGCGGAGGGCAAGCGGGTCCTCTGCATCGACGCGGATATGGGGCTGCGCAATCTGGATATCTCCCTGGGCATGGCGCAGCTGGCCCCCATCTCCTTTGCCGACGTGCTCTCCGGCCGCTACAGCCTCAGCGAGGCCACGCCCCACCCGGAGCTGCGGGGGCTCTATCTGCTGACGGCGCCCGTGGCGGAGCGGCCCGAGACCATCCGCTTCCAGGATTTCGGCTCCCTGCTGGAGACGGTGCGGGAATACTTTGACTACTGCCTGATCGATTCCCCCGCCGGCATCGGCGACGGCTTCCATTTCGCCACCCTCTATGCCGACCGGGTGATCATCGTCGCTACCCCGGACCCCGCCTCCCTGCGGGATGCCGCCGGCACGGCGGATCAGCTGCGCTTGATGGGGAAGCGGGAGATCAAGCTGGTGGTGAACCGGATCACCTCCGCCGTCTTCCGGGCCATGAACTGGACGGTGGACGACATGATGGACGAGACGGGGCTCCCCCTGCTGGGGATCGTGCCGGAGGACGACCGGGTGGTGCTGGCCGCCGCCGCCGATCTGCCGCTGATCCTCTATACCGACCGGGGCGCCGCCCTGGGCTGTCTGCACATCGCCCGCCGGCTGCAGGGCAAAAAAGTCCCCCTGCTTCGGTTCTGAGTTTTTGTGATCCGTTGTCCGTTTTTTGACTCCCGATACTGTGAAGGAGGTTTCCGATATGAATATCACCATCATGGCCCACGATAAGAAGAAGGAGCTCATGGTTCAATTCTGCACGGCCTACAAGAGCGTGTTGGCCAAGCACAATCTCTCCGCCACGGCCACCACCGGGCGTCTGGTGGCGGAGGCCACAGGTCTGCCCATTTCCCTGTTCCTGGCCCATAATCAGGGCGGCCATCAGCAGGTGGACGCCAGAATCGCCTATAACGAGATCGACATGGTCCTCATGTTCACGGATCCCAACGCCAAGGACCCCTGGGAAAACCGCTACGCCATGCGGACCCTGCTGCTCTGCGACGCCCACAACGTCCCCGTCGCCACCAACCTGGCCACGGCGGAAATGCTGATCCTGGGCCTCCAGCGCGGCGACCTCGACTGGCGCGAGCTGGTGCATACGAAACGGTAGGCATCAGGCAACAGAACCGCCTGTAGCGGCGCACAGCGTGCGCCACGCCGTACCCTGCACGGACGGGGCAACGGACAGCAGGCAACAGGAGTAAGCGATGACACTTTATTCCGAAAAAACCGTTGACTTTCTCTGGTCTCTGCGGCTGAACAACTCCCGCGAGTGGTTCCAGGCCCATAAACAGGAGTATGAGGAACTCATGCACCGTCCCACAAAAGACCTTGCAAACGCCCTCTTTGAGCACCTGCGGGACAAATACCCGAAGCACGACTGGAACCTCCACATCTCCCGGATCTACCGGGACGCCCGGCGGCTCTACGGGCGGGGGCCCATGCAGGACCATCTCTGGTTCACCCTCTGGGCGGACCGGGAGGAGGACGCCGGCCCGGCTTTCTGGTTCAGCTTCACCCCCGAGGGCTGGGACTGCGGCATGGGTCTCTGGTCCGCGGGCAGGAACCTGGGCATGGAGCGCTTCCGGGCCGCCGTGAAGCTGGACCCGGCCCCCGCCGAGTCCCTGGCCCGGCGGCTGGGAACCCAGGAGCGCTTCCTCCTGGGCGGCGAGTCCTACAAGAAGCCGAAAATGCAGACCACGCCCCTGCTCATGCCCTGGGTCAACAAAAAATGGCTGGGCCTGGAGCACCGCGCCGCCCATAACGAGACCTCCCTGTCGGATCAGCTTTTCCCCTTCATCCGCGACGGCTGGGACTGGCTGATGCCCTTTTATGAATACTTTTTGACGCTCCCCGAACTGGAGGAATATGTGCCGATCACGCCGTAGCGCGGGCTACCAGCCCGCTTAACCTTCCCCCTCGCCGTAGCGCGGGCTACCAGCCCGCTCCGCGCTGGAGGAATACGCCCCCACCCGCCGTAGCGCGGGCTACCAGCCCGCAAAAACCTGACGATCATGAACACGAACGAAGATTTCGCCAACTTACCTGCCCGAAAAATCCGCAAACCGAATCGCCTCTCCGGCTACGATTACTCCACTCCGGGTTATTATTTTATTACGATCTGCACGGCGAAACATGAACCGCTGTTTGGCCGGATCTGCGCCTGCGAAGACGGAATCGTTTCCGCCAAAAGGGTCCTCAACGACATCGGTCATACCGTTGAAACCGCGATCCTTGCCATCCCGGACCATTACCCCGGAACGACCATCGACAAATACGTCGTTATGCCGAATCATATCCATGTGATCCTCACGATCCCCTCCGGCTCCGATCAAACGCCGGGCATCCCCAATATCGTGCGACAATTCAAACGCGCCGTTACGATCCGGCTTGGAAAAAGTATTTGGCAGTTGGGTTTCCACGACCATATCGTCCGGGGAGAAACGGATTATCAGGAAATCTGGACATACATCGACAACAACCCGGTGAAATGGGCGCTGGATAAGTATTATCGGGAATGCCCGTAGATCGCCGATTGCAAATACCGGTCCGTTTTGCGGGCTATTAGCCCGCGCTACGGCGGTTTTCGGATCGTTTCCCATATTGAAAACGTCAATGCGGGCTGATAGCCCGCGCTACAGCGGTTTCGAACCGTTTCCGATATTTGCCCGCCGTATTTCCAAAATGTAGCGCGGGCAATCTGCCCGCAAAAACCCATATACATATTCGGAGGTAACATCATGCCTGTCATTACGCCCCGGACGCTGTCCGGCTTTATGGAGCTGCTGCCCGCGCCGCAGCAGCAGATGGAGCGCTTTCTGAACACGCTCCGCGACACCTACGCCCTCTACGGCTTCACGCCCCTGGACACCCCGCTGGTGGAATCCGCCGAGATCCTGCTGGCCAAGGGCGGCGGCGAGACCGAAAAGCAGATCTACCGCTTCTCCAAGGGCGACGCCGATCTGGCCCTGCGCTTCGATCTGACGGTCCCCCTGGCGAAGTATGTGGCGATGCACGCCGGTGAGCTGGCCTTCCCCTTCCGCCGCTACCAGATCGGCAAGGTCTACCGGGGCGAGCGGGCCCAGCGGGGCCGCTTCCGGGAGTTCTACCAGGCCGACATCGACATCATCGGCGACGGAAAGCTGGACATCGCCAACGAGGCGGAGATCCCCGCGGTCATCTATACCACCTTCGTGCGCCTGGGCCTGGAGCGCTTCCAGATCCGGGTCAACAACCGCAAGATCCTCAACGGCTTCTACGCCATGCAGGGCCTGTCCGAAAAGTCCGGCGACATCATGCGCACCGTGGACAAGCTGGACAAGATCGGCCCGGAGAAGGTCCGGATCCTGCTGGTCGAGGACGTGGGGCTCACCGAGGAGCAGGCCGACGAGATTTTGAAATTCATCTCCATCCGTGGCAGCAACGCCGAGGTCCTGGAGCGGCTGTCCGCCTATGACAGCAACACGGAGGAGATCGATTATGGTCTCGACGCGCTGCATGACCGGCCGTTAACAGACGCACCGAAAAACGAGCTGTTCCACGAGGGCTTGTCCGAGCTGAATACCGTGGTGAAGTACCTGGCCGCCTTCGGCGTCCCCGAGAGCCACTTCGCCGTGGACCTGACCATCGCCCGGGGCCTGGACTACTACACCGGCACCGTCTACGAGACCCTGATGCTGGATCACCCCGAGATCGGCTCCATCTGCTCCGGCGGCCGCTACGACAACCTGGCCGAGTACTACACCGAGCGGCAGCTGCCCGGCGTGGGCATCTCCATCGGCGCCACCCGGCTGTTCTACGTGCTCCAGGAGCAGAAGATGCTCAACGAGGAGCTGAACACCGCCCCCGCCGAGGTGCTGATCCTGCCCATGACCCAGGACCTCACCGCCGCCGCCGAGGCTGCCACCTTCTTCCGGGGCTGCGAGATCCGCACCCAGCTCTACACGGAGCAGAAGAAGTTCAAGGCCAAGATGAGCTACGCCGATAAGCTGGGCATCCCCTTTACGGCCTTCCTGGGGGAGGACGAGATCGCCCAGGGAAAGATCTCCCTCAAGAACATGCAGACCGGCGAGCAGCAGCTTCTGAGCCTGGCCGAGGCTGCCAACGTGATCCTGGAGGATATGCGGGTCCGCAATAACGGCAAGCTCATCAAAGGATAATGTTTGCGGGCAGATTGCCCGCGCTACAAATGTGAATCCGGCGGGCAGATTACCCGCGCTGCAAATGTGAATCTGGCGGGCAGATTGCCCGCGCTGCAAATGTGAATCCGGCGGGCGGATTGCCCGCGCTGCATAAGAGGTATTGTAATATGACGCAGAACAGAACCCACAACTGCGGGGAGCTGCGGCTCTCCGACGCGGGCAGGCAGGTCCGCATCGTCGGCTGGATGGAGAACGTCCGTGTGGTCGGCGCCAACTTCGCTTTTGTCGTGCTCCGGGATTTCTACGGCACCACCCAGGTGGTCATCGAGACCGAGGACATGATGAACGCCGTCAAGCCCTTCAACAAGGAGACCACCATTGCCGTGGAGGGCGTGGTCCGGGAGCGGGATTCCAAAAACCCCAAGCTGCCCACCGGTGAGATCGAGATCGTCCCCAGCCGGATCGAGGTGCTGGGCAAGTGCCTGCACAACGAGCTGCCCTTTGAGATCAACCGCAGCCGGGAGGCCGCCGAGGACACCCGACTGAAGTACCGCTATCTGGATCTCCGCAACCCGGCGGTGAAGAAGAACATCATCCTCCGCTGCAACGTGGTGGCGGAGCTGCGCAGGCTCATGACCGAGCGGGGCTTCCTGGAGATCACCACCCCCATCCTGACGGCCTCCTCTCCCGAGGGCGCCCGGGATTACCTGGTTCCCGCCCGGAAGCACCCCGGCAAGTTCTACGCCCTGCCCCAGGCTCCCCAGCAGTTCAAGCAGCTGCTGATGACCGCGGGCTTCGACCGCTATTTCCAGATCGCCCCCTGCTTCCGGGACGAGGACGCCCGGGGCGACCGCACCCCCGGCGAGTTCTATCAGCTGGACATGGAGATGGCCTTCGCCGATCAGGACGACGTGCTGGGCGTGCTGGAATCCGTCATTGAGCCGGTTTTCCGCAAGTTCGGCCTCTATCAGCGGGTCACCCCGGCCCCCTTCCGCCGCATCCGCTTCAACGACGCCATGGAGAAGTACGGCACCGATAAGCCGGATCTGCGCATCGATCTGGAGATCAGCGATGCCACCGAGCTGCTGCAGGGGATCGGCTTCGGGCCCTTCGAGGGCAATACCGTCAAGGCCGTCGTCGTCTCCGATTTCAGCGCCACCCGCAAGCAGATCGACAAGCTCTGCGCCGACGTGGAGGTCCAGGCCGGGCAGAAGCCCTATTGGTTCCGCGTGGACGAGAACGGTGAGATCGTGGGCGGCATCGCCAAGTTCGTGCAGCCCTTCAAGGAGCAGGTCCTGTCCGCGCTGAAGCTGCCGAAGAACTGCTTCGTGGGCCTGACCGCCGGCAAGAAGGCTGCCGCCCAGAAGACCGCCGGCGTGCTCCGGGTCAAGCTGGGCGCTCTCTGCCCCAACCACATGGACAAGGAGCAGTACCAGCTGTGCTGGATCGTGGACTTCCCGATGTACGAGATCGGCGAGGAGAGCGGCGAGCTGGAATTCTGCCACAATCCCTTCTCCATGCCCGACGGCGGCCTGGAGACCCTTCTGAAGGCCGAGCGGGGCGAAATCGACCCCCTGTCCATCACCGCCTGCCAGTACGACCTGGTCATCAACGGCTACGAGTCAGCCTCCGGCGCCGTGCGGAACCACGACCCGGAGATCATGGTCAAGGCCTTTGAGCTGGTCCGCCTGGGCGAGGCCGAGGTCAAGGCCAAGTTCCCGGCCATGTACAACGCCTTCACCTACGGCGCTCCTCCCCATGCGGGCGCGGCGCCCGGCGTGGACCGGATCATCATGCTGCTGACCGGCGAGGAGAGCATCCGGGAGGTCATCACCTTCCCCATGAACCAGAAGGCCCAGGATGTGATGATGGACGCTCCCACCACCGTCAGCCAGAAGCAGCTGGACGAGGTGCACATCGCCATTGTCAAGGACGAGGAGTAAATAATAAATAAAAGAACGGGTCCGGCGTCATTCGCCGGATCCGTTCTTTTTTGTGATCCCCCACCGGGCCAGCGGATACCGCTGCATGGCCCCGAAGACCTTGTCCTTCAGCCCGGGGTAGCGCCCGTTGAGCTCGTAGACCAGGTCCTTGATCTCCTCCCGCTTGGTGTGCTTGTCGGCGGGGCAGCTGTTGTGGACCACCGGCAGGCCGTATTTCCCGGCGAAGTGGCTGACGGATTGCTCGGGGATATAGAGCATGGGCCGGATCTGGGTGACGCTGCTGCGGTCCAGATAGGTGACGGGCTCAAAGCAGGAGATCCGCCCCTCGTAGATCAGGGACATCAAAAAGGTCTCCACCGCGTCGTCCCGGTGGTGTCCCAGGGCGATCTTATGGATGCCCGCCTCGGTGATGGCCTTGCCCAGGGCGCCCCGGCGCATCTTGGCGCAGAGGGAGCAGGGGTTTTTCTCCCTGCGGTGCTCGAAGAGCACGGGGCCGATCTGGGTGTCGATCTTGTGGAAGGGGACGCCGAGCCTCTCGCAGAGGGCGGCGACAGGGGAGAAGTCCATGCCGTCCAGGCCCATATCCACGGAAAAGGCCTCCAGCGCAAAGGGCCGGGGATAAAACTTTTTCAGCTCCGCCAGCAGGACCAGCAGGGTCAGGGAGTCCTTGCCGCCGGAGACCCCCACGGCGATCCGGTCGCCCGCCTGGATCATCTGATAATCGTCTATACAAGATCGAAACAATGACAACATATGCTGCATAGAAACACCTTCCAAGACAGACGTAGCGCGGGCAACCTGCCCGCAAATATGGATTTGTCGGGATGCCTTCCCCTTGGGGGGAAGGTGGCGCGAAG
Source organism: Oscillospiraceae bacterium (assembly GCA_017509485.1). GTDB lineage: Bacteria > Bacillota > Clostridia > Oscillospirales > Oscillospiraceae > JAFRPC01. Next base: position 13,735 of record JAFWPP010000014.1, on the reverse strand, counting down.
CGCCGGATGAGGGGAGGTATCGACGACAAAGTGCTCCTCATCAACGAGCAAATAGCATGCAGCGCCCCTCATCCGTCATCCGGCTTCCGTGAGACGCCGGATGCCACCTTCCCCCGAGGGGGAAGGCTTTGCGGAGAGGCCGGATAATCCCGATCCTTCAAGGACTTTCCGCGCCTTGCGCGGAAATAAAAAACCGCAAATTGAATACGAGAAAACAAGAGAATAAAAGAGAATAAAAGAGATTTACGGAGTTCTTCCGGATGAAAATAAAATTTCACAAAAATGCAGTTGACATTGATTCGCAAATATGATATAAATGCGAGGCGCGGTCAGGGATATTGTACCCGCGCAGCATGAATTTGTCAAATGAAATGTAATATATCTACGGAGGAAACATCATGTCCACTACTATGGCAAAGAAAGAGACCGTGGAACGCAAGTGGTACGTCATTGACGCCGCCGGCAAGCCCATGGGCCGCACCGCCGTCATCGCCGCCAACCTGCTCCGCGGCAAGCACAAGGTCGATTTCACCCCCAACGTCGACTGCGGTGATTTCGTCATCATCATCAACACCGACAAGGCTGTTCTCACCGGCAAGAAGCTGGAGGACAAGTACTTCCGCCATCACTCCGGCTGGATCGGCGGTCTGAAGGAAACCAAGTACCGCCTGCTCATGGAGTCCCGCTCCGACTTCGCCATGGAGCTGGCTGTCAAGGGTATGCTGCCCAAGAACTCCATCGGCCGTACCGCCATGACCCGGCTGAAGCTGTACAAGGGCGCCGAGCACAAGAACGCCGCCCAGAAGCCCATCGCCTGGACCCAGGACTAAGGAGGTAACGAAACATGTACGAGAGCAAGAGAGCTTATCACTACGGCACCGGCCGCCGCAAGGCCTCCGTCGCCAGAGTCCGCGTGTATGAGAACGGCACTGGCTCCATCACCATCAACGGCCGCGATATCGACGATTACTTCGGTCTCGAGACCCTGAAGCTCATCGTCCGTCAGCCCCTGAACACCACCGACACCATCGGCAAGGTGGACATCGTCTGCACCGTCGAGGGCGGCGGCGTGACCGGCCAGGCCGGCGCCATCCGTCACGGCGTCTCCCGCGCCCTGCTGGAGATCAACCCCGAGTTCCGCGCCCAGCTGAAGGCCGCCGGCTTCCTGACCCGCGACCCCAGAATGAAGGAGCGCAAGAAGTACGGTCTGAAGGCCGCCCGCCGCGCGCCTCAGTTCTCCAAGCGTTAATTTGTCCGCAAAATTACAGAAGCTTCCGAGGGATTCGGAGGCTTCTGTTTTTTTGCTTATATTCCTGCCCGGAAGCGCTCGATCATCTCGCCGGTGAGGCTGATGCCGGAGTGGTCCGTGGGGATTTCGCCGCGGGGGAACCAGCCCGCCTCGGAGAGCTCCGACTGCTGGATCGTGATGCGGTCGTCCCCGTCCAGGTCGCAGAAGAAGCCCATCAGCAGACTGTCGGTGAAGACCCAGGGCTGGGACTTGTAGAAGCGGAGATTCTTCACCCGCAGCCCCGTCTCCTCGAAGACCTCCCGGCGCACCGTGTCCTCGATGGATTCGCCGATCTCCGCGAAGCCCGCCACCAGGGCGTAGCGCTTGAAGGCCCGGCCCTGATATTTGGTCAGCAGCAGCCGGTCGCCGTCGGTGACGGCCACGATCACCGCGGGGCAGATCTTGGGGTAGAGCGTCAGGCCGCAGGCGGGGCATACCCGGGCCCGCTCGGCGGCGCTGTCCTCCATGGGCCGGCCGCAGCGGCCGCAGAAACGGGTAGCCGCGTACCAGCGGTGGAGGCTCTCGCCCACGGCGGCGGCGAAGACGGCCTCCTTCGGGCCCATGCCCCGGTACTGCCTTGACGGAACCCAGACAAAGGGCGCCGCTTCCTCCGGGACGTGGTCGGCGTCCGCCAGGAAGCAGGTCCTGCCGCCCAGGGTGAAGGCGCAGCGGAAGGGGAGCGCCCGGAGCACCGGGGGAAGCTCCGGGAAAGCGGGCAGGACCAGCCGATCCTCCTCCGCCCGGGCCAGCACCGCGTCGCCCCGAAACAGCAGGGCGAGGCTGTCTTCCGCGGGAGCTGTTTTTTGAAAGCTGTTGTCGAAACGAACGTCCAGATCCTGGAACATAGGAGCCTCCTGCCGCGCGTCTGCGCGGGCTTTTTATGGGATGGCGGGCCGAACAAAACCCGTCGGCACAATTATACAACAAGCCTGACGGAATTTCCACTTCTTTCATAATTTTACGCTAATTTCCGCTTTACAATTTATCTCATATCTGTTACAATACATACTGTACTATGGTCTATTGCGACCTGTATCAACCATTTGCCGATTACGTAAATAGGAGGTAAGTTGCATCAAATGGCTTGTAAAGTAACGACAGTTCCCTTCCGTGGCACGAAGGAACAAGAAGAGAAGCTGTTGGCCGTGATCGCGGAGCTCCGGGATACCCCGGGCGCCCTCATGCCCATCATGCAGAGAGCCCAGGACATCTATGGGTATCTTCCCATCGAGGTCCAGACCATCATTGCCGATCAGATGAATGTTCCCCTGGAAAAGATCTACGGCATCGCCACATTCTACGCGCAGTTCGCCCTGGCCCCCAAGGGCAAGTACCGCATCGCGGTCTGCCTGGGCACCGCCTGCTACGTCAAGGGCGCTCAGGCCGTGTTCGACAAGATCTGCGAGGTCACCGGCCTGAAGGAAGGCCAGTGCACCGCCGACGGCAAGTTCTCCCTGGAAGCCTGCCGCTGCGTCGGCGCCTGCGGCCTGGCCCCCGTCATGATGATCAACGACGACGTCTATGGCCGGCTGACGCCCGACCAGATCGAGGGCATCCTCGGCAAGTACTGAGATCCCGCAACGGAGGTAACCTATGAAACTGCGCCAGATCGCCGAACTGCTCCGGGCCCGGGTGCTCTCCAGCGAGCATATGCTGGACACCGAGGTCCAAAACGCCTTCTGCTGCGACATGATGTCCGATGTGCTGGCGTTCGCCACCAACCAGTCCGTGCTGCTCACCGGGCTTCTCAACCCCCAGGTGGTGCGCACGGCCATGATGCTGGACATGCACTGCATCGTGTTCATCAACGGCAAGGAGCCTACGCCCGAGATCGTCTCCCTGTCTGACATCAACGACATCGTCGTGATGGTGACGGAGGAATCCATGTTCCGCGCGGCGGGGACGCTGTACGAAACGGGCCTCCTGAACACCGAGGAGGGATAGGACGATGGCGGCGCTGAATTTTCACTTCGACATTGACGGAGAAGATTTCTCCTCCGCCGGCGAGGCTTCCGTGGAGATGAAGAAGAAGCTGCGGCAGCTCGGGTTTCCGTCCGACGTAATCCGCCGCTGCTCCATCGCCATGTACGAGGGCGAGATCAATATGGTCATCCACGCCAACGGCGGCACCGCCGACGTTGCGGTCTACCCGGACAAGATCGTGATCGTGCTCGAGGATCACGGTCCCGGCATCCCCGATGTGGAGCTGGCCATGCAGGAGGGCTATTCCACCTCCACCGAGCAGATCCGAAACATGGGCTTTGGCGCAGGCATGGGCCTGCCCAACATGAAACGCTACACCCAGAGCCTTGAGATCGAGACCAAGGTCGGTGTAGGCACCAAGCTCACCATGGTGGTGGGCGTATAACCCGGAAGGGAGGGACCGCATGACTGATGATTTCCTGCACTCGGTGTCGCTGGACGCCGAAAAGTGTATCGGCTGTACCTCCTGTCTCCGCCGCTGCCCCACGGAGGCCATCCGGATCCGGGACGGCCACGCGGTCATCCGCACCCACTTCTGCATCGACTGCGGACGCTGCGTGCGGGTCTGCCAGCACAAGGCCAAGAAGGCCATCTTCGACAAGCTCTCCGACATCGACCCCAGATACAAGCTCCGCATCGCCCTTCCGGCCCCTGCCCTCTATGGGCAGTTCGACGGCCTGACGGACATCGGCTGCCTGCTGGAGTCCCTGCTGGAGCTGGGCTTCGACGAGATCTACGAGGTGGCCCGCGCCGCGGAGATCATTTCCGAGTGTACCCGCCGCTACATGCGCAAGCCCAACATCCCCCGCCCGGTGATCAGCTCCGCCTGTCCCGCCATCGTGCGGCTCATCCGGCTGCGCTTCCCGGAGCTCTGCGATAACGTCCTGCCCATCCTGCCCCCGGTGGAATACGCCAGCCGCATCGCCAAGGCCAAGGCGCTGAAGAACCACCCGGAGCTGACCAAGGACGAGATTTGCACCGTATTCATTTCTCCCTGTCCCGCCAAGCGCAGCTACGCCAAGAACGGACTCAGCCAGACCAAGAGCAGCATCGACTACGTGGTCTCCGTCTCGGAGGTCTACATGAAGCTCTCCGGCAAGGTCAAGCCCGTCCATCCCGGCATGATGCGCTCCCGCGCCGGCATCGCCGGCGTCAAGTGGGCTTCCTCCGGCGGCGAAGCCGAGGGCCTCTTCGACGACCGCTATCTGGCGGCCGACGATATGGACAACGCCATCCAGGTCCTGGACGCCATCGAGACCAACAAATTCCCGCATCTGGAATTCGTGGAGCTCAACGCCTGCCCGGGCGGCTGCGTGGGCGGCGCTGCGACGGTGGAGAATCCCTACATTGCCAAGGCCAGGCTCATGTCCTTCCGGCATGGCCTGCCCCACAACCGGAACTATCTGGACGTGAGAGACCAGGGGCCGGACTACGTTCCCCCCGACGCCCTGCTGGACGCGCCCATCAACGACTACGTCCCCAACATCAGCCTTTCGACGGACCGCTTCGAGGCCATGCGCCTGATGATGCAGATCGAGGAGCTGGAAAAGCAGCTGCCCCAGATCGACTGCGGCTCCTGCGGCGCCCCCACCTGCCGGGCCTTCGCGGAGGACGTGGTCAAGGGCGAGGTCAAGATGGAGGACTGCGTGGTCCTGCTGCGGCGGCGTCTGTATGAACAGAAAGGAGGAACGCAGAAATGACTGTGATGGAGCTGGCTGAAAAGCTGTCTCTGGAACCCGTCTGCGAGGCTGAGCCGGATCGCGAGGTCACCGGCGGCTACGCCGGGGATCTGCTCTCCTGGGTGATGGGCCGGGCCCAATCGGGCGACGCCTGGATCACCATCATGTCCAACAACAACGTGGTTGCCGTCGCCACCCTGACAGACGCGGCGCTGGTCATCCTGGCCGAGAACGTGTCGCCGGATCCCGGCGTGACCCAGCTGGCGGAGCGAAAGGGGATCAACCTCTACCGCTCTCCGGAGCCGATCTTCACCCTCTGCGCGAAGGTGGCGGCCCTGCTATGAACCGCTATTTCTACGACCTGCACATACACTCCTGCCTGTCCCCCTGCGGGGACGACGACATGACTCCCGCCAACATTGCCGGTATGGGGAGCCTCTGCGGCCTCCAGCTGATGGCCCTGACGGATCACAACAGCTGCGGCAACTGCCGGGCTTTTGTGAACGCCTGCCGCCAATACGGCATCGTGGGCGTTCCGGGCATGGAGCTGACCACCGCCGAGGAGGTCCATCTGGTCTGCCTCTTTCCCACGGTGGAGGCGGCGGAGGCCTTCGGCGAGGCCGTGAAACAGCAGCGCTTTCCCATTAAGAACAAACCGGCCGTCTTCGGCAACCAGTATTACATGGACGCCGAGGACCATATCCTGGGCGAGGAGCCGAACCTGCTGATCCCGGCCACAAAGCTGGACCTGGAGGCAGGCACCGCCCTGGCTTTGGCCCATGGCGGCGCGGCCTTCCCGGCCCACATCGACCGCCCCTCCAACGGGATCATCGGCATCCTGGGCGCCCTGCCCGAGAAGCCCTTTTTCCCCACCCTGGAGCTGAACGACCCGGAAAACCGGGAACAGTACGCGAAGGAGTACCACCTGGAGGGAAGACGCCTGCTCTGCTCCTCCGACGCCCATCGGCTCGAGAGCATGCGGGATGCCAGCCAATGGATCGAGCTGGACGACGAGCCCTACAGCTCCCAGAAGGTCCGCGACTCCCTGATCGCCCTGCTGCGGGAGGGGATGAAGTAAAATAATTGAAAATTGAAAGTTGAAAATTGAAAAAGGATCAGAGTTTTTCAAATCGAGATTTGAAAAACACATTCAATTCTCAATTCTTACTTCTCAATTCTCAATTTCAGAAGGAGGGAATGGTATGAAGGAACTGTCCTTGAACATCCTGGACGTGGCCAAGAATTCCGTCAAGGCCGGGGCGACACGGATCGTGATCCGCATCGACGAGGCCGACGGCTGGCGCACCCTGTCCATCATCGACAACGGCTGCGGCATGCCGCCCGAGTTTGTGGCCACCGTCACCGATCCCTTCACCACCACCCGGACCACCAGGCCCGTGGGCATGGGCCTGCCGCTGCTGAAGCTGGCGGCCGAGCAGACGGGCGGAGACCTGTATATCGAGTCCTCCGTTGTCCCGCCGACCGGAACCACCGTAAAGGCCACGTTCCGGATCGACCATCTGGACTGCGTCCCGGTGGGCGATTACGCGGGCTCCGTCGTCACCCTGATCCAGGGCAGCCCGGAGATCGATTTCCTCTTCGTCTACAACCGCGAGGACGGTCAGTCCGTCACCCTCGATACCGCGGAGGTCCGGACCATCCTCGGTCCCGAGGTGCCGCTGGATCTGCCCGACGTCCTGATGTGGATGGAAGGCGCCCTGCAGTTCGAGGAATGACCCCGTAGGGGCCGATGCCCACATCGGCCCGCCCGTCGGGTAATACTTGTGGGAAGGGCCGACGTGGGTATCGGCCCCTACTGAGATGAACAGCAAAATTAAATTATTCATAAGAAAGGAACGTACTATGAAAACTTTGGCGGAACTTCAAGCAATTCGTGAGCGCATGAAGGACAACGTGACCATGCGCTCCGGCAGCGGCAGCATTCGCGCCGTGGTGGGCATGGCCACCTGCGGCATCGCCGCCGGCGCCAGACCCGTTCTGTCCGCGCTGGTGGAGGAGGTCGCGAAGCTCAACCTCGGTGAAAAGGTCACCGTCACCCAGACCGGCTGCATCGGCCTGTGCCGTTACGAGCCCATCGTGGAGGTCTATGAGGCCGACAAGGAGAAGGTCACCTACGTCAAGATGACCGCGGAGAAGGCGCGCCGTGTGGCTGAAGAGCATCTGAAGAACGGCCACGTCATCACCGAGTATACCATCGGCGCCGAAGAGAAGTAAGGAGGAACAGCTATGTATCGTTCTCATGTATTGATTTGCGGAGGCACCGGCTGTACCTCCTCCGGCTCTGTCGCCGTCCGCGAAAGACTGGCGGAAGAGCTGAAGGCCAAGGGCCTGGATAACGAGATCAAGATCGTGCAGACCGGCTGCTTCGGCCTCTGCGCTCTGGGCCCCGTTATGATCGTCTACCCCGAAGGCACCTTCTACTCCCGCGTTACCCCCGAGGACGTGCCCGAGATCGTGGAAGAGCACCTGCTCAAGGGCCGTATCGTGACCCGTCTGGAATACAAGGAAGGCGCTGAGATCACCGAGCCCGGCACCAACGTTTCCCTGAACGACACCAACTTCTACAAGTCCCAGCTCCGTGTTGCCCTGCGCAACTGCGGCGTCATCAACCCCGAGAACATCGACGAGTACATTGCCCGCGACGGCTACATGGCCCTGGGCAAGGTCCTCACCGAGATGAGCCCCGACGACGTCATCCAGGTCCTGCTGGACTCCGGCCTCCGCGGACGCGGCGGCGCCGGCTTCCCCACCGGCCTGAAGTGGAAGTTCGCCAAGGCCTATGACAACGACCAGAAGTACGTCTGCTGCAACGCCGACGAGGGCGACCCCGGCGCCTTCATGGACCGCTCCGTGCTGGAGGGCGACCCCCACGTGGTGCTCGAGGCCATGACCATTGCCGGCTACACCATCGGCGCTTCCCAGGGCTACATCTACGTCCGCGCCGAGTACCCCATCGCCGTCAAGCGTCTGCAGATCGCCATTGACCAGGCCCGCGAGTACGGCCTGCTGGGCGACAACATCCTGGGCACCGGCTTCAAGTTCGACATCGGCCTGCGCCTGGGCGCCGGCGCCTTCGTCTGCGGCGAGGAGACCGCGCTGATGACCTCCATCGAGGGCAACCGCGGCGAGCCCCGTCCCCGTCCTCCCTTCCCCGCTGAGAAGGGCCTGTTCCAGAAGCCTTCCATCCTGAACAACGTCGAGACCTGGGCCAACATTCCCCAGATCATCCTCAAGGGGCCCGAGTGGTTCGCATCCATGGGCACCGAGAAGTCCAAGGGCACCAAGGTCTTCGCCCTGGGCGGCAAGATCACCCACACCGGCCTGGTGGAGATCCCCATGGGCACTCCGCTGCGCAAGGTCATCGAGGAGATCGGCGGCGGCATTCCCAACGGCAAGAAGTTCAAGGCCGCTCAGACCGGCGGCCCCTCCGGCGGCTGCATCCCGGCCGAGCATTTCGACGTTCCCATCGACTATGACAACCTGATCGCCATCGGCTCCATGATGGGCTCCGGCGGCCTGATCGTCATGGACGAGGACAACTGCATGGTGGATATCGCCAAGTTCTTCCTGCAGTTCACCGTGGACGAGTCCTGCGGCAAGTGCACCCCCTGCCGGATCGGCACCAAGCGTCTGCTGGAGATGCTGGAAAAGATCACCAAGGGCCAGGGCACCCTGGAGGACCTGGACAAGATGGAGGAGCTCTGCTACTACATCAAGGCCAACGCCCTCTGCGGTCTGGGCCAGACGGCCCCCAACCCCGTGCTTTCCACGCTGCGTTACTTCCGCGACGAGTACATTGCCCACGTGGTAGACAAGCGCTGCCCCGCCGGCGTCTGCAAGGACCTGCTGAAGTTCGTGGTGAACAAGGAGAAGTGCATCGGCTGCGGTCTGTGTATGCGCAACTGCCCGGCCAACGCCATCACCCGCACGGACTACATTGCCCCGGGCCACAAGCTGGCCTCCGTCGAAATTGACCCCGAGAAGTGTGTCAAGTGCGGCGTCTGCATGGGCAACTGCAAGTTCAAGGCCATCAGCAAGCAGTAAGGAGGACAACATGGAACAGTATACTGTCAAGATCAATGGCATTGAGGTAACTGCCCCGAAGGGTACTACCATCCTTGAGGCGGCCCGGATGGCCGGCGTGACCATCCCCACCCTGTGCTATCTGAAGGACATCAACGCGATCGGCGCCTGCCGCATCTGCGTGGTGGAGGTCAAGGGCGCCCGCGGCCTGTGCGCAGCCTGCGTGTATCCCATTGCCCCCAATATGGAAGTTTTTACCCACACCCCCCGCGTCGTGGCCTACCGCAAGAAGACCCTGGAGCTGATCCTCTCCGATCACAACTGCTCCTGCCTCTCCTGCGTCCGCTCCGGCAACTGCGAGCTTCAGGCCCTCTGCAAGGAGTACGGCGTGGAGAACCAGGACGCCTACGCCGGCGAGAAGAACCCCTCTGTGATCGACGAGTCCGCCGCCCACATGGTCCGCGACAACTCCAAGTGCATCCTCTGCCGCCGCTGTGTCGCCGCCTGCGAGAAGTTCCAGGGCATCGGCGTCATCGGCGCCAACGAGCGCGGCTTCAAGACCAACATCGGCTGTGCCTTTGAGATGGACCTGGCCGACACTGCCTGCGTCTGCTGCGGTCAGTGTATTGCCGTCTGCCCCGTGGGCGCCCTGTACGAGAAGTCCTGCATCAACGACGTCTTCGCCGCCATCGCCGACCCCGACAAGTACGTGGTGGTTCAGACGGCTCCCGCCGTCCGTGCCGGCCTGGCCGAGGAATTCGGCAAGCCCATCGGCACCAACGCCCAGGGCAAGATGGTCGCGGCCCTCCGCCGTCTCGGCTTCGACAAGGTCTTCGACACCAATTTCGGCGCCGACCTCACCATCATGGAAGAGGCCAGCGAGTTCCTGGACCGCGTCAAGAACGGCGGCAAGCTGCCCATGATCACCTCCTGCTCCCCCGGCTGGGTCAAGTTCTGCGAGCACTACTACCCCGAGTTCACCGAGAACCTGTCCACCTGCAAGTCTCCCCAGCAGATGCAGGGCGCCATCACCAAGAGCTACTTTGCCGAGAAGATGGGCATCGACCCCAAGAAGATCGTTTCCGTCTCCGTCATGCCCTGCACCGCGAAGAAGTTCGAGATCGGCCGCGACGATCAGGCCGGCGCCGGTCTGCCCGATATGGACTACACCATGACCACCCGCGAGCTGGCCCGCATGATCAAGCGCGCCGGCATCCGCTGGGACGACCTGCCTGAGGAAGACTTCGATCATCCTCTGGGCTCCGGCACCGGCGCCGCCGTCATCTTCGGCGCCACCGGCGGCGTTATGGAAGCCGCCCTGCGTTCCGCCGTGGAATGGCTCACCGGCGAGACCCTGCCCCGTCCCGACTTCGTGGACGTCCGCGGCGTCGAGGGCATCAAGGAGGCCACCTACCACGTGGCCGGCATGGACGTGAACATCTGCGTCGCCTCCGGCCTGGCCAACGTCCGCAAGGTCCTGGATATGGTCAAGTCCGGCGAGAAGAACTACCACTTCATCGAGTTCATGGCCTGCCCCGGCGGCTGCGTCAACGGCGGCGGTCAGCCCCAGGTCCACGCCTCCGTCCGCAACTTCGTGGACATCCGCGCCCTGCGCGCCAAGGTCCTGTACGATCTGGACGAGGCCAACACCATCCGCAAGTCCCACGAGAACCCGGACATCATCGAGCTCTACGACAAGTACCTCGGCAAGCCCGGCTCCCACAAGGCCCACGAGCTCCTGCACACCAGCTACGTCAAGCGCGTGGTGCATCAGAAGTTCTGAGCTTCGAAGCCTTAAGCATCAAAATGATCATCTCCCGGTTTTTCCGGGAGGTGATTATTTTTTGCTTGACATACCTCGAAGTTCGTGGTATATAGATGATAGAGGTACATAGAACATCGATGTATCTATGCAAAACAAAGCTTGTCTGCTGCGGGGTACCGGGAGGGCTGCGCCATGGGAATCAGGAAAAAGGGAAGTGCGGAGGTTTCCGGCATCTACGACTGGATGGACAGAGCCCTGAAGGGCCTGTACGATCCTCTGGACCGCAGGCGTGTGCGGAAGGAGCTCTGGGCCCACTATGGAGACCGCTGCGCAGGCTATCAGAGCGTGGGCCTGCGCTATGCCAAGGCCGCGAAGAAGGCACTGGCGGATCTGGGAGACCCGGAGGAGACGAGCCGCCTCCTGCGCAGCGTCCACAAGCCCTGGCTGGGCTTTAGCCTGCAGCTTGCCCGGCTGCTGCTTCTGGTCGGAGTCCTGCTGGTGGTTGTGAATCTGTTCAAGGGAAATCTCAGCCTGAGCGCGCTTGGCTTCATGTCCCGCACAGAGCAAAAAGAGATACTGGGCCTTGTATCAGATTACGAAAAATTTGAATACAGGGTACTGGCCCGGCGGGAGGGCCGATGCAGCGACGAATTTGACTACGGCGCTTTTCGGGTCAGCCTGGGCGATACGGCGTTTGCCTTCCTGCAGCAGGACTCCACCGTGGAACGGCAGCTTGTCCGCAGCTTTCATTATGAAAGCGAGCTGCTGCTGCACTTCCGCGCCGCGCCCTGGCACAATTTGAATGAGGAGACCATCCGGCGCTGCCTGCGCGTGATGGATGACCGCGGAGAGGAGATCGGGCGTGATCGGCTGTCCATATTGGTCCGCCGCATTCGGCCCTGGCTGACCGGCGTATTCATCGGAATACGAAAGCCCGGAAGTCTCGTCACCGATACGAAGTGGCTGGAGCTGCGCCTGGAGCAGGAGGATGAAACCAAGGTCCTGCGGGTCAGCTTCGACGACTGGAAGCTGGAGGACTGGTATTACCCCAAGCTGGAGGACGAGGCTGACGCCGTTCTGAACGCCAGCTATCGCTTCCTGGAGCTGGATCGCTTATGCCTGGGCTATCCCAAGAAGCTGTCTGTCCGCCAGGGCATTCCGGTCCGGGCGGAGGCCATGGGGATCCAGCTGTCAATCCCCATGGCCAGAGAGGAGCTGCTCCGGGAGGACCCGGAGGGCAGGGCAGAGGTCATTGCCAGTCAGCTTGAATGGAATCCGGATTGGAAACCGAAGATGGACTCCGATACGTATTATCTGACGAGCTGTGTGCTGGAGCTCCGAGGCAGGCCGGAACAGTATCCGGTGCTCTGGAGCAAAATCGGAGAACGGCTCAGTGTCGTGGCCATTACAGCGGATGGGGAAGTGTCAGAACCGCCGATCTTTTACGTGTCCGACAAACCGCTCTGGTATCGAGACGCCGCCTTCTGGGCCCTGCAATGGGAAAGCTGCCCGAAGGCGGAGCGCTACGAGCTGCGCTATGCCGCGGAGGACGGCAGCGTGACCCGGCTGGAGCTGAAGCTGGAGAAGGAGCGCATGCCATGAAAAAGCTTTGGAATCGACTTCCCCGGGGCCTTCGGTTGGCCCTGGACCTGGCTGCCATTCTGATCCTGCTGGTCTGTGTCTGGGCGATGCTGGGGTATCCCGCCCTGTTCCCTGGGTGGGCCTACCGCTGGGGCATGGAGGATGCGGGCCTTCCGGCGCTGGAGCCTTCGCTGCTGGTGGATACGGAGAAGGGGCAGCTGGCCCTATACGAGGACGGGGAGGCAGCCTATCTGGAGGAGCTTCAAAAGGAATGGTTCGGCTGGACCGCAAGCCTTCGTCGTTCCTGTCCTGCCGTGGATGGCGTCCTCTATATGCCCCTAATCTGGGATTTTGAGTATCCCTATGAAGGAAAAACCGATCTGTATCGCTACGACGAGGAGCGGGAAGTGTATGTGGAGCGGATGATTCCCTGCTTTGCCGTGCGGGCGGGGCAGGCGTCGGAGGCGACGCTGACGCTTGTGGTGGCCAGGGACAGAGATCGTAGTCATACGGTCGGCGGGAGCTTCCGTTTGCCGCTGCTGGAGAAGAAAAACGACTGGTTTCTCTTCCGCTTTGACCTGGCGGATATTCTTGCACACTGGAGGCTCCTGGATTCGGGTGGATGGCAGGAATGGATGGACGATGAGGAAAACTACTATACTGCGCCCTATAACGGACTGATTCAATGGATGAGCCATTACAACCGCTCAAACGAAGGCGTGTTGTATCGCATAGCTGAGGCCCATTTGGAACTGACGCTCTACGATGCGGCGGGGCAGGTGCTTCGAAGCGTGGAGCTGCCCACACAGTTTGAGCCGTGAAGCGGAAGCCAAAGCCAGCGGCTGTCAAATCAGAGAGAACGGAGGGATCAAGATGAAGATCGACAAAAGTCTGCTTTCCGGCAGCACCTCGCTGCTGGTGCTGAGCCTGCTGAAAAGCGGGGACAAGTACGGCTACGAGATGATCGCCCTGCTGGAGGCTACCTCCAACGAGGTCTTTCAGATGAAGGAGGGGACCCTTTATCCCATCCTCCACAACCTGGAGAAAAAGGGCTTCGTCCGGGCCTACAACCGGGAAACCGACAAGGGCCGGACCCGCCGCTACTACCAGCTGACGGACAAGGGCGTCCGTCAGCTGGCGGACGAAAAAGAACAGTGGGAGCTCTTCTCCGGCGCGGTGAATTCCGTGCTGCGTTCTGCGGCGGGAGGCTAAGCCCATGGACGAGAAGAAAGAAAAGCAGGAGCTGCGGGAGGCCCCGGTCTATCGGCTGGATTCCCAAGGCAATCTGCCGGGAGAAGCGCAGCCGCCGGAGCCGCTGCCGGAATTTGACTGGGACGAGGCTGCGGAAAGCTCCGCGGAACAGGAGGCCGCAAGCCAGGAGGACCCGTCCGGCTT
>JAFWPP010000013.1:0-38632 GCA_017509485.1 Oscillospiraceae bacterium | reverse complement strand
TCCTTGTTGTCTTTCCGTGCTTCCTCGATTGCCGCGATTTCTTCTGCTGTAAATTTGTATCTGCTTGACATTTTTCATCACCCAGATACATTATAGCACACCTTGCTTAAATTTTAAAGTGTTTTATTTGAGAATAGTATTACTTATTACTTGACCAATGGGCGGGGGATAAGGGCCGATGTAGGCATCGGCCCCTACGGACGGAGCTTGACCAATGGGCGGGGGACGGCGGCCAGGCAAAGCCTGTCCCTGCTGCTGATTCTCAATTCTCAATTCTCAATTCTAACTTCTAAATTGAAAAACATTCCCCATGCAAAGCGGAGGCCTTGCATGGGGAAGGGTGAATGTTCGCTTACTCGGCCTCGACAGCCTCGGCGGCCTCCTCGGCCAGAGCCTGCGCCTGCTCCTCCACGGTGGGCTCCAGCAGGGCCCGGATGGAGAGGGAGATGCGCTTGTTCTCGGCGTCGATGTCGATAATCTTGGCGTCCACTTCCTGGCCGACGCTCAGCACGTCCTCGGGCTTGCCGATGCGGCGATCCGCGATCTGAGAGATGTGGATCAGGCCGTCCACGCCGGGAACGATCTCGGCAAAGGCGCCGAAGGTCATCATCTTGACGATCTTCACCTTGGCCACGTCGCCCACGCTGTACTTGGCGGTGAACTGGTTCCAGGGGTTCATCTCGGCGGTCTTGTAGCCCAGAGAGATCTTGTGCTTCTCGGGATCCAGACCAATGACGAAGACGTCGATGACGTCGCCGACCTTGACCACCTCGGCGGGGTTCTTGATCCGCCGCCAGCTGAGCTCAGAGACATGGACCATGCCGTCCACGCCGCCGATGTCCACGAAAGCGCCGTAGGAAGTCAGGGACTTGACGGTGCCGGTGTACTTCTTGCCGACCTCGATCTCGGACCAGATCTTCTCCTGGGCAGCTTTGCGCTCCTCGTTGGCAACGGCGCGGATGGAGCCCACCACGCGGCCGCCGCGGCGCTCGCGGTTGACCTCGGTGATGCGGATGCGGACCGTCTGGCCCTTCAGCTCCTCCAGATTGCCGCCCCGGGCCACGCCGGAGGCGGAGGCGGGGATGAACACCCGAACGCCCTTGACATTGGCCACCAGACCGCCCTTGTTGGTCTCGGTGATCTTCGCCTCGACGGGAGTCTTGTTGTCGGCGGCTTCCTGCAGCTCGTCCCAGACGCGCATGCCGTCCAGCTTCTTGCGGCTCAGCTGCACGGTGCCTTCCTGATCGTTGACGCGGACGACGAAGACCTTGATCTCATCGCCAACATGAAGCACATCCTCAGGCTTGATGTTGGGATCGGCGCTGACTTCATCGCAGGGGATATAACCGGCGTGCTTGGTCCCAAGATCAACCTGGACTTCGGTGGTGCCGATGGCGACGACTGTGCCTGTGACCGTATCTCCCGTATTCAGCGTCTTGATACTGGCGTCAAGCAGCGCCTCGAAGCTCTCCTCCGTTGCAGTAGTTTCTACTGTTTTGATTTCATCCATGGTTTGATTGACCTCCTTTATTATCCACGCAGGCGTCGATGCCCCTGCCGTGATACCGATGGTATGAATGCCTGAAAAATCGCAATCCGCCAGCTCGGCGGCGTTATCCACCGCAAAGACCCGCTGACAGTGGGCCCGGCAGATGGCGGCCAGCTGCCTGGTATTGGCGCTGTTCTGGTCGCCCACCACCACCATCGCGTCGCTTTTGGCAGCCAAAAGCGCGGCGGCGGTTTGCCTGTTTTCAGTCGCTTCGCATATTGTATCAAATTTTTTGCAGTTTGTACAGAGTAAATTTGCGATTTCTCCAAATTTTTTCCATTGATTTTGATTGGAGGTGGTCTGTGCCGCCAGGGCCAGGGGCAGCTCGCGGCGTTCGGGCGCCTCCCGCAGCCAGGCCTCGAATTCCTCCGGCGACTCCATCACCAGGGGCTCGTCGCACCAGCCGGAGATGCCCACCACCTCGGGATGGGTCCGGGATCCGAAGATGACGGGCCTGCGCCCCTCCTCCTCTGCCCGACGGACCAGCTTGTGGATCCGGTCCACGAAGGGGCAGGTGGCGTCCACCACCGTCAGGCCCCGGGCTTCCAGGGCCTCATAGACCGCCCGGCCCACCCCGTGGGCCCGGATGATCACAGTGGCGCCGTCCGGGATCTCCGCCACGCAGGCGGCCTCCCGGACTCCCAGGGCGTTGAAGCGCTCCACCACATGCCGGTTGTGGACGATGGGGCCCAGGGTTACGACGCGCTTTCCCTCTGCGGCGGTCTTCTCCACCAGCTCCACCGCCCGCCGGACGCCGAAGCAGAAGCCGGCGGTGTCAGAAAGAGTGATTTTCATACTCTACCTCTTGCTCAATATAGTTAATAATGAATCGTTGCGGTTTTTTCAAATCTCCGATTTGAAAAAAAGAAATATGAATCTGTCGCGGAGCGACACCTCAACTATTAACTATTAATAATTCACGGTTCACTTTCCGAGGGCGTAGATCCTCGCCATCAGCTCTGCGGTATGCCGCTCCAGCTCCGCGGCGTCGGGGCGGCGGGAGCTGTATTCCGGCGTGTATGCCTCGCCCATGACGACCTTGATGGGCTGGAAGGGCTTGCGGCCGTGGGTGATGTACACCGGCACCAGGGGCACGCCCGCCCGCTGGGCCAGGAGGACCGCGCCGGACTTGGGCTCGGACTTTTTGCCCTTTTTGACCCGGGTGCCCTCGGGGAAGATCAGCAGCTTCTCTCCCTGCTTCAGCACCGAGAGGGACTTCTTGATGGCGGCCATATCCGCATTGTCCCGGTCCACCGGGAAGGCCCGGAAGGCCAGCAGAAAGCGTCCGAAGACCGGCTTTTCAAACAGACTCTTGCGGGCCATGGTCCAGGGCGGAAAGCGGGTCTTCATATGCAGGTAGACCCAGAGCGGATCCGCGAAGCCCGAATGGTTGCCGCAGATCACGCAGGGGCCCTCGGGCAGATTTTCCCGCCCGATGAAGGTCGGCCAGTGGTAGATCGCCAGACAGATCCGCAGGGTCCACCAGAAGATGGGATAGAAGAATTTGACGGCAAAGCCCCGTCCGGGCTCGGTTTTCTTCTTTTGAGAGGCAGGCTGCTCCCCTGCGCCATGTTCCCTGATCCCTGTTCCCTGACTCATAGCTGTGCCTTCTTTCGGATAATGGCCTTCATCTCGGCCACCACCTGGTCGATGGTCAGATAGGAGCAGTCCAGGACCTCGGCGTCGTCGGCGCACTTGAGAGGGGCGATCTTTCGGTTCATGTCCTGCTCGTCCCGCTTGACCACGTCAATATAGACGTCCTCATATTTGACGTCCTGGCCCTTGGCGACCAGCTCCTTCCAGCGGCGCTCGGCCCGGATCTCGGCGGATGCCGTCAGATAGACCTTCACCTGGGCGTCGGGCAGGACCACGGTGCCGATATCCCGGCCGTCCATCACCACATTGTGGGTCCGGGCCAGCTCCCGCTGCATATCCAGCAGATAGGCGCGAACGCAGGGCTGGGCCGAGACCCCGGAGGCCATCATGGACATCTCCGGCGTGCGGATCAGGTCCGTCACGTCCTGGCCGTTGAGGATCATGTGCTGGACCCCGTCCTCCTGGTGCTCGATGCGGATGTTCACATCGTCGATGCACCTTTCAATGCCATCCTTGTCCTTGGGCCCGATGCCCATGAGACTCATATGATAGCCCACGGTGCGGTAGATGGCCCCGGTGTCCACATAGAGAAAGCCCAGTTCCTTTGCCACCCGCTTGGCGATGGTGCTTTTCCCCGCCCCGGCGGGACCGTCGATGGCGACGGAAATGTATTTGTCCATATGTACAACCTCCTGTGTGAAATTGAGAAGTGAAAATTATATGATGTAGGGACAAGCATCGCTTGTCCGCACGTTGGCCTAAGGTAATTCCTCGATATATACGATTACGTTGCCGTAATTGCCGTAATTTGTATATCCGATTTTCAGATGCTGACCGTTTCCGGTGATGACGCCGCCTTTTTGCCGGATATTGTGATAACCAAAGCGCATTTCTTGATAACCATAGCTGAAATGCACATTTCCAACGGTGAAATCCTCCCATCTTTTGGGGTCGGTATCGAAATTCTCTACATATCCCTCTACGATTTCATATTCGCCGCGTTTGTATGCCCCGACGGCGGCATCGTACATTTTGATCTGATCGGGAACGACAATCCCGATGACAACCAGTACAACCAGCAGGGCAAATACGCCCATCCCGAGGCCGAGCTTATCACCGGTCTTTCCCGTCTGCTTGGCTTTCCTGAACTGCCTGAATGTCACAAAAGCAATTCCGACCGGCAGGATCAGCAGAATCAGCCAGAAATAATCAAACGAGAAGGCCGCTTCATACAGGACATGAGATTTCATCGGGTCCTCCTTTGATTATTACAATGCAGGCATCGGACAGGGGAAGGAAACGGATTGCCACGGCCAGTTTGCGAACTGGCCTCGCAATGACAAAATCGGAAGGCTGGTGCCTCGGGCTGGCGGCCAATGGCCGCCCCTACGGCGTGGTTCCGTATCGGGCGGGCAGATTGCCCGCGCTACATACTACTTCTTACATATTACTTATTAGCTATTACTTCCTGCTTGCCGCCGCCATCGCCGCGGCGTAGGCCGTGGACCAGGCGATCTGCAGGTTGAAGCCGCCGGTGTAGGCGTCCACGTCGATGACTTCCCCGGCGAAGTAGAGGCCGGGGACCAGCCTGCTCTCCATGGTCTTCGGGTCGATCTCCTTCGTGCTGACGCCGCCGGAGGTGATGATGGCCTCCTCCACGGGCCGCAGGCCGGAGATTTTGACGGTGAAGTGCTTGGTGAGCTCCAGGAGGGCCCGGCGCTGTTCCCGGGTGACAGCGTTCACCTTCGTGTCGCCGGGGATGCCGGAGCGCTCCACCATCACGGGAATCATGGTCTTGGGGTAGAGGCCCGACAGGGCGTTCTCAAAGCTGCGGTTTTTGGCCGCGGCGAAGTCCCGCAGGATGCGGGCGTCCAGGGTGGCCTCGTCCAGGGCGGGCTTCAGGTCTATCGAGATTATGTAAGCCTTCCCCTGCTCCATGTGGGATGAGGCCGAGAGGATCACGGGCCCGGAGAGACCGAAGTGGGTAAAGAGGAGTTCGCCGAATTCTTCAAATACAGGTTTTTCCTTACCAGAAGAAGCGGACAAGCACTGCTTGTCCCTACAGGCATCGTCGGAGGGCGCCTCGTACAAGCGCACATTCACGTTCCTGAGGGCCAGGCCCTGCATGCGGGCGCACCAGGGGCCGTCCTCCACCAGGGGGACCAGGGAGCCCACGGGCGGGATAATCGTGTGGCCCAGGGCCTTGGCCATGCGGTAGCCGTCCCCGGTGGAGCCGGTGGCAGGGTAGGATTTGCCGCCGGTGGCCAGGATCACCGCGGGGGCGCGGAAGTCGCCCCGGTCCGTGCGGACGCCGGTCACATGGGCGTCTGTAGCGCGGGCAATCTGCCCGCCATTCTCCGTCAGGATCTCCTTCGCTCTTGCGCGGCGGAGCTCCACCCCGGCATAGCCCAGGGCGGTTTTCAGGGCGTCCACCACGGAGGCGGATTTATCCGTCACCGGGAAGACCCGGCTGCCCCGCTCGGTCTTGGTCTCGCAGCCGTGGGATTCAAAAAACGTGATGGCGTCGGCGGGGGTGAAGCCCGAGAGGGCCGAATATAAGAAGCGGGGATTCCGGGGGACGTTTTTCAGAACCTCCTGCCAGGGGCAGTCGTTGGTGAGGTTGCAGCGTCCCTTCCCCGTGATGTACAGCTTTTTGCCCAGCCGCTCGTTGGGCTCCAGCAGCAGGACCCGCGCCCCGGCGTAACCCGCCTGGATCGCGGCGAACATGCCCGCAGCCCCGCCGCCCACTACGATAAGGTCATATTCATTCATAAAGCTTTTCCTCTGAATTGAGAATTGCGCGTTGAGAATGTTCGGAGTTTTTCAAATCGCGATTTGAAAAACACATTCATTTTCAATTCTCAGTTCTCAATTGCTGAAGCTCCGCTTCGCTCAATTCCCGCCATTGGCCGGGTTTCAGGTCGCCCAGGGAGATCGGACCCTCGGCGATGCGCTGGAGCCGGGTGGTTTTCAGCCCCGCGGCCTCGGCCATGCGGCGGATCTGGCGGTTTCTGCCCTCATGGATCGTGATTTCCAGCAGGGCGATTCCGTCACGCTGCCACGTCAATCGCACCGTCGGCGCTTGTATGTTTCGGCCATCCAATACGATGGGCCGCCGCAGCAGGGCCAGGGCCTCCCCGCGCCAGCCGGAGACCCAGAGCCGGTAGGTCTTGCGGACCTCCCCGGCGGGGTGGGCCAGGCGATTGGCCAGAGCCCCGTCGTTGGTCATCAGCAGCAGGCCCTCGGAAAATTGGTCCAGGCGCCCCACGGGATAGAGACGCCCCAGCTCGGGGGGCAGGAGCTCCGCCACGGTCCAGCGGCCCCGCTCGTCGGAGAGGGTGGTCACGTAACCCCGGGGCTTGTAAAGCAGGACCGTGGTGGACTTCGCCGGAGGGGTGGGCAGGGGCTTGCCGTCCACCAGGATCTCGTCCAACGCCGGGTCCGCTGTATCGCCAAGGCGGGCAAGGCCTCCGTTCACGGTGACCTTGCCCTCTGCGATCCATTCCTCCGCCGCCCTGCGGGAGCAGAGGCCCGCCGCGGAGATCAATTTTTGAATCCGTTCCCTCATATTACCAGCTTACCGGAATCTCCGCGATCTGTTTTCCGTTCAGATACACCTTTACGCTGCCGGCCTCCGGAAAGCCCGGCACGTAGACCAGCCGCGGCTCCTCGCCGGGGGCAAGGGGCAGTGTCAGATCCGCCTGGGCGATCAGGCGCATGCCGCAGGCCCGCAGGAGCGGCTTGCCCTTTTCCGCCACAGAGCGGAGCGCATACTGTCCGAAGCCCCAGTCCAGCAGGGCCATATGGTCGCTCCAATCGTCGGGATCGTTTGCCGTGACACAGATCAGGGTCCGGCCCTCCCGCTCCGCGGCGCTCACCAGCAGGCGGCCCGCCGCCCTGGTGTAGCCGGTCTTGACGCCGACGCAGCCGGGGCAGCGCCAAAGCAGCTTGTTGTGGTTGGTCAGCGCCCGATCCCCTGCCACCACCGCGGAGCGGGCGGAGACCACGCGGCGGAAGTCCGCGTTCTCCAGGGCTGCCGCCGTCAGCAGGGCCAGGTCCCGGGCTGTGCTGTAATTTCCCTCCCGGTCCAGGCCGTGGGGATTGGCATAATGGGTGTTCTGCAGACCCAGACGCCGGGCCGCCTCGTTCATTCGCTCCACAAAGGCTTCCTCGCTGCCTGCGGCGTCGATGGCCAAGGCCAGGGCCGCGTCGTTGCCGGACTGGAGCATGGTCCCCAGCAGCAGCTCCTCCCGGGTCAGGCTCTCCCCCTCCTTCAGATATAAGGAAGAGCCCTCCACGCCCACCGCCTCGGCGGGCACCGTCACCACCCGGTCCAGCTCCCCCGCCTGACAGACGAGCCAGCCCGTCATGATTTTCGTGGTGGAGGCGATCAGCCCCCGGGCGTCGGGCTGCCGGGTCCAGAGGAGCGCTCCGCTGTCAGCGTCCATCAGGACGCCCCGCTCGGCGGAGATCCTCGGCGCGCTTTGCCCGGCGGCAGCGGACGCGGACAGGCAAAGGGACAGGGCTGCAAGCAGCGCTGCGGCTGCATAAACGGTTCGTTTCATATTTCATCACCCGCTGCAGTTTTCCCGAAACGGGTCGAAATATGCGTGATTTGTCAAAAATCGGGTTTTGTCGGGATGTTGCGAAAACGCCCGTAGAGGCCGAACTCGAAGAGTCACGAAGTATGCCCACATCGGCCTTTTCCCGTATCGGTGTGAGGGCCGATGTGGGCATCGGCCCCTACGAAAGAAAGATCCCGACAAATCCGGATTTGCGCCTCAGGCCTCTTCCTTGGGCTTGCGGCTGTCCAGGAAGTCGGCCAGCTTGTCGATCAGGTCCGGAGCCTGCTCCACGATGCGATCCACGGTGGTGGAGGCGGGCTCCGCCACGGGCAGCATCCGAACGGAATCGCCCTTGATGACCAGGAAGGCCACGGGGTCGATGCTGACGCCGGCACCCAGGCCGCCGCCGAAGGGATCCTTCTTGGCGCTGAGGGCGCTCTTGGTGGCAAATTCGGTGCCGCCGCCGCCCATGCCGATATGGACCTTGGTGATGGGGACGATGGTCACGCCGTCGCCCAGATTCACGGGCTGGCCGATGATGGTGTTGACGTCCACCATCTTCTGAACCTTCTCCATGGAGGAGGTCAGCATTTCGGAAATGTTGTTATTCATGATTAACCCACCTTTTCAATTTCGTTTTCCGGTTCGGATGTTGTTTTTACAGCGCTTTGCTTTTTGGCGGCGCGTTTTTGACGGATCAGTAGGGCAATCGCCTTGCCTGCGTATTTCAGAGCCAGGAGCACCACGCCGCCGATCCGCAGCCGGAGCTCCAGCTCCGCCTCCAGGTCCGTCTTGGAGGCGCTGAAATCGGGATAGACCGCGATCCTCCGCTCCTTGATGCGGAAGGCCCGCTCCAGGATGGGCAGGGCGACGCCGATGGTCTCCCAGGCCTTTCCCACGCTCCGGGCGGTCTTGGCAGGGTCGCCCCCCGCCAGCACAGCCCGAATTCGCAGCCGTTTCACCGTCAGCTTCCGGTGGAAGAACTCTCCCACGAATTTAGCCCCCAGCTTTGCCCAGGGGATCAGCGCCGCGATCTTGTCGGTCAGGGGCTTTTTGGGCTTGGCGGGCTCCGGCGCGGGCGGCTTGGCGATCAGGCTTTGCGCTTGTTGCTTTTTCTTCTTTTTCTCTTTTTGCTCGGCCTTTTGAGCGGCCTTCTTTGCTTTCTTCGCTTCGGCTTTTTCCCGCTTCTTTCGGGACAGAGGCTTCTTCGGCAGAATGCCGATCCGGATGAAGAATACCGTGAGCTTCAATTCGATCTCGTCATGGTATCGGAAAAAGACACCCACGGGGATGCAGCCGATCAGGAAGAGGACGCCCAGGACGATCAGCAAAACCTTCATGCCTCGCCCTCCTCCCCGATCGGGAGCGGGGCGTCGGGGGCGCCGCTCCCTGCAGCGTTGTCCGTCGTCTCCCCTGTGGTCTGCTGCCTGCTGCCTGCTGCCTCGCCGCCGTCGTCGGCGGCGGTGCTGAACTGAACCTTCTCCATCTCCGGCAGCTCCTCCAGGGACTCCAGACCGAAGGTGCGGAGGAAGTCCGGGGTGGTGCGGTAGAGAATGGGACGGCCCGGGGCCTCCAGGCGGCCGTTTTCCTCGATCAGCTTCTTGTTCAGCAGGGCGGAGACGGAATAGGCGCTGTCCACCCCCCGGAGCTTCTCCACGAAGGCCTTGGTGGTGGGCTGGTAGTAGGCGATGATGGTCAGGGTCTCCAGCTGAGAGGCCGAGAGCTTCGGGGGCTTGCGGGTCTCCAGGGCCTTGGTGACCCAGGGAGCCAGGTCGTTCTGGGAGCACATCTGCCAGGCGTCCTCCAGCCGGAGAATGCGGATCCCCCGGCGTTCAAAGGCATAAAGCCCCATGAGCTCGTTCATGGCGGCGCGGACCTCGTCGGGATCCGTCTCCGTGGCGAAACAGAGCCGCTCCGTCTCCACCGGCTCGCCGGCGGCGAAGAGGATCGCCTCGCAGACGCGGGCAAGCTCTTTAGGTTCCATTCGCTTCCTCCTTTCCCGGAACGCGCAGCAAGCGGACGGTGGTATCTCCGTTCTCCTCGCCCAGCTCCACGGCGTTGGATTTGCACAGCTCCAGCACGGCCAGGAAGGTCGCCACGATCTCAGACCGGCTGCGGCTGCCCGCAAAGAGGCGGCGCAGACGGCTGACGCCCCGCAGCAGCAGCTTTTTCAGCAGCTCGGCGGTTTTTTTCGTGACGGGGTAGGGCTCCCGGCCCACGATGCCCTCAAAGCTGGCCCGGGGCGGGGGCAGGAGCTTTTTGCTCCGCTCGCTCATGGTCTCGAAGGCCCGCAGCAGGTCGGCAGGCTCATGGCGGTAGCGGTAGCTCCGGTCCCTTTGGTAGGGCTCCGGCGCCTTGGTGAAGAGGCCCAGCCCCAGCTCGTTCCGCTGCTCCAGGACGGATGCAGCGCTCCGGATC
Source organism: Oscillospiraceae bacterium (assembly GCA_017509485.1). Taxonomy (GTDB): domain Bacteria; phylum Bacillota; class Clostridia; order Oscillospirales; family Oscillospiraceae; genus JAFRPC01. The sequence continues at coordinate 28,504 of JAFWPP010000013.1, read as the reverse complement.
CGGTCCAGCGCCTCCTGGCGCTGGCGCTCCTGCAGAGATTGGATCAGCTGCTCCATCTCCGACAGGGCCTCGGCCTGTTCGGCGGCGGAGAGCAGCATCTTGGTCTTGATGAGCATCAGGTGGGAGGCCATGGCGATGAACTCGCTGGCGATCTCCATGTCCATCCGCTTCATCTCTTCCATCCAGGCCAGGTACTGCTCCAGAATGGCCGTGATCGACACGTCCTGTATTTCAATTTTATTCTTACTCAGCAGCAGCAGGATCAGGTCCAGCGGGCCGTCGAAATCCTCGGCGGTCTCGTCCTTGGCCTTCACCACGCCGGTGAGGTGGTAATTCGGTTCCTTTGTCATAAGCGATTCACAGGGGCCGCTGAGGTCAGCGGCCATATCCAACTTTGCAGGCGCTTCGCGCTTTTTCCAGACAGGGAATGGCGGACAAGCAATTCTTGTCCCTACAAGCGGGACTCAACCGCCGGTGATCGCCCGGGCCAGGGGCTCGGCAACGGCGGCAATGGCATCCAGGACGCCGTTGCGTAAAAAGTCCAGGGGTTTATCCAGGATGCCGGTGAACAGCAGCAGCGCCAGGATCACAAAGCCGTAGCGTTCATAGCGCATCAGCTGGGAATAGGCCCTCTGGGGCAGGACGATGGCTAAGATCTTGGAGCCGTCAAGCGGGGACACCGGAATCAGATTGAAGACCGCCAGGCCCGCGTTGAGGACCATGCAGACGTAGAGGAACATGCTCAGATAATACTTCCAGCCCGCAGGGTCCGCGTATCCGGCCCAGATGCTCCAGACGTCCCGGCCGCCCAAATAGAAGGCGAGATAGAAGCCCACGCCGCTCACCAACGCCAGCAGCAGATTGGAGACGGGGCCCGCCGCCGCGGTGAGGGCCATGCCGAGCTTGGGGCTTTTGATTTTCGTCATGCGGTAGGGGTTGACGGGCACGGGCTTGGCCCAGCCGAAGTGCGCCACCACCATCATCAGGAAGCCCACGGGGTCCAGATGCCGCAGGGGATTGAGGCTGATCCGGCCCATGCGCTTGGCGGTATCGTCCCCCAGCCAGCAGGCCGACAGCGCATGGCTGCTCTCATGGACCGAAATGGCGATCAGAGCCGCCCCGGCGAACATGAGCCACTCGATGATGCGCCCCAGGTCGATGCCCTGGAACCAGCTTTGCAATCCAGTCATGTGAAATACTCCGATCCCAAAAGGATACTATCCTTCCATATTACAGATTTTTATTTTATCATAGTTTTTCCCGTTTCGCAAGCCCGGCAATCATCATTTGTGTTTTTTTGTGTAAAAGAGCGCTGCCCGCCCCGGTATTGTTCCGCTTTTCCGCCGCATAGACTGTCCCAAAGAAGCCTGGGAGGTGCAGATATGACAGATCCCATCGACAAGCGCGTCATGGAGTTGGCGGAATATGTGCTGGAGACCGGAGCCACAGTCCGGGCAGCGGCGGAGCGCTTCGGCGTGTCGAAGTCCACAGTCCATAAGGATCTGAGCCAGCGGCTGGAACGCTCCGACCGCCTGCTCTGGCTCCGGGTGCGGGCTGTGCTGGAGCAGAACAAGGCCGAACGTCACCTGCGGGGCGGGGAGGCCACGCGCAGAAAATATCAAATTCAAAACGCAAGACGCAAAAAGATTGACAAATCCCCGAAAATCCGGCATAATAGGTTAGATAGAAGCAATTCATCCCCGTGACTGCAAAGGAGCTGCATATGGAACAGATTTTTGTTACTGGCCATCGGAATCCCGACACGGACTCCATCGTCTCCGCCATGAGCTTCGCGGCCCTGCAAAACGCCCTGGGCGAGCGCGGCTACACCGCCTCCCGCCTGGGCCACCTGAACGACGAATCCAAACGCATTCTGGAGCGCTTCGGCTTCGATCCCCCGCTCTACGTCAAAGACATGCGCACCCAGGTCCTGGACCTGGACTATGACACGCCCCCCGCCTTGAGCGCGGCCCTGACCGTGGGCCGTGGCTGGGACATCCTCCGCAACGACCCCGCCATCGCGGCGATTCCGGTCACCAACGAGGATGGGAGCCTCTACGGCATGCTCTCCTCCGGCGACGTCGCCGCCTACGACATGCAGACCATCGAGGACCCCGTGGTCCGGGACGTGCCGCTGTTCAACCTGATCTCCGTGCTGGAGGGCCGGGTGCTGAACGACGCCGGCGCCTGCGTGGACACGGTCTCAGGCGAGGTCATCCTGGGCCTGCCCAGGGGCACCGAGCAGCAGCTCTTCGACCATGAGAACTACATCGCCGTCTGCGGCGACCAGCCCGAAGTCATCCGCTGGGCCCTGGAATCCAACATTCACGCCCTGATCCTCTGCGAGGCGGAGCTGAGTCCGGAGCTGCGGGCACTGGAGACGAAGACCTGCATCATCTCTACGCCCTTTTCGGCTTACCGGGCGGCCCGGCTGATCTTCCAGTCCATCCCCATCGCCCGGATCTGCCAGACCAGCGAGCTTGTAACCTTCAAGCTCACGGACTGGCTGGACGACGTGAAGGAAGTGGTCTCCAAGACCCGCTACCGCTGCTATCCCATCCTGGACGCTGAGAACCGGGTCGTGGGCACCCTCTCCCGTTACCATCTGATCAAGCCCCGCCGCAAGAAGGTGGTCCTGGTGGACCACAACGAGGCGGCCCAGTCCGTCCCCGGCCTGGACCAGGTGGAGATCCTTGGCATCATCGACCACCACCGTCTGGCGGATATCCAATCTACGAACCCGATCTTCTTCCGCAATGAGATCATCGGCAGCACCACCACCATCGTGGCGGAGATGTACCAGGAGAAAGGCCTGATGCCCTCCAAAAAAATGGCCGGCCTCATGTGCGCTGCCATTCTCTCCGACACGGTCATCTTCAAGTCCCCCACCTCCACCCCCAGAGACCGGGCCATCGCCGAGCGGCTGGCCCGCATCGGCGGCGTGGATCTGGAGGAGCTGGGCAAGTTCATCTTCGCCGCCTCTCTGGGAGAGGGCAAGACCGCCCGGGACCTGCTCTACACCGACTTCAAGGACTTCCACATCGCGGGTCACTACCTTGGCGTGGGCCAGATCACCTGCGTGGATTCCGTCTCCATCCTCTCCCGGAAGGACGAGTTCCTGGCGGAAATGGAGAAGGCCCGTACCGAAAAGGGCTACAACATTATGATCCTGATGCTCACCGACGTTCTTTTGGAGGGCACCCAGATCGTCTTCCTGGGGGATCCGGACGACATCGCCCAGGCCTTCAACGTGGAGCCCAAGGGCAACACCCTCTTCCTCCCCGGTGTCATGAGCCGCAAAAAGCAGGTCATCCCCATGCTGTCGGCCCTGTGGGGCTGACAGCAATTGAGAATTGAGAATTGTGAATTGAGAATTCCTGTAAAACAGCCGATTTTCGTTCAATTCTCAATTCTCAACTCTCAATTCTCAATTCTCAGGAGGAACGAATGATATACGACATTCTGATCGTGGGCGCGGGGCCTGCCGGGCTCACCGCCGCCATTTATGCCCGGCGGGCGGGGAAATCCGTGCTGGTTCTTGAAAAGGACAGCTTCGGCGGGCAGATCACCTTCTCCCCCAAGCTGGAGAACTATCCCGGCTTCGAGGCCATCTCCGGCAACGAGCTGGCCCAGCGGATGCTGGAGCAGGCTCTGGCCCTGGGGGCCGACGTGGACATGGACGCCGTCACCGGCATCGAGAACGGTCCCGTGAAGACCGTGATCGGCGAGAACGGGCGCTATGAGGCCCGAGCCGTGATCATCGCCGCCGGGGCCCGGCACCGCCGCCTGGGTCTGCCCCGGGAGGAGGCGTTGATCGGAAACGGGCTGTCCTTCTGCGCGGTCTGCGACGGCGCCTTCTATCAGGGCGGCCACGCGGCGGTCATCGGCGGCGGCAACACCGCCCTGCAGGAGATCCTGCTGCTCTCCGAGACCTGCGCGAGGGTCACGGTGGTCCAAAACCTTGCCTTCCTCACCGGCGAGCAGGCCATGATCGGGCTGATCCTGGCCCGACCCAACGTGGAGATCCTCTATTCCACCGTCTGCGTGGGCTACGAAGGAGAGGACCATCTGACGGGCCTGCGGCTGCAAAACACCGAGACCGGAGCGGAGCGCCTGCTGGCGGTGGACGGGGCCTTCCTGGCCATCGGCACCGAGCCTGAGAATCAGGCCTTCGCCGCCCTGGCGCCTCTGAACGAGGCGGGATACATCAAGGCCGACGAGAGCTGCCGGACCCCCACCGATGGAATCTTCGCCGCCGGCGACTGCCGCACCAAGGCCTGGCGCCAGGTGGCCACCGCCGTGGCCGACGGCGCCGCCGCAGCATTGAACGCCTGCCGGTATCTGGACCGGTAAATCGCAGGGGCCGATGCCCGCATCGGCCCTTTTTCCCATTTGACAGATCGGGCCGACGCGGGCATCGGCCCTCACGGCAGAGGAGGTGGCCGCTTGATCTTTTATATCCTTCTTGCAGCCACCGCCGGATTGGGCGGCTGTCTCGGAGCGCTGATCTCCCATGTGCCGGGAAAACGGAGGACCACAGTGCTGACCGGCCTGCTGCTGACGCTTCTCGGACCGGCTCTGTTCTTCGGCGCCCTCTGGCTCCGGGGACGGAGCCGGGATCTGCTGGTGATGCTGGACAGCTTCTTCCCGGACCGGCTCTCCAAGCTGGCGGGCTGCGCCCTGCTCCTGCTGCTCTGCTGCGTCCTGGGACTGCTGGCGGGCTTCCTGCGCTGCGGCGGCGTTCGCCGCTGTTTTCGGCAGCTCGCCGACAGCCGGCTCCATCGCCGGCTCCTGCCCGTTCTGGCCGGGCTGGGCTGTGCACTGGTCCTGGGCTGCGCCCTGCTGGCGGGGGATCCCCCCGCCTCCCCTCTGCGGATCAGTGAGATCTGCTGCGCCAACTTCACCCTGCTGGTCGACCCCGACACCGGGGAATACGACGACTATCTGGAGCTGCTGAACACGGGAACCAAGCCCGTGGAGCTGGAAGGTCACTTCCTCTCCGACAACGGCAAAAAGCGAAACCGCTTCCGCCTCCCGTCCAGGATCCTGGCGCCCGGGGAGACGGTCCTCCTCTGGGCCGACGGCAGCGGCAAGTCCGGCCGGCAGAGCGGTGAGGACATCCATCTGAACTTTTCCCTGAAGCCCGGCGATACCGTCTGGTTTTCCTCCCCCAACGGGCTTTTGCTGGAGGAGCTCACCGTCCCGGAACGGAAGAAAAACATCGCCCTGACCCTGCTGGACGGGGAATGGGTCCTGGCAAGGGGCACCCCCGGCGAGGGGAACGAACAGGCCGCGGTCTACACGCCGCCCAGCCTGGCGGCGCCGGTTTTCAGCCTGCCCTCCGGCTTTTATGACGAACCCCAGACTCTGGAGCTCAGCGCGGCGCCGGGCTGCGAGATCCACTACACCCTGGACGGCTCCCTGCCCACAGCGGACAGTCCCCTCTGGGAGGGACCCATGACCTTGCGGGATATCAGCGACGAGCCAAACCGGGTCGTCAGCCAACCGAATACCACCTTTGACCGCTCCGGCGCCAACACGGACCCGGTGGACAAGGGTACCGTCCTCCGGGCTGCCGCCTTCGACGCTGCGGGCAGCTTCAGCGAGACCGTCACCGCCGTCTACTTTGTGGGAAGCGCACGTTTCTCCGCGTACGCCGGGCGGCAGATCCTGAGTATCGTATCCGACCCCGACTCCCTCTTCGGCAATTACGGCATCTGCGTGACAGGAGGGGAGTACGACCGCTGGCTGGCGGAAGGCGGCAAGGGAGATTCCCCCTGGCCCTGCTTTTTCGCCCGGGGCCCGCGGGCGGAGCGGGACGCGGTGATCGCCCTCTGGGATGAATCCCACAGCCGCGTGCTGGAGCAGGCCTGCGGCCTCCGTCTCCAGGGCGACAGCTCCAGAGCCAAGCCCCTCAAGCGCTTTCGCCTCATTGCCCGGGAGCTCTACGACGGCAGCAGCACCTTCTCCGCCCCCATCTTTGGCGGGAGGAACAACCATTCCTTCTTCACCCGGGCCGACAGCTCCGATCTCATGGCCCAGAAGCTGGCCGAGGGATTGGATCTGGGCGGACTGGACGCCCTGCCGGCCACGGTCTTCCTCAACGGGGAATACTACTATGACACTTATCTGCGGGAGCGCTACGACAAAACGTATTTTGAAGCGCACTACGGCGTGAGCGGGAATGATCTGATTCTGATCTCCGACAACGAGCTCGACGAGGGAAATCAAGCAGACTATGAGGACTATCTGGCCTTCAACGACTATGTGAGCTCCCACGACTGCGCCGACCCGGAGGTCTGGGCGGAGATCTGCGCCAAAATGGACGTTCGGAACTACGCCGAATATGTGGCCTTAAACATCTACTGCAACAACACCGACTGGAGCATCCAGAAAAACTACAAGCTCTGGCGCACCCGCAAGGCCAAGGACCGGGGCTTCCGGGACGGACGCTGGCGCTGGCTGATCTACGACATGGACGGCTGCGCCTGGTCCGCCGCCAAGTACGGCTCACACCGGGCGGACTTCGACGCCTTCCTGGTGGAGCAGCCCTATACGAATCTGCCCTTCCTGAAAATGCCCCTCTTCTCCGATCTGCTTCGGAACCCCGAATTCCGTTCCATCTTTGTCTCCGCCTGGCTGGATCTGTCCAACGCGGTCCTGCGGCCCGAGAAGGCCCAGCAACTCCTGGACAAATACGGGATCACCGACGGGGATTTCTGGGTCAGCTTCCTGCAATCCCGTCCGACCCCGGCGGCGGAGCTGCTGATCCGGGATCTGGAGCTGGACGCCGCCCCCTGCGGTCTGTCCCTGAAGGTCTCCGACCCGGCCGGAGGAAGTCTCCGGCTGGACGGCTACGACCTGGAGCTGTCGGCGGAGGGCCTGTCCGGGGTCTGGATCACTGGCGTGCCCCTGACCCTCACCGCCGAGCCCGCCCCGGGCTGGCGCTTCGCGGGCTGGACCGGCGCAGCGGAGGGAACGGACAAGTCCCTCTCCCTGACCCCGGACGGCGACGTCGTCCTGACTGCGGTCTTTGAACGAAAATAACAGATCCTGCTCGGATTTGTCGAGCTGAGGGACCAGTCACCGGTCACCAGACCCGCCTGTAGGGACAAGTCCGCAGGCGCCTTGGTCCCTGAACCTTGAACCTTGTACTTTTTCATTCGATTAATTCCGATTTCCCAAGGAGGCGATCCCTTGCCGGCTGATTTTCGACACGAATATAAATATCTCTGCGACAACGGCCAGCTCCGGGTGGAGCAGGCGCGGCTGGAAAGTCTGCTGCGGCCGGATCCCCATGCGGGACCGGAGGGGCGCTACGCCGTCCGAAGCGTCTACTTCGACGACCTCGCGGACAGCTGCCTGCTGGAAAACGAGGACGGCTCCGACCCCCGGGCCAAGTATCGGCTGCGGATCTACAACGGCTCCGACCGCCGCATCAGCCTGGAGCGCAAGGCCAAGCTCCGGGGCATGACCCACAAGGACGCCGTCCTGGTGGACCGGGAGATGGCGGAGGCTCTGCTGGCGGGCCGGATTCCCTTCCCCCGGCCGGAGCACAGTCCCCTGCTGCGGCGGATGCTGACGGATATGCGGCTGCGGGTCCTGGGGCCCAAGGTCATCGTCCAATATACCAGAACGCCCTTCGTCCTGGAGACAGGGAACGTGCGCATCACCCTGGACGAGCAGATCGCCTCGTCCCAGGCGGTGGACCGCTTCCTGGAAGGAGAGATCCCCCTGCGGCAGGTCCTGCCCGCGGGCCAGGGGGTGCTGGAGGTCAAATGGGATGAGCTGCTGCCCTCCTGGGTGGGCCGCTCCCTTCAACTGGACGGTCTGCAGTGGACCGCCTTTTCCAAATACTATCTTTGCAGAATCTACAATACCATGGGAGGCGTCAATTTATGAGCACAGGCGACATTTTCAAGAAATCCTTTTTGGAGGGCTATGCCTCCGGTGAGATCACCACAACCACCATTCTGACCTGCCTGGCCATCGCGGGCCTGCTGGGGATCTTCATTTTCTTCGTCTATCGTTTTCTCTGCCGCAAGGCCTTTTTTAACAAAAACTTCAGCGTCGCCCTGATCGCCATCGCGGAGATCACCGCCGCCGTCATCCTGACGGTCCAGTCCAACGTGGTGATTTCCTTGGGCATGGTGGGCGCCCTGTCCATCGTCCGCTTCCGCACGGCCATCAAGGACCCGCTGGACCTGATCTTCCTGTTCTGGGCCATCTCCGTCGGAATCATCTGCGGCGCGGGTCTGGCGCTGGTGGCGGTGCTGCTGAGCGCGGTGCTGGCGGTGCTGCTGTGGATCTTCAACGCCCTGCCCATCGCCAAGGCGCCGGTGCTGCTGCTGGTCAGCAGCAGCGATCTCAACGCCGAGGCCGCCGTCCTGGAAACCGCCGGGAAGCACAGCAGAGCCGCCGTGGTCAAGTCCCGGAGCCTGACCCCCCGGCAGCTGGACCTGATCGTGGAGCTCCGCACCGCCGACGAGGCCGCCCTGACCGCCGCCGTTATGGCCCTGGAGGGAACGATCTCCTGCTCCATCGTGGCCCACGACGGAGAGGTCACCTTTTAGCGGGGAACAGGCGGGAAGGCAATCGTAAGAAGTAAGAAGTAAGAGGTAACCGTCCGTTACTTCTTACTTCTTACTTTTTGCTTCTTATTTAGTTGTACGAATACGGCGACATCTCCACCCGGATGAAATAGCCCGCCTCGCCGCAGACGGGACAGCTCTGGGGCGCGGCCTTGGCGTTGAACTCGTGGCCGCAGTTGAGGCAGATCCAGGCGCAGTCCATATTGGAGACGAAGAGCTTACGCTCCGCCAGCAGCCGTTGGAAGGCCTCAAAGCGTCCCGCGTGGCAATTCTCCACCTGGGCGATCATCTCCAGCTTCCGGGCGATCTCCCCGAAGCCCTCGTCCCGTGCAGTGGCGGCGAAGGCGGGGTAGACCTCCGCGTGCTCCTTCGCTTCGTTCTTCGCGGCGGCCGCCAGCAGGGCCAGGGTGTCGGCGGCGGTGTCTACGGGGAAGTCCCCGCTCAGCGGCAGGCTGTCGACGCCGCCCCGGCGCAGATAGTCGGCAAAGATCTCTGCGTGCTCCTTCTCCTGCCCCGCGGTGTAGCGGAAGACCGCGGCAATCACCGGCAGCCCGTCAGTCTCCGCCTGCTCCGCCGCGAAGTCATAGCGGTTCCGCGCCAGGCTCTCCCCAGCGAAGGCCCGCATCAGGTTGGTCAGCGTTTTGGTGTTTTGCAGGTTCATACATGTTCCTCCATATCCAGGTTTTGCTCGGAGTATGCCCGGTTTTATGCGCTTTCATACGCTGCGGAAGCTTGGGATTTATCGAATTAAAAGGTTCAAGGTACAAGGTTCAAGAACCAAGGGACCTGAGGCCTTGCACCTTGATCCAGAAACCCCGTCCGTGGGAGGAGGGGCAGACAAGCCATGCCTTTTGGCGGCTTGTCCCTGCAGGCGGGTCTGGTGACCGGCGACCGGTCCCTGCGGATCGCTCACTTCGAATTCCCCTGTGCATCCCGCATTCCCTCCGCGGCCTCCGCATAGGCTGTCCCGGGGGTGGTATCGTGCGCAAGGGGCGGACGCTGGTGCGGGGGACGCTGCTGCTGACCCTGAGCGGGCTGGCGCTGCGGGGTCTGGGGGTCCTGTTCCAAGCCGTCCTGGCAAAGCGGGTGGGAGCCGCGGGCATGGGGGTCCTGCAGTTGGTTCTCACCGTGGGCGGCTTTGCCGGGACCCTGGGCTCCGCCGGTGTCCGGACAGCGGCCCTCCAGCTGGCGGCCCGGGCCTGGGGCCGGGGAGACCGTCCCGGGTTCACAGCGTCCCTCCTGGCCTGCCTGCGCTATGGGCTGCTGGCCAGCGCCGCGGCGGGGGCGGGGCTGATCCTGCTGGCAGCTCCCCTCAGCGAGCTCCTGCTTCGGGACGGGCGGACCGTCCCGGCCCTGCGGACTCTGGGCATCCTGCTGCCCCTGCCCATCCTGGCAGGGGTCCTGCGGGCTATATACACCGCCTGCGGACGTGTAAAGGAACTGGCGGCTGTGGAGCTGACAGAGCGGCTGTTGAGTCTGGGCGTCACCTTTCTTCTGCTGGCTTTGGCGGGCTCCGACCCGGCCCGGGTCTGCGCGGCGGTGATCGGGGGAAGCTATGGGACCTCCGTCTTCTCCTGCCTGGTCCTGCTTCTGCGGCTGCGCGGGAGCCTGCCGGGAGCGGGCCCGCTGCCGCCGGTGGCCCGGCGGGCCCTTCCTCTGGGTCTCAACGACTGCCTGCGCTCCGGTCTGGGGACTGTGGAGCAGTTTCTGATCCCCTGGGGCCTGGAACGGAGCGGCTCCCGGACCGCCGCCCTGGCGGCCTATGGCACCGTCTCGGGGATGGTCTTCCCCCTGCTCTGGTTCCCGGCGGAGGGGATCTTCGCCCTCAGCGAGCTGATGGTCTCGGAGCTGGCCCGGCTGCTGGCAAAAAAAGAGCACCGCCGCATGAAGCGGCTGGTGCGGAAGAGCCTGGGCCTCACAGCTCTCTACGCCCTGGGGATCTTCGCTGCCCTCTGGCTGGGGGGCGGGGTGCTGGGCCGGGCCCTGTTCAAAAGCGAGCAGGCGGGGCGGTATCTGCGGATCTTCGCGGCCATGGTCCTCTTCCTCTACCCCGACGCCGTAGTGGACGGCCTCCAGAAGGGCCTGGGCCAGCAGCTCCATCTGGTGCGCTACAACAGCTTCACCAACGTCATCGACGTGCTGGGCCTCTGGCTGCTGCTGCCCCGATACGGCCTGGCAGGATACATTTTTACGTATTGTTTATCGCACCTGGTCAACTTCTTTCTCAGTTTAAGAAGATTGCTGATCGTGGTGGAAAACCCGGAACTGTGCGAATAAGGAAAAAGTAAGAAGTAAGAATTCCAATACGGGCACTTCCTACTTCTTACCTCTTAACTTGACGTTTCTGCCTCGGGCGGGCGGCACACTGGCCGCCCCTACGGGCGGGGAACGGCGGGCAGATTGCCCGCGCTACATATGGCGGAGCTTTTCCAACACCGCCTCGAACCAGGCGGGGCGGGGACAGCTGACGGTGATCTCTTCGCCGGTTCGGGGATGGCGGAAGCGCAGCTCCCGGGCATGGAGACATTGGCTGTCCTGGCCCAGCTCGGGCTTCGGGCTGCCGTAGACCGTATCCCCCAGCAGGGGGTGATGGATATGGGCCATGTGGACCCGGATCTGGTGGGTCCGGCCCGTCTCCAGGCGGCACTCGATCAGCGTGTATTGGCCGAAGCGCTCCAGCACCCGCCAGTGGGTCACGGCGGGGCGGCTGTTCTTCTCGGTGACGGCCATCTTCTTCCGGTCCACGGGGTGGCGGCCGATGGGGGCGTCCACGGTCCCTTCGTCCTCCCGGAAGCCGCCCTTGACCACGGCCTCGTAGGTCCGGGAGAGGCTGTGGTCCTGGAGCTGCTCCGCCAGGGCCTGGTGGGCGAAGTCGTTTTTCGCCACGATCAAAAGGCCCGAGGTGTCCTTGTCGATGCGGTGGACGATGCCGGGCCGCAGCTCCCCGTTGATGCCCGAGAGGCTGTCCTTGCAGTGGTACATCAGGGCGTTCACCAGGGTGTCGTTCCAGTGACCGGGAGCCGGGTGGACCACCAGACCCTTGGGCTTGTTCAGCACCAGCAGGTCCGCGTCCTCCCAGACGATGTCCAGGGGCAGATCCCTGGGCTCGATGGCCGTCTCCTGTACCTCGGGCAGGACCAGCTCATAGACGGCCCCGGCCACGGTCCTGTCCTGCTTCCGCAGGGGCTTGCCGTCCAGGGTCACGGCTCCCGCCTCCAGCAGCTTCTGGGCCGCGGAGCGGGACGTATTCTCCAGGTTTTCCGCGAGGAAAACGTCCAGACGGAGACCGGATTCGCTTGCTTGTATCGTCATACGTTCCTCCGTATCTCGAAAGATGCAGGATAATTCCGCGGAATTATCCTGCATCTTTCGGTCCTTCCGTCACGGTTTTGCGGTCCCAAAACAGCACATAGACGATCAGGGCTATCGCGCCGCAGGTGATGAAGCAGTCGGCCACGTTAAAGACGGGGAAGCGCATGAAAAGCGTCTGGAGCATGTCGGTAACGGTGCCCCGGAGGGCGCGGTCGATGCCGTTGCCCAGGGCGCCGCCGCCGATGGCGGCCAGGCACCAGAGCTCGGCCGGCTTCGTGATCCATTTTTTGCGGATCAGCACGGCGACGGCGACGAAAAAGACCACCACCAGCGCCAGAAAGAGCCAGCGCATGCCCGAGAGCATGGACCAGGCGGCGCCTTCGTTCTCCACCCAGGTCAGGCCGATGACGCCGGGGATCAGGGGCCGGTCTCCGGCGGCAGCCCCGTAGGGAAGCTTGGCCCGGACCAGCGCCTTGGTGATCTGGTCGGCGGCCACGGCCAGGGCCATGAAGAGGGCCAGCAGCAGCCCGCGTTTCTTTGTCATTTGGCATTCCTTTCCGCCGCGTCGCAGACGCGGGACAGGAGATTCAGGACAGGTCCTGCTTCCAGGGCCTTCTCCGGGGCAACGGCGGCTTTGAGTGCCGTCGCGTCCAGGTGGGCGGGAAGGGGCTCCAGGAGCAGGAAGGCAGAGAGCAGGGGGTCCAGGTTGATCTCCCGGATCAGCCCGGCTACGTCCTCCTGGCTCAGGTCGTCCGGCATGATATAGCGCCGGACCCGGACTCCGGCGGCCTTGGCGGCCGCCAGAAGCTCGGTCTCATAGGCGACGGCGGCGGGGTCCTCCCCCAGCCGCAGGGTGGCCAGCACGGGGAAGACGTATTCCAGATATAAAGCGTCCACGCGGGTTTTCAATTCTTCCAGCATAGCGGTCCTCCTCTGCAGGCGGAGTGCAAAGGGCCGATGTGGGCATCGGCCCCTACGGGCGGGCAAACACTTATTCCTTATTACTTATTACTTCTTACCTGAAATTCAACCCAGGTGCTCTTCCAGCCAGGCCTTCAGGCCCTCGATGGGGACGCGGACCTGCTCCATGGTATCGCGGTCCCGGATGGTGACGGCGTTGTCGGGCTCGACGCCCTTCTCGGGGTCGCCCACGGTGTCGAAGTCCACGGTGACGCAGTAGGGGGTGCCGATCTCGTCAGCCCGGCGGTAACGCTTGCCGATGGACCCGGTGTCGTCATAGTCCACCATAAAGTACTTGGCCAGCTCGTCCCGGATCTCCATGGCCTTGTCGCCCAGCTTCTTGGACAGGGGCAGGACGGAGGCCTTGATGGGGGCGATGGAGGGCTTGAGGTGGAGGACCACACGGACGTCGTTCTTGGCGGCGTCCACGAGCTCCTCGTCGTAGGCCTGACAGAGCAGGGCCAGGACGGTGCGGTCGAGGCCGTAGGTGGACTCCACGATGTAGGGGATGTAGCGCTCGCCGGTGTAGGGATCCAGGTAGTCCATCTTCTGGCCGGAGTACTCCTGATGGCGGCTCAGGTCGAAGTTGGTGCGGTCGTGGGTGCCGTTGATCTCGCCCCAGCCGATGGTGGGGAAGAGGAACTCGATGTCGCAGGCCGCGGTGGCGTAGTGGGCCAGCTTCTCGTGGTCGTGGAAGCGCAGGTTCTCGGCGGGCAGGCCCAGGTCCTCGAAGAAGCGCTTGCCGTAGTTCTTGAAGTACTCGTAGAGCTCCAGGTCGTCGCCGGGCTTGCAGAAGGTCTGGAACTCCATCTGCTCGAACTCGATGGTCCGGAAGGTGAAGTTGCCCGGGGTGATCTCGTTGCGGAAGGCCTTGCCGATCTGTCCGATGGAGAAGGGCAGCTTGGCCCGCATGGTCCGCTGGACGTTCAGGTAGTTCACATACTCGCCCTGGGCGTTCTCGGGCCGCAGGTAGATGATAGACTTCGCGTCGTTGGTGACGCCGCGGTAGGTCTGGAACATCAGGTTGAACTCGCGGATGTCGGTGAAGTTGTGCTTGCCGCAGTGGGGGCAGGGAATGGAGTGGGCCTTGATGTAGTCGAACATCTGCTCCTTGGTCATGCCGTCGGCATGGGCCTCGGGATCGAACTCGTCGATCAGATTGTCAGCGCGGAAGCGCATCTTGCACTCCTTGCAGTCCAGCAGAGGGTCGGAGAAGGAGCCCACGTGACCGCTGGCCTCCCAGACTCTGGGGTTCATGAGGATGTCGGCGTCCACCTCGAAGGAATTGTGCCGCTCCTGGATGAAGCGCTTGCGCCAGGCGTCCTTCACGTTGTTCTTCAGCCGGGCGCCCAGGGGGCCGTAGTCCCAGGTGTTGGCCAGGCCGCCGTAGATTTCGGAGCCCGCGAAGATAAAGCCCCGGTTCTTGCACAGGGCAACGATTTTATCCATGGTTTTTTCGGTATTGTTCATGAAACTTTCCTCCGTTTCAAATTCTTTCCAATTACAGGCGGTCGGAACTCCGGTCCTGCAGCTCCCGCCGCAGCCGGAACAGGGTCACCACCGCGGCAACGGCCGTCACAAGAGCCGCGACGCCCAGGATCAGGACCAAAAGCGCAAGCTGCTCCAGTGCCAGGGTCAGAAGGCCCGTCACACAGAAGGCTGCCTCCAGGCCGATCACCAGGTATTTCAGCGTATGAAGCTTCCGCTCCTGCGGAGACTGATGGTCCGCAGCCAGGCGCTCCAGGGCGCTGAAGAGCAGGAACACGTAGGCGGCGGTCACGAGGGCGCCCAGACTGCTCAGCACGCTGAGCCCGCTGCTCCACAGCTCCGGTCTGAACAGCTTCACCGCCCATTCCAGGCCGCTGACCAGCGCCATGACCGCCGGGATCCAGTGCAGCTCTCGGTGGGACGCCGTATAATCCCCCAGGGGTTCCCAGGCCAGGAACAGCAGGATCCAGCCCACGAAGTCCGGGGTCAGGCAGAAGGTGCTGCCGGAGAGCGTCAGGTTGACGTCCACCAGCAGAAGCAGAAAACCGTAGGCGGTCAACGAAAGGCCTTTTCGCAAATCCATATCCGTTTCCTCTCTTTTTGCAGTCATTTCAGGAAGCCGTTGATGATCTGTTCCTCGGCCTCGGCCTCGGTGAGGCCCAGGGTCATGAGCTTGATCAGCTGTTCGCCGGCGATCTTGCCGATGGCGGCCTCGTGGACCAGGGCGGCGTCCACACAGTTGGCCTCCAGACCCGGCACCGCCAGGATGCGGCCCCGGTCCATGATGATGGAGTCGCATTCCGTGTGGCCGGAGCAGGGGGCGTTGCCCAGGATCTTGGCGTCGAACTTCTGATAGGAGTCGTCCCGGGCCACGGAGCGGGAGACCACGTCGGCGCTGGACCCGGCCCCGTTCAGCTCCACGCTGTAGACGGAGATGGCCCGCTGCTGCTCATGGGTCATGAGCCGTTCCCGGACCACCAGCTTCGCCCCTGCCCGGAGCACGGCCCGGGTGGTGCGTTCGGTGTCGTCCACGCCCTTGATCTGAACCATCTCCATCTCCATGGAGCTGCCCTCGTCCATCCAGACTTCCGTGACGGGGTTCAGGATGCGCTTGCCCCTGCCCTCGCCGGAGCCGTAGTGCTTCTCCACATATTTGACATGGGCGCCTTCCTCCAGCCGGAAGCGGTGGATGCCGTCATGCTGGGCGTCCTGGTTGCCGCAGTTGTCGATGCCGCAGCCCGCCACGATCACCACGTCGGCGTCCTTGCCCACGTAGAAGTCGTTGTAGACCGTCTCCTTCAGGCCGGTTTCCGTCAGGATCACCGGGATGTGAAGGCTCTCGTTCCTGGTGCCGGGCTTGATATAGACGTCGATGCCGCTGCGCTCGGTCTTGGAGACGATCTCGATGTTGGCGGTGCTCCGACGGCCCGCGGATGCGGCGTTGGAGCGGATGTTGTAGGCCCCCTCGGGGACCTCGTGAAGATCGGCCACCTCCCGCAGCAGCCGGAGCTGGATCTCGTCAAACTGTTTCATCGCGCACCTCCCTGCTCCGCCTGGCGGCAGGCCGGTACCGCCGAGGCGGTGCCGATCAGCGTGGGCAGGATCTCGTCTCTGGGACCCTGGCGCAGGACCCGGCCCTCCTGGATCACGATGATCCGGTCCGCCACCGCCAGAATCCGCTCCTGGTGGGAGATAATCATGATGGCGCTGTCCCGGATATTTCGGCGCAGCCTCTCAAAGACCTGGATCAAATTCTGGAAGCTCCAGAGGTCGATGCCCGCCTCGGGCTCGTCGAAGATGGAGAGCTTGGCCTCCCGGGCCAGCACCGTGGCGATCTCGATGCGCTTCAGCTCGCCGCCGGAGAGGGAGGCGTTGACCTCCCGGTCGATATAATCCTTGGCGCAGAGGCCCACCGCCGCCAGGTACTCGCAGGCGGCGGAGATGTCCAGCCGCCGCCCCGCGGCGATGCGGAGCAGGTCCAGGACCCGCAGGCCCTTGAAGCGGACCGGCTGCTGAAAGGCGAAGGCGATGCCCATCCGGGCCCGTTCGGTGATGGAGGTCTCGGTGATGTCCGTGCCGTTGAAGCGGATGCGGCCTGCGCTGGGGCTCTCGACGCCGGCGATCAGCCGGGCCAGGGTGGACTTGCCGCCGCCGTTGGGTCCGGTGACCACCACCAGCTCCCGGTCGGGGATGCTGAGCGTCACATCCCGAAGGATGCCTCTGTCACGGCCTTCGTCGTTGACTTGGAAGGAAAGATGTTCAAGTTCAAGCATGTGAAAAGAATCCTCGCTGTGCGTTAATCTTTCCGCATTATACCCGATAAACAATGAAATATCTACCCCTTTTTTCATTTTTTTGGGATGAAAAAGGGGTAGATATTTGGAAAAAACAGGGTTTGCATGCTTTTCTCACTCGGAGCGCAGGGCCGCCACAGGATCCTGGCGGGCTGCCTTCCGGGAGGGGATCAGGCCGCCCAGGAGGGTCAGGACGATGGACAGGGCCACCAGGACAGCCGCCGCCAGAGGCGGCAGATAAGCCCGGATGTTGACCTGGTCCGCCACGGAAGCGATGATCCTGTTGGCCGGTACCAGCAGCGCGTAGGTGATGCCCACGCCCAGCAGACCCGCCAGGGCGCCGATGATGAAGGTCTCGGCGTTGAAGACCTGGGAGATGTTCCGCTTGGAGGCGCCGATGGCCCGGAGAATGCCGATCTCCTTCCGCCGCTCCAGCACGGAGATATAGGTGATGACGCCGATCATCACCGAGCTCACCACCAGGGACACCGCCACGAAGGCGATCAGCACCGCGGAGATGGCGTCCACGATCTCGGTGACGGAGCTCATGAGGGTATCCACGATATCCGTGTAGGTAATGACCTTGTCCGGGTCCTCTTTTTCCATCCGGGCGTTATATTCCTCCAGGATCTCCTTGACCCGGGATTTCCCGTTGAAGTCCTTGGGATAGATGGTGATGGAGGAGGGGTCCTCGTCCGCGGCGTAGCCCAGCTTCCGCAGATTGCCGGAATAGCTGTTGCTCTGCTTGGACATCAGGGCCGTCATCAGATCCCGCAGCTCGGCGGGGTCCATGTTCATGGTGAAGGCCTCGGCCAGGGCCTCCGGGTCGATCTGGAAGGCGTCCTTCAGATTGGCCGCGAACTGCTCCGCCAGGCCGGAGAGATTGTCGGAAATGGCCTTGGTGAGCTGCTCCGTCAGGCCGCCCATGGCGCTCTCCATGGCCTTGCCGATGGCGGAGCCCACGGAGGAGGCGTAGCGGGAGAAGAGCTTCCCCGCCCGCTGCTCCAGGCCGGAGGTGTCCAGGGCCTTGGATACGGCCTCGCCCAGCAGAGCGCCGGCCTCGTCGGAGGAGAGATAACCCGTGAAGGACTCTCCGATGGCCCGGATTCCCGGCTGGCCTGTCTCCTCCGCCCAGGTCTCGTAGCCCTCGTAGACCTGGCCGGTCAGCTCCCGGATCTGCTCCGGGGAGAGGGTGAAGGCCTCGGCCCGCGCCTGCAGATCCCCGGCGGCAGCCTCCAGGGCCGCCCGGGCTTCCTCCGTTTGCAGATAGTCCCCCAGGAAGGACAGGGGCGGGGCGGTCCCCTCCGGGTCCTGCTCGGCGGCATAGGCGGGATAGCCCGCCAGGATCTGGGTCAGCATCAGCTCCAGCTCCTCCGTGGTGACCGCCGCAGCTCCGTTCTCCTCCAGGGCCTGGCGGATGCCGGTTTCCAGGGTCTCCCGGGCGGCGTCGGAGTTCAGATACTCCCGCAGGGCCCCGCCCAGCTTGGTGGGATCGGTGCTCGGGTCCTGCTCCGCCTCCGCCAGCCAGCCGTCCAGCAGCTTGGCGAAGAGGTCCCGCAGGTCCTCGGCGCTGATCTTCAGCTTGACGCCTTGCATCAGCTCGGCGATATCCTTTTGGGACAGGCTGGGCATGGCGGCGGAGAAGGCGTTGGGATCGATGGCGCCGCTGAGATCCAGGCCGGAGAGGTCCAGCCCGGAGAGGTCGAAGCCTGAGAGGTCGAAGTCCCCCTCCTCCCCCAGGTCAAACTGGAAGGCCTTGGAAATGGCCTCCTCGTCCACCGTGAAAAGGGTGGAAAGATCCATCTCCCGATCCTGGGGCGTCTCTCCGAAGGGCAGACCCGTGAACACGTCGGTGACGGGATCCGCCAGCTGCTGCCTGGTGACCGCGCTGGCGGCCGAGAGCTCCCGCAGATGGTCCGACAGGGCAGCGGGATAGGCGATGCCGTAATTCAGGGTGGGATTGCTCATGTCCTCCCTGGGCAGGACCACGCCCACCACGGTGAGATCGTCCGCCGTCTCCAGGGTCTTTTTCATCCAGGCCTCGTCGCCGGAGCGGTCAGCCCAGACCTTGTAGTCGGCGTCGTAGGTGTAGAGCCCGGAGACCGGCAGGACCTTGAAGGAGATCCCCAGCAGATCCTCATAGCGCAGCCGCAGCTCCGGCCCCTCCAGATCCACGGTCTCGCCCTGGGCGAAGCGGCGGATCATCTCCTCCAGCTCCGCGGGGTCCTTGAGCCCCAGGGTGTAGAGGGTCATATCCGAGACCCGGCCCCGCTGGGTCAGCACCACCACGCACTCGTTCCAGGCCTCGGGCCAATGGCCCGCCATCACCTCATACTGGTCCTCGTAAAGGGCGGGCTCGGAGGGCATGGATCGGAAGGAGTCGGTGGAGGTGAACTGGGAAAGCATGGAGCTCATGCCCTCGGCGGAGGAAAAGCCCATGGCGGCGAAGCTGGTATCCGGGTTCACCTGCCGGACCCGATCGTCCTCCAGCTTGTAGATGCGGGGCGTGATGTTGTAATCGTAGCTGATGGCCTGGACCTGGTCGTAAACGTCGGTCTGGCCGGATTCCAGGTAGGCCCGCAGGGCCGTCAGATCGTTGACGCTGACCCGGGAGAAAAGGTTCGTGATCGTCTTCCACTCCCGGACCTCCGAGGGCTCCGATTCCTCGTCCCCGCCCCGATTCTGGGGCATGAGGGAGGCCAGGTTGAAGCTGGCGTCGGTGATCTGGAGGGGATAGCTCTTGAGGGTGTCCTCCTCCACCGACTGGATATAGCGGTCCACGCCGTTGGACATGGAGAGGATCATGGCGATGCCGATGATGCCGATGGAGCCCGCAAAGGCCACCAGCAGAGTCCGCACCTTCTTGGTCCAGAGATTGTTGAAGCTGAGGCTCAGGGCCGTCAGCGGAGACATGGAGGCCTTGCCCAGGTTTTTGTGGACCGCGGGGGCCCCGGCCTCCGGATCGCAGGGATCGGAGTCGTCGGTGATCTGTCCGTCCTTCAGCCGGACGACACGGGTGGCGTAGCGGTCCGCCAGCTCGGGATTGTGGGTCACCATCACCACCAGCCGGTCGCTGGCCACCTCCTTGAGCAGCTCCATGACCTGAACGGAGGTCTCGCTGTCCAGGGCGCCGGTGGGCTCGTCCGCCAGCAGGATGTCCGGGTCGTTGACCAGGGCCCGGGCGATGGCCACCCGCTGCATCTGGCCGCCGGAGAGCTGCGCGGGCTTCTTGTGGATGTGGTCCGCCAGGCCCACCTTGGCCAGGGCCTCCCGGGCCCGTCGGCGGCGCTCGCCCCGGCCCACGCCGGAGATGGTCAGCGCCAGCTCCACATTGGCCAGGATGCTCTGGTGGGGGATCAGATTGTAGCTCTGAAAGACGAAGCCCACGGTGTGGTTGCGGTAGGAGTCCCAGTCCCGGGCGGAATACTTGCGGGTGGAGACGCCGTTGATGATGAGCTCGCCCTCGTCGTAGCGGTCCAGACCGCCGATCACATTGAGCAGGGTGGTCTTGCCGGAGCCGCTGGGCCCCAGAATGGCCACGAATTCATTGTCCCGCAGACTGAGGCTGACCCCGTCCAGCGCCCGCTGGACCAACGCGCCGGTTTTATATACTTTTTTGACGTTTTGGATCTGGAGCACGGGATCGCCTCCCTTCAAAACAATGTCCGTATGCCGATCTCCTGATCCCTTTTTCCGCATTATACACGGAATACACCGCGACGAAAAGGGGATCGGAGTTCTTTTTATAAAAAATTTACATTTCCAGGCTCAGGAATACAAAAAAACCCGGAAAAGTCATCTTGACTTCCCTGGGCGTCTGTGCTATAATGTAGCTCCAATATGCGGTTTTCTGCGATTTCGCAGATTTCACCTCTATATCGGCAGTATAGCACAGGCAAGCGCAAAACGCAAGCCAGTCAAGAGCAAAACAATCAACGCTTCCGGGCGTATCATTTTTATGAAAGGCAGTGATGAACCCCCATGGCATTGGTAAAGGACAAGTACTTTGGCAAGACCCTCCGCAAGAGCTACGCCAAGTACGAGGAAATTCTGGAGATGCCCAATCTGCTGAAGATCCAGAAGGATTCCTACAACTGGTTCCTGGAAGAGGGCCTGCACGAGGTCTTCCGGGACACGGACGCCATTACCGACTACACCGGCAACCTGGAGCTGAGCTTCCTGGACTACTCCATGAACGACAAGCCCAAGTATACCGTCGAGGAGTGCAAGGAGCGGGACGCCACCTACGCCAGACCCATCAAGGTCCGGGTGCGCCTGCGCAACAAGGAGACCGGCGAGATCAAGGAGCAGGAGATCTTCATGGGAGATTTCCCCCTCATGACCAACGGCGGCACCTTCGTGATCAACGGCGCCGAGCGCGTCATCGTCTCCCAGATCGTCCGCAGCCCCGGCATGTACTACGGCGACGAGGTGGACAAGGCCGACCAGCACTCCTATACCGCCCAGATCATCCCCTACCGGGGCGCCTGGCTGGAATATGAGACCGACACCCAGAACGTCTTCTACGTTCGCATCGACAAAAACCGCAAGCTCCCCATCACCTGCCTGATCCGCGCCCTGGGCGTCAACACCGACGCGGAAATCGTGGAGATGTTCGGCGACGATCCCCGCATCACCGCCACCCTGGAGAAGGACACCTGTCACAGCCCCGAGGACAGCCTGCTGGAGATCTACCGGCGGCTGCGTCCCGGCGAGCCCCCCACGGTGGACAACGCCCGCTCCTATCTGGAGGCCCTGTTCTTCGACGACCGCCGCTACGACGTGTCCAAGGTGGGCCGCTACAAGTTCAACAAGAAGATGGACATCTGGTGGCGCCTGGCTGGCAGCGAGCTGGCGGAGCCCATCGCCGATCCCCTGACCGGCGAGATCCTGGCCGAGCCCGGCAAGGTCCTGACCCGGGCCGAGGCCCACGCCATCTCCGACCGCGGCGTCAACGAGGCGGTCCTTCTGGTGAACGGCAAGAAGCTAAAGGTCTTTTCCAACCACATGGCCGACATGTCCAAATTTGTGGACTTCGATCCCAGACAGTTCGGGGTCAAGGAGAAGATCGACTTCCCCACGCTGAAAACCCTGCTGGAGCAGGCCGCGGCCGAAAACTGGAGCACCGAGGAATGGGGTTACGCCATTGAGGATCACGCGAACGAGCTGATGCCCAAGCACATCACCCCCAATGACATCCTGGCCTCCATCAACTACCTGATCTGCGTGGCCAACGGCGTCGGCACCACCGACGACATCGACCACCTGGGCAACCGCCGCCTGCGCTGCGTGGGCGAGCTGCTGCAGAACCAGTTCCGCGTGGGCTTCACCCGCCTGGAGCGCGTGATCCGCGAGCGCATGACCGTCCAGGATCTGGACACCGTCACGCCCCAGAGCCTGATCAACATCCGGCCCGTCACCGCGGTCATCAAGGAGTTCTTCGGCTCCTCCCCCCTGTCTCAGTTCATGGACCAGAACAACCCTCTGGCCGAGCTGACCCACAAGCGCCGTCTCTCCGCCCTGGGCCCCGGCGGCCTGTCCAGAGAGCGCGCCTCCTTCGACGTCCGCGACGTCCACTATTCCCACTATGGCCGCATGTGCCCCATCGAGACCCCCGAAGGTCCCAACATCGGCCTGATCAACTATCTGGCCTGCTTCGCCAAGATCAACGAGTACGGCTTTGTGGAGGCTCCCTTCCGCAAGATCGAAAAGATCTATGACGAAAACGGCAAGTACGCCGGCTCCCGTGTCACCGATCAGGTGGACTACATGACCGCCGACGTGGAGGACGACTACCGGGTGGCCCAGGCCAACGAGCCCGTGGACGAGAACGGCTTCCTGGTGAACGCCCGCGTCACCTGCCGGCACCGCAACGAGATCATCGCCGTGGACCGGGAGCAGATCGACTACATCGACGTCTCCCCCAAGATGATGGTCTCCGTGGCCACCGCCTTCATCCCCTTCCTGCAGAACGACGACGCCAACCGTGCTCTGATGGGCGCCAACATGCAGCGTCAGGCCGTGCCCCTCATGGTCACCGAGGCCCCCATCGTGGCCACCGGCGTGGAGCACAAGTGCGCTGTGGACTCCGAGGTCTGCCTCAAGTCCTCCGGCGCCGGCGAGGTCCTGAAGGTCTCCGCCGACTGGATCACCATCCGTTACGACGACGGCTCCGTCGTGGATCATAAGCTCACCAAGTTCGCCCGCTCCAACCAGGGCACCTGCGTCAACCAGCGGCCCATCGTGGAGGTCGGCGAGCGGGTGGAGGCCGGACAGGTCATTGCCGACGGCCCCGCCTGCTCCCAGGGCGAGATCTCCCTGGGCAAGAACGTCCTCATCGGCTTCATGACCTGGGAGGGCTACAACTACGAGGACGCCATCCTGCTGAACGAGCGTCTGGTCCGGGAGGACGTCTTCACCTCCATCCACATCGAGGAGTACGAGACCGAGGCCCGCGACACCAAGCTGGGGCCCGAGGAGATCACCCGGGACATCCCCAACGTGGGCGAGGACACCCTGAAGGATCTGGACGAGGACGGCATCATCCGCATCGGCGCCGAGGTCAGCTCCGGCGACTATCTGGTGGGTAAGGTCACCCCCAAGGGCGAGACCGAGCTCACCGCCGAGGAGCGGCTGCTCCGGGCCATCTTCGGCGAGAAGGCCCGGGAGGTCCGGGACTCCTCCCTGAAGGTTCCCCACGGCGAGAGCGGCATCATCGTGGACGTCAAGAAGTTCACCCGCGCCAACGGCGACGAGATGGCTCCCGGCGTCAACAAGGTGGTCCGGGTCTACATCGCCCAGAAGCGGAAGATCTCCGTGGGCGACAAGATGGCCGGCCGCCATGGCAACAAGGGCGTCGTGTCCCGGGTCCTGCCCGAGGAGGACATGCCCTTCCTGCCCGACGGCACTCCCCTGGACATCGTGCTGAACCCCCTGGGCGTCCCCTCCCGTATGAACATCGGCCAGGTGCTGGACGTCCACCTGGGCTATGCCGCCAAGACCCTGGGCTGGAAGGTCTCCACCCCCATCTTCGACGGCGCCAACGAAAAGGACATCCGCGACACCCTGAAGCTGGCGGGTCTGCGGGAGGACGGCAAGTCCATCCTCTACGACGGCCGCACCGGCGAGCAGTTCGACAATCTGGTCACCGTGGGCTGGGTCTACTTCCTGAAGCTCCACCACCTGGTTGACGACAAGATCCACGCCCGTTCCACCGGCCCCTACTCCCTGGTCACCCAGCAGCCTCTGGGCGGCAAGGCCCAGTTCGGCGGCCAGCGCTTCGGCGAAATGGAGGTCTGGGCCCTGGAGGCCTACGGCGCCGCCTACACCCTGCAGGAGATCCTGACCGTCAAGTCCGACGACGTGACGGGCCGTGTCAAGACCTACGAAGCCATCGTCAAGGGTCACAACGTGCCGGCGCCCGGCGTGCCCGAGTCCTTCAAGGTCCTGGTGAAGGAGCTGCAGTCCCTGTGCCTGGACATCAAGGTCCTGGACGAGAAGGGCGACGTCATCGAGCTCAAGGACGAGGACGAGGACGAGGTGGTCTACACCGCCGAGGGCGACGACTACGTCCACGAAGAAGAATTCGTCACCGACGCCGACGAGGTGCTGGAGTCTGGCTACAACTACGACGAGGAACAGGATGAAGACACCTTCACCACCGTCCTCCAGGAGGTCGTCGCCGAGGCCGAGGCCGCGGCGGACGACTACGAATAAGGAAGGAGGAAGAACACAATGCCTAACGCCACCTTTGATTCCATCAAGATCGGTATTGCCTCCCCCGAAATGATCCGCGAATGGTCCTACGGCGAGGTGCTCAAGCCCGAGACCATCAACTACCGCACCCTCAAGCCCGAGCGCGAAGGCCTCTTCTGCGAGAAGATCTTCGGGCCCACCAAGGACTGGGAGTGCCACTGCGGAAAGTATAAAAAGATCCGCTACAAGGGCAAGATCTGCGACCGCTGCGGCGTCGAGGTCACCAAGGCCAAGGTCCGCCGCGAGCGCATGGGCCACATCGAGCTGGCCGCCCCCTGTTCCCACATCTGGTACTTCAAGGGCATCCCCTCCCGGATGGGCCTGCTGCTGGAAATCAGCCCCCGCATCCTGGAGAAGGTCCTCTACTTTGCCAACTACATCGTGGTGGACCCCGGCGACGCGCCCCTGATGCAGAACCAGATCCTGACCGAGAAGGAATACCGCGACCTGCGGGAGAAGTACGAGGACGATTTTGACGCCCGCATGGGCGCTGAGGCCGTCCAGGCCCTGCTGAAGAAGATCGACCTGGAGGCGCTCTCCGAGAGCCTCCGCGCCGAGCTCCGGAACGCCTCCGGCCAGAAGAAGCTGCGCATCATCAAGCGCCTCGAGGTGGTGGACTCCTTCCGCCTTTCCGGCAACGATCCCGCCTGGATGGTCATGGACGTGCTGCCCGTGATCCCGCCCGAGCTGCGGCCCATGGTCCAGCTGGACGGCGGCCGCTTTGCCACCTCCGACCTGAACGATCTCTACCGCCGGGTCATCAACCGCAACAACCGTCTGAAGAAGCTGGTCTCCATGGACGCCCCCGACATCATCGTGCGCAACGAGAAGCGGATGCTCCAGGAGGCGGTGGACGCCCTGATCGACAACGGCCGCCGCGGCCGCGCCGTCACCGGCGCCAACAACCGCGCCCTCAAGTCCCTGTCCGACATGCTCAAGGGCAAGCAGGGCCGCTTCCGTCAGAACCTGCTGGGCAAGCGCGTGGACTACTCCGGCCGTTCCGTCATCGTGGTCGGCCCCGAGCTGAAGCTCTACCAGTGCGGTCTGCCCAAGGAAATGGCCATCGAGCTCTTCCGGCCCTTCGTCATGAAGAAGCTGGTGGAGGACAAGCTGGCCAACAACATCAAGTCCGCCAAGAAGATGATCGACAAGGGCGCCACCGAGGTTTGGGACGCGCTGGAGGTCATCATCAAGGACCGGCCCGTGATGCTGAACCGCGCCCCCACCCTGCACCGTCTGGGCATTCAGGCCTTTGAGCCTGTGCTGGTGGAGGGCCGCGCCATCAAGCTGCACCCCCTGTGTTGCACGGCCTTCAATGCCGACTTCGACGGCGACCAGATGGCCGTCCACGTTCCCCTCTCCGCCGAGGCCCAGGCCGAGGCCCGGATGCTGATGCTCTCCGCCAACAACCTGCTCCGGCCCCAGGACGGCAAGCCCGTCACCGTGCCCACCCAGGACATGATCCTCGGCACCTACTACCTGACCTACAAGCGCTATCAGATCAACCACTATCCCAGCCTCCACGCCGCCCTGCAGTATATCTCCAGCGGCAAGCTGAGCATGGACGATCCCGTCTTCGTCCGCAACAGCTGGGACGATCCCGAGGGCGAGGGCTTCCACCACTTCATCAAGACCACCGGCAGCGGCATCCACAATGAAGAGGACCGGCCCGACGAGGCGGACGACGCCTTTGAGACCCTGGCCGAGGCCGCCGCGTCCCTGGAGGCCGGCCGGCTGGATCCCAACCGGGTGATCTGGATCTACAACAGCTGGGACAGCGCCAAGTCCATCCTGGAGGAGGATCACATCTACGTCCGCACCCTGGCCTGCCTGGCCAAGGAGGCCTTTGAGAAGGGCGAGCGGCCCCGGGAGATCCTGCCCAGCTTCACCGGCGTCAACGAGGCCATGATGGCCTACGCCGAGCACGGCCTGGACATGCACGAGCCCATCCGCGTCTATATGGAGCGCGAGGTGGACGGCAAGCAGTACCGCGGCATGATCGACGCCACCGTGGGCAGACTCATTTTCAACGAGCCTATCCCCCAGGACCTCGGCTTCTTTGACCGCTCGGGCGGCGACATGCTGAGCCTGGAGATCCAGGAGAAGGTGGGCAAGAAGCTGCTGGGCAAGATCATCGACCGCTGCATCCGGGTCCACGGCTTCACCATTTCCACCGAAATGCTGGACAAGGTCAAGGCCCTGGGCTATAAGTACTCCACCAAGGGCTCCATCACCGTCTCCATCGCGGATATGGCGATCCCCGAGCGGAAGTACCAGCTGATCCACGAGGCCGAGCAGGCCGTGGTCAAGATCGACCGCCAGTACAAGCGCGGCTTCATCACCAACGACGAGCGCTACCGCCTCACCGTCAAGGAGTGGGAGGAGACCATCAAGAAGGTCACCGACGCGCTGCAGAACAACCTGGACACCTTCAACCCCATCTTCATGATGGCGGACTCCGGCGCCCGCGGCTCCATGAACCAGATCCGTCAGCTGGCCGGCATGCGCGGCCTGATGGCCGACACCTCCGGCCGCACCATCGAAATCCCCATCAAGGCCAACTTCCGTGAAGGTCTGAGCGTTCTGGAGTATTTCATCTCCTCCAGAGGCGCCCGCAAGGGCCTGACCGACACCGCCCTGCGTACCGCCGACTCCGGTTATCTGACCCGCCGTCTGGTGGACGTGTCCCAGGAGGTCATCATCCGGGAGGACGACTGCGGCACCACCAAGGGCTCCTGGAAGGCCCAGATCGTGGAGAAGGGTCAGACCATCTCCACCTTCGGCGAGCGCATCCACGGCCGCTTCCCCGTCTATGACGTCACCGATCCCGTCACCGGCGAGGTCCTGCACTCCAAGGAGGTCATGCTCCACGAGGAGGACGCCAAGAAGTTCCTGGCCCACGGCATCGACAAGGTCTACGTCCGCTCTGTTCTGGGCTGCCGCGCCAAGTCCGGCGTCTGCGCCCGCTGCTACGGCATGAACCTGGCCTCCTCCAAGCTGGTGGATCCCGGCGAGGCCGTCGGCATCATCGCCGCCCAGTCCATCGGCGAGCCCGGCACCCAGCTGACCATGCGTACCTTCCACACCGGCGGCGTCGCCGGCGACGACATCACCCAGGGTCTTCCCCGTGTCGAAGAGCTCTTCGAGGCCCGGAAGCCCAAGAAGATGGCCGTCATCTCCGAGACCACCGGCATGGTGGCCGTGGACGACTCCCACCGCTCCGCCCTCCGTTCCATCACCGTCACCTCCGAGGACGGCGACGTGAAGGAGTATCAGGTCCCCTATTCCGTGGGCCTGCGGGTTGAGACCGGCAAGGAGGTCCACAAGGGCGACCGCATCACCGACGGTCCTCTGAGTCCCCACGACGTGCTCCGCATCCGGGGCGAGGAGAAGGTTCAGGATTACCTGACCCAGGAGGTCCTGGCCGTCTACCGTCAGCAGGGCGTCGACATCAACGAGAAGCACATCGAGGTCATCATCCGCCAGATGATGCGCAAGGTGAAGGTCAACGACCCCGGCGACACCGATCTGCTGGGCGAGACCCAGGTGGACGTGGTGGAGTTCGAGGGTGCAAACGAGAAGGTGGCACGCGAGAACGCCGCCATCCAGGCCCGCATCGACGCGGGCGAGGAAGGGCTGGAGCTCAAGCGGCCCGCCACCGCCACTCTGATTCTCATGGGCATCACCAAGGCCTCCCTGGCCACCGAGTCCTTCCTCTCCGCCGCCTCCTTCCAGGAGACCACCAAGGTCCTGACCGAGGCCGCCATCAAGGGCAAGGTCGACAAGCTGGTGGGCCTGAAGGAAAACGTCATCATCGGCAAGCTGATCCCCGCCGGCTCCGGCCTGACGGTCTATCGGGATTACAACCTGACCGCCTGCCCCGAGTCCCGGGTCACCTCCGATATGATCACCAACGAGGCCCAATAAGGGGACAAGAAAAACGCGCCTTTCACGGCGCGTTTTTCTCAGACTGTCAAAAAAGACCGTAACCGTCAAAATCAAGCTTCCGTATTTGAACCCCGCGATTCCTGTTTCATTCCGCAAAGGGGCTGCGATCTTCTGTGCTGTTTGCGCAGAACCGGCTTGCTTCGCAAGGATTTTGAC